>CAVFPF010000024.1:61088-95391 GCA_963624265.1 bacterium | reverse complement strand
TTATCTTGCCGCAAAGCCGAATGCAGACCGGCTACTCTTCTATACGCTCCAGATAGGAGGTGGGGATGTAGGAGGTGGTGGCAGTGAAAAGGTCGCCGATGTCGATGGCGACACGCTGCTGTCCGTCGAAACGGGCAACACGTCCGACGACACCGGCAAAGATGCCCTGAGTGACACGGACCAATGCACCGGTCCGGAACTTGCGGATAATCTCGGGATAGATGCGGGTGTCCATCTTGTCGGCCGCGCAGATGCGCATCAAAGCATCCATCTGACACTGCGGGACGGTGATCAGCTCGCGGCGAGGCCGGTCGGAACGCTTGGAATAACGGCAATAGAAACGGAGGCACGGCATCTCGGGATTCTGCTGCACCAGCGGGGTCAACCCTTTCTCTGTGCCGTAGGCAAAGAACAGGTTGGGCAGACGGCTCTCCTCGAGGGCAACGCGCTTGCCGTCGACCTTCTTCCTGACCCGAAGGGTGGGATAGAACGTACGGATGCCATGCTCGACGAGGTAGTCGTTGGCCTTCTGCTCGCGACCATAGGTGGTCTTGAGCACATACCAGCGCGGAATGCGCGCCGCCAGCACGCCCTCAGGGACGACAGCGGGACTTGCACCGATTACATCTGCCGCAGCTGCGGAAGGAGCATCGGGCCCGGGCCCAACACCTGTGGTCTGCTGTATGTCGTCGTCCTTCTGTTTCATACTTTACTCGGTCTGCCGGTATCGAATATACACTCCCGGACTCACAAATCCAATGGCGAAGATACGACTTCTTTTTGAAACAAACGACAAACGGAAAAGAAATGTGGGGCTGCGCGCCGCATTTTGTCGCCCAATGCTACATTTTGCGGAGATGGAATGACAAACTGACCCGCAAAACGCCCAATATGACACACAATGTGTGCTCTCTGCACCGGAATATGAGAAAAAACGTCCGGAATTTTGCAGCGTCGACAAATCTTTGTATATTTGCAGCGTCAAATGACATACAAAAATAATCTTTTTTGACCTATGACACACCGCGAAGAAGCATGGCGCAAAAATTATGCAAAGATGAAGGCTTATGTGACCAAACACGGTCACTTGCCCAACAAACGCAAAAAGGACAACCTCGACCTGGTCAACTGGTGGAAGTACAACAAGAAACGCTTGCGCTGGGGTCTCGCTACGGAGGAACAGGCCAAACTGCTGCGCAAACTGGACGAGATGCGCACCGTGCGCGCCACCGAACTGCCTGAGCTGGGCAGCAGACCAAGGGAGAAGAAATCATGAACATAGCGCTCCTCATAGCCGGCGGATCGGGCAACAGGATGGGACAGGACATCCCAAAGCAGTTTATGCACATCGAGGGATGCCCCATCATCATCCGGACAATGCAGTGCTTCCAGATGCATCCGGACATAGACTATATCGCCGTCGTGTGCCTCAAGGGTTGGGAGACGGTGCTGCAGGCCTATGCCAACCAATACAACATCAGCAAGCTGAAATGGATCTTCCCAGGCGGAAAGTCGGGAATGGAGTCAATCCACAACGGCATCTACGGACTGAAGGAACAGGGCTGCCAGGACGATGACCTGGTGCTCATTCACGACTCGGTCCGCCCGCTCCTGAGCCAGGACATCATCAGCGGAAACATCGCCATCTGCAAGGCTTACGGATATGCCATTACCGGCATACAGTGCCGTGAGGCCATACTGGAAAGCGAGGACGGATTTACGTCGACCAAGAGCGTGCCGCGCGACAAACTCATCAGAACGCAGACGCCGCAGACGTTCCGACTGGGCACCATCGTCGAAGTGCACGAGGAGGCCAAAGCCCTGGGCATCACCGACAGCGTGGCCTCGTGTACGCTGGTCGCCGAAACCGGCGGCCATGAGATGCACATCGTGCCGGGCTCGGAGAAGAACATCAAGGTCACGACTGTCGAGGACCTGGAGATACTGAAGGCCCTGCTACATACGACTAAGGACGAATGGCTGAAATGACCTACCGCGATGACATCCGAAAAGCCGCCACGGCTGACCTGCCCTGGGACTGTCTGGACGGATGCAACATCCTCATCACAGGCGCCACGGGACTGATCGGCTCCTGCCTGGTGGAGGTCCTTATGGCCCACACGCCAAGGCACTACCATGTCTATGCCTGCGGACGAAACGAAGAGAGGGCGAAGAAACGATTTGCCGACTACTGGGAGGACGAAGGGTTCCACTTCTTCCCCTATGATGTCACCCGCCCTTTGACCGCCGACATCGACCTGCACTACATCGTACATGCAGCCAGCAACGCAAGTCCGAATTTCTTTGCCCAAAAGCCCGTCGAAGTCATTCAGTCGAACATCACGGGCACGGCCAACCTCTTCGAATACGGCAAACAGCACGGCCTAAAGCGCCTGCTCTATGTCTCGTCGGGCGAGGTGTACGGCGAAGGCGACGGACGGACGTTCACCGAGGACTACAGCGGCTATGTCAATCCGGTTTCGCCCCGCAGCTGCTACCCTTCGAGCAAACGGGCCGCCGAAACTCTGTGTGTGGCATACAGCCAGGAATATGGTATGGAGTCGGTCATCGCCAGACCCTGCCACGTGTACGGCCCCCACTACACGGAATCGGACAACAGGGTGTACGCCCAGTTCATACGCAATGTGCTGAACGGCGAAGACATCGTCATGAAGAGCACCGGCGCCCAATACCGCTCATGGTGCTATGTGGTCGACTGCGCCTCTGCCCTGCTCCACATCCTGCTGAAAGGACACGCCTGCGAAGCATACAACATCGCCGACCCGGCCTCGAACATCTCGATCAGGGAACTGGCGGAGATGATAGCCGCCATAGGCGGAAAGAAAGTGGTCATGGACCTGCCCTCGGACCAGGAAAGGATGGGATATAATGTCGTCACGAAATCTGTATTCGCCACGGACAAGCTCCAGGCACTGGGCTGGTCGGCCGAAGGAAACATGACAGACAAGATGGCCCGGACGATAGCCTGCCTCCTATAGACGGGAAGTGTAGGAGAGCCTACGGATTCGGGGTCTCTTCGCAAGCGCACTTTCCAAGTTCTTCAAGAGGAAGAGGACATCAGCCATCAGACTACTGGCCAAAGCCGCAAACATGTGCGGAAACAGGTGCATATAAGGTTTATTATAAGTAATAGCGGAAGAGCCAAGCCGTACGTCACCGTACAACGCTTAGCTCTTCTGTTTGGCATTGGCGACAAACTCGGAAGGTTTGACGCCGAACTGATGCTGGAAACACTTGGCAAAGTAGCTGGGCGACGTGAAGCCTACCTCATAGCATACCTCACTGATGCTGGTGGCCCCCTCCTGCAGCAAACGGGCGGCTCGCTTGAGACGCACCAGCTGTATCATCTGATTGGGCGACATGCCGGTGAGCACGCGTATCTTGTTGTAGTAGGTCGTACGGCTCATCCCCAACTCACGGGCCATGGCCTCGTGGTTGACGTCGGCGTCGGCAAAGTGTCGCTCTACAAGCTTCTCGAAGGAGGAAAGGAACTGGGCATCGGCAGAGTTGGGCGACAAGGCGCCTATCGGCTCCAGAGGCTGACGACGGTATTTCTCGGCCAGCAACTTGCGCATGCGGACCAAATTGAGCACACACGCCTGCAAGTACTCGAGCGAGAAGGGCTTCTCGACATACACATCAACACCGCTGTCCACGCCCTTCAACTTTGACTCGTCGTCGGTGCGGGCCGTGAGCAGAACAAACGGAATATGGCTGGTGGCAGCGTTGTCGCGCACCTTGGCACACAACTGCAGGCCATCCATCACGGGCATCATCCAGTCGGAAACGATTACGTCAACCCGATGGGTCTCGAGTGTGGCCAGTGCCTGACTGCCATCGTTGGCCGTGAGGACCTCGAACTGCTCTGACAGACTGCCGCCCAAGAATCCGACCATGTCTGCATTGTCGTCGACCAACAACAATATGGGACGCTCGCCCGTCTTGCCACCCACGGGCTGTGCGGTCTTGGCAGAAACCGCTGCGGGTGCAGCCGGTTCGGATGCCGTAGCTGCGGATGTCGGTGCAGCGGTATCGCGGGAAGCACTGTCTGCACTCTGCGAACTGACGGCGCTGTCTGCCGCACCTGCGGGCAGAACCTCAACGGCATCCTCCTCACAAGGCTTGAGGTTGGAGGGTATGAGCACCCGGAATGTCGTGCCGCTCACGGGATCGCTCTGCAGGTCGATATGACCCTGGTGCGCCGAGACGATGTTCTTGACTATGGAAAGGCCAATACCGGTACCGGGCTTGCTGTCGTCGGCCTGATAGAAAGGCTGGAATATCTTCTCACGGTCGCTGTCGGAGACGAGCGGTCCGTCGTTGGTGACACAAATCTCGAAGTAGCGCACAGCATCAGCGCTCTCGTATCCCTGCCATGCTCCGGACGGCCCGAGCAGCGGTCCGCAACTGAGCGTAACACGGCTCTTGGCATACTTCTGCGCATTGGACAACAGGTTGCTGACCAACTTGACCATGGCCTCGCCGTCTACACACGCCGTGAAATCGGCTGTCGGCCAGGTAACACTAAAGGTGATGCCGCTGTCACGGAAAGCGTCCTCAAAGTTTGAGGTCACACTCTCAAGCAACGGACGGAGTGCCGTCGGACGGGGATGGACTTGCAGGGAGCCGTCGCCCAACTTGCGGAAGTCGAGCATCTGGTTGACGAGGTCGAGCAACCGGCGACTGTTGCCGTCTACGACAGAGAGGTTGGCCTGCACTTCAGCCGGCAACCTGCTGCTCTGCGCAAGCACTTTCTGCAAGGGCGCGATGATGAGCGAGACGGGCGTGCGAATCTCGTGAGCGATAATCGTGAAGAAATGTATGCGCGACTCCTGCATGCGCCGCTCGTTCTCGTCGCGGACTTCCTCTATCTTCCGCTGATGGGCCAGCTCAGACCGCTTGCGCCACTGGGCGAACACGAAGAAGACAACGAACACGAAGAGCAGGATATAGATCATGATGGACCCGACGTTCCAATAGAACGGCGGATGGATGACCAGCCGCAGTGTGGCTTCACTGTCGCTCCAGATGCCGTTGTTGTTGGCTGCCTTGGCATGCAGGACATAACGGCCCGGCGACAGGTGCGTGTAGACAATCTGATTGCGGTTGCCCGAGCGAATCCACTCGTCGTCGAATCCCTCCAGATAGTAGGCATACTGGTTCTTTTCGGGCTGGCAATAGCTAAGGGCTGCCAGTGTCACGAAAATCTCGTTTTCGGTATAGTCGAGGTCGATCTGCGTGCCCAAATTGAGGTTGACCGAAAACTCGGGCTTGTAGATGCGCCGGGCTCGGCTGGAAACCTCCAGACCCGTAAATACGATATTGGGAGTGACCTCATTGCCCACCACCTGCCACGGGGAGAAGGCGGTAACGCCCGACGTCGTGCCAAAATAAAGACGACCCGTAGACGAACGGAAGGCGCCCCCCGGGGTGTAGTCGACACTGGTCAGACCATCGCCCTGCGTGAAGACATGCAGACGGTGACCGTCGTCAGTGAGGTTATAACGGATGAGACCGGACGACGTGCCAAGCCACAAGGTGGTGCTGTCGGCCACAATGCTGCGTACGTCGAGGTCGGTATCGTCGGGCAAAAGAGGCACGAGCTCGACTTCGTCGGAGTCGTTGATGCTATACAGGCCGTGAGGTGTGCCTGCCCACAGACGGCCCTGCAAATCGAAGGCAACCGTCGTCACCCGTCCGTAGGAATGGTCGTTCCACTTGTAATACTGATGCCAATGTTCTGTACGCGGGTCATAACTCCAGAGCCCGCGGCCTCGGGTACAGAACCACAACACTCCGTCGGGTGACTGCCGGATGCCGGTCACCGCAACGCCGAAATAACGGGCCAGACGGAAACGGTCGGTAGTCGGGTCATACTGGCACACGCCCGACGAGGTGCCTATCCATAGCTGCTGCGACTCGTCGCAGAGCATGCTGTGACACGAGAGGCAAAGCACATTGTCGGAGACATCGAGGAGCTGGGGATAGTGACGGCAACGATGCGTCTGCATGTCGTAGACCTCAAGGCCCTCCTCGTATGTACACGTCCAGACCTCACTGCCCCGGATGGCCAACGCCTGCACGCTGCTGCTATGGTGATGTTTGTTGCCCGTCATGCGTACGGGCCGAAACTGCTCCGTAGAGGGATCGAAAAGGGTCAGGCCACAATCGCTGGTGGCGACCCAGATACGGCCGTCATCGCCCTCCGCAAAGCCGTTGGCGACACTGCCTCGCACGCTACTGCCCTCCTCCGGACTGGAGACGACATAGGTGGCAAAAACATTGGAACCCGGCGAAGCATAACTGATACCGCCATAGATGGTGCCTATCCAGATGCCTCCCTCGCGGTCACGCATCATCGGACTCACGAACTGATTGGACAAGGACTGCGGGTCGGAGAGATCGACCGCAAACGAATGGACGAAGCCCGTTGATGGATTGAAAAGGACAAGGCCGCAATCGGAACCGACCAGGAAAAGACTGTCGTCGTAGTGCATCATCGACCGGATGTGCCCTACCGACGGATGAGCGGATGAGAGTATCTGCTCTGCCTCGTGGGTGTCGGGATTGAAACTAAGCACGCCATCGTCCCAAGTGCCGATCCACAGGGTATGGTCGTCGGCCTCGCACATCGTCACTCCACGACCGAATACGGGCTTGTGATGGACATCGGTCAGAGGGAAAGGCACGAACTTGAGGCTGTCGCGGTCGAACAGCGCCAAAGGGGCTTCGGATGAAAAACGGTTGAGGGCCCAGACTCGGTCGCTGCTGTCGACGAAGACACCGCTGACATTGCCGTCGCCATCAGGCATCATAAAGTTGCGTCGTGTGCCGTCGGGCGACAGGCTGAAGAGGCCCGAACCCGCTGTGCAGACCCACAAGGTACTGTCACGACTCTCGTCCAAACCGGTCACATCGGCCAACGAAACGTGGACCGACGACCCTAAAAGGACGGTATGAACGCTATCCTCAAGGAAGTTGTAGCAGAACAGCCCCCGCTCTGTGCCCAGATACATAAGATTGCCGGACTCGTGCAACGCATAGACGGGCACGGGAGCGGTCAGGCTCGGCAAACGCGTGAAACGAACGCCTTCGTAGATGAATATGCCCCGGTCTGTGCCTACCCACACAACCCCAAGATGGTCCTGCTGGAGAGAAAGGATGCAGTTGGAGGGCAATCCGTCGCCCATATCAATGTGTCGGAAGCGCATCCAAGGGTCGTTGGACGCTCCGGCCGTCAGAAAGACGAGAGCAAAAAGAAAGGCCAAAATCTTGCGCATGTGCAGATAGGTATAGATAATGCCACAAAAAGAAGCCGAAGTTCTTTAGAATTTGAACAATTAGTTTTAATTGACTGTGCAGTTAGTCTTAATTGATTTGACAGTCAATATTATTAACAGTGCGGTGCAAATATAATGACTTTTTCAACAATGCAAATAAAACTGGTCTTTTTTTTATGATAAGAAGGCGGTTTCGCCCCTAATGATGGGAAAAAACCGCTTTCTTCCCGTTTTATCGTGAAAGTTTACAATGGTTTTGTCGTCAGAGGTTTTGTCGTCAGACTTTCCGGTGCACCGGCTCACCCTATCTTGAACCGATAAGGCCAGACCGTCGTCCGGGTCTCCCCAAGGTCAGAACGCCAATGTATCTGCGGCGCACCCATCACGACTACCCAAGTCTTGCTGACGGCTGCGGGTAACGTCCAGGACAACGTGCCGGACGACTGCGAACCTATCGGACTGTAGGTATAGCGCCCGTCGGCCTGACGTGCTACGAAGCCATAACGGTAGCCTGCCTTGGCATCGGACGAAAGACCTTCGAACCACAACGTCAGACTGCCCCGACAGAGGAGCGTGCTATCGACGGGAAAGACGTTGAAGCCATAGTTCTCGGGCCGGAAGGCACTCTGCGGCTGCTGCCATCCGCCGCCGGCATACTCAGAAGGGGTAGCGGCACGGTCTGCATAAGGACGCGTCGCGCTAAAGGCATGGGTATAGTCGAGACCGACAAAGTGACGGCAGGCATCGAATATCTCGTCATTGAACTGCGGCTGCGTGAGACCGCACAAACGCTTGTAGGCCATCACGGCATCTTCGCCATCACGACCCTGCTTGAAGAGACGCGCGATGATGTCTCGTCCGCGGAGCTGACTCCAATATTGCAGCACATAAGGAGACCGGTAGATATTTTCGGGACTCAGGAAGGCTTTGTGCATGGCTTGCAGAAACGCATCGTAATGATATGTCTCCTCGCCTATCCAATCGGAATTGACCTGCCAAAGCATCCACTGGCTCGCCATCTCATAGAAACCATAGGCCTGCCACGGACCATCGGGACGGTCGACCCCTATCTGGCTCTGGAAGGAATGTCCCAACTCGTGCGCAAGGACGTTGACATGCTCGTCCTGCAACCGGCACGGGGCTACCCACAGGGCTCCTATGGTGTCGTCGACGACGCCGCCACTGGCCACGCCATCGGCCGTATAGACGAGCGAGGTGAGCATACGGACACGGTGAGCCGTACTGCCCGGCAACAAGAAATCCAAGCTGTCGCGGAAGAAGACATAGTCGTGCTGCAGGCAGTCCATCACCTTCTGAAGGTTGATCGCCATGGGCTGTCCGTCGAGCGGAGGAGCCTGATTGGGGTCTTGACCGAAACCCTTCTGCCAAAAAAGAACAATGTCGGCGGTATAGGCCATCCGATGATAGCTCCACTCCGACTCCGTATTCTGCAAATCCTGTTCACTCATATCGCCGGGCACATAGACCTCTTTGCCCTCAGGCATACGGATCGTGTCGGTGCATGACGTCAGCAGTGCAATCAGCGCAATAGCGGCAAGGGCATACAGGTACATACGGAGAAAGAACGAACTGGACAAGCGACGGATTATTTTTCGCATAACTCAAAATTCAAAGATTAAGAAGAATGACAAACAAGGATTGTTACACCGCACGGGCGGCCTTGTTTTTCATGGTGCAAAGTTAGCGACAATAGCAAGAACTGTATGCAAAATCCGTACACAACAACGCAAAATCCGTACACGCAAGGCTACAGAAAGTGCAGTTTTGTACGGATTTTGCATTCGTTTGCACAATTTTTATAATCAAGTCCGGTTTTTAGCCCTATCTTTGCCGCAGATTTCAAAACCATTATTTCGGTTCAAAACCAAAATCGGTGTGAAAAACACAATGAGATACATACATTTTATTTTATTACACACCTGATTTTTCTTAAGATTTTTGCAGTCATGAATCATGCAAATTATTATTTAATGTTAGTCTTAGTTGGAGTTGTGGCTGGCGTGATGTCAGCCACTGCTCAAATCAAACCTTCCGACGCCTCTGTCTCTCAGAGCGGAAGTTATCCTATCTCTCCCGTTCCCTTCACCAGCGTCCGCATCACACCCGACTCGTTCTGGGGACAAAGACTGGAAGCCAGCCGCAATGTAACCGTGCCCCTGGCATTCTCCAAATGCGAGGAGACGGGCCGTTACCGCAACTTCGAAATTGCCGCCGCTCAACTGCGCGGTGCCAATACGGATACGGTCAAGGTGGAAGGGTTCTCGTTTGACGACACGGATGTGTACAAGACCATCGAAGGCTGCTCGTACCTGCTTCAGACCTATCCGGACCTGAAACTGTCCATCCAGCGTCACGGACACACAGACATTGTACCGGCCCGACAGTATATGGACTCGGTCCTGGCTATCGTCAAGACCGCCCAGGAACCGGACGGCTACCTCTATACGGCACGCACCATGAACCCCAAGCACCCGCATTCATGGTCGGGCGCTACCCGATGGGAAGCCGTCGAGGATTTGAGCCATGAGTTCTACAACCTGGGACACATGGTGGAAGGTGCCATCGCCCACTATCAGGCAACGGGCCAACGGACGTTCCTGGACATCGCCGTCAAGTATGCCGACTGCGTGTGCCGCGAAATCGGTCCCGGCGAGGGACAGCTGGTGCGTGTGCCCGGCCATCAGATCGCAGAAATGGCTTTGGCCAAACTCTACCTCGTGACGGGCGACAAGAAGTATCTGGATGAGGCCAAGTTCTTCCTGGACCAACGCGGACACACATCGCGCAAGGACCTCTACAGCCAGGCACACAAGCCTATCCTGGAACAGGACGAAGCCGTGGGCCACGCCGTGCGCGCAGGATACTTCTATGCTGGTATAGCCGATGTGGCATCACTGACCGGCGACTCGGCCTACATCAGGGCCATAGACCGCATCTGGGACAACATGATCGGCAAGAAATACTACATCACGGGCGGTATAGGTGCCACCTCGCACGGTGAAGCTTTCGGCCGAAACTACGAACTGCCCAACATGTCGGCTTACTGCGAGACTTGTGCCGCCATCGGCAACGTGTATGTCAACTACAGGCTGTTCCTGCTGCATGGCCTGGCAAAATACTACGATGTGCTGGAGCGCACGCTCTACAACGGACTGATATCGGGCATCTCGCTCGACGGCGGCGCTTTCTTCTACCCGAACCCTCTGGAAAGCGTTGGCCAGCACCTGCGCCAGCCCTGGTTCGGATGCGCTTGCTGCCCCTCGAACGCCTGCCGCTTTATCCCGTCTTTGCCCGGCTATATCTATGCCGTCAGGGACAACCACCTCTACGTTAACCTATACATGAGCAATACGGGACAGGTGACCGTAGCCGGACGCAAACTGACGCTCCAGCAAGAGACAGGCTATCCCTTTGACGGTGACATCACACTCACCCTGAAGAAGGGTAGCGGACGGATGGCTGTCTGTCTGCGTATACCGGGATGGGCCCGCAACGAAGTGGTGCCCGGCAATCTCTACACCTATGCCGACGACAAATGCCCGAGCTACAGCGTGAGCGTGAATGGTATCGCAGTGAATTGCATAGCCGACTCAACCGGCTATGTCGTCCTGGACCGCAAGTGGAAGAAGGGCGACCGCATACAGATACATCTGGACATGGAACCGCGCGTCATCAAAGCCAATGAGAAGGTCGAAGCTGACCGCGGACGCATAGCCGTAGGGTACGGACCTCTGGTGTACTGTGCCGAAGGCATTGACAATGAGGGCTACACCCTGCAGAACGTGCTGATGAACCAAAAGCCTGACTTCGAGGCCGGCAGCATGACTCTGCTCGACAAATACTCGGTAAAAACCTTCACCACCGATGCACAGGTGATGCGTTTTGACGCCAACGGCAAACTGAGCCCACAAGACGTGAGGCTGAAACTGATACCATACTATGCCTGGAACCACCGCGGTCGAGGACACATGATGGTATGGCTGCCGCAGGCATTGAGCGCCGCTACGGCAGAAGGTACGTCTGTCTCTGGAACCAAAACCGAATAACATCCGATTGGGAAACATTACAAACCTCACTCTATATTATACCTATCAAGCTGCCGGCGCTCAAGAGTCCGGCAGCTTTTTTACTTTTGTCAAATAGCAAATAAAAATTGCATTTTGCAACCCTTGCCGTCTTTTTCGGTACACTTTCCGAAAAAACCTCGACTATCTTTGTCATTTGTCAAAAAACACCGTAATTTTGCATCGTGTAAATACGGCTTTTTACTTATTATATTCAAAAAGGCAATGCAAAACGCAAGCGCAGTTTCGCTGATTCTTGATGACGGCCATGTCTTCCATGGTTACAGTTTCGGTTTCGAAAAACCCGTCAATGGTGAGGTTGTTTTCAACACGGCTATGATGGGTTATCCCGAAAGTCTCACTGACCCGAGCTATAGCGGTCAGATATTGGTAATGACGTTTCCGTTGGTCGGAAATTATGGTGTCCCGTCTGCCGAACTCGATGGCAACGGGCTCTCTCGTTTTTATGAGTCGGACAAGATACATGTACGGGCTTTGGTCGTAAGCAACTACTCCAAGCAGTACTGTCATTGGAATGCCGCTCGCTCGCTGGCCGATTGGCTCAAGGAGGAAAAAATCGTCGGCATCGAAGGTATAGATACCCGCGAACTGACCAAGATACTGCGCGAGAAGGGCTCAATGAAGGGAAAGATCGTGTTCGATGACGGCGAGGATATCGAATTTGAGGACCCGAACCTCGTCAATCAGGTGGCTATCGTCTCGACCCGCGAAATACGGACCTACGGACACGGGCAGAAGAAGGTCTGCCTCGTGGATATGGGCGTCAAGCAAAACATCATCCGATGCCTGCTGCACTACGACGTGGAGATTACCCTCGTGCCTTGGGACTGCGACTTCAACCGGCTGGGCATCGACTTCGACGGCCTCTTTATCTCCAACGGCCCAGGCGACCCGAATCTGTGCGGCGCTACCGTGGAGCACGTCAAGGAATTCATGAAGTCGGGTAAGCCCATCTACGGCATCTGTATGGGCAACCAAATACTCAGTCTGGCCGCCGGTGCCAAGGTAGTGAAACTGAAATACGGCCACCGCGGCCACAACCAGCCCGTGCGCCGCTACGAGAACGGACAGCCTACCTCGCAGTGCTTCATCACAAGCCAGAACCATGGCTACGCCGTCGACAACGACACCATACCGGCCGACTGGGAGCCGCTCTTCATCAACATGAACGATGGTTCGAACGAGGGCATACGCCACAAGAACAAGCCCTGGTTCTCGGCTCAGTTCCACCCGGAGGCTTCGTCCGGTCCGACGGACACAGAGTTTATCTTCGGCCAATTCTTTGACCTGCTTTAATCCCCTTCCCCCACTCACATACTGAACAGATATGATCAATCCGAACATAAAGAAAGTACTGCTCCTGGGTTCAGGGGCACTGAAGATCGGCGAGGCCGGCGAGTTTGACTACTCCGGCAGCCAGGCACTGAAGGCCTTGAAGGAAGAAGGCATACACAGCATTCTCATCAACCCGAACATCGCAACGGTGCAGACTAGCGAGGGCGTGGCCGACCGCGTCTATTTCCTGCCTGTGACACCTCTCTTCGTCGAGAAGGTAATAGCCCGCGAACGACCGGACGGCATACTACTGAGCTTCGGCGGACAGACAGCCCTCAACTGCGGCGTGGCCCTCTATGAGAGCGGTGTGCTCGAGAAGTACAACGTGCAGGTGCTGGGCACTCCCGTGCAGGCCATCATGGACACGGAAGACCGCGAGCTCTTTGTCGAGAAACTCAACGAAATCGATGTCAACACCATCAAAAGCCATGCCTGCAATACGCTCGAAGAAGCCAAGAAGGCAGCTGCCGACCTGGGCTATCCCGTCATCATACGCGCTGCATACGCCTTGGGCGGTCTGGGCTCGGGATTCTGCGACAACGAACAGGAACTGGAGACTGTGGGCAACAAGGCCCTCAGCTTCTCACCCCAGATACTGGTGGAGAAGAGCCTGAAGGGATGGAAGGAAGTGGAGTATGAAGTGGTGCGCGACAAGTACGACAACTGCATCACGGTCTGCAATATGGAGAACTTCGACCCGCTCGGCATCCATACGGGCGAATCTATTGTCGTAGCTCCCTCGCAGACGCTGTCAAACCGCGACTACCACCGCCTGCGCCAACTCTCCATCAAGATTATCCGCCACATCGGCATCGTGGGCGAGTGCAACGTGCAGTATGCCTACGACCCTAACTCGGAGGACTACCGCGTCATCGAGGTGAACGCCCGCTTGTCGCGCTCTTCAGCCCTGGCCTCGAAGGCCACCGGCTACCCACTGGCTTTCGTAGCCGCCAAACTGGGTCTGGGCTACGGTCTCTTCGAACTGAAGAACTCCGTAACCAAGACAACGTCGGCCTTCTTCGAACCGGCCCTCGACTATATCGTCTGCAAGATACCGAGATGGGACCTCGGCAAGTTCCAGGGCGTGGACCGCGAATTGGGTTCGTCGATGAAGTCGGTGGGCGAAGTCATGGCCATCGGCCGTACGTTTGAGGAAGCCATACAGAAGGGCTTGCGCATGATCGGACAAGGCATGCACGGATTCCTGGAGAACAAGATTCTGCAGGTGCCTGATATAGACAAAGCCCTCCGCGAACCGACCGACAAGCGTATTTTCGTCATCAGCAAGGCTATGAAGGCCGGCTACACGGTCGACCAGATTCACGACTTGACAAAAATCGACAAGTGGTTCCTCTACAAACTGCAGGGCATCGTTGACACAGACAACGAACTGCAGCAGTACAGCCGCGTGGAAGATGTGCCAGCCCGACTGCTGCTCGAAGCCAAGCAGAAGGGATTCTCGGACTTCCAAATAGGACGCGCCCTGCTCAAGGAGGAGATGAAGGATGTGGCAGAAAGCGAGATACTCTGCATACGCAACCGCCGCAAGGAACTCGGCATCCTGCCTGTCGTAAAGCAGATAGACACCCTGGCCGGCGAATTCCCCGCTCAGACCAACTACCTCTATTTGACCTACAACGGCGTGGCCCACGACATCGACTTCCCGGAGCCTGTTGCCGACGATATCCATAGCCAGGCCGTCATCGTGCTCGGCTCGGGCGCTTACCGCATCGGTTCGTCGGTGGAGTTTGACTGGTGTTCGGTCAATGCCCTGACCACTGCGCGCAAGCAGGGATACCGGAGCGTGATGATCAATTACAACCCGGAGACTGTCTCGACCGACTACGACATGTGCGACCGCCTCTACTTTGACGAACTGACGTTCGAACGTGTCATGGACATCATTGACCTCGAGAAGCCTCACGGCGTGATTCTCTCGGTGGGCGGACAGATTCCGAACAACCTCGCCATGCGTCTTGATGAGCAGAAAGTGCCCATCCTGGGCACACAAGCCCAGTATATCGACAATGCCGAGGACCGTCAGAAGTTCTCGTCGATGTGCGACCGCATCGGCGTAGTCCAGCCAGCCTGGAAGGAGCTGACCAATATGGCCGATGTCGACGAGTTTATCGGGCAAGTGGGATTCCCTGTCCTGGTACGTCCGTCGTATGTCCTCTCGGGCGCAGCCATGAACGTCTGCTCCAACCACGACGAGTTGGTACGCTTCCTGCAGATGGCTGCCAATGTGAGCCAAAAGCACCCGGTGGTCATCAGCCGCTTTATCGAGGGCGCCAAGGAAATCGAGATGGATGCTGTGGCCGACAAGGGAGAAATCGTAGCCTATGCCATCTCCGAGCACGTCGAATATGCTGGCGTACACTCGGGCGATGCCACAATACAGTTCCCACCTCAGAAGCTCTACTACGAGACCATGCGCCGCATCAAGAAGGTGGCCAAGAAGATTGCCGCCGAACTGCACATCTCGGGCCCATTCAACATTCAGTTTATGGCCCGCGAGAACGACATCATGGTCATCGAGTGCAACCTCCGCGCTTCGCGTTCGTTCCCGTTCGTCAGCAAGGTCCTCAAGTTGAACCTCATCGAACTGGCCTCGAAGATTATGCTCGGCGTACCCTATGAGCGTCCGACAAAGACCGAGTTTGACCTCGACTATGTAGGCATCAAGGCCTCGCAGTTCTCGTTCAGCCGTCTGCAGAAGGCCGACCCCGTGCTTGGTGTCGACATGTCGTCGACGGGCGAGGTAGGCTGTCTGGGCGATGATGCCAGCTGCGCCATCCTCAAGGCGATGCTTTCAGTCGGACTGCGCATCCCGTCGAAGGAAAAGGGCGTGCTGATCAGCTCGGGCAATGCCAAGCAGAAGGCCCAATTGCTTTCGCCTTGTATGAAGCTTGCCGCCGAGGGATACAAGCTCTACGCTACTGGCGGTTCGTACCGCTATCTGGTAGAGAACAACATCGCCTGCGAACACGTCTACTGGCCATCGGAGGAAATGGAACCGCAAGCACTCGACCTGGTGCGCTCGAAGAAAGTGGATCTCGTCATCAACATCCCGAAGAACCTCTCGTCAGGCGAGCTCTCCAACGGCTACAAGATACGCCGCGCTGCCATCGACTTCAACGTGCCGTTGCTCACCAACGACCGTCTGGCCACGGCCTTCATCAATGCCTTCTGCTCGATGAGCATCGACGACATCGCCATCAAGGCCTGGGACGAGTACAAATAGACCCGTACTCTCCCCGCTGCCATGCTGTGGCTCCTCGGCCGTGATTAACCCCTTGTATCACAGGGTCTCTTTATGTCGCCAGTCCATAGTCGGACATGTGACATCGCCGATTCACAACAATAAGAATATAGAACCCATTGACCGGACCCTAATACGAATGTCCGGTCAATGGGTTTTAAAATGTTATGTTGACTAATAAGGTTGTAAAAAATACATATATGCACGGCTTAGGCAAGAGTTATTCTGGCCGCAAGCCAAATAGATGCGGAGCAAAGAAAGATTGGTGATTGAATGCAACCGATACATGCAGGTGCATTCAATTCTTCAATTTTTGAAGGTCAACTCTCTTTGACTTTTTCTCCTGTACGCTTTTGCCAGAAGGTAAAAATCCACAGTACAGCCTTGAGGCAATACTTGATTCCATAAAAAACGATTTTTGCCGAATATACTACGGCCTTGAGTGCGTCGGGCATAGTTGTCAGATTTTAATGAGTTGGTTTTGTATAAGTTTGTAAATGAATGCCAGATTGAAGAGGAAGATGACTATCGACGAGGCGAAATATACCACGACTATTGCCGCCACAATGATGCCGCCAGCCAATATGAGACCCGTGGGATTCATTGACTCGTGAGTTTCGCGACGGCCGTTGTTGTATACCCATACCTCCTTCTGTGTGCTGTTGTTGGCAAAGATGTTGAGGGCTGCGTAGCCCACCACTGCCACAAGCAATGCCAAAGCAGCCACTCCTGCTACGGCTCCCGCAACCATAGAGAGCAGAGAACATCCGCAAATAATGCCAGCTGTAATCAGTTTCCTGCGGCGCGGCACTTCCGAGTCTTTCAGATGCTTAGGCATAATGGTGAGGCTTTCTTTCAGATTGCGCCACCGCGGACCGAACGAGCATGCCACATAAGCCACTGCGCTTACCATCACGCCTGGCAACATAAACTTGGATATGAACCACACTTGTGCCCAGAAACCATCAGGCATGCCTGTAGGGCAGGAGCCCATGCCAAGCAATTCGTACCCATCGAAGATTCCCTTAACGAATACTGCCACTACTGCAGCCAGCACCACCCACCACTTGCCGTTGAACACGCGGACATTGGCAGCATTGTAGGCACGGGCGAAGCCTTGCGCCATAAGTATGAATTCTTCGTCTTTGGGGTCTGCCAACAGCAACGACTGGTTGTAGGCGCGGAGCGATGCCTTCATCTCTTTCTTCGTTTCAGGATAATGCGTGGGCAAGAGGTCTGTGTGGTTAGCCTCATCCGGGCCTCCCCAATAGTTGTAAGCCTCGGCCATAAGCCGGTCCGACTCGTCCCGGTCGAATTGCCTACAGTTTTTCTCTCGCTGCAGTTGGGCAAGACTCTCGGCAGTGTGCACCACGAGCCGTTTTTCCTTCAAATTGAGGAAGAACAGACACAGTGCTGCCACGGCCAGTTGCACCAATGCCCACCCCCAGTTCATCTGTATGCTGCCCGTATCGATAACGCTTTCCACAGGTTCTATCTTACCGCCAATGAGCGCAGATATCTCCGAGTCAGTAAGCACACGGTCATAGTAGTAGAGTTCGTCAATATCTGCGTTGTAACTTGTACTGCCGATTTGAGCTCGGCCTGCTTTAGACGGGTCGACCAACGCTAAGAATCTATTGTGAACACTCGCACGCCTGCCGTTGGCACAAAAGGTGATGGTGCTGTCGGCGCTGGTAACCGTCACCACGATAGTTTGCCACTCGCCCTTTTTCAATGCAAGGTCTATCACATGCAAGTCATCCTTCGAAGAATTCTCGCGTTTGGCGCGATACCGCAACTTGCCGTCTTTCACATAATAGTAGTTATTAGGGATGTTATTAGGGATGATTTGAAATCCCATGTCTTCATCCGTACGGTAGGTCATCACTGCGGTAATGACTCCAGTCTGTAATACAGGCAGTTCCAATTCGCCGATGCCGCTGTAGTCACTATGACCGTCTTCATTGGGCTTTGGACCGAATTGCACGGCAGTTTCAGGTTTGCCGTCAGCCCCTTCCACCCATACGGGCACAAATTTCTCGTTTGTGAATTTGGCCTTGCCTCTCTCATCGGCCATTGACTTGTTGAAGTGGAATGCCGCAATCCGGCCTTTCGTAGGATAGTCGACGGCTGCGGCTGGCAGTACGCACATTGCAAACATTGCAATGGCGATGGTTCTTAATGTGTTGTGTCGGAACATATGTATAAGGTGTGTTTATAAAACATCCCTTCATAAGGGTGTCGATTTGGTTTGCTGCGGCAAAGTTACACCCTTTATTTCAACCGACAGTTTGCAAAGAGTAAAAAACGCTGTCTCAAATCGTCAATACCGTATCGCATACGGTAAAACGGGCAGTGTCGTTCGGTAAATAAAGATGAAAATCAACAGATTAGCTGCGTCTGTATTCAGATGGTGTGACGCCCTTGGACTTGCAGAACACACGGTGGAAGGTAGACAAAGAGTTGAATCCAGAATTCATGGCGACCACATAAAGACTATCTTGACTGCTACGAAGCAGGCTGCAGGCATACTCCACACGGAGGGCGTTGACATAATCGAAGAAGGTCGTGTGAAGCGTACGGTTGAAGTAGTTGCTTACATAGGTCCGGTTTGAGCCGACCATACGAACCACATCAGAAAGTTTCAGCTGGGGGTTGAGGAAAACCCGGTCACGAACAAAGATATCGTCAATGCGCATGGCCAAGGTGCGTTCGTTGACCTCCTCCTCAACAGGGGTAACGCTCTCGTCGCCTAGATCGTCAATCACCGACTCATGGCGGTAGATGAAATAGGAAATAAACATCCACAGCACCAGGTTGCTGAGCATATAGAAACACTCGATGTCAACGTGAAACACAAAGCAGTCGGCAATCCATACAGACAGAACCACATAGAAGGTATAGAGTGTGACACGAAGCCAATTGAGGTTGATGTTGTCGGTGTTGGAATACAAATCCTTGAGATGCCGGTTATAGCGCGGGATATTGACCATCGTCCACAGCAGGAAATATGTTCCATAGACAGCAGCCCAAGCCACTAGCACATAGAAAACGTATATGTTAAGGCTGATAATATAGGCCGCAGGCAACACTACAAACGGCAACTCGTGGCAGATGACCTGGCGCGTTGACAACCGGCCCGGCTGGACAAGTTCGGTAAGGATGAATGCATAGAGGGGCACTGCCACCATATCGACGCCTGTCGTGGCATTCCAATAGAACGCCTCGTTATAGAGCCCCAATGCGATGAGGACGTAGTCTTTGACACACTCAGCGCCTATGGTGGCTGTCAGAATGCACACTATATGGTTGAGACGTCCCCCCTTGCGCCAAAAGAGCCAAGCCACAAAGCAGAAGAACATCGTACACATTCCATATATATAGGTGAGTGTAATCATAAGAACGAGATATACAAAAAAGCGGGAAGCGAACTTCTGTCATTCTCCTCCCGCCTATATTATATAATGTAATGTGTCTGACTTGCAGATTTATTCTGCAACGACATTGACAACGATTTCGGCGCTAACCTCACGGTGCAATTTGGCAACAACGGTGTAAGTGCCGAGAGCCTTGATAGCATCGGTAGCGATGACCTTGCGGTCGAGAGTAACACCCTTGGCCTCGAGAGCCTCGGCAATCTGGATGTTGCTGACAGAACCGTAAATCTTGCCTTCCTCAGAAGCCTTGACAGCGATGGTGAGTTCACCGGCAGCCTTAACGGCAGCTGCGAGAGCCTCGGCATCAGCCTTGATCTTGGCCTGCTTGCGAGCCTGCTGCTTCTGCTTCTCGGCCAACTGCTTCAACTCTGAAGGAGTAGCGAGAATAGCCTTCTTGGTAGGAATGAGATAGTTGCGGCCGTAGCCGTTCTTTACTTCTACAACGTCGTCCTTATAACCAAGGTTCTGGACGTCTTCAATCAGAATAATCTTCATTTTCGGTCTAAAATTTATCTTGGTTAAATTACTTCATCATGTCGGTCACGTAAGGAAGCAGGGCTATCTGGCGTGCACGCTTGACAGCGGTAGCCACACGGCGCTGGAACTTGAGAGAAGTACCGGTGATGCGGCGGGGCAGAATCTTGCCCTGCTCGTTGAGGAACTTCTTCAGGAACTCGGGGTCCTTATAGTCGATATACTTGATACCGCTCTTCTTGAAACGGCAATACTTTTTCTTCTTGGTATCAATGGCCACTGGGGTCAGATAACGGATTTCGGATATCTCTGCCATGATTATGCCTCCTGTGCTTTAGCCTGTTTCAGCGAGCGACGCTTTGCTGCATACGCTGCTGCATACTTTTCGTTCTTCACGGTCATGAAACGGATGACGGTGTCGATACGACGGAAATAAGTCTCGAGCTTGTTGACGATGGACGGTTCGCCATCGAACTCCACCAGGAAGTAGAAGCCAGAAGATTTCTTCTGAATCGGATAGGCAAGCTTGCGCATACCCCAAGCCTCCTCGTTGACAATGGTAGCACCATTGGCTGTGAGTTCGGCCTTAACAGCTTCTACCGTTTCCTTTACCTGCTGATCAGATAAAACGGGAGTCAAAATGAAAACGGTTTCGTAGTTGTTCATAACTAACTGTTAAAATTTTGTTTTTGTTATTTAATAGTGTGCCGTCTGCAATTATCCAAGGATTTTCGCAAAAAGCGATGCGAAGATGACATTTTTTTCTGAATTGGCAAAGCCAGCTCGTCCTTTTTTTCGATTTTTCAGCCAAAACTACCCAACGGCGCCCGATTTTGTTACTTCCAAGACGCATTATGCATCCAATATCAAGGCATTACGTACCAGCTATAGGCAAGAGAATCTGGAAAATACTTTTTCTGACTTTTCATAGGTCAACAACAGAATAACGGCCAAAAATTTGGCAGAACGGATAAAAATCCATACCTTTGCGTCGACTATCCGTAGAAAGACCCTGCCTATGCGGGCGGAGCCTCTATAAGTCACAATACCGTCACACACTCAAAAAAAAGAAAATACGATGAAAAAAACGTTCCTCGCACTGCTAAGTGCAGGATTTGTGCTAACAGCGTGCCAGCAGAAGCAAGTGGCACCTGCCATACCACAAGACAGCAAAATCGAGAAGCAAGTAGAAGACAAACTTCGCCAGATGACGCTCGAAGAGAAAATCGGGCAGATGACGCAGTTGGTGCTGGAACTCACGGCGCGCTGCGAAGCCGACCCCAACGAACCATACGGCAACCGATTCATAGTGGACGAAGAGGCCACCCGCAAACTTATCCGGGAATATAAAATAGGGTCTTTACTCAACCAAATCGGAAAGCAAAGCTCCACAGCCGAACAGTGGCAGGCCATTATCGAACCCATCCAGCGCATCAGCATGGAGGAGCTCGGCATCCCATGCCTGATAGGCCTTGACCAAAATCACGGTTCGACGTACACGGCCGGTGGCACTATCTTCCCTCAGAACGTCAATATGGGAGCCACATTCAACCGCGACCTCGTGCGTCAGGCTGCAGAAGTAACAGCCTACGAGACCCGCGCCGGCAGTGTCACATGGACCTTTAACCCGACCATCGACCTGACCCGCAACAGTTGCTGGCCCCGTAATTGGGAGAACTTCGGCGAAGACCCGTATGTCAATGCCGAAATGGGCACGGCAGCCACGCTCGGATTCCAGGGCGAGGACCCCAACCACATCGACCAATATCACATCGCGGCCTGCCTGAAGCACTATATGGGCTATGGCGCCCCCGTGTCGGGCAGAGACCGCACTCCGGCCGTAATCAGTCCGGGCGACTTGCGCGACAAGCATTTCGGCCCGTTCCTCAAGGCCGTGCGTGGAGGCCATGTGCTCAGCGTGATGGTCAACTCGAGCTCCATCAACGGCATGCCCGTACACGCCAGCTACGAATGGCTGACGAAGTGGCTGAAGGAAGACCTCAACTGGGACGGCATGATTGTGACCGACTGGGCTGACATCAACAACCTGTGGAAGCGGGAGATGGTGGCCGAAAACCGCAAGGAAGCCATTGCCTTGGCCATCAATGCAGGCATCGACATGACCATGGACCCGTACAACACGGACTTCTGCACGCTGCTGAAGGAATGCGTAGAGGAAGGGCTCGTTCCGATGTCCCGCATCGACGATGCCGCACGCCGCGTGCTCCGCTTGAAATACCGTCTCGGGCTCTTTGACCGACCGACAGAAAAGGCTGCAGAGTACAAGGACTTTGCCGCTGAGGCGAACAGCCGGATGTCGAAGGAAAGTGCCATAGAGTCGATGGTGCTGCTCAAGAACCAAAACGGCATACTGCCACTCGCCACAGGCCGGAAGATATTGCTCTGCGGACCGAATGCCAACTCTATGCGCACCCTACACGGCGGATGGACCTACACCTGGCAAGGGTCGAAGGCCGAAAAGTATGAGGAGCCTTACAACACCATCTATGAAGCCTTCTGCCAGAAGTTCGGCGCCGGCAACATCATTCTGGAGGAAGGGGTCTCGTACAACAATGACGGCAGATACAAGGACGAGAAAGAGCCTCAGATAGCGAAAGCCGTCGCTGCCGCCTCACGTGCCGACATCATCGTAGCGTGCATCGGTGAGAACAGCTACTGCGAGACGCCCGGCAACCTCGAAAACCTGGCCCTCAGCGAGAACCAGCGCAATCTGGTCAAGGCTTTGGCCAAAACGGGCAAGCCTGTCATCCTGGTGCTCAACGAAGGGCGTCCTCGTCTGATAGCCGACATCGAACCATTGGCACAGGGTATCGTCGACATCATGTTGCCAGGCAACTACGGAGGCGAAGCCCTGGCCGACCTCCTGGCTGGCGATGCCAACTTCTCGGGCCGTCTGCCCTTCACTTATCCCCGCTTCCCCAACGCGCTCACCACCTACGACTATAAGGTGGCTGCCGAGACAGCGACCATGGAGGGCGCTTACGACTACGGTGCAGTGATCGACGTGCAGTGGGCTTTCGGCTATGGCCTCTCCTACACCACGTTTGCCTACAGCAATCTCAAAGCCTCAGCCGAGCACTTCAAGGCCGGCGACATGCTGACCTTCTCCGTCGATGTTACCAACACAGGCCAAGTGGCCGGCAAGGAGTCAGTCCTGCTCTTCTCGAGCGACCTTGTGGCCTCCGATACCCCTGATGTACGCCGTCTCCGTCAGTTTGAAAAGATTACCCTGGAACCCGGCGAGACCCGCACCGTCAGTCTGACGATACCTGCCAACGACCTGGCCTTTGCCGACCACAACGGACAGTGGGTGATAGAGAAGGGTTCGTTCCGCATACAAGTCGGCGATCAGGTTCTCACCGTCACCTGCGACGAAACGCACCGCTGGGAGACACCCAACATCGACTGAAACTACCACTGAAGACCAAAGCGAATACAGCATCTTAGCAGATGCGGCCCCGAAGGCAAACCAAAGGCAAATCGCCGACAAATCGACAGACAAGACATGACACCGAAAGTAATCACCGAGATAACGCCCCTAAGCAAACAGGACAGTTTCTATATGTTCGACCACCTCAAGGAGTCGTACGACTACCCGCTGCACAAGCATGAGGAAATCGAACTCACCTTTATGGAAAACTGCACCAACGTGCGGCGTGTGGTGGGCGACTCCATCGAGGTGTGCGGGCGCTTTGACCTGGCGCTCATCGGTAGCCATCTGGAGCACGCCTGGGAACAGATGCCGGGAGAAGTGCTGCCCGACGTGGCCAACGGGCATAAGGTGCGCGAACTGGTCGTGCAATTTGCTCCCGACTTGCTGGACGACAACTTCCTGTCTAAGTCGCAGATGTCGTCGCTGCGCCAACTGATGGACAATGCCAAGCGGGGCATCGTGTTCGGCATGCCCGTCATTATGCGCATCTACAACAAACTCGACCAGCTCTCGGCCGAAAGTCCGGGTTTCCCACGTGTGCTGAAGTTGCTCGAGATCCTGTACCAGTTGAGCATCGAAAGCGACTACCGCCTGCTAGCCACCTCATCGTTTGCCGCCGTCCCGGCAGCGACCGACAGCCGACGGGTGCAGAAAGTGGAGAACTACATCAACGAGCACTTTAAGGAAGAGATACGGCTGCAGACGATGGCCGACCTGGCCGGCATGTCGCCAACGGCCTTCAGCCGTTTCTTCCGGCTCCGCACCGGACGCACCCTCTCCGACTACATCATAGACATCCGTCTGGGCTATGCGGCACGTCTGTTGGTCGACACGACGACATCGGTAGTGGAAATCTGCTTCGCCTCGGGATTCAACAACGTCTCCAACTTCAACCGCATCTTCAAGAGGAAAAAGGGCTGCTCGCCGGGCAACTTCAGAGCCACCTACCACAAGAACAAGATTACGGTCTGACAGTGTCACAATGACTACCCACTGGAGCACGAACAAGATGTTTGTCAGACGTAATTGATACATTTCCGTTTTATCTTGATACAATTTTATCCAAATTAAGCACCATATCGTCCCGACCTATTGCAAGGGTCGGGATTTTTATATACATTTGCCGCGGCTATATCATTGTAAATGTCGGATGTTATAATAGTACAATACCTATGAAAACTCTGACATTATGGTCAAAGCCTCAACCCCAAGTCGAACCTCAAAAGACCTAAAAATCCAAGGACAAAAACCCGAAGACCATGACACAAAGACACAGACTGCTCTCTGCTTTGCCCGCCCTTTGTTTGGGCCTGATGTGTGCGCTCCCGTCCTGTAAGCGGGAGGTCGTGCAGCCCGAGTTTGTACGTGTGCAGGACGGAAAGTTCTACATCGGCGAAGAAGAATACCGTTACATCGGCACCAACCTCTGGTACGGTGCCATACTCGGCAGCGAAGGCCGAGGCGGCAACCGCGCCCGTCTCCTCCAGGAACTGGACCTGATGCAGCAAGTCGGCATCGACAACGTGCGCGTGCTGATAGGCGGCGATGGACGCGAGGGCATACCAAGCCACATCCAGCCGAAACTGCAACTGGAGCCAGGCGTGTACAACGACACGCTCCTCGCCGGGCTCGACTACCTGATGGCCGAACTCGAGAAACGGCAGATGAAGGCGGTGCTCTACTTCAACAACGCCTGGGAATGGAGCGGCGGATACGGCGCCTATCTCGACTGGGTCGGCTTTGAGGGCGATGTCAACAGCTCGTCGCAACCCGGTCAGACCGTCCACTTCGACCGCACACCGGTGCCGAGCCTCGAAGGGTGGCAAGAGTACATGCAGTATGTCAGCAACTTTGTGGTCAATGACGAGGCCAAGGAGCTGGCCCTCAAACACGTCCGCAATATGGTCAGCCGCACCAACAGCATCACGGGCAAACCCTACACGGAGTCGACAGCCCTGATGGCCTGGGAGATTGCCAATGAGCCGCGCTGCTTCGCCGACGACTCGCTGCACAAGGCCGAATTTGTCAAGTGGATAGACGAGCAGTCGGCGTTCATCAAGCAACTCGACCCCAACCATCTGGTTACAACGGGCAGCGAAGGCTACCACGGATGTCAGGACGATATGCAACTGTTTGAAGCCATACACACGCTGCCGTGCATCGACTATGCCTGCATCCACATTTGGCCGAACAACTGGGGCTGGTTGGGGCAGTTCAACCAAAACTACGACATCGACAAGACCATCTCGGCCGATGCTCCCGACCCGATAGTAGAGCGTGTCGCAGCCGCCTGCGACTCGACCCTCGCCTACATCGATGCCGCCTATCAGGCCATGTCCCCTGCGGGCCGGCCCATCGTCCTGGAGGAGTTCGGGTATCCGCGCGACCGTTTCCTCTTCGACGCCGGCACGCCCACGCGCGGCCGCGACGCATACTATCGGTATGTGTTCGACATTATCGCCCAATCGGGTCAGATAGCCGGATGCAACTTCTGGGGATGGGGCGGCTACGCCCACGTCGCCCACACCATCTGGCAGCCCTACGACGACTATGTGTGCGACCCTGCCCAGGAGGAACAGGGTCTCAACTCGGTCTTCGCCACCGACAGCACGACGCTGCAAATCATCCGGCAGTGCTGCAACGAACTGAAAAACCAGAATTAGCCAACTAAGCATCAAAAATAAACCAATTAAAGAACAATACGACTATGAACAATACGACTGCAGGCAATCCCGTCTACGGGCATTTCGACGACGCACACCGCGAGTATGTCATCACCGACCCCGCCACACCGTTCCCATGGATCAACTATTTGGGCAACGAAGATTTCTTCGGACTCATCTCCAACACTGCCGGAGGATACAACTTCTACAAGGACGCCAAGTTCCGCCGCATCACACGCTACCGCTATAACGGCGTGCCGATGGACAACGGAGGCCGCTACTTCTATATCAACGACGGAGGGACGGTATGGAATCCGGGCTGGAAACCCTGCAAGACCCCTCTCGACAGCTACGAGTGCCGGCATGGCATGAACTACACCCGTATTACAGGCAGCAAGAACGGCATTGAGGCTTCGGTGCTTTTCTTCGTGCCGCTGCACACCTGGGCCGAGGTGCAGAAGGTGACGCTCACCAACCACAGCGGCGAGACGCGCCGGTTCAAGCTCTTCAGTTTTGCAGAGTGGTGTCTGTGGAATGCCGTGACCGATATGGAGAACTTCCAGCGCAACTGGAGTACGGGCGAAGTCGAGATAGACGGCAGCGTCATCTACCACAAGACCGAATACAAGGAGCGTCGCAACCACTATGCCTACTATAGCGTCAACGTGCCCGTACAGGGCTACGACACGGACCGCGAGACGTTTATCGGTCTGTACAACGGATTCGAGAACCCGCAGTGCGTGTTGGCAGGAACTTCGGCCAACAGTGTGGCACACGGGTGGAGTCCCATTGCCAGTCACTGCATCGAAGTGGAACTTGCTCCAGGCGAGTCGAAAGACTATGTCTTCCTCCTGGGATACGTAGAGAACGAGCAGGACGAGAAGTTCTCGGACGAAGACATCGCCCGCAAGAAGGCCGGCACCCTGATCACCAGTCAGGAGAGCGACCACACACTGGTCAACAAGGAAAAGGCGCAAGCCGTCATCCGGAGGTTCAGCACCGTCGAGGCCGTTGACCAGGCTTTTGCCGAACTGAACCGGCTTTGGGATGACCTGCTCGGCAAGTATACGCTGCAGTCGGGTGACGAACGTCTGGACCGTATGGTCAACATCTGGAACCAATACCAGTGTATGATTACATTCTGCTTCTCACGCAGTGCTTCCTTCTTTGAGAGCGGCATCGGACGCGGCATGGGCTTCCGTGACTCCAACCAGGACCTGGTCGGCTTTGTCCACCAGATTCCGAGCCGTGCCCGCCAGCGCATCATCGACATCGCTTCCACGCAGTTCCCCGACGGCGGCTGCTACCACCAGTACCAGCCGCTCACCAAGCGCGGCAACAACGACATCGGCGGAGGATTCAACGACGACCCGATGTGGCTGATATTCGGCACCGTTGCCTACATCAAGGAGACAGGCGACTTCTCAATCCTCGACGAACTCGTGCCGTGGGACAACGTGCCGGGCAGCGAGGTGTCGCTCTTCGAGCACCTGCGCATCTCCTTCGACCATGTCGTAAAGAACCTCGGCCCACACCGGTTGCCGCTCATCGGGCGTGCCGACTGGAACGACTGCCTCAACCTCAACTGTTTCAGCTGGGACCCTAACGAGAGCTTCCAGACAACCGAAAACAAGACCGAAGGAAGCAAGGCCGAGTCGCTGATGATAGCCGGACTGTTTGTCTTCTGCGGCCGACAGTTCGCTGAACTATGCCAACACTTGGGCAAGACAGCCGAGCAGCAGCATGCCGAGCAGAGCATCGCCGAGATGTGCGATGCCGTCAAGGAGTACGGCTGGGACGGAGAGTGGTATCTGCGCGCCTACGACTACTTCGGGCACAAAATCGGGTCGCACGAGAACGAAGAGGGCAAGATCTTCATCGAGAGCCAGGGCTGGTGTACGATGGCCGGCATCGGTCTGGAAGAAGGGATGGTCGACAAAGCCCTCGACAGCTGCAAGAAGTATCTCGACAGCGAACACGGCATGGTGCTCAACAACCCTGCCTACACCGTCTATCACGACGAGATGGGCGAAATCTCGAGCTATCCGGCCGGATACAAGGAGAATGCCGGCATCTTCTGCCACAACAACCCGTGGGTCATCATCGGCGATACCGTAGCCGGTCGCGGCAACGATGCCTGGACACTCTACACCAAGATTTGCCCGGCTTGGATTACAGACCAGCGGCTGCACAAGGTGGAGCCTTATGTCTACAGTCAAATGGTGGCCGGCAAGGACGCTGCCCGTCCCGGCGAGGGCAAGAACTCATGGCTGACAGGCACCGCAGCCTGGAACTGGTACACCATCACGCAGTTCATACTGGGCATCCGGCCCACCTACGACGGACTCGAGATAGACCCATGTCTGCCAAGCACCATGCGTGAGTACTCCGTACGCCGCATACTGCGCGATGCCGTCCTGCAGATCAACGTCCACAATCCGGAGGGACACGAAAAGGGTGTCAAGAGCATCACCGTCGACGGCCAGCCCATACAGGGCAACCGGATTAAGGTCTCGTCGGGCCAGCATACGGTCGAAGTCTATATGTAAGGCCCGCACGCCCCATTACAAAGGTCCGTTCACTCTCAAAAACGCATCACAACAAAATGTCGACATCACAACACACGGCAGCCCAGCCATCCCCGACGTTCGAGCAACGCCGGCAGGCTGTCCTCGCCGAATACGAAACCCTCATCAACCGCGACAACCAGCCGGCCGGCCTCGGCAATGGTGTCTGTCTCCGCTGGAAAAACCCTGTCGTGACAGCGGCCCACTTGCCTCTGGAGTGGCGCTATGACATGAACCCCGACACCAACCCGTATTTTATGGAGCGCATCGGCGTCGAGGGGGCCTTCAATGCCGGCGCTATCCTATATCACGGACGCTACTGTATGGTCGTCCGGGTGGAGGGTGCCGACCGCAAGTCATTCTTTGCCGTAGCCGAATCGCCCAACGGTACGGACCGGTTCCGCTTTTGGCCCCGTCCCGTCACCATGCCGGAGTTTACGGCCGACAATCCCTACTACAAGGGGCGTGAGGACGGTCGCGACACACGTCCGGCCACCAATGTCTATGACATGCGTCTCACGGTCCACGAGGACGGCTGGATATACGGACTCTTCTGCGTGGAGCGACATGACGACAGTCAACCCGGCGACCTCTCGGCAGCCACGGCCACTTGCGGCATAGCCCGCACCCACGACCTGGTCAACTGGGAACGGTTGCCCGACCTCAAGTCCGACTCGCAGCAGCGCAATGTCGTCCTGCACCCCGAACTGGTAAACGGCAAGTATGCCCTCTATACCCGACCGCAAGACGGGTTTATCGATGCAGGTTCGGGTGGCGGCATCGGCTGGGCGCTCGTCGACGACATCACCCACGCCGAGGTGCGTGAGCAGCAGATTATCAGTGCACGCAACTACCACACCATCATGGAGGTAAAGAACGGCGAAGGTCCGCATCCGCTCAAGACTCCCCAAGGCTGGCTGCACCTCGCCCACGGCGTGCGCGGCTGCGCGAGCGGCTTGCGCTATGTGCTGTATATGTATATGACGGCGCTCGACGACCCGACACGTGTCATCGCCGCTCCCGGCGGCAGTTTTATGACGCCACAAGGGCCGGAGTATGTGGGCGACGTCATGAACGTACTCTTCTGTAATGGTTGGATAGCCGATGGTGGCCAAGGCACCAATGGCACTCTGCCCGCTGGTGGCCAAGGCCCGGAGGGCGGACTACAGCCCGGAGGGGCGATGCATGCGCCCGGCGACAGGGTCCTGATTTACTATGCCTCGTCCGACACTCGCATGCACGTAGCCACCTCTACCGTCGGGCAGCTGGTCGACTACTGTATGCACACGCCTGCCGACCGGCTCCGGACTGGTTTGTCGGTTGAGACAATCAACGCCCTCATCGACCGCAACGAGAGCTTCGGGCGGGAAAACAAAGAACAATGACACACTCGTAATATTATGGCAAACGCACAAGAAAAAATCAGCCTAAAGGAAAAGATAGGCTATGCACTGGGCGATGCTGCTGCAGGCGGCATCACATGGAAAATCATGTCCATTGCCTTCCCCTTGTTTTTCACCAATGTCTTCGGTCTCACCTTCGCCGATGCGGCAGCCCTGATGCTCATCGCCCGTATGTTTGATGTCGTGACCGATCCGCTCGTCGGCGCCCTTGCCGACCGCACACAGTCGCGCTGGGGTACCTATCGACCGTGGATTATCTTCTGCGCCATCCCCTTTGGCATCGTCTTTGCGCTATTGCTCTACACGCCCGACTTCGGTCCGACGGGCAAGCGCGTCTATGCCTACGTCCTCTATCTGCTCATGATGGCCGTCTACACGATGGTCAACGTGCCATACGGCTCTTTGCTCGGTGTGATGACCGACAACGACGACGAGAAGAACCAGTTCTCGTCCTACCGTATGGTCGGTGCCTACGCCATGGGCTTCATCACCTTGTTGTCGTTCCCGTATCTGCAGAAACTGGTTGGCGGCACCGATGCCCACCAGTATGCCGTCCTCGGTGCCCTGTTCGGCATCCTGGCCGCTGTCATGACATTGGCCTGCGGACTGCTCACCAAGGAAAGACTCAAACCCGTGCGTGCCGAGAGTTTCTCGTTCCGTCAGTTTGTCGACTTGATTCGCAACAAGCCATGGGTCTACCTCACCTGCATCGGCATCTGCACCAACTTCTTCAACGGATTCCGCTATGCCGTGGCCGGCTATCTCATCGCCTACTGCCTGGGCGGCGACATCACTGTGGGCGGACTCATCATCAACTACACCGTGCTGATGGCCTTCGGCGAGGTGACTTGCATGATATTCGGAGGACTTTCGCCCAAGTTTGCCGCTATTGTCGGTTCCAAGCGCAAGGCATTCATCGCCTCTTCGCTCATCTGCCTCGTCTTCTCCGTGGCCTTCTTCTTCGTTCCGATGGACCCGTCCTATATTTGGGTGATGGTCGGTCTCGTCGTCCTCACCTCGGCCGGTGTCGGACTCTTCTCGCCGCTGCTCTGGTCGATGTACGCCGATGTCGCCGACTACGCTACACAGAAGAACGGCACCTCGTCGACGGGTCTGATCTTCTCGACCGGCACTATGGCACAGAAGTTGGGTGGAGCCATCTCCGGCTCGCTCATCGCCCTCTTCCTGGGCCTGGCAGGGGCAAGGATGATACCCGACGACTTCGGCAACTCGGTCATCGACCCCGCCTCCGTCACCGACACGGTGCTGACGATGGTATGGTCGCTGTTCTCGCTTATCCCGGCAGGCATCGCACTCATCATGGGCATCCTGGCGTGGTTCTATCCGCTGAAGAAATGACCTTTGGCCTCAATATAATTTTGACATAAAATGGCCCTTTGACCCCCACAGAGACAGATATGGAAAATAAGAACATCATCTTGAGAGAATGGCGACGTGCCGCGCAGATGGAACTGGAAGGCAATATCCTCCCGTTTTGGCTGCGGCTGGAAGACCCCGTAGGCGGAGGCTTCTACGGGCAAGTGAACGGCACAGGTGTGCTCAACCACAACGCCTTGCGCGGCGGCATCCTCTATGCACGCATCCTGTGGGCTTTCTCGGCAGCCTACCGGTTCTCGCCTCAAGTCAGCTATCTGGAGGCCGCTCACCGTGCGTTCCGCTACATCGAGCAGCATTTCGTCGACCCCGAATACGGAGGCACCTATTGGTCGGTCAAGCCCAACGGACAGCCGCACAGCACCCGCAAGCAATTCTATGACTTGGCTTTCAACATCTATGCCCTGGCCGAGTACTTTATGGCCACAGACAATGAGAAAGCCCTCAAGCTGGCCATCAGCCTCTATCACGACATCGAGCTGCACAGCATCGAACCCGCTTATGGCGGCTATATCGAGGCTACGGGCCGCGACTGGTCACAGATAGCCGACATGCGTCTGTCTCCGCTGGACGCCAACTATCCCAAGTCGCAAAACACGCACCTGCATATCCTCGAGGCATACACCAACCTGTACCGGGTGTGGCCGTCCGACCAGTTGCGCCAGTCACTCCGCAACCTGATAGACATCTTCCACCGGCGCATCGTAGACATCGACACCTATCACCTGAATCTCTTCTTCACAATGGAATGGATGCCTGGGGGCGACCGCATCGAGAGCTACGGGCACGACATCGAATTCACCTGGCTGCTCACCGAAGCCGCCGAGGTGCTCTGCGACCCTGAGGTCACACGGCGCGTCCTCAAGCTTGTCGACCGCGTTGCTGTAGCCAGCCGCAAGGGACTCAATCCCGACGGATCCATGAACCACGAGGGCAACGTCACCCAAGGTACGGTCGACACCGACCGTCACTGGTGGGTACAGGCCGAGACGGTCATCGGCTTCCTCAACCACTATCAGCTCTTCGGCGACGAGGAGTCGCTCGACCAGTCGTACAACTGCAACCAGTACATCAATCGCTGCATCGTAGACCATAGGGGCGGCGAATGGTACTGGAGTCGCAATGCACAAGGCCAGGTCAACACGAAGGACGACAAGGCAGGATTCTGGAAATGCCCTTACCACAACTCGCGCATGTGCCTCGAGATACTGAACCGCATCACGCCCGGCGGCGATGTCAAACAACCGACCATCCTGACCGGAGTGCAGGACTGAAACTACCGACAAAAACCATGGACTGGAAAGAGATGTTGGCCTCGACCCTCACGGACAAGGAGCGGGCCGAGGCGGCTGCAGCCAATGCCGCTGATGCCGCAGCACAGGCAGCGGCAGACCGCGAGAAGGGACGTCTTGGCACCTTGCGCCTAAGCTACGAAAAGGCGGGCCGCAAGGGGAAGCCATGCACCATCGTATCGGAGTTTCAGGGCACGGACGAGGAGCTCGTACGGCTCAGAAAACTGCTTCAACAGCGACTGGCCTGCGGAGGCAGCCACTGTTGGAACAGCGAAGATCCCTTCGACGGACAAATACTGCTGCAAGGCGACTGCCGGCAGAAAGCTGCCGAAATACTGCGACACGAAGGCTACAAAACCAAAGGCTAAACGGAAGATTACGGCCGGAAATTTGCTTATCCCGATTTTTAGCCGTACCTTTGCCCCCAATGAAACTGACAAAAAACAAAAAAGTGCTTGCGGTGACAGCAGTGGTCATCGTCGCACTGTTGGCTGTGACCGGGATTGTTGGCCACTATGCTTATAATCGTCTGTACCGACAGGACTGGATACAACGGGACTGCACCCTGTATGTGCGCCACAATGCCACAAGAACCGATATCCTGACCCAACTGGCCGACTTGGCCGGAGCTGACACCGGCTCCGTATGGCTGGATGTCGCCTCACAGATGCTACGGCACAACACTAAAACTGCAAAAACGGACCTCAGCCACCGGGATATCAGCGGAGCCTACCGCTTTGCACAAGGCACGCCCCTCATGACCGTCCTGAAACGCCTGTACCGCCACCAGCAGGACCCCGTCCGCCTGACCTTCATCGGCACACGCACGCTCCCCGAACTGGCCGGCCGTTTGGCCCTTCGTCTCGAGGCCGACTCAGCCAGCGTGCTGAGCGCCATGTACAACCCTACGTTCCTGGCCGCATGCGGCTGTGACTCTGCCCGAGTGGCATGTTACCTCTTGCCCGACACCTACGAGGTCTACTGGAACATCTCTCCCACCGACCTTATGCAGCGACTGCTGACCGAATACCACCGCTTCTGGACGGATGAAAGGAAAGCCCGGGCAGACAGTCTCGGACTCACCCCTGAGGAGGTCAGCATCATCTGCAGCATCGCAGAAGAGGAAACTGCCAACCGGCGCGAACGCGGCACCGTGGCACGTCTCTACTGGAACCGTCTGCAAAAGGGGATGCCTCTGCAAGCCGACCCAACGGTCAAGTATGCCGTCGGTGACTTCACCTTACGCCGCATCACACACGACCACCTCAAGACCGAATCACCCTACAACACCTACCTTCACCCCGGACTGCCGCCCGGCCCTATCCGCGTCGTGGAGAAGTCAACCGTCGACACCTTCCTGTCCTGCCCCCCGCACCGTTGGCTCTACATGTGCGCCAAGGAGGACTTCTGCGGCTTGCATAACTTCGCCGCCACTTTGACCGAACACAACCGCAATGCTGCCCGCTACCACAAGGCTCTGAAGGCAAAGGGTGTGAGCAACAAGGACTGAAACATAGTCATTCGTATCGGTACGGACAAGCATTCGTATCGGTACAGACAAACATTCGTATCAGGCAAAACCATTGTTCGTAAAGGCTCGGACAAACGTTCGTA
>CAVFPF010000024.1:0-61050 GCA_963624265.1 bacterium | reverse complement strand
TTCGTTTTGCCCGGCAAAACATTGTTTTACGCTATACGCCCTTCCTATAGATTGTCCCTATAGGAAGGGCTTTCAAGGTCAGTGGGCAAACTGCAGGTCTGTGCCGGGTTGGGTTTTGGCTGCCTCGACAAAGGCGGGACCGGCAGAGACAGGACCGTCAACGAACTCGGGGATGTTGTATGACTTCATAAGACGAAGGTCGTGGAGGGCATTCTCCTGTGGAAGCGGTGTCGGCTTGGTGCAAAACCCGGTGGAGTCGATATGGGCCAGGTAGAGCCGCGTGTAGAGTCCGTCGTCACGACGCGTGCTGATGACCACCCAGCGGCTGTTACTGCTCCATGAGTGATAGCTCTCGGTCTCGGCACTGCAGAGGGCGCTGACATCTACGTCCCGACCCGTACGAAGGTCGGTCATGCGCAAGTCTGCATCGCGATGCCATATGGAGAAGTTGCCGTAGCTGGAGTGGGTATAGAGCAGATAGTGCCCGTCGGGAGATACACGGGGGAACGAGATGCTGCCGCCCAGTGCATTGGCATCGTAGAGTGTATCGACCTGCTGGCCAAAGGCATCCGAATAGCGCCCTGCCATTGCTGCGTCCGGGTCGAAAGCGATGCGGCACAGCGAGTAGTGCACAGAGTCGTACTGCTCAGGCATCGGCACACTGTCTGCCGAACAGAAATAGATGGCACGGTCGTCGGGAGCAAAGACCGGGAACGTCTCGAACGATGTCCGCGACTGAAGCCGTGGACAAGAGAAAATGCAGTGACGCTCCACATCGTAGACGACGACATCCGAGGCCATGTCAAAGACCTCGACACGATTGCGGTCGGTACTGTGGAAACCCTGCTTGGTACTGTTGGTCGAAAATGCCACAAATCGTCCCGATCTACTCCAGTAGGGATAGACCAAAGCCGAGATGGTCTCCGGGGTCTTGGTGTTGAGCCGTTCGACCTTACCGTCACGCAACATGTAGGTGCCGCCATAATCCCTGCGCATGTGCAGCAGCATCGTCTGCGGACTGTAGCGGTGAAAGCTATGGCAGTTCATGCAAGTACCCCCGCTCCAATTGTTGTCCAGAAAGGCAGTCTCCTCGTATGTCTCCAGATTGCGCTGACAGAGCTGTATCTTATGCCACACTTCGTGGCCAGGCTCGATGAGCCGGTAGGCCAGATAGGGGTTGATGCTGTCGGCCGAGACATAGATGCCGAACGGGTCATACTCCACCCACTGACCATCTTGCCGGCCCTGTATCCGCACCATAACAGTATCCGAAGCCGCACAAAGCCGGTGCCAGTCGTCCGGGCCGATGGCGATACCGCTGCTTCCGGTGGTCTGCACGCACTGCTCACTGCCGGCGACAAAGACAGCCTGCACGCGGTCTAACCGGCAACTGTCGGGCAGCGTGAAGCGGGGCGGCGCCAGATTGCAAGGCACCGTCACTCCGGTGTAGTCCGGCCAGACGGGAGCCTGCCGATACAGCGGTTCTGCCTGCTGCACATGCGCCGAGCAGGCACCAAGTAGCCAAAGGGCCGGCAAAAGCAAAGAGACAGGCAAAAGTAACTTATGATTACTGCACATGATATATTCGTTTGAGGGCCTCAAGATATTGGGCCGAGACCGTATGCCCAGGATTGGACTGCACTATCTGCTCGAGGTCGTAGGCCAGACTCTGCACGCTCGGGAAGCCGTTCTCCTCGGGGATGCATCGGCGTTTCGGGCCCAAAACGGGGTCGGCACAAACCGCAGCATCGTCCCACAAATAGCGGCGGTGCTGTCGTGCCCAGTCGCGGTAGAAGAGCGTCCGCTCCAGCCAGCGCAGATACTTGTCGGCCACAGCATACTCCCCATATACGATATTCGCCAGGACCAGGCGCTGCAGCATGCGGGGCGAGAAGTTGTCCATCTTCTCGTTGGCCTCAAAGGCATACATACGCGACATGGCCACCTCGCCCATCGACCAAAAGATTTCGGCCAAATGACCTGCCACATAGGGCGACTCGATGTTGAGCACCACGAGACTGCTGACGTCGCGGCAAGGGTGGTCGAAGAGATGTTGCGGCAACTGTCCGCGCTCCGCCCAAGCCTGGTTGAGGACATTTTGCTCAAGGAGGTTGCCCACCTCGTGGGTCTTGTAGTAGTCGGTGACCGCCGACCACTGCCCGTGATACGACAGGCACATCACCGCGCGGTACTGGCTGTCGGGAGCCGGAGCGGAGAACGTCCCGTAGGCAGTCAAAGTGCCAGTCACAGCAACGAACCACATGCATGCAATAGCCAGCCACAGCCGCATCTTGCGGCGCAGCAGGCAGCCCGTCAGGACGGCTACCAGCCCGCACGCCACCGACAGAGGGACGGCCAGCGTCCAGGTGGAGTGGGCAAACTGCATCAGGAAACTGTCGAGCAAAGACAAAAGACCCTCGCTCTGACAGATGTATGTCACCCAATGCCAATCCCAATAGAACGTCCGCCACTGCTCAGCATAACAAGCCGAGCGCGGCAATCCGTAGCCCAACACGGCGACTGACAAGGCGTATAGGACCGCTATCAAAGCGGCATACGGGAGGACGTGCCTCCTACTGCCGATTCTTCTGCTCATGCTCCTCTGTTTTATTGACTTTGGACAAATGCTCGTCCATATATGCCGTCGGCGTAGTGCCGTACAGTTCCTTGAAGGCTGTTGCGAAATTGCCCGGATTGGAGAATCCGACCATATCGGCCACCTCCGAGACGGAGACCTTCTTCTGCGAAAGCAGTTCGGCGGCCTTGGTCAGACGGATATTGCGGATAAAGTCGCGCGCAGACTGGTTGGTCAGTTCTTTCAGTTTGCGGTAGAGGTGTACACGGCTCATGCCCACCTCGCTGGCTATCATCTCGGTCGTCAGGTTGGGGTTGCTCAAGTTCTGGTTGACGACCTTCATGATGCGTGCCATCAGCCGTTCGTCGGGCGACTTGGCTTCAGGCACCTGCACCTGACTGACAGGCATCTGCTGTCCGCTATAGGTGTTGCGCAGGCGGGTGCGGCTCTCCAGCAGGTTCTTGACGGTCTTGCGCAGCACCTCGATGCTGAACGGCTTGGTCATAAAGGCGTCGGCTCCGAGGTCGAGGCTTTCCAGTCGGCTGTCTTCGTCCGACTTGGCCGTGAGCAGTATGACCGGTATATGATTGAGGCGCACATTGGAGCGTATCTTGCGGCACAGCTCGAAGCCATCCATCACGGGCATCATCACGTCGGATATCAGCATGTCGGGCGTGTGGTGTATGATATAGTCGTAAGCCTCGCGACCATCCCGACACTCCACAACACGGCAATAGGTCGACAACTCCTGCGTCACATAGTGGCGTATCTCGTCATCGTCTTCGGCCAGAACCACAGTGTGCTGACTCTGCAAACAGGCAGCATGCGGCTCGGAGTCCTCGACAAAGACCTCGGGATTGACCTGCAGGACCTCGGGATGGACTACCGTCTGCGGCGTCACCGTGCGGTCGGACATCTCCGACGGCTTGAGGTGTGCGTGACCCAATGGCAAGACGACAACAAAGCGCGTGCCGGGTCCGTCGGGATTGTCCGTCACCTCGATAGAGCCATGGTGCAACTTGACCAACGATGCCGTCAGATGCAGGCCGATGCCCGTACCGCCCTTGCCCGACGAGGTGGAACGCACTTGATAGAAACGCTCGAAGACCCGCGGCTTCTCCTCGTCAGGAATCCCCTCGCCCGTGTCGGTGACCGTCATCACCAACCGTCCGTCAGGATACCGCTCCGTCGGCATGTCCTGGCTGAGCGCAACCTCGACACAACCTTCGTGAGGCGTGTACTTGAAGGCATTAGACAGAAGGTTGATCAGAATTTTGTCAAAGTTGGTCGTGTCGACCCACAGCTTCAGGTCATCATCCACATGACTCGTGAACGAGAGCCGCACGCCACGCACATCGGCGACATCACCCATCGAGTCGCACACCTCACGGACATAAGGCACGATGTCGACCTCGCTGCAGTACAGCTGCATCTGCTTCTTGTCGAGCTTGCGCAGGTCCATCAGCTGATTGACGAGACCCACGATGCGCTCAGCATTACGCTCCATAGTGTGGTACGAATGCTGGCGGCCTTCGTCTCGGTCGGACGAAATCAACTTCTGCAGCGGAGAGACAATCATCGTCATCGGGGTGCGTATCTCGTGCGCAATGTTCATAAACATCTGCAACTTGGCCTCATTGATGGCCTGCGTCTGCACATGTCGCGCCAACCGCGCACGCACTGCCCGGCGGTGCCGGATTTGCAGCACGCCCATATAGGCAATGACCACAAGCAGCAGCACGATGATGGAGATGACATACCACTGCAGATACCAAGGATACGATATGCTGAAGACATAGGTCTTGACCTCCGAACCGATGCCGGCCAACGTGGCCCTGTAGCGGAATACATGCCGACCCGGGGCGATGTGGCTGAACGACACCAGGTTGTGACCCTGCGGCAGTGACACCCACGGGTCTTTGTCGAGCGAATAGCTGTAGACGGCATGACGAGTCTGGTCGATGGGCAGTGTGGCCATCTCAAAACTGAGGCTATTGTCATCGAACTCGGTGCGAAGCCGTTCTCGCACAGATTTTCCACCTGCCGTTATCCCCACAATGCGCACATCACACTTTTTGCCCTCCTGGTCGACGGCACGCGGGTCGAAACAGGTGATGCCCGCTGTGCCACCGAACCAGAAGTGGTCGCGGTCGTCACGCATCGAAACATTCTTGTAGAACTCATTGCTCTGCAGACCATCGTGGACGGTGTAGTTGGTAAATGTGCCAAGCTTTTCGTTGAAGCAAGAGATGCCGGCATTGGACGAAATCCAGAGCAGACCGCCCGTATCGCACTGGGCCGCATAGAGGAGGTTGCTCGGCAGACCGTCGGCTGTGGTATAGCGCGAGTACTGACGGCTGTTGATGTCGAAGATAATCAGACCTTGTGTCGTACAGAGAGCCAGGCGCCCGCTCGTATAGGGCGTTATCGCGAATATGATGTATTTGCCCAGGAACTGCTTCGGCTGCTTCGACAGGTCGTCGGTGTCTATCTCCGTCAGTCCCGTAAACGAACCGGCATAGAGCCTGTGCCGCATCGGATTGAAGTAGAGGCAACTAATCCAGTGGCAGGAGTCGCTGCGGAAAGGTTGGAGCCCCGTACACAGCCGCTCGTTGAAGTAATAGAGTCCCGATCCCATCGTGGCAATCCAGACCCGACCGTTCTGGTCCTCCGAGAAGTCGTAGACATTGAAATCCTTGTCCTTGTGTTCGAACGACAACTTGGTCATATGTCCCGACTTGGGGTCTATCCATCCGTAGCCCTGTGCATAACTTCCGTACCATAAACGGTGACGGGAGTCCTCAAAAATACGGACGAGCGCCGACGGCACGGGCGGCGCCGGGAAGTGCCGCTGCTGACGGCCTTCTTCGTCAATGGCATAGAGACCGCCATTGTCGGTCGTCACCCAAACCAGGCGGTCGGACGACTGGAAGATGCTGGTCACACACTTGTCCCCGATACAGTTGCGGGTCGAAGAATTGACACCCATATACTTGAACGGCTGAGGCGTCCGCGGTATCATCATCACTCCCTTCTGATAGAGGGCAAGCCAGATGACATGGTTGTGACCGACACAGACGGCATGAACCTTCTGCGTACTAGACTCGATACGGCCATCGGCAAAGTCATAATCGGAGATGAGGCCGGTGCGCAGATCGTAGACCTTAAGGCCTTCGTTGTCGGTGGCGAGCAGCAGATGTTCGTCATCAAGGTTTACGATGTCGCATATCATGAAACGGCCGCCTGCGGGGTCTACACGATCAAAGCGCTCTGCGACGGAATTATAGCGGTAAAGACCCGGCTGCTGTCCGCCAGCATAAAGCACACCGTCACTGGCCGAGAACAGATGGACGAAGGGCACATTCTTGTTATCCTGGGTAAAACGGGTGAACGTGCCGTCGACATTCAGTCTGTACAATGCTTCCATACGGCGATTGGCCCAAAGCCGACCGGAGTGGTCCTCGACAATCGTCTCCGTGTAGTCAATCTGATTCGTAAACGAATTGGGATAGAGCACAGGCGTGCCGTCGGGCGCGATGCGGGCACAGCACGGAGTGTTGCCGCTAAGCCAATACTCGCCGTTAGACCGCTCGACAATCTGGTTGATGTCGCCGCTCTCGCCTCCCGAATTCTCAAACACAGCAAGCACAGAGAAGTCGTCGGTCTCCGGACGGTAGACCTGCAATCCACGGCGTGTGCCTATCAGTAAGCGGCCCTTGGAATCGACATACAGCGTGCGGACATAGTTGTCCTGCAGCGAGTGAGCGTCGCCTTCCACCGACTGATAGGTCGTAAACTTAGAACCGTCGAAGCGGCAAAGGCCATACTCAGTAGCGACCCAGATCATCATGTCCGAGTCTTCGATGATGTCATTGACCAAAGTGTTGGGCAAGGCATCATCGGCCGTAAACAGGCGGCAGTATTGGGAATAACCCTGTTGCACTTCGCCGACCAGCAGGACAAAAGCGACAAAAAGCGTTCGGGCTATCTGTCTTATTCCGACCCGTCCCGAACGCAATACTTGTGTGTATTGTAATTTCATTGTATTAGACCCCAGGTTTAATCTTCGTATCATTTTGAAAAGTGGGACAAAGATAAGGAGATTTTTTGTTACATCCAACATTTGTTACATAAAACGCACAATTTTTGCTAAACAAATACCACCAATGTAACAAAAGTAACAAAGAAAGGCCGCTCCCGATAGGGAACGGCCCAATAGTGTTACATCTGGCAATGACTTACTTGACAAACAATCTGCGGCCACCGCAGACGTACACGCCCGGGGTCAGAGACTTGACAGAACGGCCGCTCAAGTCGTAGACGTCGGTATCGGTGCAAGGTTCGTCAGTAATTGTCTCAATACCCGTAGTCTGGTCGACAACGGCCACTGCCGAAGCTTCGCCGAGGCCACCGCGCTCGTTGGCAGCACGGACGGTGTAACATCCGGCATCCGTCACGCTGTAACTATTGGTTGTTACATTGGCGACATAGACATTATCCTTGAAGATGACGTAGCATGAGGCATACGGATCGTCGCTCCATGAGAGCGTGTTGCCTGAAACGCTGACCTTAGGAGCCGGGCACTGCTCGGTGTAGAGAGTCGGAACCCATCCGTCCTTCTCGCAGTCAAGCACAGTCGACATCGTGTAGGCTGCAGCCTTGTCGGCAGTCAAGACGGGATTGTCGGAACCTTCAGCGGGCTTGAGGCTGCTGATGGAACGAGTGGTAAGGTCGACGGTTGCACCGTTCTTGTCGACAGTGCCGAACTCGTGGAAGCGGCACACCTTACCGTCCGACATACTTTGCCAACCGGCGCTGCCTGCCAGGATGTTCATCTTGGTGTTGAGGAAGGTCGATGCAGGAGAGTTCTGCCACGGACGACCCAGCGTGTAACTTCCGTCGCCGGCCTCGCAATAGCCGTAAGTGCCGTCCTGGTTGTAGACCTTGCCTGTCCAGCTGTCCACGACGCACTCGTTGAAGACATAGCCCCACAGCTGAGTGCCAGCAGTGGCAGGAGCGGTCAGCACAGAACCCGTACGCGAAATCAAGAGGTCGCACTTCTCGAACCATACGTCACCACCGCCGCAGATGAAGTCGACGGAACCTACCAGCTGGCAGTCCTCGAAGTACTCGCGATGGTTGGAAACGTAAGTATCCTGGTTGCCCAAGAAGGTGGCATGCTTGTAGATGTTGCGCTCAGTGCTCTCGTGCAAGGCGGCAGCCTGGCCACCGTCCACACCGCGACGGTTCTCGATACAGATGTCCTGTATGTAATTGTCGTCACCGCTGGAGAAGTCGATGGTCGAACAGCTGGAGATGCCGTATCCTGCAGGCGTGTTGTAAATCAAAGTGGAATCACGGTCCTGACCGATGATAGACACGGTGCGGTAGAGTTTGGTCATCGAGTAATCAACATTGCCCTTGGTCAGATACTCTCCGTTGGGAACAAAGATGCGGAAGCGGTCGCCGCTCTGTGCATTGGCGGCTGCAAAAGCCTCGTCAGCAGTTCCGTCAACACCAACCACGAAGTCAAAGCCACGCTTGGCGACAGTAGGACGCTCCATGGTAGTGAAAGAGAACTTGACGGCACTCTGTAGAGCATTGTCGCCTTGGTCGGCCACCGAACCGGCAGCCAGTGCAAAGGTATACTGAGTCTTGTAGTCGAGACCCGTGTAGGCGAAGGTCACAATCGTACCTGTAGCCGTACCTGACAGTTTGACGGCCCGGCCATCAGCCGAAGTCAGGGTAGCAACGGCGGCATCGGTCAGTTTGACTTTCTCGTCGAAGGTCAGGGCGATACGGCCCGTAGACGAAGCACCCGTTGCGCCATCGTTTGGCACATACGATACCAGGACCGGAGCCACGCCGTCGTCGTAGACAGCGCCTTTGCCAAAGACATAGATATCACTAATCCAAATCGGACGATAGGTAGATGCACCCTCGTTGAGCACCTGAGAGGTTACGTCGGGCAGCAGGCGGAAGAGGACCTTGGCCTGGTGTTCGCATGCTGCAGGCAGCGTCCACTGGTAGGTCGTCGAGCTGGAAGTCATCGTGATGGGTTCGCCCACATTGACCCAGTTCTCGGCTCCGTCGAGCGAGTACTGAGCCTGAACCTTCTCCCAGTAGTTGTAAGAATACCAGAGGTTCATCTCAATCGAGATGTCTGAGAAGTTGGTGGTATTGAGGTTCATCTCATAGGCATAGTTGGTGTCGTCGCCCCAGATGACGGCGCAGCTGTTGTCTCTCACCCAGAACCCTCTGCTCGTCACCATATTGCTGTCGAAGTTGCGCAGATAGAGGCCTGCGTTCTGGTTGTCTTCGCTCGAGGCGTAGTCGGCCGTGTAAGGCTGTGACTTTGACGTATCATGGAGATCCCAGGCAGCCAGGAAGTCGCCCAGGCTGTAGTAGGCCGTAATGGACTGGTTGGCGTCCATGGTGACTGTAGTGCTGTTGCTGGTAGCACCGTTGCTCCAGTTGGCAAACTTGACAGCCTTGTTCTCGGCAGCAGACAGAGAGACGACCGTGCCCTCCTCGTACATGTTCTTGCGGTCGATGACGGTAGGAGCAGGCGAAACGGTGACCATAGTCGTGTAGCCGTTCTCCACGTTGAGTGTCAGCTCGTAGGTCTTGACAGCCTCAAAGACGGCCTTGACAGCCACGTCGGCATTGACAGTCACCGAATAAACTGCATCGGTCGAGAGGTCGTTGCCCGCAGCGTCGGTCCACTTGACAAAGCGGTAGCCGAAGTTGGGCTTGGCCTCGAACTTGACCGTCGAACCTTCGGGAGCATCGTCGCCGGAGGGGGTCTGCGAAACCGTTCCGGCTTCGGCATTGTTCTGGCTATAAGCCACCTTGTACTTGACCGAACCGTCATCGTAGTCGGCGCGCTTGGCCAGCGTGACGTTCTTATAGTTCATAATCCAGCCCGTGTGTGTTGCGTTGAAGGTCATCTTCAGCACTTTGGCACCGGTGGTAAGCACGTCGGCAAATTCATACGACTGTGAGGCATAGTCGCCTGAGGAGGCAATCTCAAAGTCTCCGGACAGTTCGACTTTACCGGTAGCCACATCTGTGACGGTAGCACTTATGGTACCGCCGCTGTACATCTTGATGCCGATACTGAGGTTGTAGTAAGCGGCACGCGAGCAGTAGAAGGTGTACTCTGCTACGCCGCCATTCTTGAGGTAACCGATATTCTGGTTGCCGGATTCGTACTTAGGCGTCGTCGATGAGGTGGTGCTGTACTTTGTGTATGTACCTGCCTGAAGCGGGAAGTAGTCACTGCTCGGCACCTGCGGGTAGGCCGAATAGTCGTCAGCTGCCGAGACTTGGGCTGCACCCAACACGGTCAGAGCCAACACTGCGAGAGCTTTCGTAAAGATTTTTCTCATAGTAATGTGTTTGTGTTAGTAAATAAGTAGATGATTATGTGTATGTTTGTGTCATCGATAATAGACTGCCGCAAAGGTAACCTTCCTTCCTTTCCCTACCGGGGCAATAATACACTAAAGTAGGGGCAAAAATTGGCAGTGAACCAAATTTGCCCCTACTTTGAGATTTTTACCCGTCAATTCGGTTATTCCTGTTCTTCGGTCAACGGCTCGGTCTGCGACGCGGTTTGATGCCGAAGATCAATCTCGCATAAGATTCAATTTCGCGTAAGGGAAACTATCAGTTCCCACCACTGTGCAATAATGGCTTTCTTCTCGAACCGATGAGAAGAACTTATTGCATTGACAGCCAGCTTGTGGCGCAACACTTCATCGCTCATCAGAGATGCCAATGCCTCACGATACGAGCCGCGCTCCCCTTCCGGAATGATTCTGCCGTTCTCTCCATCGGTAATTATGTCAGAGAGGGCTGCATAGGTGTCAAAAGCTATCGGCACGCAGCCAAACTGCTGAGCCTCGGTAAGCGTGAGGCCCCAACCCTCGTTTCGGCTTGTCAACATAAAGACAGAAGCCTTACGGTAATATTCTTCCGGGGGTTGATTGCCCTCAAACGATACGCGCGTTAGTCCATTCTGCGCCACATACGTCTTATATTGCGGCAAGTCTTGTCCGTCTCCGACGATAACCAGACGCCAGTCGCCGAGGTTAGAGTCCTGCTCTATCTCCTTCCATATCTGTAGGGCGATGGATATGCGCTTGAAGGTTTCGTCCATACGGGCCACAATGAGCACTGTATGTTCCTTCTCGTGCAATCTGTTAGGCTCAAAGAATGTATCAAACGACAAACTGTTGTTGATGGCACACATATTGGAAGTATCTTTGATGCCATACATACCGACAAACTCGGAAACGGAATGTTTGGACAAAAATACGACCCTATCGGAAACTGCACATATCCGTTGCAAAGCTTTCCGCTGGCGGTACGTACGGCGACACTTCATAAAAGGATAAAGAAGCATCCAAGCTCCATTTTTCAATGTCCGGTACTGGCGCCAAATGCCATACACCTCACTAAAGGTCAGATAGTACAGATAGAACAAAGGGGAAAAATGAAGACAAAAGACATACTTTCCTCCCAGGGAATGCATGGTTGCAGCCAGGAACTCAGACTGTTTTTCGTCGAAATATATGGCTTGGTGTATTAGAATGTCTATATTCCAGGACTTCAATTGATTTGCAACCGCTTGGTGTTGTCCTGCAGACTGCATATCCAACTGCACACTGTCTGTGAAGACACCAGAAGAATACTGACCCACAGGATTCAACTCATACAGATTAAAACAATTGCACCCGTACGTATCCTTGAGTTTTTGGGCAACGGTATAAGTGATTCTCTCCGTTCCGCCCAAAGTGGGACGAACTTTACAACTTGTAAAAAAGCATACATTAACGATCCGTCCTACCTTTCTTTGGCCAGTGGTCTGCAAGTCTGTTCCACTCATCGCAAAATCTTTTTTTATAATCACCGCCGACTAGTCCGTTTGTTGTTCATGCCGGGCTATCGGCCCTTAACACCTCTATTCCTGTTCTTCGGGCGAAGTCTCGATCTGTTCCTTGGCCTGACGCCGATACTCTACAGGCGAAACACCGTAGTCGTGGCGGAAGCACTTGCTGAAATACTTCGGGTTGTTAAAGCCTACAGAATAGGCTATAGTCGACACGGGGTCGTCGGTTTTGGCGAGCATCTCGGCAGCCCGGCGCATACGCACCTGGTGGATGAAGTCGTTGGGCGAAAGGTCGACGAACTGCTTGAGGCGACGATAGAACGTGGCACGGCTCATGTTGAGATGGTCGGCCACATCGGTGACCTGCAGGTCAGAGTCGTCAAGATGCGACTCCAGATACTCCACGAGACGTCTGATAAACTCCTGGTCAGCCGAATCGGCCGGGTTGGTAATCATCTCGATCTTGGCAGCCGAAACCTCCTGCTTGACCTTCTCCTTCTCACGCCGGTGCGAGTGGCGCATATACCAGACGAAAACGCTACCTGCCACAATCACAAAGAGGAGCACCCAGCAGAGCCAGCTCCACCGCTCCCAGAAGGTCGGAACGACATCGACGGCCAAAATGCGCTCGTTGGCGCACCAGATACCGTCGCTGTTGGTGCTGCGCACATGCAGGCGATAGTGGCCGGGAGCCAGATTGGCAAAGTTGACCTCGGGGGTTTCGGTATAGACCCACTGCGGTGCCGACGAACCGCTGCTCTCAAGCCAGTAGGCATAGCGGAAGAGACGCGATGGCACGAGATCGACGGCAGCATAATGCAGGGAGGTGGAACGTTGTGAGGGCTCGACCGTAAGCAGGTCGATATCGTTCATCTCCTGGGTGTGCTGCTCGGCCCCGACGGAATAACAACGCTCGGTGAAGACTATCCGCGGACTATACGAAGACTTGTGCAAGCCATCGGGCCGGAAGGTGAAAATGCCGCCGAAGAGTCCGAACAAAAGCGTGCCGTCGGAGAGTTCTTTCGGCTTGCACTCCGTGAAGGCGTATGCCCGGTCAAAGTCGTGCTCGTCGAAGTACTGCATCGACGCTCCGTCAGGACTAAAGCAGGTAATGCCGCATTCGGCCACGGTCCACACCTGACCCGACTGAAGGGCAATGGCCGACATATTGACATTGCCGGCAGGAAAGTCGCGGTTGGACATCCGCACAAACTGAAGGCTGTCCAGTCCGCTGCCGACCACACGGCTCAGTCCTCGCGCGTACGTACTAATATAGAAGGTACCCGCCGAATCACACAACACACGCATCACCATATTGTCTTGCAGCGGATTGGGCTGCGCTGTCTGTGCCTGATAGACACGGAACTCCACCTCCGACAGATGGTTGAACTGTGACGAGAAAACCAGCAGTCCGCTGCTTGTGCCCACCATAATGCGGCCCTTGCCATCGCCACGCACGCAGCGGGCCACGTCAAACGTATGGACGGGATAGCCCAGCAGTTTATTGCCGGCATTGAGGAACTGCACCGACCCGTCGTCGGCAGTACGCATCAGGTTGAGGCCTCCGCCGAAGGTGGCAATCCACACGTGACCATATTCGTCTTCGTAGAGGTCGTAGATAATATCGCAGTTGAGGTCATACTCGCCATGGCCGCTGCAGAAACGCCTGACGCTATAGCCGGCTCCCGTCGGGGTAAGCACAAAGAGGCCGTCACCCCTTGTCCCGACCAGCATCCGGCCGTCTTGCATCCTGTGGATGACGAAGACGCCTTGCGTGCAGAGATTGGCCTTGCGGTCGGTCCACTGGCCATTGGTCTGCAGATAGCGTGTCCGTCCCGTTGTCCGGTCATACTGGCAGAGATGGCCTTTCTTGTCACCGTACCAGATCAGACGATCGTCGTCGGCAAAAAGCGAGCGCACCTCGACCATCGGGTCGTCGGCCGGGATTTGGTCGAACTGACTGTGGCCGAAGGTAAAGTGATAGATACGCGTGCCGCTGCTCACCCAAAGGTTCTGCTGGATGTCGACGAAATAGAAGTCGTAGTCTTGTATCGGAACCTGCGTACCGGGAGTCATCACCTCCTTGTAGCTATGCAGCGTGAGGTCGGCGTCGTTGACCCAGCAGAGATTGCCCTTCTTCGGCTTGATCCACACGATGCCGAAAGCATCTTCGGTGACGAGGTACAGTTTGCCGCTCTCGTTGAGTTTAGGCAAGTCCTTCTCCGGATTGTGCAAATGGCGGCATTTGTCCTCGCCAGGCAGCAGGCAGTACACACCGGTGTTGCCGCCGAGTATCCACATGCGGCCTTTGCTGTCGGTATAGGCGTGGCTCACGTTGCTCAACGACGTGCCGTCGGAGGTTGTGCCGATGAAACGGCTGCGGTCGGTCTGCGTGTCATAGAGCACGAGGCCGCGCTCCGTGCTTACAGACAGAAGGCTGTCGCCCTGCACCTGCATAAAGTTGAAACTGCTGACGGAGGCCGGGAGTTGCAGCCGCACGGTGCGCAACGTGCTGTCGGGCATATATTCGGCCAGTCGCGCCGTAGTGCGTTCGAGCAGGTAGCAGTGGCCGTTTTGCTCCAAGAACTGGGTGTACGGATAGTTCGTAATCTGGCCCCGTCCGTACACGTATACACCCTGGTCGGTCAAGACCCATTCGCGTCCTTGGCTGTCTTCCTTCATCTCATAGACGATACGTGCGGCCTTATTCTTGTTGTTGGTGCTGGGGAAGACCTCATTGCTTTCGGGGTTACGGTCGTCAAATCGCACCAACGTACCATCGGCCAACACCGACCACACTGCATGGTTGGCAGGCATCACATAGACCTTCGCCTTGAGTGCCAGGCCGGCAGGATAGCCCTTGACCAATGGCAGGATAGCGCGGAAAGTCGAGGTCTCCCTGTCGAATAGGTAAAGGCCGCCATCGTAGTTTTCGCACCAGATGTTTTCACGGCTGTCGAGCACCATCTTCTGTATGCGGTTACTGCCCAGGGGCTGCGTCTCCACCCCCGACTCGCCGTCGCTGCCATTGAGGAAATAGTGGAAGGTCTGTCCGTCGTAACGGCACAGTCCTATCCAGGTGCCGAACCACAAGATTCCCTTCGAATCCTGCACATAGCATGACACACGGCTATGGTCCATAGCCCCGCCTGACTTGTACTCCGTGCACTTGAGGAGCGGCCGGGCGCAAAGCGGCTGGATGACAAATACTATTTCACACAAGAGCAACAGACACGTTAGGTTTCTCATAATCCAGAATCTATATTTTGGGGACAAAGATAGTGATTTCCGGTGAATTTTCTATTCATTTGGGTACTTTTTTTTCTCAAAAAGAGCGTTTGAATACTCTTTCGTCCGATTATACCGCACATTATCATTAACTTTGCAATCAAATACAAGCCGGCGACGGCCAAAAACACGGGCCACGACCCACGTCCCGTCTTGGCCGAAACGAGCGGCGCAAAATCTACGTCGTGACCAGTCTCGACGACTGCTCGAACGATAACCTCAAAGAAGGCACATTCCGCTAGGCCAGCAAGTCCTGTCGCCGATGAAAGGAAAATTCTATATCCAAAACCACAAAAAATACATTGTCCGATGAAAAAGACATTCGCCTGCACCCTGTTCGCAGCCATCACTTCTCTCATTTCCATTTCCGCGCAGGCCGCGGGCAAGGACGCCTGTCCCTTCCCGATGCCCGAAGTAGCCAGACCCTCCATCCCGCAGCGCGAGGTCTGCATCACCGACTTCGGCGGCTCGAGCGACGGCAGTATGCTCAACACCGAGGCTTTTGCCAAGGCCATGAAGGCATTGGCTGCTCAGGGCGGCGGTCGCCTTACCGTGCCTGCAGGCATCTGGCTGACAGGTCCGATACAGTTTGAAGACCACTGCGAACTGCATGTCGAGCGGGGAGCTTTGGTGCTCTTCACCACCGACTTCGATGCCTATCCGCAGGTGACGACCTTCTTCGAGGGCATCACGTCGACGCGCAAGATGTCGCCGCTCTGGGCCTACGAGAAACACGACATCGCCATCACGGGCTACGGCACCTTCGATGCCCAGGGCCAGTACTGGCGACCCTCCAAGCGCGGTAAGTTTACGGACGGACAGTGGAAAGCCCTCACCTCGGGCGACGGCATCGAGCACAAGGGCGTCTGGTATCCCAATGCCAAGGACGACTCGCTGAAGGGCAAGCCCGGAGAGCCTGACATGCGCCGCTACTGGCAGCGCCCCACGCTGCTTGAGTTTACGCGCTGCCAGCGTGTCCTGCTGCAGGACGTCACCCTCAGTAACTCACCGGCATGGAACATCCACCCGCTGATGTGCGAAGACTTCACGATGGAGAGCGTCACCGTGCGCAACCCCTGGTATGCGCAGAACGGCGACGGCCTGGACCTCGAGTCGGCCAACCGCGCCATCATCCGCAACTGCTCGTTCGATGTGGGCGATGATGCCATCTGCATCAAGGCGGGCAAGGACGCCGAGGGCCGCTCGTGGCAGAAACCCTGTCAGAATGTCATCATCGAAGGCTGCACCGTGCTGCACGGACACGGCGGCTTCGTCATCGGCAGCGAGATGAGTTCGGGAGCCCGCAACATCTGGGTGCGCAACTGCCTCTTCAACGGCACCGACACGGGTCTCCGCATGAAGTCGACACGCGGACGCGGCGGTGTGGTCGAGAACATCTACATCGAGCACATCAACATGCTCAACATCGCCGGCGATGCCTTTACCTTCGACCTCTACTATGGCGGACGCACCTCGGACGGGGAGGCCGCACCTGTAGCCGACGAGACCACGCCCTGTTTCCGCAACCTCTATATCTCTGACATCGTATGCCAGGGTGCTGCCCGCGCCATATGGTTCAATGGCCTGCCGGAAATGCCTCTCGACCATCTGCGCATGGACAACAGCCTGTTTGTGTGCCGCAGCGGTGCAGAGATGCACTACGCCAACGACATACGCTTCAAGAACGTGCGGATTGTCAACTCGGAGGGCGAAACCATCCGGACTGACAGCACCGTGACGCGGTTCAAGAACAAATAAACCGGCCAAGTCTTGCAGCGGACTGCAGAATCTGCTATCTTTGCACCCGCCAACAACCTGCCGCCAAAGTGCAGTTGCACTTTGGCGGCATTATTAAAGTAAACATTGGAGTGCAGTTGCACTTTGGCGGCATTATTAAAGTAAACATTGGAGTGCAGTTGCACTTTGGCGGCATTAATAAATAAACACTGGAGTGCAGTTGCTCGTTGATGGCTAAATTAAATGGACTATGGAGTTGCAGACCACTGTCATCCTGATACTTTTCACTTTGGGCGCCGCTTTCGTACAGCGGGTGTCTGGGTTCGGTTTCGGCATCTTCATTATGACGGTGCTGCCCTACCTTATGCCCTCGTATGGCGAGGCCACGGCCCTCAGCGGCATCCTGGCCCTGACCACCTCGGCACTCGTAATGGTACGCATGCACCGCTACATCGTGTGGCGCAACCTGCTGCCGATACTCGTCACCTTCCTCATCGTCTCGTGGTTTGCGGTGGGCCTGGTCCGTCTGGCCGGCGACGGCATGCTGAAGCGCATCCTGGGCGGTGTCTTGATACTGGCTGCCGTGTGGTTTGCCTTCTTCGACAAACGCATCCGTCTGGGCACCTCGCTGCCCATACAAATCAGCATGGGAACGCTGTCGGGCATGATGGGCGGGCTCTTCGGCATGCAAGGGCCACCGGCCGTGCTCTATTTTCTCTCGGCAGCCCGGAAGAAAGAAGAATACCTGGCACTGGCACAATGCTACTTCCTGATCGGCAACATCTTCATGACGGGCTACCGAGCCTGCAACGGCTTCCTCACCCCCACCGTAGGACTGGCCTGGTGCTATGGCCTGCCCGCCGTCCTGTTGGGCAGCTGGATAGGCGACAAGGTCTTCCGCCGAATCTCCGTCGGAGTGCTACGCAAAGTCATCTATATCTATATGGGACTGAGCGGCCTCCTCGCCCTGCTCGGGTAGAAGGGGCCGCCCCACAGATAGTGTAGCAGATTGCACGGCTGCCTATTTGACATCTGGTGCAGCCGAGTCGTAAAGGACATCGAGTGGGTTGATTATTGCACGGACAGGGAAGCCGGTTGATGGGTACTCATTTGCCGAACCTCGGTAACTTTCGCTGAAAGAGAGTTTGGATGCGCCACCGCTGTATATCGAGCTGGACCAGCAGTAGCCGTTCGTGCCGTGGGCGGTGAGTGTCTTTTGGTAGTACATACCCGAGGCGGGGAAGAATATGGAATTGCCGTTCCTCACACTCGTGACTTTATACCCATATATGCTTTCGCCAGAGGAGTTTGTCATGCTCGTCCAGGTCCAGGTGCAGTTGGAGTATTTGCGGAGTTCGGTTACTTCTTCGCCCGTTGGCATCCGACAATATGAGCCCCAATTGACATAGGCAGCATCGTCCATAGAATCGAGGACGGTCTTTTCGTCAGTGCTATTGTATTTGATCATTTTAGCCATTGACTTGCCATACTTGTAGGTGCTCCAGCTATAGTCAGTCTTGGTCTCCGTCTCGCCCCAAGCGAAGAAATCGCCGTCGTCGGCAGCGTTTACCGCTCCGATGTTGGTTTCAGCCCAAAACATGCCGCTTGGCAGATCAAGGTCAACAAACTTGTGACCATTGACAATCACACCGTCTTCCACAAGAACCCTCGTGATGGTGTCCGGGGCAATGGGGGTCGGAATGATAGTGTCCGGGGCAATGGGCTCAGGGGTAATCGTGTCGGGGGCGATAGTATCAGGTTTGACAGCAGGCTGCGCAACGGGACGAACGGGGTAGCCGGCGCAACGGTCCTCGCCGTACTGGCAGAATTGAACGCTTGTTAAATAAAGATGGCCCGCAGTCTCATCGACGTTCTTGTCGGGAGAGGATTCGCGTTCACTGGACCATAAGTAGCCGCAAAACGCGTCAGAATAATGACCATCAGCGCGACTACCCATGACGGGGATAAATATGGAATTACCATTCTTAAGGCTCGTGACCAAATAGCCATCGATGATACAGCCGGAAGAGTTGGTCCTGTAGGTCCAAGTCCAGGAGCAGTTATAAAGAATTTCATAGATTTCATCGCCCGTTGGCATCCGACAATATGAGCCCCAATTGACATAGGCAGCATCGTCTTCCGGTTCAAGGATGGTCTTGCCATCCTCGGTGCTGTTATACTTGGTTATATCGTAGTTGGTTTTGCTGTATTCTGTGCCGTACTTGTAATTGTCCCACGTATAGACTGACTTGGTTGTCGTTTCGCCCCAAGCGTATAGGTCGCCAACGTCGGCCGGTAATTCTGCACCGATGTTGGTCTCGGCCCAAAGCAAGCCACTTGACAGACCGAGGTCAACAAACTTGTGGCCGTTGATAATCAAGCCATCGTCGACAACGATAGTGTCCGGTTTAACTGGTTCTGGAGCAATGGTGTCCGGGTCAATAGGGGTCGGAGCAATGGTGTCCGGGTCAATAGGGGTCGGAGCAATAGTGTCCGGGTCAATAGGGGTCGGAGCAATAGTGTCCGGGTCAATAGGGGTCGGAGCAATAGTGTCCGGGTCAATAGGGGTCGGAGCAATAGTGTCCGGGTCAATAGGGGTCGGAGCAATAGTGTCCGGGTCAATAGGGGTCGGAGCAATAGTGTCCGGATTGATGGGCTTGGGCGTGATGGTATCCGGGTCGATGGGGGCCGGAGCAATGGTATCCGGGTCAATAGGCTTGGGCGCAATGGTGTCGGGAAGTGCTGCGGTCTTCACCGTTGCCGTCTCTCCGTAATGCACAAAGCCCTTCACACTGGCAAAGACACGATAGCGATAGGTTGTGTCGGGAATGAGCGATGAAAGCGTGAACTGATAGTGTCCAAAACCTGCGCCCAGCAGCTGGAGGGAATCACGCTTGATGCTCGGCTCGTGGCCGGGTGCATAGCACACCCACACATCGGGCTCGAAGTCCTTCGTCTTCACTCCGGCTGTATCCGTCAGGGTCACCGTGCAGGCGGCCGTTATGTGGTCGTGGGTCACAGCGACGATGCTGTCGTTGGTTATGGTGAGGTTGCTGGTTTTAGTCCATTCGTTGTACGAATAACCGTACTTGAACCAGTCAACGCTCCAAGCCGGAATGACGCGCACGCTGTCGTTGCATATCACCAGCATATTCTGGCGGTCTGTGGCGGTCTGTGTGTCATCCTGGCTCTGCCCGGTGACCTCCGTGTAGCCTTGCTCGAGCATCATGGCGACCTGCGACGTACTGTACACCTCGTCATAGTACACGGCATCGCCCACCTTGACGTATGCACGCAAATGGCTGACGTTGTCGGCTTGCAGGCCGGCTACGTCTATGGTGTAGTCGGTCAAAGCGTTGCCCAGGACTACCTTATTGTCATCTATCGTAGGGATAACGTTGTTTGTGGTGTAGCAGACGCCCACTTCGGGCTCTTCGGCAAGAGCCTTGTAGGTCGCTGCCGGATAGTAGTTCGTGATATAGGTCGTAAACGACTTGAGGGCCACACCAAGAGTGACCGTTGTGCCTTGCCCAGTCTCTGTGGTCCGGCTATTATAGGTAAAGGCGAACGGGTCTTCGTTGATAAAAACCGTATTGTAGGCCGGATAAGCCGACAAACAGCCATCATTGTAAAGCACATAGACGACGGAATGCTCGGCTGGGGTAAATTGCTGTGCCTCCACACACTCTGCGGTGGCCAGCATCAGACTCAACAGTGCAAATATCTTCTTCATAATCGTCCTCCTTCCTTATTTCTTCAACAGTTTGAAACTTACACCGCTGCCGGTGCTCACCACATACGTTCCAGCTGAGCAGCCGACGAGGTCCACCCGCGCCGTACCGCTCCCGTCGGCTGTCGCAGTGCCCACGGTGCTGCCGCCGGCAGAGATGACCTTAAGCCGTTCGCCTGCCGCCATCCCCTCAGCTGTCAATACGCCTTGCGCAAAGCTGACTGTGGGGTGCTGCTCCGATCCAGCGCCTTTCACTTGCGTGAGGCCTACTTCTCCGTCCATCTCAAAGTACAGACGGTCCACATCTTGAAGACCATAGCTGACCCATTCCGAACAATCATTAAGGGTCGACCCGCAAACCCATATATTAAAATTGTCAGAGCTTATGCTGGGTTGAAGGTCGAAGGCGAGACTCAGTTTCGCGCCATTTGTATACAAAACAGTTACCATAGGCACTCCCGCTCTCGCACCGGCACTGAGCAGAGCCAGGACTGCCACAAGCAGGACGGTTTTTCTCATTTTCATACTCGTATGTTTTATTTGTTTTGGCTATAGCATGTCTACCCCGGTCGGGCTCTCCTTCCCACCGGTCTTTGCTGGTGCAAAGTTACAAATTACTTTTAGAAAAAAAAAAAAAACGACGCAAATTGTTGCGGAAACCGACAGATTCCGGAGAAAATCGAAGCAAACCGACAGATTCTGGAGCAAAAGAGAGCCCCAATTCACCATTCCGCCCCCTGCCGCCCGGCATGATTGCCATGAATCACTATCCCCCTTTAATCTGCAAAATCCTTGCAGCGTTTTTTTTGGCAATATTGCCACTTTTTTGCCATAAAAGTCCTAATCAGAACGGCTGAACTGACTGCAATCGCTGATAACTGCAAAACGATGCTGTTGCCTTGGGTTGCGTGCGTATGTCCTGTCTTTCAATCTCACTTGCTCGGGAAAAGCACAAAATACGACATTTTTTTTTGAGATTCAGATTCAAATCACTATCTTTGCAGCGAAAACAAACTCATCCGGCGTATGAAATATCCTATCGGCATACAGACTTTCGAGAAAATCATAGAAGGAGGTTTTGTCTACGTAGACAAGACCGACATGGTATATTCGTTGGCCAACGAAGGTGGGAACATCTATTTCCTAAGCCGCCCGCGCAGATTCGGCAAGAGCCTGCTCATCAGCACACTGGAGAGCTATTTTCTCGGCAAGAAAGACCTCTTCAGGGGATTGAAGATAGACGCGCTCGAGAAGGATTGGAAGACGTATCCGGTGCTGCGCATCGACTTCAGTGTGGGCAATTATTTAGAGACGCACACACTGGATGGGATTCTAGACAATATACTGAGCAGATGGGAACAGAAGTACGGGATAAAGGCAAACGTGAAAGACTGGGGCTGTCGTCTGCTACACATCATTGAAGCCATACACCAGCAGTCAGGTATGCGCGTTGTAGTCCTTGTGGATGAATACGACAAACCGCTGCTCGATGTGATGGGCACGCCCTACAAGGTGAACTATCAAGGTGTGGAGATTTCGCTCGAGGCGTATAACCGAGATTTGCTCAAGTCATTCTACTCCACATTCAAGGCTGCCGACGAGCACCTGCAGTTCGTATTCCTCACGGGCGTGACTAAATTCTCGCAGGTGAGTGTGTTCAGCGGGTTCAACCAGCCCAAGGACATAACGATGTCGGCACAATATGAGACCCTCTGCGGCATCTCGGAAAGCGAAATGGAAGAGTATTTCCATCAGCAAATCGGAGAGATGGCAGACGAGAACGGCTGTTCGGCCGACGAAATGAAACGTCAATTGAAGAAGCAGTATGATGGCTACCACTTCAGCAAAAAGATGACAGAAGTCTACAATCCGTTCAGCCTGCTTAATGCACTGCAAGAGAAAGACATCAGCAACTACTGGTTCCAGACCGGCACACCGACATACCTTATCCGTCTGATGGAGCACTTTGACGAAAACATCGACGAACTCACCGGTCAGTACTATGCCATGCAGGATTTCTCTGACTATAAGGCCGATGTGGAGCGTCCGCTACCGATGATTTATCAGAGCGGCTATCTCACTATCAAAGATTACGACTCCGACATCCAGGAGTTTTTGCTCGACATCCCCAACAACGAAGTGAAGCAAGGCTTCATCTCGCTCCTCGCCAACAATTACTTCAAGACCTCCGACCCTGCGGACTCATGCATCCGGCTTTTCGTAAAGTCGTTGAAGCGCGGTGACCTTGACCAGTTCCGCCAGAGTCTCACCTCTTTCCTCGCCAGCATCCCCTACACGATGCGCCGCAAGGAGAACGAGCGGGAGCGGGAGCGCTACTTCCACTACACGTTCTACCTCATCCTGCGCCTCCTCAGCACCTATATGGTCTACACCGAGAAGCAGCTCAGCCAGGGCCGTGCCGACTGCATCATCGAGACTGATCAGTACGTCTATATCTTCGAGTTCAAGCTCGACGGCACTGCTGATGAAGCCCTCCAGCAGATAGAGGATAAGGGCTACGCCCTACCCTATGCCAGCGACGCCCGCACGCTCTATAAAATCGGCTGCGTCTTTTCGTCAGAAACGGGCACGATAGAGGAGTGGAAATCGAATACAGAGGGGAAAGTATGAACTTCTAGATGCTAGTGAAAACTCAAAAAGTGTGACTAGCAGCGGAAGAAAATAACGACGCACTCTTAAAAGCGTCTTTGGGGATAAGGCTATTGAAGACAAGCATTTTGCACGTTACTTCCTCCACAACGAGGAAGCAATGGACGCGTTTCTTGCCAAGAAGACAGGTGGCAGAATTTCGACTTTGTGGTAGGGTGTGAAATCAAGCTAAGCAACAACCATCCGACAACAGACATCTGTGACGACCTCAAGGGCAAATATCCAAAGGATTTCAAGTGAACGGGATGGCATCCCAACTACCAGTGCTATATGGTGCCGGTGCTTAAGACACAGGCTGAAATCGAACGCGACACAGAGCGCATATTGAATGGGGAAGAACCTCTGACGGAAAGAGAGAATACTGTTGCCAAGATGCCGCAAGAAATGAAGACCTGGCTCTCTGAGAATCAGGAACGCATCGAGAATGCAGCAACTCTGCCGTACTGGATGCAAGACAATGGGGCTATCGGCGAGGATGGCAAATATTCGCTAAAACCAATAGCCAAACACAAGCAAGCTAATACTAAACGGATTTACGATGAAAATGGAACACAACAAACAATAGGAAACAACGCCTCCATATTAATAAAGAAAGTATTTTCTGATATTGAGCTATTTGGCCATTCTAAAGATGCGAGCCCTATATTTTGGGGACTTTAGGAGATGTGGCTATTAGTCGTTTGGAGGTATTTGGAATTGTCGACGAGGACGTTGTAAATCTTTACACATCTGTAAAAGCCATCACTCACCATAGAGGCGGTCAAAAAATGTTAAGGGGAAAGGTTGTTAGTGAGCGAGACATAATAAACATACCTCACAAACTCTCGTTTATGGATGTATACACAGATGGTGATGCCGTAATTTTTACTGATTATAACAATAAGTTCATCTTTAGAGAGGGCGAAATAAAGTTGAATGGCATAAAGAGTAAAGTGCTAAATCATATAAGTTCTTCAAGAATGATAGACCAAAAAGAGTATAATGGTACAAAATATACAAAATTGAAATAAGGGTGTGGTGGAGTCGAACCACTCCTTCTCACACAGAGCCGAAATAATAGTGCCGTCTGCCGAGGTAGGGCGTATTCTGGCTTCGTTTGCAGCCCAACTGGAATTTTTTTGCTCCATAACTGGCCTGCACGGAAAAACTAACTGGCCACCGTTACGAGCCCAGGGAACGGCAAAATACGCAATAAGCAGAAAAATCATGAAATGGCTTGGATGTCTCGGAAAAAATGCGTAACTTTGCCACACGAAAAGCGACTTTGCCGCACAAAACATTTCAGACGAACACGATGGACATCACTCTAAGAAACGCAACCCCCGAAGATGCAGCCTCCGTAGCCCGGTATGTGGCCCTGGCCCTGCACCGCACGCTGGACGACAAGACACTCCGCACACTGGCCGAGGTCTGCAAGGCCGACGACGTGCTCTATTCGTACAGAAACGCCATCCTGGCCTGTCTGTCTGCAGACACGACCATAGCCGGCAAGACCTATGCCCAAGGCACTCCCGTGGGACTGTGCCTGGCCTACGATGGCAAGGATTACCACGAGATGAGACTGCGCACCTTCAGCCGGCTCAGCGAGATGGTCGGCACGGAGACGGCGGAAATGGAGGACGAGACGGAGAGCGGCGAGTACTATATCGACTCACTGGCCGTCGATGCCAACTTCCGCCATCAGGGATTCGCACGCCGGCTGATACACGCCCAGATGGAGCGCGGCAAAAGCCTTTCGGAAAGACTGCCCACGGATGCTCCCGGCCGCATAAAGGCAGCCACACTGCTGGTAGACCCCGACAACACGGGTGCGCAGGCCCTCTATAGGGACTGCGGCTTTGCGCACCAGCGTGACGTCTATGCCTTCGGGCAGACGTTTTGGAAATGGAAAGCAAACTTCTGACCCCACTGATGCCCATGGACCACACCCAGCCCGACTATAGGCCCGATTACATCGTCTGGCGCATCACTGAGACAGAAGACGAACTGCAAGCCGCCCTGCAGCACCCCGAGTACTATGCCGACAAGGTACAGAACCTCAAGCCCGGCAGCCGCCGTCGGCTGGAGGTGCTGGCTGTCAGACGCGCCCTCAAGGAACTCTATGATGGTGAGGAACAGCGAGTGCTCTACACCGCCGACGGCAAACCGTATCTGGAGGACGGGAGTTACCGCATCAGCATCAGCCACACTCAGGGCTATGCCGCCGTCATCAGAAGCGAAGCGGGCTGTCCGGGCATCGACATAGAGCGTATTGCAAATCGCGTGGAACGTGTGGCGGGACAGTTCCTCAAACCCGAAGAAACCGTCCTGCTGCATTCGTATGGCAGCGACTACCACACGGCCCTGCACCTCGCCTGGAGCGCCAAGGAGACGGCTTACAAGGTGCTCGGCCACGACTACTACGACCTCAAAACGTTGACTACCGTAATGCTCATCGACTGGCAGGGCGAGTGCCTCTACCTGTCGGTCAAAGGGCGGGAGACGGCAATGCAAATTCACTTCTGCCTGCATCCGGACTACGTGCTGACCTGGACGGTAGACTCATGACGGCACCAAAGCAGACCGCACACAAAACAGACAAGAATGGGCAGGAAAGAGGCAAGAACAGACGCAAACAGACAAAAAGCAAACGGGCAAAAACAAACGAAAGAGACGACAAAAACGACAAGGCAGGCGCTCCAATATCGGAAGTCGCCTGCCTTGTCGTTTATGCTATTATATACTTTGCTTACGCTACTATAATATATGTGTAGACAAATACAAGTAGTCGAAGCGCCATTGCACTGGGCAAAGTGTGCCTGATTACATGTTCATGCCACCGTCGATCTGGATGACCTGTCCGCTCACATAGCTTGACATGTCAGACGCCAGGAAGAGGCAGACATTGGCAATGTCCTCAACCTGACCGCCACGGCGCAGAGGAATCTTCTTCATCCAGTCGGCACGCACGGCCTCAGGCAGCTGAGCGGTCATGGCCGTCTCGATAAAGCCGGGAGCGACAGCATTGGCACGAATGCCCTTGGGGCCCATCTCCTGGGCGATAGACTTGGCCAGACCAATCATACCGGCCTTGGAAGCAGAGTAGTTGCACTGTCCGGCATTGCCGTGCACACCGACCACCGAGCTCATATTGATGATCGAACCGCCCTTCTGACGCATCATGATTGGAGTGCAGGCGTGGATGAAGTTGAAGGCCGACTTGAGGTTGACGTTGATGACAGCATCCCACTGGGCCTCGCTCATGCGGAGCATCAGACCGTCTTTGGTAATGCCGGCATTGTTGACCAGGATATCGATATGGCCAAACTCCTCCTTAATCTTGGCTACGACCTCTTCGGTCTGGGCAAAGTCGGCTGCATTGGATGCATAGCCGATGCACTTGACGCCATGGGCAGCGATTTCGGCTGCAGCTTTGTTGATATTGGCCATGTGCTCCTCGTTGAGAGCCAGGTCGGTAAATGCGATGTCAGCGCCTTCTGAAGCAAACTTGTGGGCAATGGCGTTGCCGATGCCACGTGCTGCACCCGTGATGAGTGCCACTTTTCCTTCGAGCAATTTCATAATGTGTTGTTCTGTTTTTATTGTTTTGTTGTACTGTATTTTAGGGTCGTTGTCCTGTTGTTGCAATGCCACAGCCTCGTCCCCGTCACTGCTGCTCCGCGCCGCTGCCGATGCGCGGACGCTGTACGGGCTGACGGATGATGCCGTAGAAAATCATGTCGAATATCGACTTGCGCAGACGGGCCGTCGGTACGCCAAGAGCCGTAAACTGGCCCCTAATGTTGGGCAAATCCAAACCGCGCAACGCATAGTGGATGGTGACGGCGACCACCGAAGCATTGTCAATGTCGAAGGTGCCCTCGTCGATGCCCTGCTGCAGGATGCTGCGCAGGATGGAAAGCTCGCGCACATCAAGTCTGCGACGGGCATGCTCCAACTGGATGACGTCGCGGAAGAAAGCACCCTTGAGCGTGCCGTTGCGCACCACGGTCTCCTTCACCTGGTCCAGACGGCAGAGGATGTAGCGCTTCAGTTTCTCGTCGGCAGGCAGGTCGAGTTCGAGTATGTCCTCGACATGCTCGATGATGCGCGATGTCTCCTGATTGACAGCGGCCATAAAGATGTCGGCCTTCGACTTGAAGTAGGTATAAAGCGTGCGGCGGCCCTTGCCCGAGTTGTGCGCAATCTCGTTCATGGTCGTGCCGTCGAAGCCTTTGCTGGCGAACAACTGCCGTGCAACTTCTATCAGTTCTGCTCTTGTATTGCTCATATTCGATTGATATGTGCAAAAGTAGCGATTATTCCTGACATGGCAACAACTTTGGGGCGAAAAAAAGCATTTTATACGTTTTTTATATGACAAGCCATGTTTTTAAACATAAAAATGTCAAAAATAACGCGTTTTTCCTTAGTTTTCGGCCAAAAAATTTCTTACATGTGCAAGAAAATAACTACATTTGCACACACCAAAATAAAAAAACACGAAATACCTATCTATATGAGCTATCTGAAGTTCGACAAGACACTGCTCACCAACCTGGAGGAGTCGCTGCCCATCGAGTACCTGCGCACCAACAAGTACGGTGCCTACTCGTCGACGACGGTGACCAGCTGCAACACCCGCAAATACCACGGGCTGCTGGTCACTCCCATTCCGGAACTGGACAATGAGAACCACGTGCTGCTGTCAAGTCTCGACGAGACCGTCATACAGCACGGTGCGGAGTTCAACCTCGGCATACACAAATATGACGGCGACAACTTCGCGCCACGCGGACACAAGTACATCCGCGAGTTCAACTGCGAAACCATCTCGACCACGACCTACCGCGTGGGCGGTGTAATCCTGACACGCGAGAGTTTCCTCACCCAGAACGAGCCCCGCGTCTTGCTGCGCTACACCCTGGTCGACGCACACTCGGAGACGACGCTCAAACTGAGGCCGCAGCTCGCCTTCCGCAATGTCAACGAACTGACGCAGCGCAACAACACGGTGAGCTATGCCTTCCAGTCGGTCGAAAACGGCATCGGCACCTGCCTCTATGCCGGCTACCCGACGCTCTATATGCAGCTGTCGAAGGAGTGCGAATACCATTCGGCACCTGACTGGAACATCGGCGTGGAGTACCCGCGCGAGCAGGTCAGAGGCTACGGCTACAAGGAGGACCTATTTATGCCCGGTTACTTTGAGGTGCAAATCAAGAAGGGCGAGAGCATCATCTTCTCCGCCGGTCTGAGCCCGCTGAAGACGGGAGGCCTGAAGACACTCTTCACCCGCGAACTCAAACTGCGCCATCACCGCGACAGCTTCTTTAACTGCCTGAAAATCTCTGCCACCAGCAACATCCTGACCCGCAACGGCAAGGAATACATCATAGCCGGCTGGCCCTGGTTCAAAATACGCGCCCGCGACACGTTTATCGCACTACCAGGTTCGACGCTCATCATAGGCAACGAGGGGGAGTTCGAGAAGATTATGGCGGCCATCACCGAGGCTCTGCACACCTACATGCAGACCGGCGAGACCGACAGCATCATACAGGAGATTGACGCTCCCGACATTCCGCTGTGGGCTCTGTGGGCCGTGCAGCAGTACGCCAAGTATGTGTCGGTCGACAAGGCCTGCGAGTTGTACGGCAGCTTCGTGCAGGAGGTCATCGACTACATCGTCGACGACAAAGACCCGGACCTGGACCTTCGCCCCAACGGCCTCGTGTACTGCAGTCACGGCGAGGACAAGGCCATCTCGTGGATGAACGCCACGGACTTCGGACGTCCCATCACGCCACGCAACGGCTATTTGGTCGAGTTCAACGGCCTGTGGTACAACGGGCTGAAGTTTGCCCTCGAACTGCTGGCCGCTTCCAACGGCGATGCCGCCCGCATCAGCCGGCTCGAGCAGTGGGCCAAGAAGTATGAGGAGAATTTCCTCAAGGTCTTTGCCGCTCCCGGAGGTTATCTCTACGACTACGTGACAGACACCTACGCCGACGCCAGCGTGCGCCCGAACCAGCTATTTGCCATCGGCGTGAAGTACACGCCTCTCAGCAAGGCCGAGCGCAAGGCAGCCCTCGACATGGTGACCAAAGAGTTGCTGAGCCCCAAGGGCATCCGCTCTTTGACCCCGAAAGCCGGCCTCTACCGTCCCTACTACGTGGGCAACGCGACCGAACGCAACAACGCCTACCACAACGGCGTGTGCTGGCCATGGCTGCTGGGCATCTACGCCGAGGCTTACCTCTCGGTCTTCACGCGCTCGGGCGTGGCCTTCATCAACCGCCGCCTGATGAGCTACGAGGAGGAGATGGGACGCCACTGCATCGGCACTCTCTCGGAAGTGTACGACGGCAATCCGCCCTTCAGCGGACACGGCGCCCAGTCGCTCTCCATCAACAACGCCGAGGTGCTGCGTGCCCTCCGCATCGTGGCCGACTATCAGGCCAATGCTGGCAGCCGCTTCGCCACAGGGAACAGATAAACATACAGAGTAACATAAAAAAATCCGCAATACAACATGAAAGCATTGATGTTTGGCTGGGAATGGCCACCACACATCCTCGGCGGACTGGGACCTGCCTCGTACGGCATCGTGCGCGGCGTGGTCAACACCGGAGAGTGTGAGGTGACATTCGTACTGCCCAAGCCGCAAGGAGACGAGAAGAAGGACTTCGTCCACATCATCGGAGCCGCCAATACCCCTGTGGTATGGAAGGACGTAGACTGGAACTACGTGCAGCAACGCTTCGGCTACTGCATGGACCCGCAGGAATACTTCGACCTCCGCAACTGCATCTACGCAGACTTCAGCAACCTCTATACCAACGACCTGGGCTGCATCGACTTCTCGGGCCGTTACCCCAAGAACTTGCTTGAGGAAATCAACAACTACTCGATTGTGGCCGGCGTCATCGCCCGCAAGGAGTCGTTTGACATCATCCACGCCCACGACTGGCTGACCTATCCGGCTGGCATACACGCCAAGCAGGTGAGCGGCAAACCGCTTGTCATACACGTACACGCCACTCAATATGACCGTACGCGCGGCATGTGCGACGCCGGCGACCCGACATTCCAGATTGAGCTCGACGGCATGAATCATGCCGACCTTATCATGTGCGTCTCCGAACTGACGCGGCAGACGGTCATCAACAAGTACCACCAGAGCCCAGACAAGTGCATCGCCATGCACAACGCCGTCGAACCCATGAGCCAGGAGGTGCTCGACATGGAGGCCAAACGGGGCACCGACGAGAAGGTCATCACCTTCTTGGGCCGCATCACGGCACAGAAGGGATGCGAGTACTTTGTCGAAGCTGCCGCCCGCTGTCTGCAGACCCTCGAACGGCAACGGCAGAGCGGCTACCCCAACGTGCCAAGAGCCCGCGTGGTAATGGCCGGCAACGGCGACCTGATGGAGTCGATGATACGGCTGGTGGCCCAAAAGGGGCTGGCCGACAAGTTTCACTTTACGGGATTCTTGCGCGGCAAGCAGGTCTATGAGATGTTTAAGGTGTCGGATGTCTACGTCATGCCTTCGGTCAGCGAGCCGTTCGGCATCTCGCCCCTCGAAGCCATGCAGTGCGGTGTGCCGAGCATCATCTCCAAGCAGTCGGGCTGCGGCGAGATACTGAGCAACTGCATCAAGGTCGACTACTGGGACATCGACGCAATGTCTGATGCAATGTACGCCCTAATTGCCTATCCCGACCTGCACAAATACATGCAGGAAGCCGGACGCGATGAGGTAAACCGCATCACCTGGGAGAATGTAGGCCGCCGCGTAGTCGACGCCTACAAGCGCCTGCTGGGATGGAGCTGACACTCGGCTCAAACGGATTCTGTCTACACCGATATGCTTGACAAAACACAAAGTAAAAACATATAAACACGACAATTATGAAGAACATTTGTTTGCTGTTTGAGATACACCAGCCATTCCGTCTGAAGAAATACAGATTCTACGACATCGGGGCTGACCATTACTACTATGACGACTACGCCAACGAGGAGATTCTGAAGCGCAACGCCTATCAGAGCTATCTGCCGGCAGCCAAGATGCTGCTTGAAATGATCAACGCAAGCCACAAGGACTTCAAGGTGGCCCTGTCTATCTCGGGCATTGCCATCGAGCAGTGCGAGATGTTCTGCCCGGAGTTCCTTGACGCCATACGCGAACTGGTCGACACGGGCTGCTGCGAACTGCTTTGCGAACCATTCTCGCACAGCCTCTCATCGCTCGTCGACACTGACGACTTCTACGAGCAGATAAGCCAGCACAAGAAGATTCTGTCGGAGGACTTCAACTATGTGCCGAAGACCTTCGTCAATACGGGCTTTATCTACAACGACAAAATCGGTGCCGAAGTGGCTTCAATGGGCTTCCGGGGCATCATCACCGAGGGCACGAAACATGTGCTGGGCTGGCGCAGTCCTAACTTTATGTACAGCACGGCTGCCAAGCAGGACGTCGGACTGCTCTTCCGCAACACCCGACTCTCGGAGGATATCTGCCAAAACTTCCAGAACGGACTTGACGCCAACACGTTCATCAACTGGATAGCCCAGGGTCCGGAGCAGGAGCAGGTCTATCTGATTGCTATGAATTTTGACGTCATCGGCGGCATCCATCCGGCATCGACGGGCATCTTCGACTTCTTCAAGGCCCTGCCTAACTTTGCCGAACAGAAGCAGATACGCTTCATCACGCCTGCCGAGGCCTTCGACAATATCCCGCCTGTAGCTACAGCCACCGTAGGTCACGCCATAAGTTGGGACGGCTACGACAAGGACGTAAGCGCATGGTTGGGCAACGATTTGCAACACGAAGCCATACGCGCCATCTACTCTATCAGCGAGCGCCTCCGCCTCTCAAAGAACGAGGCTCTGCGCCAGGACTTCTACTACCTGCTCTCGGCCGACCACTTCAAGTTCATGTCGACGAAACAGGGCACTTACGTTCCGTTCTCGCCTTACGACTCTTCGTTTGAGGCGTTCACCAACTACATGAACGTGGTCAGCGACATGCAAATCAGACTGAACCAGGAATTCCCGTCGACAGTCGAGACCGAGGAACTCTCTGCCCAGCTGAAACTCATCGACAACCAGGGCAAGGAAATCGAACGACTGCAGGCAAAAATCGCCAAACTCGAAGCTGCCGGCAAAAAGAAAGCCGCCGAGAGCAAACCGGCCGAAAAAAAGACCGTAAAGAAAACAGAGAAGAAAGCCGCAGAGAAAAAGCCCGGCAAGGCCTCTGAGTAATCTTCCGACAAGATAACATACGGAGCCGGAGAATCTATTGGGTCGGTTACTCCCCTTCCCGATAACCTCCGGCTCCGTTTCTTATACAGAGCCATAAGAATACAAAATTTAATTTGCTGAGTAAGGACGCAAAAAAAGGGAAGATCTCGCGAACTGCCCTTTTTTTTGCTTTTTTCTAAAAGCAATAAAACTAATTTTTTACCATTAAATATAAATAAATATCTGTATGTTTTTCAATTGCCTTTCGGCCGATACTAGACTTTAGGTGTTTTACCAGGTTGTGTTATTTAAGGTATTGTGTTATGGTTATGTTTTTAAGGTACTGCAAAGGTACGGGCATTTTTCAACCCAGCCAAACTTTTTCTTATGTTGTATAACACAACAATCGGTTGCGCGTCCGTAAAAGGCCGTTTTTTAACACTCCTCTTGGGTAAAAAGGCTGTTTTTGATTGGAATTTCTGCAACTTTTTCCACCAAAAAGCACAACTTCCGGCGATGTAAAGCACAACTTTCTTCAGTAAAAAACACTGTTTTTCGCCACAAGAAAAGAAGCTTTTCCCTAAGAAACCTCCTTTTTTAATGTCTTTGGCCCTGAATATGGAAAATATTATCTAAATTTGCACACAAAACAACACATCTGAATATGAGCGTCGCAAGCCTTCTGCAAAGTCCACACGAGACAGCCTTCAGTTTTGAGGTGCTTCCTCCTGTCAAAGGGAAAAGCATCGACAGTATCTACCGGACCATAGACCGGCTGAAGGAGTTCAATCCCGCCTATATCAACATCACCACGCACCGGAGCGACACCGTCTACCGGGAGACGGCACCGGGCACGTTCGTACGTCTGCAGGAATGCCGGCGTCCGGGGACCGTGGCCATCGCGGCCGCCATCAAGGAGAAGTACGGCATCCCAGTCGTGCCGCACCTCATCTGCAGCGGATTCAGCAAGTTGGAAACGGAATACGAACTGATTGACCTCTCCTTCATCGGCATCACGGACCTCATCTTGCTCAGAGGCGACAAGAGCAAGGACGACGCCAGGTTCACGCCGCACGAAGACGGACATGCCCATGCCTGCGACCTGTGCCGCCAGGTAACGGACTTCAACCACGGAAAGCTGTGTGACGGATCTGTACATGAGATGCTGACCGATGGCAGACAGTTCTCGTTCGGTGTGGCAGGCTATCCGGAGAAGCACGAGGAGGCTATGAACATGGACTCTGACCTGAAGGCGCTGAAGCAGAAAGTGGAGCAAGGGGCCGGCTATATCGTGACTCAGATGTTCTTCGACAACCAAAAGTATTTCGACTTCGTGGCCCTCTGCCGCAAGGCGGGCATCAACGTCCCCATCGTGCCGGGCATCAAGCCCCTTGGGTCGCTCAACCATCGGACGATGCTCCCCTCCACTTTCCACATCGACTTCCCCGAGGCACTCTCCAGAGAACTGGAGAAATGCACCACCAACGACGAGGTGAAACAGCTGGGCATCGAATGGGGCATCGCCCAGTGCCGCGAACTGAAACAGGCCGGCGTGCCCAGCATACATTTCTATTCGATGAACGCCGCCGCCAGCGTAGCCGCCATTGCCGAAGGCGTGTACTAAAGAGAAGCCAATATACGTCAAAACTCAAATTGGGCCGGACTCTCGTCAGAGAATCCAGCCCAATTTTATCTTTCACGCACACCGGCGCGGTAGCCGGATATGCGTCAGTATCTTTGTCAGAAGCCGAAGACCTCGTCGGCTGACACTTCCTTTACCGTGCCGATGCTGCGGAAGAAGTCCAGGTCGACTTGCTTCGGATCGCTCACCAGGCAGACGCTATAATGGCGGCCCTTGACATACTTCTGCTGGAAAGAGAGCAGGTCGGCAAAGGTCATGCCCTGCACTTGGTCGAAGATGACCTTGTTCTCGTCTACGTCTATACCTTTGTTCTCGGCATCGATATAAGCCTCAAGGACTTTCTCCCGTGTGGTACGTGCCGTACGCAAGCGGCCTATGAGCGACTCCTTGGCCGTATTGAAACTCAACTCAGACTCCGGCAAGTCTTCGATAATCTCGTTGAAGTGTGTGTAGGCTTCCTGCAGCTTATCGTTCTGTGTGGTAATCTGGGTGAGGAAGCGATAGGGCAAATCCTGGCGGTTGGGGCTCACAAAGGTAGCTCCTGCTGAATAAGCCAGACCGCGTGTCTCTCGCATCTCTTGGAAGACAATGCCGTTCATCGAACCGCCAAAGTAGGTATTGTAGAGAGCAACGCTCGGCTCGAGCGAGAGGTCGTACGTCTGACCGACGTTGCAGACTTTTCCCATAATGCTGTTGTTGGCAACGTAAGGTGAATAGTAGACAACGTCTTCGGTAGTCTCTGCATAACGGTAATCCTTGTTGGCAGGCACATCGGCAAGAGTCTCGGCAACATGATGCTCTCCATTGACGATTTCGGCCACCTGATCAGCATCAGTAGGACCAAAATAGATGACACGGTGCTTCAAGTTGCTGAGGTTATGGATGCGGTCGGTCAGTTCAGAAGCCTGGAGAGCGCTGAGAGTGTCGGTCGGGATAACGGTCTGACGCACATACTCCGGACCGTACTCTGCGTAGACGCGCAGGGCCGAATAGATAGACCTCTGATTGGCCTTGCGGTTCTCGCGCGACTTTTTGATTGTCTCGACAAACGACTGGTATGAGGCATCAGAGGGCTGGCAGTCGTTGAGCACCTTGTCGAACAGGGTGACAGCCTGCTTGAGGTTCTCGTCGAGACCCGACAGGCAAACATACATACGACGGGCAGTGCAGTAGACATTCATCGAACAACCAAGGCCGTAGAACGACTGGGCAACCACATCGGCCGACATGTCGCTTGTGCCGACATAGTCGAGGTACTGCGAAGCGACAGGCAGCAGACGGTCAGCCCACGAACCCATATCGAAGATGTACTCAAGAGCAAAGAGCTGGTTGGTCTCGTTCTTCTTGTAGAGCATCTGCTGGCCGGCGGCAAGGTTGACCTTTTGCATGTCTTTGTCAAAGTCGACAAACACAGGCTCAACAGGAGCAACCTCGGTGTTCTTGATCTCTGCGAGAAAAGCGCTCTCTGCATCGCGGTTGGCCTCGATCGGAGTGATGGCAGGCTTCTCGATGCGCTGGATGTTGGGGTCTTCGCCCTGACGCTTGTAGACGCAGACGAAGTTGTCGTCCTTGAGGTACTTGTTGGCCAAAGCGACCACATCCTCCTTGGTGAGTTTGCTCAAACGGTCTGTAGCGCCGACGGCATCGGCCCAATCTTGCCCATTGACGAAGGCATCGACGAAGAGGGAAGCACGGTTGGAATTCTCCTCAAGGGTCTTCTGCTCCGAGAGCTTGATGTCTATCAGAACTGACTTGAGCAACTCCTCGCTGAAGTCGCCATTACGCAATTTGGCAACCTCGGCCAAAAGAAGGTCTTTCACCTGATCCAGCGTCTGACCCGGCAACGGACTGCCGAGCAGCAGTATTTCGCTAGATTCTGCACGGCCCATGAAGTCGCACTCAGCCCCTTGTACCTTCTGTGCCTGGTTGAGGTCAAGGTCTATCAGACCGGCGCTGCCGTTGTAGAGCAATGCGCAGAGGAAGGCCTGTTCTTCTCCCACATGTGTGCCTGCTGCATCGGCACGCCATGCCAAAATGACGTTCTCGGCCTGCTGTCCGAGCACTTCCTTGCTGATGGGCTCGGTGATTTCAGCTTCGGCAGGCCATTCGTACTGAGGCACATTGCCGGAGGCCTTCCAGTCGCCGAAGTACTTGACAAGGATGTCCATCATCTGGTCAGGGTCGAAATCGCCCGAAAGGCAGATGGCGATGTTGTCGGGCACATACCAAGTGTCGAAGTAGTTGCGGATATTGACCAACGAGGGGTTCTTCAGATGTTCCTGAGTGCCTATCACGGTCTGCTTGCCGTAAGGATGATTGGGGAACAAAGCCTGGTCGATGGCCTCAAGTTCCTTGCGGATGTCGACAGTCATCGCCATATTTTTCTCCTCGTAGACAGCCTCAAGCTCGGTATGGAAGAGACGGAACACGGGATTGCGGAAACGTTCGGCCTGTATCCTGGCCCAGTTCTCAATCTGGTTGGACGGAATGTCCTCGGTGTAGCAAGTCACATCTGTCGTGGTATAGGCATTCGTACCTTCGGCACCAATCAGAGACATCATCTTGTCGTACTCGTTGGGTATGGCATACTTCGCTGCAAGGCCCGAGACGCTGTCTATCTGGTGATAGATGGCCTTGCGCTCCTCTGGGTCTGTCTTGGTGCGGTACACCTCGTAGAGGTCGGTAATCTCGTCGAGCAACGGCTTCTCGGCCTCGTAGTTCTGTGTGCCGAACTTGTCAGTGCCCTTAAACATCAGATGCTCCAGGTAGTGAGCCAGACCAGTCGTCTCGGCCGGGTCGTTCTTGCCGCCCGTGCGGACAGCAATATAGGTTTGAATGCGGGGTTGCTCCTTGTTGACCGTCATGTAGACCTTCAGCCCGTTGGGCAAGGTGTAGAGTTTGGCATTCAAGGGGTCGCCCTCTACTGTGCGGTAGTCATACTTCTGACAACCCACCGTCAGCAACGCCAGCATGAGCATAAAACTCAGCCGCGTGGCCAGTGCTTTGAACTTTTTCATTTTCACGTGTTTTATTGATATGGTGTTATATAGTTATTTCGAGTATCACATTGTACTTCTCGCACACACTCTGTCGGCTCGAGCATCGTGCATACGTCCACACAATCGGCAAAGATAATTCTTTTGTCCATAAAGGGTGTAATTTCTGCCGCTTTTTTCTGTTTTAGGCTCGTTTTCATATCCTTTTGCTGAATAATGCAATCCGTCCCGTGTCGTTTTCCCCAAAAAGACTAGACGTATAGGTCAATGACTATCCCGTCAAAAATGGATTGTCAACCCGACCTTGCCCCATCGCCCAGGCTGAGCAATATAGCTGTAGTCAAAGTAGATCTTATCCAACAGATTGGAGCAGTCTGCGTAGACAGACCACCGACCGGCCTCCCACGAAAGCCGTCCGTCGAGCAAAGCATAGGGAGCGTTGCCCTCGCCCACACGGTCTTGCCACCGCCAACTTAGCGACAGGTTAAGGCGCGACCAAAGTCGCGATTCTGCCTGAACAACGACCTTGTGGCGCAAATACTCCATGGCATATTTGCTCTTGGCTATCGGTCGGCTATAGGCGATGTCTTCGTCTATATAAGCATACTGGACACTGACTTTCTGCACGTATGAACCTGGGCGAACCTCTCGTGGCAAAAACGCGGCGCTCAACTCAGCTCCGACATTGTCGAGCGTGAAGTTGCCGCTACGGAATGTGCCCGGCGACGTCGGGTCTGCCTCTTGCTCGGCTGCCCATTCGTCTGAATAAACGACCCAGTCTATCATATCGCTCTTGCGGCTATAGAAAGCCGAAGTCTCGACCTTCCAACCCGGATAGCGAAAACGTGCTCCGACAGAGACGTCATTGGTTTTCTCGGGTTTCAGGCAACTCGTACCTTCGATATTCTTGCCACTGTAATAGAGGTCTGTGAATGTCGGCATACGCAATGCCATATTCCAGGACAGGAAAATCTTCCAATAGTCGGACGGATACCACGAGGCGTCAAGGCCCGGATATACGCGCCACTTACTGTCAAGACCCGTGTTGAGATTGGCCAAAAGCCCTAGGGAGACCGTCCATTGCGGCAAAAGAAAGTCGTGCTCAAGGAATGCCGACACGTTGGTGCGGCCTGCATGGCGGGTGTATTGTACAGAGTCGTTATGCCTTCCGTCATGACCACGCACACTGGAACACTTGTCCGACTCCATCATCTCGCCTAACTTGGTACTGTAGATGCCTTCGTTGCGCATTTCAAAACCGAACGATGTCTTTCCTATCGCCGACGAAAACCAACTGTTGAGTGATGCTGACCAAGTGTCTACCTGATGGTAGTTCTCGCCTACCGGACTGTCTTTGTGCCACTGATAGTGGTCAAACCAACGGTTCCAACTGATGGCCGGTGCAAAATGCACGTGCCCTACGACAGCCTCTGCAGTAAAGGCCCCCATATAGCGTTCGTTGCTCTCCCATTGGTCAAGGCTGGATGCGCCATAAAAGGTGTTGGCGCCATAGGGTTTGTAGCTGTAGCCGAACTGCCACCCGACATGGAGACTATCGCCCCGGTACTCACCCTGACCGAAGACTCTCGTCGACTGGAAATAGCTATTGGGTGTAGCCCCATCGCTACGTGAGTAACCCCCGCTCAGACTGTTCGTAACCTTTCCGGACCTGTGGGCAAGTCGCACGTCGGCTCCCGCATAACCATACGAACCTCCATACACATGGGCGGACGAATCTTCTTGTCGCGTCACAATGTTCACTACGCCCGTAAATGCACTCGTGCCGAACACTCGTGCCGAAGGACCTTCAATGATCTCAATGCGCTCGATATCCTGCACCGTCACCGGGAAATCGGCCGAAAGATGACCGGTGTGTGGCGATGAGATGTTGATACCGTTAAGTAGGATTGTAATCTGGTCGAACGTTCCCCCACGGACGGAGATGTCGGTCTGGACACCCATGTCCCCGCGTTGGCGCACGTCTATGCCGACGGCATATTCCAGCAAATCGTTAATACTGTGTACTGCCGCCGAGGCAATATCCACAGCGGACAATACAGTAACCAAACGTGGCGACTGCACCTGAGTGAGCGGCACACGCGAAGCGAGGATTTCGACATCCTCCAGGCCTACTACCAGACTGTCTCCATCTGCGGCATCGGCCACGGACGGATTCCCTTCCGCCTGAGCTGCAGGCATACCCATAGCACCGGCCTTCAGACATACCGAAGACAACATGGCCACACTGAGCACGCCGATTCTCACCTCGCGGTGCAGGCTCTGGAAGCAAGCGTAAGAAGCACCACTGAAGCGCTTCCACTTGGCATTACTGTTGTTTGACATTGAATGAAAAAAGAAAAAAAAATAACCAGTGGCTGGAGTCGTTTCCGGCCACTGGCTATGATGGGCAACCTTACTGAGGGTTGTTGAGTATCATAATAATCAAAGTCGTAAGACTTAATTGCAAACAGGACTTGACCGAAGTCAAGAGACACGCGTCAAGAGAGCTAACCTCAATCGAAGTCAAGAGACTTGCGCGGAGCCGTGAAGACGCGGTTGAACTCGTCACGGCTGCCTACAAGAAGATTCTCGAAGCAACGCTGTCCTGTACCGGCAGGAATCAGGTGACCGCAGATGACGTTCTCCTTCATGCCCTCCAGATAGTCGGTCTTGCCAAGTATGGCTGCCTCGTTGAGTACTCGCGTAGTCTCCTGGAAGGAAGCTGCCGACATAAAGCTTGACGTGCCAAGTGCGGCGCGCGTAATACCCTGGAGCAACTGCTCGCAAGTAGCAGGCTGTGCATCGCGGGCATCGGCAGGCTTCTTATCCTTGCGCTTGAGCATAGAATTCTCGTCACGCAGACGGCGTGCGGTAACCAACATACCGGCCTTGAGCTCCGTGCTGTCGCCCGGCTTGATGATGTACTTCATACCCCAGATGCGGTCGTTCTCGGCGGCGAAGTCGAGCTTGTCGACAGTCTGAGACTCCAGGAAACGGGTGTCGCCAGGATTTCTGACAATGACCTTGCGCATCATCTGACGGACGATAACCTCGAAATGCTTGTCGTTGATCTTTACACCCTGCAGACGATAGACGTCCTGTACCTGGTTAACGATGTACTCCTGCACGGCGGTAGGACCGAGGATATTCAGGATATCACTTGGCGTGATGGCTCCATCGCTAAGAGGATTGCCGGCACGCACATAGTCATGCTCCTGGACAAGAACCTGACGGTGTAACGGAATGAGATACTTCTTCTGGTCGCCATACTTGCCGGTAATAATAACCTCGCGGTTACCTCGCTTCGGGCGTGGGTTGAAGGTGACTTCGCCGTCAATCTCGGTAACAATAGCCGGACTGGATGGATTGCGGGCTTCGAAGAGCTCAGTGACACGCGGCAGACCGCCCGTGATATCGCCAGCCTTGCTTGAAGTACGGTTAATCTTAACGATGATGACACCAGGCTTGACCATCTCATGGTCGTTGACCATGATGTGCGCACCGATAGGCAATGTGTAAGTGCCAAGTACGTCGCCCTCCTCGCTTACGATATGTACCATTGGAGCACGTGTCCTGTCTTTCGACTCGATGACAATCTTGTCCTCCAGGCCTGTAGCTTCATCGGCCTCAATCTTGAAGGTGGAGCCTTCGATGACGTTTTCGAACTGAATCATACCGCCTTGCTCACCCACAATGACTGCATTGAACGGGTCCCACTCGGCGATGATATCGCCCTTCTTGACATCGACACCGCTTTCGAAGAACAGCTTAGAACCGTAACCGATGTTGGCTGTGGCCAAAGTAAGTCCGGTGTTCGGATCTTCGATACGCATCTCCGTCATACGGCTTACCACAATCTTGGCGATTGTGCCATCCTCCTGAGGAGCGTCGATTGTACGGAGTTCATCGATAAAGAGGTGTCCGTCGTAACCGGCCTTCAAGTTAGATACAGCCACTGCATTGGAGGCAATACCACCGGCGTGGAAGGTACGAAGTGTCAGCTGTGTACCAGGCTCACCGATAGACTGTGCGGCAATGACACCGACAGCCTCGCCCTTCTGGACGATACGGTTGGTAGAGAGGTTGCGGCCATAGCACTTGGCGCAGACGCCGTGCTTTGACTCGCAAGTGAGCACCGAACGGATTTCGACCTGCTCGATTGGAGAGTCCTCGATGATGTCTGCTATACGCTCGGTAATCTCCTCGCCGGCAGCGATAATCAACTCGCCCGTAATCGGGTGGATAACGTCGTGTACAGACACACGTCCGAGGATGCGTTCCTTGAGCGTGGCAATAACCTCGTCATTGTTCTTGAGCTCGGTACAAACCAAACCACGGAGCGTACCGCAGTCTTCCTCGCGGATGATGACATCGTGAGCGACATCGACCAAACGACGGGTAAGGTAACCGGCATCGGCTGTCTTCAAAGCCGTATCGGCAAGACCCTTACGGGCACCGTGCGTAGAGATGAAGTACTCGAGCGCAGACATACCCTCCTTGAAGTTGGCCTTGATAGGATTCTCAATAATCTGAGCGCCTTCGGCACCGGCTTTCTGAGGCTTGGCCATCAAACCACGCATACCGGAAAGCTGTGCAATCTGATCCTTCGAACCACGGGCGCCAGAGTCCATCATCATATAGATGGCATTGAAGCCCTGCTCAGCCTCCTTAAACTGCTTCATCAAGACTGAGGTCAGTTCGTTGTTGACAGAAGACCAAACATCGACGACCTTGTTGTAACGCTCCTTGTCGGTAATCCAACCATTGTTGTAGTCATCCATGATGGCTTCAACTTCGTCTTCACCCTTCTTGATGATGGCAGGCTTCTCAGCAGGAACAAGCACATCGCCCAAGTTAAAGGAAAGACCGGCACGGAAAGACTCGTAATAACCGAGGTTCTTCACATCGTCAAGGAAGTCGGCTGTACGAGGAATACCACAGTACTTGATTACATCGGTGATGACCTCACGCAGAGACTTCTTCGTGATGACCGTATTGACAAAGCCGACCTTAGCCGGAACCTTTTCGTTGAAAATCAAACGACCCACAGAGGTGTCGACCATATGCTTGATAGGACGGCGGTTGTTGTCCGGATCAACATCGTCGACAATACACTTGATCTTGGCCTGCATAGAGCATTTGCCCTCGTTGTAGGCAATCATGGCCTCTTCAGGGCCGTAGAAGGTCAAGCCCTCGCCCTTGTCATGGTCACGAAGCTTGGTGATGTAGTACAGACCCAATACCATATCCTGCGAAGGCACCGTGATAGGAGCACCGTTGGCAGGATTCAGAATATTGTGCGAACCGAGCATCAAAATCTGAGCCTCGAGTATAGCAGCGTTGCCCAACGGAAGGTGCACGGCCATCTGGTCACCGTCGAAGTCGGCGTTGAAGGCCGTACATGCCAACGGGTGCAACTGGATGGCCTTGCCCTCTATCATACGGGGCTGGAAAGCCTGAATACCCAGACGGTGCAGTGTTGGAGCACGGTTCAAGAGCACAGGATGTCCCTTCATGACATTTTCCAGGATGTCATAAACCACTGGTTCACGTTTGTCGACAATCTTCTTGGCCGACTTGACCGTCTTGACGATGCCGCGCTCGATGAGTTTGCGGATGATAAACGGCTTGTACAGTTCGGCAGCCATCAACTTAGGCAGACCGCACTCGTTCATCTTCAGTTCAGGGCCGACGATGATGACGGAACGTGCAGAATAGTCGACACGCTTACCGAGCAAGTTCTGACGGAAGCGTCCCTGCTTACCCTTCAGCGAATCGCTGAGCGACTTGAGCGGACGATTAGCCTCGCTCTTGACGGCGCTCGATTTGCGCGAATTGTCAAAGAGACTGTCGACGGCCTCCTGCAGCATTCGCTTCTCGTTGCGTAGAATGACCTCAGGAGCCTTGATCTCCAGAAGACGCTTCAAGCGGTTGTTGCGGATAATCACACGGCGATAGAGGTCGTTGACATCGCTGGTTGCAAAACGGCCGCCATCCAACGGAACCAAAGGACGAATCTCAGGCGGGATGACAGGAAGGATTTTGATAATCATCCATTCCGGTTTGTTGCGGTCCTTGGAAGATCGGAAAGCCTCAACGACCTGAAGTCGCTTCAGCGCCTCGGTCTTACGCTGTACGCTACCCTCCTCATTGGCTCGGGCACGCAGTTCGTATGCGAGAGAGTCCAGATCTACCTCCTGCAAGAGCTGGAAAATGGCCTCGGCACCCATCTTGGCGACAAACTTGTTGGGATCATCGTCAGGAAGATTGCGATACTTCTCCGGAATCTTGTCCAAATAGTCAAGGTACTCGTCCTCGGAGAGCGTATCGAGCTTATGCACGTCCTCCAGTTTCTCCAGGCAACCTGGCTTGAGAACTACATAGCGCTCGTAGTAGATGACAGAATCGAGCTTCTTGGTGGGCATACCCAACAAATAGCCGATTTTGTTCGGCAATGAACGGAAATACCAGATATGGGCTACCGGAACGACGAGCTCGATATGGCCGCAACGTTCACGACGCACTTTCTTCTCCGTTACCTCAACACCGCAACGGTCGCAGACGATTCCCTTATAGCGGATGCGCTTGTATTTGCCGCAGTGGCACTCATAGTCCTTGACAGGACCGAAAATCCTCTCGCAGAAGAGTCCGTCGCGCTCCGGTTTGTAGGTGCGGTAGTTTATGGTCTCAGGCTTCAATACCTCTCCATGCGAATTTTCCTTGATTTCTTCAGGAGAAGCCAGACCGATACTGATCTTGGTAAAGCCGGTCTTCTTATTGTTATTGTCTTTTCTAAAAGCCATAGTCTTTTCGAAATTTAAAGTTAACGGTCAAAAGTTAAGAGTTGTTTTAACCATTAACTTATTCAAACTTGATACTGAGACCCAGACCGCGAAGCTCGTGCAAGAGCACGTTCAACGATTCTGGGAGACCCGGAGTCGGCATGTTGTCACCCTTGACAATAGCCTCATAGGTCTTGGCTCTACCTACCACATCATCCGACTTGACAGTCAGAATCTCTTGGAGGACATGAGCTGCACCAAAGGCCTCAAGGGCCCAAACTTCCATCTCTCCGAATCGCTGGCCACCGAACTGAGCCTTACCGCCCAGAGGCTGCTGCGTGATGAGAGAGTATGGACCGATAGAACGGGCGTGCATCTTGTCTTCAACCATATGGCCGAGTTTCAGCATGTAAGTTACACCTACAGTGGCCATCTGGTCAAACGGTTCACCTGTGCCGCCGTCGTACAGCTGTGTCTTGCCATAGCGCGGCAGACCAGCCTTGTCCGTCCATTCGTTGAGGTCATCGAGTGTAGCACCGTCGAAAATCGGGGTAGAGAACTTCTCGCCCAACTCGCGACCTGCCCAACCGAGTACGGCCTCGTAAATCTGGCCGAGGTTCATACGCGAAGGCACACCCAGCGGGTTCAGAACGAGATCGACAGGACGTCCGTCAGCGGTAAACGGCATATCCTCGTCACGTACGACCTTAGAGACGATACCCTTGTTGCCGTGACGACCGGCCATCTTATCACCGACACCAATCTTACGCTTCTTGGCGATATACACCTTAGCAAGCTTGATGATACCAGTCGGAAGGTCGTCACCGATAGAAAGGTCGAACTTCTTGCGGCTCAACTCTGCAGCAATCTCCTTTGAGAGATGCAGATAGTTCATGATGGTGGCCTTAATCAGACTGTTGGTATGCTCATCAAACGTCCACTTGCTGACCATGATAGAACGGTAGTCTATGGTCTTGAGGACGGCACTTGTGAACGTCTGACCCTTGGCAATGACCTCGATGTCCATAAAGTCCTTGACACCAGCCGAAGTCTTGTCCTTGGTAAGGATAAGAAGCTTCTCGACCAACTTGTCGAGGAGAGCATCCTGACGGTCCTGATAGTCCTGCTCCAGAATGGGCATCTGAGCCCGTTCGGCGCGACGTGCAGCACGGTCCTTGACAGAACGGCTATAGAGAGCCGTGTCAATAACCACACCATGGAGTGACGGATTGGCCTTGAGCGAAGCGTCCTTTACATCACCGGCCTTGTCGCCAAAGATGGCACGGAGCAACTTCTCCTCAGGAGTCGGGTCAGACTCGCCCTTAGGCGTAATCTTACCGATCATGATATCGCCCGGTTCAATCAGAGCACCGACACGCACGATACCGCGGCTGTCCAGATCCTTTGTTGCATCTTCGCTGACATTCGGAATGTCGGCTGTAAGTTCCTCCATACCGCGTTTGGTCTCACGAACCTCAAGCGTATATTCGTCGACATGGACAGAGGTAAGGACATCCTCGCGCACCATACGTTCGCTGAGCACGATGGCATCCTCGTAGTTGTAACCCTTCCAGGGCATGTAAGCCACCTTCAGGTTCTTGCCGATAGCCAACTCGCCCTGATCGGTCGAGTAACCCTTAGTCAGGATGTCTCCCTTGTGAATCTTCTGACCCTTCTTGCAGGCAGGCTGCAAGTCATAAGTCGTCGACTGGTTGGTCTTGCGCCATTTCGGCAGTTTATACTCCTTGACGCTATCCTCGAAGGCGCAGAACTCCTCTTCCTCCGTACGGTCATAGCGAACACGGATTGTTGTGGCATCGACAAATTCGATGACACCGTCAGCCTCGGCGATAATCTGCGTGCGGCTATCGCGTACCAACTGGGCCTCAATGCCCGTACCAACGATTGGAGCCTCGCACGTCATCAACGGAACAGCCTGACGCATCATGTTCGATCCCATGAGGGCACGGTGTGCGTCATCGTTCTCAAGGAAAGGAATCAAAGCGGCTGCGATAGAAGCGATTTGGTTAGGAGCAACGTCAATCAAATTGACATCCTGAGGTGAAACAACCGGGAAGTCGGCGCCTTCACGCACGATGACGTTCTTTTCTGTGAAGTTACCGTCGTCGTCCATCGGAGAGGTACTCTGAGCAATCAGCTTGCCTTCCTCCTCCTCTGCACTCATCCAGCGTACGCCGGCGTCAGAGAGGTCTACGCGACCTTTGTTTACGACACGATAAGGTGTCTCGATAAAGCCGAGGTCATTGACCTTTGCAAAGACGCACATCGATGAAATCAAGCCGATGTTAGGACCTTCAGGCGACTCAATCGGGCACAAACGGCCATAGTGAGTATAGTGTACGTCGCGGACCTCGAAGCCAGCACGCTCACGTGACAGACCGCCAGGACCGAGGGCTGACATACGACGCTTGTGCGTAATCTCGGCCAATGGGTTGGTCTGATCCATAAACTGGCTCAGGGCATTCGTTCCGAAGTACGAGTTGATTACGCTCGAGATAGTCTTGGCGTTAATCAAGTCTACGGGACTAAAGTCCTCGTTGTCGCGGACGTTCATACGCTCGCGGATAGTGCGGCTCATACGGGCCAAACCGATAGCGAACTGGTTGTAAAGCTGCTCACCCACGGTGCGGACACGACGGTTTGACAAGTGGTCGATATCGTCCACATCCTCGTGGTTGTTGATCAACTGAATCAAGTACCGGATAATCTCGATGATATCCTCCTTGGTGAGGACGCGGGTATCCGGGTTAGTATTCAAGTTAAATTTCTTGTTGATGCGGTAACGGCCCACCTCTCCAAGATCATAACGCTTCTCAGAGAAGAAAAGGTTTTGAACCACGTCACGTGCCGAAGCATCATCGGCCGGCTCTGCGTTGCGCAACTGGCGGTACAGATAGACGACAGCCTCCTTCTCGGAGTTGCTTGGGTCTTTCTGGAGCGTGTTGTAGATGATTGCGTAATCGTCGAGCATAGCATCCTCACGCTGCAGAAGAATAGTCTCCGTTCCAGAATTCAGGATAGCCTCGATGTTGTCATCATTCAACTCCGTCTCGCGGTCCACCAGAATCTGGTTACGCTCGATGGTTACAACTTCACCCGTATCCTCATCTACGAAATCCTCAGTCCAGGACTTCAGCACACGTGCTGCCAACTTACGGCCTTTGTAGTTGGCGATGGTATCTGGTTTGACCTCAACCGTCTCTGCGAGTTTGAATATCTCAAGAATATCCTTGTCACTCTCGAACCCGATAGCGCGAAGCAGAGTTGTGACCGGCAACTTCTTCTTGCGGTCGATGTATGCATACATGACATTATTGATGTCAGTAGCAAACTCGATCCAGCTACCCTTGAAAGGGATGATACGTGCCGAATACAGTTTGGTACCGTTAGAGTGCAGGCTCTGTCCGAAGAACACGCCCGGTGAACGGTGCAACTGAGAAACTACAACACGCTCTGCTCCATTGATAACGAAAGTTCCCTGCGGAGTCATATAAGGAATCTGACCAAGATAGACGTCGGTCACCTTGGTGTGGAAATCTTCGTGGTCGGGGTCCGTACAATAGAGTTTCAACTTGGCCTTGAGCGGCACATTGTAAGTGAGACCACGAAGCAGACACTCTTCGATAGAATAGCGCGGAGGATCTACATAATAATCAAGGAACTCGAGAACATAGTTGTTTCGGGTGTCGGCAATGGGGAAGTTCTCGGCAAAAACTCGATAGAGACCTTCCTTTTTACGCTCCTCCGGAGGAGTGTCTAGTTGCAGGAAGTCACGGAAAGACTTCAACTGGATGTCCAGGAAGTCTGGATACTGCAACGGACTCTTTATCGAAGCGAAGTTAACTCTCGGCTTCATAGTTCCAGAAACGGTTTTAGTCATTTATATTTTTCCGTTATTTTTGTAATTTAAAGGTTGCATATTTTGAAGCTTTTTTCAAAAATATAAAACCTCCAGACACGACGAAAAAGGACATGTAAAATGTGCCCTTTCCCGTAAAATCTACAGACAAAATGCCGACTACGCATGAAGGAATTCCACCTGCAGATAGATTAAAAAAGTTTAGTTCCCCAATAAGAATGGGGACCTAAACTTTATGACCGGACTAAACCGGTAGATTTACTTCAGCTCAACCTTAGCGCCGGCCTCCTCAAGAGTCTTCTTGAGAGCCTCAGCTTCTGCCTTCGGAAGACCCTCCTTGATGGTGCTAGGAGCAGCATCAACGAGATCCTTAGCTTCCTTCAAGCCAAGACCGCAAGCCTCCTTAACAGCCTTAACTACACCCAGCTTAGCAGCACCAGCGTCGGTGAGGACAACGTCGAAGTTTGTCTTCTCCTCAGCGGCTGCAGCAGCACCGGCTGCAGCAGGAGCGGCAACAGCAACAGCTGCAGCTGCAGGCTCAATGCCGTACTCATCCTTCAGGATGTTTGCGAGTTCATTAACTTCCTTAACAGTAAGGTTTACCAACTCTTCTGCGAGAACTTTCAAATCTGCCATAATAGTAATTTTTTAATTATTTTTTTGTTTTGTATTATTATTTTTGTTCTTATGTCCACATAGACCCACCTTACTAGCTATAACGACTACTCGATATACATAGAAACAGGGAATCTTATGCAGGACGTCTGCGTCTCTTACTCGGGACGCTCACCCAAGGTCTTAAGCACGCCATGGATGGTATTGCCACCACTCTGCAAAGCCGAGATGACGTTCTTGGCCGGAGACTGCAAGAGGGCAACGATATCTGCGATGAGTTCGTTCTTGCTCTTGACAGCAACGAGGGCGTCGAGGCAATCAGCTCCATAGAAGCACTCTTCTACGTAAGCAGCCTTCAGTTTGACAATCTCGTCCTTAGGACCATTCACTTCCTTGATCAACTTAGCCGGAACATTACCGGTGTTGCAGAACATGATGGCACTTGTGCCCTTGAAGGCCTCGTCGATTTGAGTATGGTCAATACCCTTGTTCTCCAGAGCTTTCCGGAAAAGCTTGTTCTTGATCATAACCAACTTGACATCCTTCTTGGCACACTTCCGACGAAGCGAACTTGTGACTTCGGCATTCAAGCCGGTGATGTCTGTAACATAGAAATGAGTATATTCTCCAAGGAGACCCTCCAGTTTCTCTATATTAAGGACTTTATCTTCTTTCTTCATAATTGACTAGGTTTTATGCTTCGATAGACTTGGTATCGACCTTGATGCCCGGGCTCATCGTGCTAGAGATAGAAATGCTCTTGAGATAAGTACCCTTGGCAGTAGCCGGCTTCAGCTTGATGATGGTCTGCACGAACTCCTTTGCATTCTGGTTGATAGCTTCAGCCGAGAACGAAACCTTGCCGATTGAGGTATGAACAATACCGCCCTTGTCGACCTTGAAATCAATCTTACCCTGCTTAACTTCCTTGACAGCCTTGGCTACATCCATTGTAACAGTGCCAGACTTGGGGTTAGGCATAAGGCCACGGGGACCGAGCACACGGCCCAAAGGACCAAGTTTGCCCATAAAAGCAGGCTGGGTGATGATAACGTCAACGTCGGTCCATCCTCCTTTGATCTTTTCAATATACTCATCGAGACCTGCATAGTCAGCACCAGCAGCAAGAGCAGCATCGGCATCAGCACCCTGGCAGATGGCGAGAACACGTACGGTCTTGCCGGTTCCATTGGGGAGAGATACAGTGCCACGTACCATCTGGTTAGCCTTACGAGGGTCTACACCGAGACGAATGTCTATATCGACAGATGCATCGAACTTTGTGAAAGTAACCTCTTTGACGAGAGCTGATGCCTCGGCGAGGGTATAAGCCTTACCTGCTTCAATCTTAGCAGCGGCGGCCTTCTGATTCTTAGTAAGTTTTGCCATTGTTAATTTGAAGTTATAGGTTAAAGTTCAGGCTTCTCGCCCTTTACTGAAATACCCATGCTACGGGCAGTACCAGCTATGAGAGACATAGCAGAACCCAAAGTGAAGCAGTTAAGGTCGGGCATCTTGTCCTCAGCGATAGCCTTGATCTGATCCCAAGTTACCTCACCCACTTTTTTGCGGTTAGGCTCGCCAGATCCAGACTTAATCTTAGCAGCTTCGAGCAACTGTACGGCAGCCGGAGGAGTCTTGATGACAAAGTCGTACGACTTGTCGGCATAGTAAGTAATGACTACAGGAAGCACCTTTCCGGCCTTGTCCTGAGTACGCGCATTGAACTCCTTGCAGAAGGCCATGATGTTGATACCCTTGGAACCAAGAGCAGGACCTACTGGAGGAGCCGGATTTGCTGCACCACCTTTAATCTGCAGCTTAATCTGTCCAGCAATTTCTTTTGCCATTTTAGATTTTATTATGCTGAATGCGTTACAAATGTCTAGCGGATTCGGACCATCGCTGGTTCTCTTCCTTCGACTCGCGCCACTTCAGCGGTTAATATATGTCAGTCCAGTCAAACGGGATTGCTTCTCCAACGTTGTAACAAGGCCTTGCAGCCCGCGCGTCTCAGATACGCGACGTTACCAGTACAAACTCCCTTCTGGGCTAAGCTTCTTTCGTCACTTGATCGTAGTTAAGTTCAAGAGGAGTCTTGCGACCGAAGATCTTGACCATAACCTTAAGTTTCTTCTTTTCAGAATTGATTTCCTCTACAATACCGTCAAAGTCCTTGAATGGTCCGTCATTAACTTTGACGGTTTCACCGACCATGAAACTGATTTCAGTCTGTGCTTCCTGATCTGCCTTCTCATCGACATTGCCAAGCATAGCGGCAATCTGCTCATCCGGCAGAGACTCAGGCATCTTGGAGTTGCGTCCGCACAAGAAACCTACGACATTGGTCGTATTAGTAAGTTGAAGTTGTGCTTCGCCGGCTATCTTGTTGGTGGTGATTGTCTTGTCGCCGACTTTCTGCTTCTGCGACACAACAAGGCACTGCACGAACACGTAGCTCGAAAACAGCACCTTCTCTTTGACAATCTTCTTCTCACCGCGTTGGGCAATCACCTTTTCGGTCGGTACGACAACCTGTTGAACGTACTTCCCAAGGTCTCCCTTTTCGATTTCTGCATCGAGGAGCTCCTTAACCTTAAGTTCCTTGCCGCTAATAGCACGAAGACAATACCACTTGTACTCTGCCATGAATCGAGAATTTTAGAAAGTTCCGTAGATGACAGGCATAAGCAACTGGCCGAACAGCATATCCATGAGCAGAATCACGATAGCAATTACAACCGAAGCAGACAAGACGACCACCGAACTGCTCGTCACCTCTGCGCGGGTTGGCCAAGAAACCTTATTCACCAATTCAGAATAAGACTCTTTGATGTATGTAAACAATCTTTTCATTGTCTGTATTTTTATTGGCACGGGTGGAAAGGTTCGAACTCTCGACACCTGGTTTTGGAGACCAGTGCTCTACCGACTGAGCTACACCCGTAGAATGAGACAGACCTACGCCTAAGGTTTCAATCTGTCTCGTTTATTTTAATCCGATGATTAGTCGAAGATTTCAGTTACCTGACCAGAACCAACGGTGCGGCCGCCCTCACGGATAGCGAAACGGAGACCTACAGACATTGCAACTGGAGTAATCAATGTAACGTCGATAGTTACGTGATCGCCAGGCATTACCATCTCAACTCCCTCAGGCAACTTGATCTCGCCAGTTACATCCATTGTACGGAGGTAGAACTGAGGACGATAGTTGTTGTGGAATGGAGTGTGACGGCCACCCTCTTCCTTCTTCAGCACATAAATCTGAGCCTTGAAGTGATCGTGAGGAGTTACGCTGTTAGGCTTGCAAAGTACCATACCGCGCTTAACCTCGTTCTTGTCGATACCACGGAGGAGAAGACCTACGTTGTCACCAGCCTCACCACGGTCGAGGAGCTTGCGGAACATCTCAACGCCAGTAACGACGGTGAGCTTGTCAGCGCCAAGACCAAGGAGCTGTACCTGATCATTCAGGTTAACGACACCAGTCTCGATACGGCCAGTAGCAACAGTACCACGGCCAGTGATTGAGAAGATATCCTCGATAGGCATCAAGAACGGCTTGTCGATGTCACGTGGAGGAAGCTGAATCCAAGAATCAACAGCGTCCATAAGCTCCATAACCTTCTCACTCCACTCAGGTACACCATTGAGGGCACCGAGGGCAGAACCGCGGATGAAAGGAGTATCCTCTTCGAACTCATACTGAGCAAGGAGGTCGCGCATTTCCATCTCAACGAGGTCGAGCATTTCAGGATCGTCAACCTGGTCGCACTTGTTGATGAATACAACCAGACGAGGAACGTTCACCTGACGAGCGAGCAGGATGTGCTCACGGGTCTGAGGCATAGGACCGTCAGTAGCAGCAACTACGATGATAGCACCATCCATCTGAGCAGCACCAGTAACCATGTTCTTTACATAGTCGGCGTGGCCAGGGCAGTCAACGTGGGCATAGTGACGATTAGCAGTCTCGTATTCGATATGGGCAGTATTGATAGTAATACCACGCTCCTTCTCTTCAGGGGCATTGTCAATCTGGTCGAAAGACTTAACTTCGCTCTTGCCGAAGCCCTTGTCGTGAAGAACCTTTGAAATAGCAGCCGTCAAGGTAGTTTTACCGTGATCGACGTGACCGATGGTACCAATGTTAACGTGTGGTTTCGAACGGTCAAATTGTTCTTTTGCCATAGTGTTGAATTTTTAATATTAAAAATGTAAAGTATTAAGTTTACCAGTTTGAGAAAAGCCAGAGGCTATTCGCCTTTGGTCTGACTTTTTTGAGCCGCTTTCGAGAGTTGAACTCGAGACCTCATCCTTACCAAGGATGCGCTCTACCACTGAGCTAAAGCGGCAACATTTCTGTTGAGCGGGCAACGAGACTCGAACTCGCAACATTCAGCTTGGAGGGCTGACACTCTACCAATTGAGCTATACCCGCATCGCTATGTTGATTGGGCAGTTGCCTGCTTGCATCATCGATGCACCCGCAGAATGTCTTCGTATGACCGTTGTAACATTTTGCGGGTGCAAAGGTAGGTTATTTTTTTGAAACCAAAAAGGATTTCCGCAACTTTTTTTTGTTTTCTCGTCAAAAAGCCCGATTTTAACTCTTTTTTGGCTAAAAAACGTCGATTTTTAGTCCATATTTGAGCGAAATCTTATCGTTCAATACCGACAAAGGGTCTCAACCTTTGTTTTTCTCCTTCCCTTTTTTGATTTGGCGTTCGAGTGCTTCGCATGCTTGCGAAACGGCATCCTCATAGGCTTCGGCTGTCTTGCTGGCGAAGAAATCCTGGTCACCGACGAAGATTTTGATTCCGATTTCCTTGTTGGCCTTGTCGGTCGTATTGTTTAGTTTCAGTTGAACTTCGGCAGAACGAATTTCGGCAAAACGGCCCAACTTTTCGAGTTTCTTGTTGATGTACGCGTTCAAGGAAACTGAAGTCTCGAAATTGACTGACTGAATTGTGATTTCCATAGTCGTATATTTTTAAATGAATAATGTGTATAATGATTACTCCTTACCCCGGGGGTGTGCCTTACGGTAGTTTTGGAGCAATTCCTGCGGTGTGATGTGTGTGTAGACTTCTGTCGAGTCGAGCGAGGCGTGACCGAGCAGTTCTTTGACGGCCATCAGGTCTGCGCCTTCAGACAGCATGTTGGTGGCAAACGAATGACGGAACACATGGGCGCCTCTGCGGCTCAGGTCGGGCACGCGTTCGAGATACTTATGGGCCAGCGCTGTCACAGTGTTGGGGGTAATCGGCCGACCCTCCCTGTCAGTGAGTAGCTGCTCGGTAGGACGGCCCAACATCTCGTCCTTGGCCTGCATATATTTGCGCAGCAAGTCAGCCAGTTCCGGACCGAACGGGATAAGGCGCTCCTTGTTGCCCTTGCCGACGACGCGGATAGTGCAGTTGTCCAAATCGACATCCTTACAGCACAGTCCGGCCGCTTCGCCTCGTCTCATGCCGGTACTGTAGAGCATATCGATGAGCAAATGGTCACGCATACCGACAAAGCCCGGTTCAAACGGGGTGTCGTCTATCAAACTGTCCATCTGATCCTCGCGCACCCAAGCGGGCAGTGTTTTGGCCACCTTAGGAGTAGGCAATAAGACAAGTGGATTGCTAGACAGTTTGCCCTTGCGACGGAGGTACTTGCAGAGACTTCGCAGTGCGCAGATGTTCTTCTTGACCGTAGCCGCGGCCATGCGCCGTTTGCCCATATCGACCATCCAGCCCCTCGCCAAGTCCAGACTTGGTGACAATGGGTCAAACTTCCCCCGAGTGGCGATCACATAGTCTTCGTATTCGGACAAAGCCTTACGATAGGTTTCGACAGTCTGCCCCGAGTAGTTCTTCTCCACCCTTAGGTATTGCAGGAAATCTTCTATTGTGGCATTCATAGCGCTGTTAGGCGGCCATTCGCCCGTTCTGTCGGGTCAAGGGCCTATATTTGGGTTGATGGCACAAAAATAAGGAGGTTTTATATGAAAAGCAACTTTTACGTCCTAAAAATTGCAAAATCTGCCGATTTATGTCCAAAAACGGCGTTTGATTGGAAAGAAAAGTGTATTTTTGTACCGGCAAAGTTACGAGTTTGTACCGGCAAAGCTTAGTTTTGTTCAATCAAAGTTTTTCACTCTGTTCGGTCAAAACATCACATTTTGTATTGTCAAAAGCATTATAGGCAATGATAACAGACACGCAAAGCATACTTCTGGATCTTTTGGCGCGAGTGCTCAACCGTCGCAGCGACACGACCGAGACGGACGAGTTGCCCCATTTGGGTCACCCTGACCGACTGCAGTGGCTTGAACTCATCAGTCTGGCCGAAAAGATGGAGGTAAGCGGACTTCTCTACGATGCCGTTTCCACCATCAGTCAAGGCCAGCGGCCCGAAGCGGAGGTCATGATGCGATGGACCGCCGACATCGTGTCTATGGAGAGAGACAATCGGGCGTACAGAGCCGGCCTTTTTCCCATCCTGGAAAAACTCGGACCGGGCAACCCCTATCCCATCGTGATGAAAGGCATCGTACTCGGCTCGCTATATCCCGATCCGATGCACCGGACTGTCGGAGATGTCGACCTGTTCGTTCCTCTTGACCACCAACCCAAATGTCTGAAACTCTTCCAGGACGAAGGTGCGGAGATTGACCCCGTCCGCGACCTCAAGCATACGGCACTGAAGTGCAATGGGTTGAACTGGGAACTGCATTTCCATTGTCTGCATTTCTATTCGCGACAAACAGAGAAAAGGTTTCTGCTAATGGAAGCCGAGGAGACTGCACCCGACATGGTCTGTCACGAAACCGTCGACAGCCACGACATTGCCGTCTTCCCGCCCTTGTTCCGGCTGGTCTACCTGACGGCACACTTGCAGCATCACCTGCTTATGGAGCGCATCACACTGCGTCAGGTCGTGGAGTGGATGCTGGCCCTGCACCATGAGCGCACGCCTTTAGGCATCAAGGAGGTGGCCTTTGTGCGCCAACTGAAGCACCTTGGGCTCTTCCGCCTGTATCGCGCGTTGGGCTATATAGCCGTCACACATCTGGGCCTGTCTGTCAACAGCTATGCCGGACTGTCCGATCTGACGAAGAAGGATGCCAGACGTGGAGACTACCTACTGCAAGTCATACTGGACGGGCACATTCCAGGAGGGCGGCAGTACAAACCCCGGTTGGCCACCGACGACTGGAGGGCGCGGCTGGAACACAACACAGAAATGGTAAAACGCTGTATCGCTCTCCGCAGCATCTGTCCGGAAGAATGTTTGGCCACGCCTTTCGGCTTTGCCTTTCAGGCCATCAAGCGCAGACTGGCCGAAAGATAGAACGAGGGTCGAGTTAAGCCGATTACAAGAGTTGCCGCAGATGGCTTTGTGCTGTCTGCGGCAACTTCTATTCTTACTTCCTCTCGAGCCGGACTATATTCTCGACATGCTGCGTGTGCGGGAACATATCGACAGGCTGAATGTTCGTTACGCGATACTTTTCGTCGAGCATCTGCAGGTCGCGGGCCTGCGTAGCCGGATTGCACGACACATAAACGATGACTTTCGGCTCTGCAAAGAGGATGGCGTTGACCACATCCTCGTGCATGCCGGCACGCGGCGGGTCGGTGATGATGACATCCGGACGGCCGTGCTCCTCGATAAAATCTGTGGTCAGAATATCCTTCATGTCGCCCGCATAGAACTGCGTGTTTTCGATGCCGTTAATGGCCGAGTTGACCTTGGCATCCTCTATAGCCTCAGGCACATACTCTATGCCTATCACCTTACGGGCACGGCGGCTCACAAAGTTGGCGATAGTACCCGTGCCCGTGTAGAGGTCATAGACCAATGGAAGAGTTTCGCAGCTTGACTCTTGATCCGTTAGCCCGCTTGGCGCCGACTCTCCGGATGCGGCAGAGTCGTGGGCCGAAAGTTCTGCGCCGGTTGGAGCAAGTCCGGCAAACGCGCGCGCGAACTTATATAGTATATATGCCTGACGGCTGTTTGTCTGATAGAAAGACTTCGGACCGATCTTAAACCGCAGGCCTTCCATCTCCTCATAGATATGGTCCTGGCCGTACCAACAAGATACAGGCAGGTCGCTCCAGGCGTCATTGCACTTGGTGTTGACCACATACATCAGGGAAGTCAACTGCGGGAAGTCCGTTTTCAGATGGTCCAAGACTTGAGCAATACCAGCCTTGTTGTCTTCGCCAAAGATGACGATAAGCATCAACTGACCAGTAGAGGCGGTTCGGACAACCATATTGCGGAGCAAACCCGTCTGATTACGCAGGTCAAAAAACGTCAGGCCGTTATCGACTGCAAACTGTCTGATATTGAGTCGTATTACGTTGGAAATATCGTCTTGCAGCCAGCATTTGCGGATGTCGAGCACCTTGTCAAAACAATTGGGGATGTGAAAGCCCAGGGCATTCATATCATCGTACTTCACTCCGGCTGCGACCTCCTCTGTTGTCAGCCAGCGCTTGTTGGAGAACGTAAACTCGAGCTTGTTCCGATAGTGCCATATCTCTGCCGAACCCGCTATCGGCGAACACTCCGGCAACGGCACCTTGCCGATACGGGTCAAGGCATCGACAACCTGTTGCTGCTTGAACTTGATCTGCTCCTCGTATGGCACATGTTGCCACTTGCAGCCTCCGCACACCCCGAAATGTTCGCACACGGGTGTCACGCGCACAGGCGACGGCTTAATCAACCGGGTGATCTTTCCCTCAGCATAAGAACTACGCGACCGCTGAATCTGAATGTCCGCCACATCACCCACTGCGGCATAGGGTACGAAGACGACCTTATCATTGACACGGGCCAACGACTTGCCTTCGGCTGCATAGGCCGTAATCTCTATTCCCTCTAAGAGGGGCTTGTTTTTCTTGTTTCGACTCATTTTCTTATGTTGTTAAACATGTTATCTGTCCTTTTTTCAGTTTTATTGCATTGTTTTGCACATTTTCTTGCACAAAGGCTTGCGCCAATCAAAAATTCTCTCTACCTTTGCCGTAGCAAGTAAAAAGAAGAGTAAAGATTTACTTACAAATGACAGACGCAAAAACGTTAATCTCTTAACCCATTAGAAAAACACACTGGTCATTATCCGCTGTGAAGCACAGATGGCTCCATATATAAGATGTCTCTTCCTGAGGCATCTTATATTGTTTCTGGGCGAGACATCTTACTTTATCTTTTTGCTGAGGCATCTTATATTGTTTCTGGGCGAGACATCTTACTTTATCTTTTTGCTGAGGCATCTTATATTGTTTCTGGGCGAGACATCTTACTTTATCTTTTTGCTGAGGCATCTTATATTGTTTCTGGGCGAGACATCTTACTTTATCTTTTTGCTGAGGCATCTTATATTGTTTCTGGGCGAGACATCTTACTTTATCTTTTTGCTGAGGCATCTTATATTGTTTCTGGGCGAGACATCTTATATTGGTTTACGCCAACCGCAGCGCCCGGTCACATCTGTCTGCTGCTTGGCTGCGGTGCGTCACCAGTATCACCAGTCGTTTGCGGTCTGCGTCCAGCAGCCGGTCCAGCACTTTCTGTTCGGTGTCGACATCGAGAGCAGAGGTGGCCTCATCGAGCAAAAGTATCGGAGCTTTGTGCAGCAGCGCACGTGCGATGGCTATGCGTTGGGCTTGGCCTTCGGATACACCTCCACCCCGTTCTCCGCAAGGCGTATCGAGACCCAAGGGAAGACTGAACACGAAGTCGGCAGCCGCTTGGCGAAGTGCCTCCTCCATCTCGCCATCCGTAGCCATCGGGCATCCCAACTGAAGGTTGGACCGTATCGTGCCGCTCAAGAGCGTATTGCCTTGCGGAACATACGAGAAGTACCGGCGATGAAAAGCCGACAACGGCTGCACATCACCGTCATGCGAATAGATTTCGACCGTGCCCGCTTCCGGCTGCACCAATGCCAGCAGCATTCTGATCAAAGTCGTCTTGCCCACACCCGTTTCTCCCAGGATAGCCACCGACTGCCCCGGCTTGAAGTCGAAGGAGAATCCGTCGAACACAAGACGAGAAGACTTGGCCACATCGCTACCCTCCGCACTATCGTACCGGAACGACACATTGCGAAGCCGTACACCAACCTGACCCTTGAGCAGCGGTTGCGGGTCACGGCTTTCGATGGGCAAAGAAAACAGTTCCATAAGCCGCTCGGCAGAGGTCAGACTGCGCACCAGGACCGGAATCTCCCGGCTCAAGTCGGCTATAGGCCGCTGCACTCTACCCGACAGCTGCAGGAAGGCGACCATCGTGCCATAGCCAATCACCCCTTGCCAGATCTGCAGCACGCCCCATGAGAAGGTCAGGAAATAGCCGAGTCCAAAGCCGACAGCCATGCAGATGCGGGTCAAGATAGACAGCCGCGCACGCTGGCGCACCTGTCCCGTCAGCAAATCCATCACACCCGTCAGCCGGCCTAGGGTCTGTTCGGTCTGTTCGAGAGTCTTAATCACCGGGCGGTACTGCAGGCTCTCCTGTATTTGAGACTGAATCCGGCTCTCACTCGATCGCACCTCCTTGACGATGCCATGCATACGGTGCGTGTACACGCGTGCCAGAATCAGGAAGGCTGGTGTAACGCCCAGCAATATCCAAGCCAGTGTACGGTCCAGCAGAAGAAGCAGCACAAACGAACCTATCAGTTGGAAGACGAGTATCACGATGCCGGGCAGGCTCTCTGTCACAAAAGTGACCACACTGGCGACATCACCCTCAATGCGGTTGACTACATCGCCGGTATGGTATTTCTCGATGCCCTGCCATTTGCTCTCTATCAGATGGCGGAAGGTCTGCTGCTTCATGCGGTTGTCAAGGCGGACGTTGCGCATCTGACTAATCCACGAAGCCAGGGACGAGATGGCCAGTTCGCCAATCATAATGCACGGCAAGAGCAGCAGAATCAGATACAGATTACCGTCCGCCTCGCCCGTAGCCACATCTACAGCCCTTTTGCTGACCAGGACGAAGCTCCATCCGAGCATGATTTTTGCGAAACCCAACGCTGTGCAGACCGCAACGCTCCCCCAGTAACCCTTGGCTACTGTCAGTGACCATCTGAATATCTCGCGATAACGTTGCAGTTTCACCGTGTTTGATTTTTTACTCTTGTCTTTGTGCAAATCTATTGTCCCTTTGCAGAATCCTACCTTTTTAGGCAAAAATATTGGGGCAAATATCCATTCTGTCTGCTCGGCTCACCCCTCCACGAGACCGAATTCCTGCCATTGAGCCAAAAGTTTACGACAGTCGTCGAGGGCTTCGTCGGCTGACACATCATACTCAGAGAGCAAGCACTCGGCCATATCCTCGACCTGAAAGTCCCGGCCGGCCAACGACTCCCAAAGGAAAGCCGCTGTCTCGCTGAAGGCGAGAATCTTGCTGTAGTTGATATTCTCCATACCCTCGGCCACAAGCACCGGCTTACCGGACACGTCACGCAAGGCGAACCCCTGTTTCTGTTTCATCGTCAAAACCTTTTTTCTAGGCAATTATATACTATTAGGCACAAATGAATAGAACTTATAAAGATGCATTGATTGCCATCTTATAGTTTACTCCATCTCATTCCTATAAAATTATCAATATCCTTTTTGGCAAGTCTGTACAAACTTCTTGCTGCGTTTTCATTGTTAATTGGATACCGTTTGTTTCCTATTTGAACAAACCATACATCTTGCATAAAATCTTGCTCTAATGAAATTGTCATAGATGACAACAACGTTTCAGTACACCCATTGTTTTGATAATTCAATTCACTTTTGTTATAGGTGAAAATATCTTCACATTCTTTGTGGATTGTATTTGGGTAAATAGAAGCCATTAGTCCAATTGTATTTTGGAATATTGCTGTAACTTCCTTAACTTTATTCATGACAATCAGTTGTACATTGTCTTTGTCTATATTATTAAAGTTATCCCATCTATATATAGCACAATTATTTGAATTAGGCAAGGTTATAGCAAGATACACAATCTCGTTATTTCGATATAAAACGTAATCTTTTGTTGTGCTTATAATATCTTTTACCTCTGTAGTTTCTAACATTACTTCAGATATAAATGTAATAAATTTCATTTGTATACTATTTATTATTAGTTAATGGGTGCAAAGATAATACAAAAAAATGAATATCGAAACAAATCAAAGCCTTAAAACAAAATTCTGCCCTAATATTATTATCAATGATGGTAATATAAGTGTTGGAGAATTCCAAACGTTGCAGGATGCTACTGAATTTCCATTACAAGGTATATGGTGCGTAAACAGGGAAAATGATAACAAATTTAATGCGTATAAGTCACAAGGAACAAGAATTTTTGTAATTTGTAGTTGGGTAAGACCTGATACAGATTCATTAAAATATGTCTTAACCTTAATACATACAAATGGAAAGATTCATTACTGGGACATGAATGATTTGCCACTTTATCCAGAATCGAAAAAGAATCAATATGAGGGTAGTCTTGGTGATAGTGTAACTTATGAATTGTACAAAATCGCAAAATCCATGACTAAAAATACTGAGAATAATATTAAAACAGAAAATAATAATTTTTATAATATGAAACAAAAAATTAGATTAACGGAGGGAGACCTTCATAGAATTATACGTAAATGCGTCAATGAGGCATTGAATGAACTTGGAGAATATGGCTCAGTTAATGCAAAAGACCTATATGGTTGTGTGATTGAATGGGGAAGCGACCCATATCTTATTGAAGATATGGAGCAAGCCAAAAGTATGGCAGATGTAATCAACAGTTCTACTTACAGAGGTGTAATTTACCCTAATGACGAAAGCTATGAAAGAGCATGTGAATGCCTAGGCGGTGATATAGACGGGCCAATATACACCTTTGTTAATGGAAGTGCAGGTTCGTTTGCAAAAAGTTAACTAAAGTAACTATCTACTACACCTACTAGGTTTTGTGCCTAAAAGTATATAGTTGCCT
>CAVFPF010000023.1:0-15028 GCA_963624265.1 bacterium | reverse complement strand
CTTTGGAGAAGATTTTCGCTTTGGACATAACTATAGCTAACGACTTGAAGGATGAAAAACGATAAGACACAAGACGCAAAGGCACGCTCTTCCTCCGCCGACATGGACGGACTCTCGGAACGCGAACGGACCGATGTGCAGGCCCGACTCCGCAGGGAGCGCCGACGTAGCGAATTGCATTGGTATGTGCTCCTGGTGACCGGCCAACACGAACGCCAGTTGCTCGAGGCCTTATCGGGTACTCCCGACCCCTTTTGGCACGGCAAGCGCGACCGCAATCTGCCGAAGCTCGACCCTCCCGTCGAAGCCTATGTGCCCATCCGCGCGGAGCGTCGCCAATGGTCTGATCGCCTTTGTGTGCGGCCCGTCGTTCTCTTGCCGGGCGTCGTCTTTGTCCGGATAGCCCTTGCCGACTATCAGCGCGTCTTTATCTGTAACTATGTGCGCTCTTTCCTCTACGATAGGGACAAACGCGAACCTGCCGCCATCGACGACGAACGTATGGAGCAGTTCAGGCACATTGTAGAAAGCGCCGACGAAGTGGCCATGCAGACTCCTGCACCGGGCAGCACGGTGCAGATAATAAGTGGCCCGTACAAGGGATATGTGGGCGAGGTGATTCAGGAGCACGGAAAATCCAGATTCCAGTTGCGTCTGACCGAAGGTTTTGCCGTCACCCTGACCATTGACGAGGCTTTGCTCAAGGTGGTTCCCGTAGGTACGCCCAGCGTTATCCCCGAGGATATGTAACGAGGATATCTAACCACAAGAACCCTTAACCCGAGTATTCTCCAGAGTATATCTAAACTCAGATAATCAAACTCGATATTGTGTTTTGTGTGCTCATATAGTGCCGTAGTAGAATGAGTTATGATGATATTTTGCAATCTGCATAAAGCATTATGCTGGAAAGTTGCTTCCGATTTGTCGCCTTTTGTAAAAAAAATATAATTCTCCTAATCAAATATTTAACAGATGCCGTAACTTTGCACATCGAAAAGGAAAAGAAATATATCAACAATATAATAACTTTTAAATTTTCAAACATTATGAAGTCTCTTCGTGTTATGGCTGCAATTATGGCAGTCGCTTTGGTTAGCGTTTCTATGGTAGCTTGTGGTGGTCAAAAGAACGAGGCTCCTGCCGCTGAGGCTGAGGCTCCCGTTGTTGAGGCTCCTGCTGCTAACGACTCTTGCGCTAACGATTCATGCTGCGCTGCTGCTGACTCTTGCTGCGCTAACGATTCTTGCTGCGCTGCTGCTGACTCTTGCTGCAACAAGTAAGTAGCCTTCCGTCTTTGAGACAAAGGTTAAGCACCCCCTTGCATGGGAGTGCTTTTTTTGTGCCCTTTCGCCAAAGAGCAATTGTGGCCCATCTTAGCAACGAGTGATGACGATGACGATGACAGTGCGATTTTCCGCAAGTATATTTAGGGAGGGACGAAAAGGCCTCTTCTTTGCAAGTGTTTTGCATCCGGCATCAGCAAATGGTGCTGAGTGCGGCGCCGATAGCCGTCATGTAAGGGGCATAGGACGGAACGATAATCCGGATGCCATAGAGATTGGAGAGGCTATCGAAGATGTCGTGACTATGGGGGAGTGTTGTCATCCGGCCCATCATGACGAAGGTCTTGACGCCACGTCCGCTACCCGCCAGGTAAGCCATAACACCGATGTTCTGCAGGACGAGGTTGATAAGTCCGGCCGCAATATCCTCATGACGGGATTGGGCAGAGGCACGGCCAAGGCAGACAGCAGTGACTTCGGAGGACAAGCCAGGGAGAGGCTCTGGACTGACATCGCCTATCAGCAGGTCTATGCGCGACGGCACACCATGTTGGGCCAGTTGGCGTAGGGCATCGTAGTCCGTGCAGGGCAGCAAGAGCTTCATTAACCCTGTCAGGGTTCCTCCGCCGAGAGCGCTTCCGCCGATGTGTGTGGATTGTTGGCCATCTATCAGCACAAAGCTCGTGCCCGACCCCATAGAGACGGCGATAAAGCGTTCTTCGTTACAAGCTTCGCGCGCCGCACGGGCATTGGCCTCAAATTCGTCCACAAATCCCACCTTGAATCCGAAAGACTCCTTGTCAAATCGCTCTGCCAACACTTTGCTCCCCACACCGGTGAGAGCAACCTGCTCCACACCGTGCAGTCCCTTGAGATATGTGACCATACGGGTAGGGGCAGGGTGGCCTTCCCATAGTTCGGTGTGCTGTATCTCTTTGCCCTCCAACAGGACGACCTTAGTGGCACTAATGCCGGCATCGATACCTATCCTCATAATATGCTTGTATGTGATTGTGCCGAATAGTAGGCTTGCGTAAGAATATGTCTTCGTCGAGGTCCGGCCATCAGCCGATGCTGGCTTCGAGATCGGACAACATGACGCACCACGGGGCAAAGTTAAGCCTTTTTGTCGGATAGTGTAAGGTCAAAACACAGATATTTGTCACGGGCCGATGTTTTTTGAGATATAATCCGTATCTTTGCCACGTCAAAGCGCAATCTGGAACTTAGTACTTAGTGCCCAGAGTCTAGAACTTAGTGCTTAGTGCTTAGAACTTAGAGCCTAATGTCAGAACATAAAGCATAGAGCTTAGAACAAAAGAAAACAACCATCCGGTCAGATGACATAGTACGCAAAAAAACGGTTCCCCTCCGCACGGCTAACGTAAAACATAAAACGTAATACACAACACACAACACACCAAATGATATCTCCACGCACCATCCTCAGCTCCCTTGCCATCGTTCTTCTTCTGGTAGGGAGCGGCTATGCTTTGACCAAAGAAGGGAAAACCCGGAACAAAGAGAAACTACATGACAAAGAGAAGGTTTCGGCCAAAGAAGCCCAACCGAAAGAGGATAATGCCCAGTCCCTGTACGGCAATCCCATCATAACGGATGCATATTCGGCCGACCCATCGGCACACGTCTTCGGCGATACGCTATGGGTCTATCCCAGCCACGACAAGGACGATGCCACAACCTTCTCGATGGAGGATTACCACGCCTACTACACCACCGACACGAGGCACTGGTATGATGCTGGAGTCGTATTTGACCCCATTCGCCAGACGACGTGGGCCAAGAGCGCAGCATGGGCTCCCGATTGCGTGGAGCGTGACGGCAAGTACTATCTCTACTATCCGACCGACAAGAAACATATAGGGGTGGCCGTCGCCGACTCGCCACGCGGACCTTTTCACGACCCGTTGGGACATCCGCTACTCTCTATCGATAGCCCTGGGGTGGTGTGCGACAGAGACTTCATTGACCCGGCTGTATTTATAGATGATGATGGACAAGCCTATCTCTTTGTGGGTCAGAACACCGTATGCTGCGTCAAACTGGGGCGCGACATGATATCGTACGATGGCGAGGTGCATATTATAGAGGGCGCGCGTGACTTCTTCGAGGCCGTATGGGTGCACAAGCGTGATGGCATTTACTATATGTCATACTCCGATGGACCCTTCCGCGGCCACGAACCGCGCATCGTCTATTGTATGTCACGCTCTCCATTGGGCCCATACGAGTACCAGGGCGTCATACTCGGCCCCGTCAATAGTGGCACCAACCACCACTCTATCGTCCGCTACAAGGGTCAGGACTATCTTTTCTATCACACGGCCGACATCTCGCGTACATTGGCTCCGGACTATCATTGCGGTGTGCGCCGCAATGTGTGTATGGATTCGCTCTACTACGATAAAGAAGGGCGCATCATGGAAGTGCATCCGACACTTTGCCCAAGCAAGCTCTCTCTCGACCACGTGACTCCGGATCGGAGAGCAGCGCTCCTTGCGGGCAGCGTGCGTGAGGTCAAGATACAAGACAAAGTCTCTGTGTTCTTGCCGGCCGGCACTCGGCGCATCCGTCTGCAGCACGTATTGGACTCGTGCTCAGCTGCCGGAGGTGGCGTGGTGGCGCTCCTTGGCGGCGAGTATTACATGGACGGCCCGATTGAGTTGCGTTCGGATGTGCGCCTGCATCTCAATGACGGAGTCAGGCTCCGCTTCTCCTCTCGCCCCGACGACTATCTGCCCGTGGTGCTCACGCGTTGGGAGGGTATCGAACTCTACGGACGTTGCTCAATGATACACGCCGACGGGCAGCACAACATCGCCATCACGGGCGAGGGAGATGCCGAAATAGATGCTTCGGGCGGCATTATGGCGCGCTGGGGCATGACGACAGACACCGACGAATATGTGGAGAATGTGCACGGCACGCATGGCGAGACGCCCGAGACGCCTGATGTGAACCGCCTCCGGCAGATGGGTGATGACCAGGTACCTGTGAGCACTCGCATCTTTGGCCGTGACACCAAGCTGCGCCCTTGTGCCCTGGAACTACGTGAATGCACCCAAGTGCTGCTTGAGGGTTTCACGCTCCGCAATAGCCCCTTCTGGTGCATCCATCCGCTATATTGCAGCGATGTCATCGTGCGCGGCGTTACCATCGATTCGCACTATCCCAACAACGATGGTTGCGACCCGGAGTCGAGTCGGCGGGTGCTGATAGAGGATTGCACCTTCCGTACGGGCGATGATGCCGTGGCCATCAAGTCGGGACGCGATGCCGACGGACGCCGTGTGGCCCGACCTTCGGAGGACATCATCGTACGCCGGTGCCGGTTCTATAGCAAGTGCAACGGCCTCTGTATTGGTTCGGAGATGTCGGGTGGCGTACGCAACGTATATATGAGCAATATCGAAATCGGCGATGTCAAGAACGCGCTGCTCTTCAAGTCCAATGCCGATCGGGGCGGATACATCGAACATGTGTATGTGGACTCTGTCAGCATCGGCCAAACGGCAGGAGCGGTGCTTCGCTTTGAGACCAACTACTTCGGTTACCGAGGTGGACATCTGCCGGCGCAGTATCGTCATTTCCGTATCAATCACGTACACGCCACGTCATCACAAGCCTATGCCATCTACTACGACGGACATGCCGATGCTCCCATCACCGATGTGCAGGTGAAGGACTTCTCGGTGGACCAAGCCCCGCATCCTTATTACCTTTACCACACCGAGGACTGCACCTTCAGCGAGTGTCGGGTCGAAGGTCAAACCTTGCCGGACACGCTACCGGAGAGCCCGGAGCGCCAACAATGTGACGTGTGGTGACACCAAGGATTTCGTTGCGTAGAGTCAGCCTTGGATAAAATATGGAATGTCTTTTGAAAGGGTAGTTTTTGATCTATACGTTTGGTTTTTGATAGGCAAAGGCTTGCCTATAGACAAAGTATGGCCTTTGCTCAGTCTATGTTTTGCAGAATAGAAGAAGTCTTTTGAAGAAGAAAGAGCCTTTGAGAGAGGGTTTAGGAATCTTTACGAAGGAAAATCGCTTGAAAAGGCGGTCTTTTGAGTGAAAACTTTGAAGATGGAAATGTCTTAGGAAATCTATTTGAAACGAATCTTCAGGAAGAAAAATTCTCTTTAGATAAAGAAAAGATACACGGCGCAGAGTAGCAAAAGTGCGGCCATGACGATGTCAACACGCTTGCGGTATCGGCTGAGAAACCGGCGTAGATAAGCACCGGCATAGAGGTAAAGCAAGTTGGCCCCAGGACCCGCAATGGGCAATACGAGGGTGACTGGCAGCAGGTCGGTCAGACGATTGCTGTAGGGGAGGACATAGGCCGAGTAGACGGTAATCTCAAAAAGTATCATCTTGGCATTGGTCAGTTGTACGACCATGCCGGACACGAAACTGCATTCATCACCCGTTCCCTTGCGTTGCCCGGATTCCGGAACTTGTCCGGCCGTGCGGAGCATCTTGATAGCCAACCAAAGGAGATAGATGGCACCTGCATACTTGAGGTAGACGACCCATTGCCCGATGAGTTCGTCAAGGAGATGTATGGCTAGAACGGTAATGATGGCCATAATCAGGAATCCGACCAATTGTCCCCGCCACATGCGTAGCGCCTTGCGCCGGCCATACTTGAGGCAACAGGCCATGGCATAGATATTGGCTGGTCCGGGGCTATAGCCGACGACGAGGATGGCGAAAAGAAGGGAGGGAATCAGTTCTAATGGCATATCGGGGCGGTTGTTTGGTCCGGTGTCAGCGTCTCTTCGGCTGGCCAGCCGGGGTGTGGGGTATGTGGTGTTTGGGTGCGGAGGGGACTATCAGTGTACATTCCGGTCATCTTGTCGAGGTTCTGCTCCTTACACGCGGCAAAGATAGCCAATATTCTGCAATTTTCAAGGTCCGGTGATAGTTAAAAATTCCAAAATCTAACACTTCAAGCCGTTCAAAAGGGGCTGAATAGGGGGCTCAGCTATCCATATTGTGCAAAATACCCGAAAAATGGTATTGTCCAACACCGCAAAATACCCTACCTTTGCAGCGTCAAACACTGAGGATACCTAAAGATGTGCGATGCAAACAAGTTGACTTCAGCATCGGTATCCACGGTTTGCGTTAAGAAAGAAATAGTTGGTACTAATAGAATGTGAAAAGGGTAGCGCGTGATGCGTTGCCCTTTTATTTTTTAATAGTGTGTTGATGCCGGAAATATGTCAGTCGTTGTCGAGATTGGCTTCCTCGAGGGTGTATTGCGAACTGCCATCAAAGCAGTGTGTGCAGACTTGACTCTTGTCGAGACCAATGGCGGCAATCAGGTCCTCAAGCTTGGTAAAACGCAGCGAGCTGAGTCCGAAACGCTTCTGGATGGCTTCGACCATACGCCGGTATTCGGGTGAGTCGGTCGTGGAGTAAGCCTTGAGACGCGCGGGGTCCTGGGCAGCTTCGTCTCCCTCGAACTCGGCGATGATGCGGCGTGTGATGAGTTCCATATCGGAGCGCGAGGACGTGAAGTTGATAAACTTGCATCCGTATACCAACGGAGGACACGCTATGCGCATATGTACCTCCTTGGCACCGGCCTCATAGAGACAGGCCGTATTGTCGCGGAGTTGGGTGCCACGTACGATGGAGTCGTCGCAGAAAAGCACCTTCTTGTCTTTGAGAATCGCCTTGTTCTGGATGAGCTTCATCTTGGCCACGAGGTTGCGCATCTCCTGGTTTACGGGGGTGAAGGAGCGGGGCCAAGTCGGAGTGTATTTGGATACGGCACGCATGAACGGACATCCATGTCCGTGTGCATAGCCGATGGCCATACCTGTGCCGGAGTCTGGTATGCCACACGCGCAATCGACCTGGGTGTCGGTATCAGCCTTGCCCATGGCGTAGCCTATTGCGTTGCGCACCTCTTCGGTGTTGCGTCCCTCATAGTCGCTGGTCGGGAAGCCGTAGTAGACCCACAAGAAGGAGCAAATCTGCATACGCCGGTTGGCCTTGCGCAGCACCTCCATGTTATTGGCTTCGAGACGGACTATCTCGCCTGGGCCTAGATACTTTACGGTCTCGTAACCGAGGTTTGGGAAGGAAGTTGTCTCGCTTGTGACGGCGTAGGCACCCTCTTTGCGCCCTACAATGAGGGGAGTGCGCCCCCAACTGTCGCGTGCTGCGATAATGCCGTTCTCGGTGAGCAACACCAGGGTGCAAGAACCCCGGACCGTACGGAATACATTCTCAATGCCGTCGACAAAATCTTTGCCCTTGACAATGAGACATCCGACGAGTTCGGTGGGATTGATGCGTCCGGACGTAAACTCCGTGAGGTGCATACCCTCCTGCAGGAGGTTGTGTGCGATCTCTTCGCTATTGAGCACCTTAGCCACCGTGACGACGGCAAAGCACCCGAGGTGGGAGTTGAAGAGCTGTGGCTGGGCGTCGGTATCGCTGATGATGCCCAGGCCGCTGCAACCCGCAAACTTGTGAAGTTCCTCCTCAAATTTGGGTCGGAAATATGAACTCTCGAGATTGTGTATGGCACGCGAGAACCCCTTCTCGGGGTCGTAGGTCACCATACCGGCACGCCTGGTGCCCAAATGACTATTGTAATCGGTACCATAATATACGTCTGTGACGCAAGGTGTGGTAGAGATTGCTCCAAATAGACCAGCCATGGTGTAATATATATAATATATGTAGCTTGCTGTGAGATTCTGATTGTTTCGGATGGCAAGTCTGATGTTATACCAAGTGGCGTATCAGCTCCTCGCGATCTCCGTACAGCATATCGATGACGGGTATCTCTATCATGGTGTAGGCACCTGGCTTCTGACGCATGGCGGCACGGGCTACATTGACAAGCACCTGAGAGGTGAGGGCGGGGTTGTTAATCTTCATATTGAACTCAAAGAGCTGGTTGTGCGTCTTGCCACTCACGCCCTTGCGAACGAGATTGACGCCATGCCCGACATCGTTGAGACTATCCACGCAAGGCACTTGCTGCACGTGTGTCTCGTCGTTGACAAAGTAGGGGTCGGCCTTGATGGCAGCCTCGATAGTCTTGAAGTCTGCACCCTCCTCAAGTTCGACATAGACAAGACGTCGGTGTATGCCTGTGCCCAACGGCACGGTGACGCTCAGAGCATCACGTACGCCGGCTATGGCGCGTACGGCTACCGAGTGGCCCATCGAACGGCCTGGGCCGAAGTTTGTGTAGCTGATGCCCTTGGGAGCCAGGCTCTCCATCAGAGTGCGGACGATGGAATCTGACCCCGGGTCCCAACCAGCTGAGATGATGCTCACGGCATTGTGAGCCTTGGCCTCTGCGTCGAGTGTGCGGCGCAAGTCGGCTATCTGCGTGTGGATATCAAAGCTGTCTACCGTATTGATGCCAAGAGCCAGGCACCGCTTGGCATACTTCTCAACCTCACGTGTAGGTGTGGCGAGTATGGCTACATCGACATCTTTGAGTTCGGCGATGTCGCAGACGACGTTGATGTCGGCGAGTTCTTTGGGTTTGTTCTCAGCACCATGACGCCGTACGATGCCGACGAGTTCGAAATCAGGGGCCGCATCAATGGCCTCAAGTGCATATTTGCCGATGTTGCCATATCCGACAACGGCTACACGTATCTTCTTCATACTTTTCTTTTGTATAGAGTTAAATCTGTAAGTATTTGGGTTAAATCTTTGCTTGCAAGCGTCGCGGGTGTCGCAAGTGTCGGCCTTGGACAAAGGCTTTTCTGCCCAAAACAAGGCTCCAGCCAGCGGGCAACACGCGTGTGTCGGGTCGGTTTTCAAACTATGCAGAGTGTTATCTTGAGCTATGCATACGTGAAAAACACGTGCAAGTTTAGCGTTTTTTTCGGAGATGACAAAATTTTTGATAGAAAAAAGCCTTGGTTTTGGATATTTTTTTGTAATTTTGCACTTGATTTTTGACACACATATTTTAATTTACACGTATGCTCAATCCTCGCAATATAAAAATCTGTGATTTCGACTACCCTTTGCCTGACGAAAGAATAGCCAAATATCCACTCTCGGAGCGTAACCAATCCAAGCTGCTCGTCTATCGTGACGGACGGATTGGAGAACGGCACTTCTGCGACCTTCCTGACCTCATCTCCGAGGGCTCGATGATGGTCTTCAACGACACTAAGGTCATTCAGGCCCGCCTGCACTTCCGCAAGCCTACGGGTGGTGTGGTCGAGGTCTTCTGCCTGGAGCCGGAAGCTCCAAGGGACTATCAGCAGAACTTTGCCTCCGATGCCGAATGTACGTGGACATGCCTCGTGGGCAATAGCAAGAAGTGGAAGGAAGGCAGCCTTTCGCTCGATGTGGAACTCAAGGATGGAAGAACCACCATTCTGCATTGCGAACGAGCCGGTGAGACAGGAGCTTCTCAACGCATACGCTTTTGGTGGGAGGGAGGCATGAGCTTCGCCAGCATCCTGGATGCCATTGGCGAACTCCCTATACCGCCCTACCTCAACCGCGCTACTGAGGAAAAGGATAAAGAGACTTATCAGACGGTATATAGTCGTATCAAGGGCAGTGTGGCCGCTCCGACGGCTGGTCTACACTACACGGACCGTGAGTTGGATGCCCTCCGCAGCAAGGGGGTGGACTTGCAGTACCTGACGCTGCATGTGGGTGCCGGTACGTTTCGACCTGTCAAGAGCGAGACCATCGAGGGTCATGATATGCACACGGAGTTTATATCCGTGCCCAAGTCAGTTATCAGTGCGATAGCCCGCTTCCTTGCCACACGTCAGCAGGGTAGCCGATTTGTAGCCACAGGCACGACATCGGTCCGCACACTCGAGAGCCTATATTACATCGGTGAGAAGATAGCCGCTTGCCCGGATTTCGCCTCTCTCCATCCGGAGGACCTCATCGTACACCAGTGGGAACCCTACGACCTGAAGCATACGATGTCCATAGCCGAGTCCATCGGTTATGTGCTTGCCTATCTCGATGCTACAAGCCAGGAAACCCTGGTTACGGCCACTCAAATTCTGATTGCCCCAGGCTTTGTATACCGCCTTGTCGATACGATTGTGACCAATTTCCACATGCCGCAGAGCACGCTACTGTTGCTCGTCTCTGCCTTTGTAGATGGCGAAGACTCCGCCGGTCCCAATTGGCACCGCATCTATCGCTATGCCTTGGACCACGACTTCCGTTTCCTTTCGTACGGAGACTCAAGTATTTTGTTCCACTGAGGCTAGGGTTATGGATGTATCGACAATCTCCATGTCGATAGCGTCTCTACATTCATCCAACGCAACAAGAATGTCGAGAACTTCGAAATCAACAATCTGTCGTACGCCTGGTTCGGCAATACCGGAGAATCTGTATATCGGTTTAAGGAATGAAAACTCTATTTGTCAAACAATCTTCCAACACCCTTATTTTGTAAGTATTTGAAGATAATAGTGATGTTGTAAAACATATTTTTCCTACCTTTGTACCGCAAAAATGAAAGGTGTTATTCAACCAAAATAATTAACAAACTATTAAAACTAATTTAAGATGACTAAAGTAGCTATTAACGGTTTCGGTCGTATCGGCCGTCTTGCATTCCGTCAGATGTTCGAGGCTCCTGGTTATGAGGTAGTTGCAATCAACGATCTTACCAGCCCTAAGATGCTCGCTCACCTCTTGAAGTACGATACCGCTCAGGGTGGTTTCGCTGGTAAGTATGGCGAGGGCAAGCACACTGTAGCTTATAAGGACGCTGTGCTCGCAGAGGACGGCAAGACCGTTGTTACTCCTGGTTCTATCACGGTAGACGGTAAGGAAATCACTATCTATGCAAAGCCTAACGCTGCTGAGCTGCCTTGGGGCGAGCTGAATGTAGACGTTGTGCTCGAGTGCACTGGTTTCTATACTTCTAAGGCTAAGGCTTCTGCCCACATCCAGGCTGGTGCCAAGAAGGTCGTTATCTCAGCTCCTGCCGGCAATGACCTGCCAACCATCGTTTACAACGTTAACCACAAGACCCTGACTCCTGCCGACACAGTTATCTCTGCTGCTTCTTGCACCACCAACTGTCTGGCTCCTATGGCTGCTGCCCTCAACTCATACGCTCCTATCCAGTCAGGTATCATGTCAACCATCCACGCTTACACTGGCGACCAGATGATTCTCGACGGTCCTCAGCGCAAGGGTGACCTCCGTCGTTCACGTGCAGGTGCTCAGAACATCGTTCCTAACTCAACAGGTGCTGCCAAGGCTATCGGTCTCGTTATCCCTGAGCTCAATGGCAAGCTGATTGGTTCTGCTCAGCGTGTTCCTACTCCAACCGGATCTACAACTATCCTCATCGCTGTAGTTAAGGGTAAGGACGTAACCAAGGAGGGTATCAACGCCGCTATGAAGGCTGCTGCTACTGAGTCATTCGGTTACAACGAGGACGAAATCGTTTCTTCTGACGTTATCGGCATGAAGTTCGGTTCACTCTTCGATGCTACTCAGACTATGGTTTCTAAGATTGACGACGACACCTATCAGGTACAGGTTGTTTCTTGGTACGACAATGAGAACTCTTACACTTCTCAGATGGTTCGCACTATCAAGTATCTTGCTGAACTCAAGTAATAGAGTCTCTCTTAGACAAGATATATATGACAGAGGATGCACTCCGGTTGGAGCGCATCCTCTCTCTTTTTGGTATGCCTATGTATATTTCTGTGAACGAAAGTGAACCTATAGCGAATATTTATGAATGAGGAAAGAACTAAACTGACAGGAGCGTAAAAGGTCAGTCGCGATAGTCCGTTGGGTTCATGCCGAGATTGTGCGACACGTAACGACTGAAATAGGCAGGCGATGAGAAGCCGAACATGTCGGATATCTGCACGAACGTGAGGCTCTTGTCGCGAAGCAGACGTGAGATGTCGAGCACGGTGTAGCGGTTTATCCAGAAGTTGGCAGCATAACCGCTGGTTTTCTTCGACACTTCTGAGAGATATTTCGATGTGACGCAGAGCTTGTCAGCATACCATGTCACTTCACGATGTTCTCTGTATTCGCCCCTTTCGAGCAGACGGATGAAGCCGTTCATGATGGTGGCGTATTGTGTGGTGACATTAGGCTCTTTGTAAAGGCGTGAATGGAAATCGAAGAAATCGAGTATCAGTGTCTGTACTGCATTTGTCATCAGTTCTCGGTAGAAATGATGGTCGGTTTCGAGTATGCGCTGTTGCAGGTTGTCGTAATTGCGTAGGCATTGGGCGAACATCTCAGGCGTTAAGTGCATGATTGGGTTGAGGAACAGCGCCAATTGCCCCTTCATACCATAATTGCTTTGTGGTGTGCTGAGCGCAATAAACGGAGCCGTTACGTAAATCATCTTCACACGGAAGTCCGGCCCATGTTCTATATGCTCCAGAAGTTTGCCGCGTCGCACGATGAGCAGGTCGCCTGCCTGCATTGTCATCTTCTGATCGCACCATTCGAATGTGCATTCGCCGTCGAGACATAGAGCATGGCCCAAGTAACCATCATACTCGCGTGTTCCTATGCCATCTATCGTGTCGGTGATGATAATGTCTTTTTGCTCCATAGCCATAACAGTTTGATTCTGTATGATATAACGCGAAAAATACTGTTTTATTGTAGTTTCTGACCAAAGAATTCCATAAGCTTCGCTACCACCTGCTCTACATATTCCGGAACATAATATGTCTTGATGTGTGTGGCTCCGGGTATGAGATACAATTCCTTGTCGTTTGTGCCAGTAGCTTTGGAGTAGCATTGCTCCGTCATGTAGAATGTGTCGGCGATGCTCCCGGCTATCATCAGCAGGGGCTGGTTGATGAGATACATCCCCTCAGTGGCATCAAACGCCATCAGGTCTACAAGACTGCTCTTTGTGTAGCGGAAGGTAGAGTTGGGATGGGCATGGGTTTGGAGATAATAGGTGTAACCGTCGCGATAGAGGTCGAACGGCAACTTGGCGGCTTGTTCGGGAGTCACGCCGCTCATGTCGCCCACATACTCGGGTGCTTCGCCCTCAGCCTCCTTCTGACGGGCAACGCAAGCATCGGTGAGCCGTTGCTGCACTTGGTCTATCTGCGAGTCAAGGAATCCGTTGCGGCGCACCAATCCTGTGTTGAACATACTCAGTGTGGCCACCGCCTTGAAACGCTTGTCGGTTTGGGCAGCTTTCAGCGTGTAGCCACCACCTCCACAAATACCGAGGATGCCTATTCGACTAGCATCCACACCCGGATATTGTGCTAGGATATCTGCAGCACGGTGTATGTCTTCAATGCGATTGGCCGGTTTGTCTGTATTGCGCGGTTCGCCCTCGCTGTCGCCCTGATAGGCGGCATCGAAAGCCAAACAGATGTAGCCGTTTTCTGTCATACGCTGACTGTAGAGGCCTGCCACCTGTTCCTTCACCCCACCATTGGGATGAGCCACGACAAGGGCTGGATAGGTCTTGGTTGCGTCATAGCCAGCTGGTGTGTAGACGTTGGCTGCTATCTTCAAGCCATTCAACTGATAACTGATGCGGTGGATATTCACTTTCCCCTCCTCGTTAGTTGTAAGTGCATTATTGTAAACCAAGCCAAATGGATTGTTGTTGGGGCTTTTTATGGTAGCAAAGTCGACTTCTGTAAATGCAGTATTTTGTATCATGTCTTTCTTCGTTTTTGCTTGAACTCCGCCACTGGCAAGTAGTGTTAGACAGAGTATGGCAGATGTAATTATTGTCTTTTTCATATTGCTATTTCTTGGAGTTTACAATGCTTGAACCGCCAAATACATCGCTCATTTCCATTGTCTTTAGAGCATGGTCAATCTGTGCGGCATCTTCTTTTGTCAGGCAGACATCTGCAGCGCCAAGGTTTTCCTTTATGCGGCAGAGTTTTCTCGAACCTGGAATCGGTACTATCCAAGGACGTTTTGCCAACATCCATGCAAGCGATATCTGTGCTGGGGTGGCGTGATACTTGTCGGCCATTGTATTGAGCAGTTGGAACAATGCAGCGTTCTTTGCGAAACTCTCTTTTTTGTATTGAGGCATCACGGCACGATAGTCTGTCGACGCATCAAATTCCGACTGCTCGTTGTAGCAACCCGAAAGCAGTCCGTTGGCGAGGGGCGAGAAAGCCACGAAGCCCACACCAAGTTCCTCACATACAGGGAAGAGATTCTCATGCCAGCGAGCCATCATAGAGTATCGGTTTTGTATAGCCGTGACTGGGCACACCTTGTGGGCACGGCGCAGATACTCCTCGTTGGCTTCTGATATGCCCCAATGGAGAATCTTGCCTTCGCGTATAAGCTCGGCCATTGTGTCGGCTACTATCTCTGGGTCAACCTTCGGGTCGATGCGATGCTGATAAAAGAGGTCGACGTGGTCGGTGTGCAGGCGGTGCAATGAGTTTTCCAAAGACAGACGAATCACCTGCGGGCGAGAATCGACCAGCAAGTCGTGCCCACAGCCCGAAAACCTGATGCCGCATTTTGTGGCTATCACCACCTTGGCGCGCAAAGGGGCCAGTGCCTTGCCCAAGAGTTCTTCGTTGTGATGCGGTTCGGTAGAAGTACCGTATATCTCAGCTGTGTCGAAGAAGTTGTAGCCCATGTTCACGGCATCTCCCAGCAGCCGCGTCATCTCCTTTTTATCGGAAGCAGCGCCGTATGCATGACTCATGCCCATGCAACCGAGGCCAATTGGCGAGACTCGTAGTCCA
>CAVFPF010000022.1:0-6992 GCA_963624265.1 bacterium | reverse complement strand
CTCACGCGTCGGACAAAGCGAAGGTTCAGGTACTGACGACACCTGCATCAGTGACCGCGAACATCTGCTGGTCCTCAAGCTGAGCTCAGTCGTGGTCGGCTTGCTGGGCATCATTGTGGCCCTGGCGCTGGTGAATGTCGACAGCATACTCGATGCGTGGTGGAAGCTCTCGAGCATCTTCTCGGGCGGTATGCTGGGTCTCTTCCTTTTGGGCTACCTCTCCCGACGCGCCCGTGGCGTTCACGCCATCTGCGGCGTGCTGAGCGGACTGCTCGTCATCGCGTGGATATCGGCTTGGCACTGGCTGGGCCTCCCCGACCCCGGTCTGCACGAGTACCTTGCCATCGTGCTCGGCACAACGACCATCTTCGTCGTCGGCTTCACGCTGAGCCTGGCATTTAGGGCTAAGAAATAAGGGACGCAGTGATTCGTGACTATTGCCTATAGTCCCATAAAACGCAAAACGCAAAACGTAAAACGCAAAACGTAAAACGTAAAACATAACACGTAAAACACAACACGTAAAACACAACACACATCATGTCTCACTATCCAAAAATCGGTATCCGCCCCACCATCGACGGACGTCAGGGAGGCGTACGAGAAAGCCTCGAAGAGAAAACCATGGCCTTGGCCCATGCAGTAGCAGACCTCATCACCGGCCATCTGAAGAATGGCGATGGCAGCCCCGTGGAGTGCGTCATAGCCGACACGACCATCGGACGCGTGGGCGAAAGCGCTGCCTGCGCCGAGAAGTTCGAGCGCGAGGGCGTCGGTTCGACCATCACCGTGACCAGCTGCTGGTGCTACGGCTCGGAGACCATGGACATGGACCCCAGTCATCCGAAAGCCGTATGGGGCTTTAACGGCACAGAGCGCCCTGGCGCCGTTTATCTGGCCGCCGTGCTCGCTGCCCATGCACAGAAAGGCCTGCCCGCCTACGGCATCTACGGACACGACGTTCAGGACCTGGCCGACAACAGCATTCCCGCCGATGTGGCCGACAAGATACTGCGCTTCGCCCGTGCCGCCCAGGCCGTAGCCACCATGCGCGGCAAATCGTACCTGAGCCTCGGCAACACCTGCATGGGCATCGCCGGCTCTATCGTCGACGCCGACTTCCTGCAGCACTATCTGGGCATGCGCACAGAGTACGTGTCGCTCGTCGAGATACTGCGCCGCGTGGACTTCGGCATTTACGACCACGAGGAGTTTGAGCGCGCCATGGCTTGGGTTGAGCAGTACTGCAAGCCCAACGAGGGCCACGACTACAACGAAGACCGTCCGCTCTTCCCAGGCACGCCGATGACGACCTTCAACGGCAAGGGCAAAGGCAAGAACCGCGAGGAGAAGGACCAGGACTGGGAATTTACGGTCAAGACGATGATGATTATCCGCGACCTCATGGAAGGCTCGCAGAAGTTGCTCGACATGGGCTACAAGGAGGAGGCTATCGGCCACAACGCCATCGCTGCCGGTGTGCAGGGCCAGCGTCAGTGGACGGACTACAAGCCCAACTTCGACTTCCCGGAGTCGATGATATGCTCCAGCTTCGACTGGAACGGCGTGCGTGAGGCCCGAATCCTCGCCACCGAAAACGATTCGCTCAACGGCCTCTCCATGCTCTTTGCCCACCTTCTGACCAATCGTGGCGTGATGTTCTCCGACATCCGTACCTACTGGAGCCCCGATGCCGTGGAGCGCGTGGCCGGCAAGCGTCCGGAAGGTCTTGCGGCAGGCGGCTTCATTCACCTCATCAACTCGGGCGCCACGACGCTCGACGCCACGGGTGCCATGTCCGACGCCGAGGGCCGTCCTGTCATGAAGAGCCCCTGGGAAATCACCGACCAGGATGTCAAGGCCTGCCTCAAGGCCACAAGCTGGATGCCTGCCGACCGCGACTACTTCCGTGGCGGAGGCTACTCGGCCCACTTCCTCTCACGCGGCGGAATGCCGATGACCATGATACGCATCAACCGCGTAGCCGGACTCGGTCCCGTGCTGCAGCTCGCCGAAGGTTACTCCGTTGACCTCGACCCCGCCGTACACGAGACGCTCGACAAGCGTACGGACCCAACATGGCCTACCACATGGTTTGCACCGCGTCTCGACCCGACGAAGGACGCCTTCAAGGACGTCTATAGCGTCATGAACTGCTGGGGCGCCAACCACGGAGCCATCGTCTACGGCCACATCGGTGCCGACCTCATCACGCTCTGCTCTATGCTCCGCATCCCGGTGTGCATGCACAACGTTGCCGACCGCGACATCTTCCGTCCGGCTTGCTGGAATGCCTTTGGCATGGACAAGGAGGGCGCTGACTACCGCGCCTGCCAGAACTTCGGTCCGCTGTACAAGTAAACCGGTTCCCTACTCCTAACATATAGACGGTTTTCCCCTGAGGCCCTACCTGGTCCTCAGGGGAAAATTTTACCTCATAGAAAGGGATAGAACTTACCCTGTCCTCAGGGCGAATTTTTACCTCATAGAAAGGGATAGAACTTACCCGGTCCTTAGGGGAAAATTCTATCTTAGGAAGGACCTTACCCGGTCCTCAGGGCGAAATTTTACCTCATAGAAAGGGATAGACCTTACCGGTCCTTAGGGGGAAATTCTATCTTAGAGAAAAGGAAGGACCTTACCACAGAATGTAGCAGAACCGGTAGGACACACGGCAGGAAAATTCTATCTCAAAGAAAACGAAGGAGAGATTTTCTACCTCAGCATAGCAGTAACTACCCTCGTCGACCAACCCCTTGATGAGCGTAACCACCTCAGGGCACACCTACACCTCGTCGAAGAATATGAGCGTTTCGCCCTTGGTCAAAGGCTGGCGCACGAAGGCGGAAAGACGGAAGAACTTTTCCTGCACATCGCATTCGCTTGCGCCGTCTCCCAGTTGTAACGGCCATTCTTACCACTATTGCGCCTCAATTCACGAGAAATAGTGGCGCAACTCACATTTATAGACTCGGCGATCGCTTTTTGCGTCGTTCCGTTTTGTAGTAACACAGAAATTGTGTACCTTTGCTCTCGGGTTAATTGTTTGTACTTCACAATGCAAAATTAATTAATCTTTGGGAGACAGCGGTCTCCCTTTTTGTTTTTTTATGCATTGCTTGATGAAAATCACGTCACATGGGGGCTGCTCGCCCCCAAACGGCAAAACATCACGCACCCCCTATCTCAGCGCAACGTAAAAGGCGTCGGTCAGGGCGCGGTACGCGTCGGTGTATGCTCCGTCGGCATCGCGCAGATAGAGGTCGGTCGTCTCGAGCGGAAGGGGAACGGCACCCACATGAACGAACTCGGCCAGCAGGCGCTTGCAGGGCTTGCCGACCTTGGTGTAGACATGGCAGAGGCGCGCAGGTCGCATGCGGGCCAGGACGGCCTCCTGCATGACCTCCGTGTCGTAGTCGGCGGGATAGACCAGCGAAAGCCGTCCGTCGGGGCGCAGGTGGCTATTGGCAAACGACATGACATCGGCCAGCGAAAGCGAGTCCTTGTGCCGCGCCATGGCCCGGGCCGCGTCGTCGGGCTTGAGCGTGGCGTTGTAGAACGGCGGGTTGCACACTATCGCTCCGTAACGGCGCTCTGTCACATAATCGGCCAGCGCACACGGATAGACCTCCATTGCGCTGCCCCAGGGCGAGGCGTCGAAGTTGCGCCGGGCACACGCGGCCGCATTCGGGTCAATCTCCACGGCGTCGATATGGAAGGAATCGTCCATACGCTGCGCCATCATCAGCGCCAAAAGGCCCGTACCCGTGCCGATGTCGAGCACATTGCCCGGGGGGCACGACGCCCACGCACCGAGCAGCACACCGTCGGTGCCTACCTTCATGGCGCATCCGTCTTGCGCCACATCAAAGCGCTTGAAGTGAAAAATACCTTCTTCTTTGCCCATATTGTATTATTTGACGGCAAAGATAGGCATATTTTTCTCAAGTCCGTAACAAAGTACGTCTGATAGAGCAAATTTTGTCGGAAATAGAATAAAAAAATCGTTAATTTTTGGTGTAATACGGAAAAATTGCGTACCTTTGCCGCCAAACCCAACCGGCACACCCCGGGGCAAGGAGTCGGCCCGACCACCGAGCAGCGAGAAAGTGTGTGCGGATATTATTCACTACGTAAATTTTATATGAATGAAGAACTACGTTTGCGCCATCGACTTTGGCGCTACCAGCGGTAGGATGATTATAAGCCGGATCAACGAGCAGGGTGTGCTCGAGACCGAGGAAGTGCGCCGTTTCGCCAATGCCATACAGGAGAAGGACCACGACGGCAAGTTCTATTGGGACATGACCGCCCTCACGGGTGAGGTCAAGGCTGGGCTTCAGGACCTTGCCGCGCGCCGCGATATCCATATCGACTCTATCGGATGCGACACTTGGGGCGTGGATGTCGTCTTTGTCAACGCCGACGGAAAGATGATAGAGCAGCCCCGTGCCTACCGCGACCCCTACACCGCAGGTCCTTTTGAGGAGTACCTCCAGAAGGTCGGCAAGGACAAGGTCTACGCCAAGACGGGCATCCAGTTCATGAACTTCAACACGCTCTTCCAGTTCTATGCCTGCCACAAGGAGCACTTCCGCCCCTTCGAGGAGGCCGACATGTACCTCTTCGTCCCCGACTATGTGAGCTACTACCTCTCGGGCAAGGCCGTGTGCGAATACACGATTCTGTCCACCTCGCAATTCTACAACCCCGTCACCCGGCAAATTGACCCCGAGCTCATCGAGGCCGCCGGAGCCGACATCCACAAGTTCCCGCCCATCGTCTATCCCGGCACCGTGATAGGCCAGCTCAAGCGCGAAGTGGCAGACTTCGGCTACGACATCCCCGTCGTAGCCATCGCCGGCCACGACACGGGCAGTGCCGTAGCCGCAGTGCCTGCGCGCGACGAAAAGTTCGCCTACCTCTCGAGCGGCACCTGGAGCCTGATGGGCATCGAGTCGAAGCACGCCATCATCAACGCCCGCTCGGCCGAGCTCAACTTCACCAACGAGGGCGGCATCGAGGGCACGACACGTTTCCTCAAGAACATCACCGGCATGTGGATACTCGAGCAGTGCCGCAAGGAGTGGAAGAAGCAGGGCAAGGACTACGACTTCGTGCAGCTCGGCCAGATGGAGCAGAGCGGCGAGGCCTTCCGCAGCTTCATCAACCCCGACGACCCGAGCTTTGCCAATCCGCCGTCAATGCTCCAGGCCATCGCCGACTACTGCGCCCGCACGGGTCAGCCCGTTCCCGAGACGGACGCCCAGGTGGCCCGCCTCATCATGGAGTCGCTTGCCATGCGCTACCGCACCGTGTTCGGCTGGCTCAAGGAGTTTGCCGACTTCCCCATCGAGGTGCTCCACATCATAGGCGGAGGCGCCAAGAACGCCCTGCTCGCCCAATGGACGTCCAACGCTACCGGAGTGCCCGTCCTCACCGGCCCGACCGAAGCTACGGCCATCGGCAACATCATGATGCAGCTCAAAGCCCTCGGGCGCGTGAGCGATATCAAGGAGATGCGCAGCCTCATCGCCCGCGCCACCCCGCTCGACCGCTACGAGCCACACGACGCCGCCGCCTGGGCCGAGGCCCACAAGCGCTACGCGGCTCTCTGCGAGAAATGAACAATGTCAAAATCCAAAATACTAACCATAAATAAAAGAAAGTTATGAAAAGTGAACTGATTGAAAAAGCATACGCTCAGGCTAAGGCACGCTATGCAGAGTTTGGTGTAGATACCGACAAGGTCATCGCCACCCTCGAGAAAACTCCCATCTCCCTCCACTGCTGGCAGGCCGACGACGTGGTTGGCTTCGAGCGCGGTGAAGCCGCTTCGGGCGGCATCCAGTCGACGGGCAACTTCCCCGGACGTGCACGCAACATGGAGGAAGTGCGCCAGGACATCGACAAAGCCGTATCGCTGCTGGCCGGCAAGTTCCGCCTCAACCTCCACGAGATCTACGGCGACTTCGGCGGCAAACTCGTAGACCGCGACCAGGTAGGTCCCGAGCACTTCCAGGGCTGGATGGAATGGGCCAAAGAGCGCAACATGAAGCTCGACTTCAACTCGACCTCGTTCTCTCACCCCAAGTCAGGCAGCCTCACGCTCTCCAACCCCGACGAGTCAATCCGCCGCTTCTGGATTGAGCACACCAAGCGCTGCCGCCGCATTGCCGACGCCATGGGCAAGTACCAGAACGACCCCTGCATTATGAACATCTGGGTTCACGACGGCTCGAAGGACTACACCGTCAACAAGCTTCGCTATCGCCAGATACTCAAGGACTCGCTCGACGAAATCCTCGCCGAAGACCTCCCCAACATGAAGCCCTGCCTGGAGGCCAAACTCTTCGGCATCGGACTGGAGGCCTACACCGTAGGTTCGCACGACTTCTATGCCGGCTACTGCTCGAAGAACAACGTCATGTACACGCTCGACACAGGCCACTATGAGCCCACCGAGAACGTGTCCGACGCCATCTCCTCACTGCTGCTCTTCGTGCCCGAACTGATGCTCCACGTGTCTCGCCCGATGCACTGGGATTCCGACCACGTCACTCTCTACGACGACAACACGCGCAACCTCTTCTCCGAGCTCGTCCGCGCCAATGCCCTCGACCGTGCCCACATCGGCCTCGACTACTTCGACGCCTCCATCGACCGCATCGGTGCCTACGTCATCGGCGTACGTGCCGCTCAGAAGAGCCTTCTCCAGGCCTTCCTCGAGCCGCTCGACATCATCCGCAAGTACGAAGACGAAGGCAAGCTCTTCCAGCGCCTCGCCCTCCTCGAGGAAGCCAAGACGCTCCCGCTCGGCGATGTCTACAACTACTTCAACTACAAGAACAGTGTGCCTGTGGCCGAAGAGTTTATCGGAGCCATTGAGAAGTACGAACAGGAAGTCTCCTTCAAGAGATAAGCACCATGGCAGGCAGCAGTCTAAAGAGCACCATTGCGGTGTCGCTCAACAATTACCTTGATGCAGGTGC
>CAVFPF010000021.1:0-21525 GCA_963624265.1 bacterium | reverse complement strand
AAAAGGAGAAGCCCCAGACACACAAAGCGGTGTCCGGGGCTTCCCGTATGAATGGGCGCTCAGAGAGCGCGTTGAAGCGATTAACCGAAGTTGTCGAAGCGAATCATATCGTCCTCCACACCGAGGGAGTGGAGTAGGTCGAGCACGGTCTTCGACATCATCGGAGGTCCGCAGAGGTAATACTCGCAGTCCTCGGGGGTCTCGTGGTTCTTGAGGTAGGTGTCGCCCATGACGGGAGCTACGAAGCCAGGCGTGTACTTGATGCCGGCGGCATCGGCCTTCGGGTCGGGACGGTCGAGAGCCAGGTGGAAGTGGAAGTTGTCGAACTCCTTGTCGAGCGTGATGAAGTCGTCGAGGAACGGAACCTCCTCAAGCGCACGGGCACCGTAGAAGTAGTGCATCACACGGTCGCGGCAGTTGAGCGTGCGGAGCATGTGCATGATCTGGGCGCGGAGAGGAGCCATACCGGCGCCGCCGCCTACCCATATCATCTCGCGGCCCGTGCCGTACTGTGGACGGAACTCGCCGTAAGGGCCTGACATAATGACCTTGTCGCCGGGCTTCAGGTTGAAGATGTAAGACGAGGCAATGCCGGGGTTAACCTCCATGAAGTTGTTGGCATCGGGCTTCTGCTGGTCCTTCGGCTTAAATGGAGGAGTGGCGATGCGGACGTTGAGCGTGATGATGTCGCCCTCGTCAGGATAGTTGGCCATAGAGTAGGCGCGCACCGTAGGCTCGGGGTTCGAGCAGTGAAGGTCGAACATGTGGAACTTCTGCCAAGCGGGCAGGTAAGTGTCGCCAATGAGGCTCTTGTCGAAGCTGTTGTAGTCGAGGTTGAAGGCCGGAATCTTGATCTGAGCGTACGAACCGGGTTCGAAGTGCATGTGCTCGCCGGCAGGCAGAGCCACCTTGAACTCCTTGATGAACGTGGCGACGTTCTTGTTGCCGATGACGGTGCACTCCCATTCCTTGACGCCGAACACGTCGTCGGGAACGGTGATTTTGGCATTCTCGCGCACCTTGCTCTGGCAGGCCAGGCGGTAGTGCTGCTTGATTTGCTTGCGGTTGAAGAAACCGACCTCGGTGGGCAGGATGTCGCCAGCGCCCTCCTCGATGATGCAACGGCACTGACCGCACTTGCCGCCGCCGCCGCATGCGCTCGAGAGGAAGATGCCGCCGCCCTGCAGGGCTGCGAGCGCCGTCGAGCCTATCTCAGACTGAATCTGCTTCTTGCCGTTGACGTCGATGGTGACGCTGCCCGAGGGAACGAGCCACGCCTTGATGACGAGCAGCAGTGCGACAAGCACCATGATGATAACCAAAAATACTATGGTAGCATATATAATTGTCTGTGTCATAATGTACTGTAAGTTTTGAATCGTGAATGCGTTTGGACAATTATAGCTGGATGCCGCTGAAGCTCAGGAAGGCCATGGCCATCAGACCCGTGGTGATGAACGTGATGCCCAGACCCTTGAGTCCGGCGGGGATGCGGCTGTACGACAGCTTCTCGCGGATGGCTGCGATGCAGGCGATGGCGAAGAGCCAGCCCAGTCCGGAGCCAAAGGCATAGACAACGGCGTAACCCACGTTGGCAAACTCCTTCTGCTGCATAAAGAGCGAACCGCCCAGGATGGCGCAGTTGACCGCGATGAGCGGGAGGAAGATGCCGAGCGACCCGTAAAGGGCAGGGAAGAACTTCTCGACCACCATCTCGACGATCTGCGTGATGGCTGCGATGACGGCGATGAAGACGATGAACGCCAAGTACGACAGGTCGATGCCCTCGCCGAAATAGCCGGGCTTGAGCAGGGTCTCGTTGAGCAGGTAGTTGAGCGGGAGCGTGATGACCTGCACAAATACCACCGCCGCACCGAGGCCGACAGCCGTCTTGACCGTCTTTGACACTGCCAGGTAAGAACACATACCCAGGAACAGTGCGAATATCATGTTGTCGATGAATACCGACTTAACAAACAGACTTAAGTATTCCATTGTTTTGTACTATAATTAAGTAGTGTGTGTAGAGAGGGGTGTGTGTCGGTCATTCCTCCTGCAGGTCGGGGTTCTTGGTGCGCAGATACCAGATGATGCAGCCCAGGAGAATCAGGGCCGATGTGGGCATCACGAAGAGGCCGCAGTTCTGGTAGCCGTCGTAGCCGGTCTCGTTGACGAAGCGGGCGATGACGTCGTAGCCGAAGAGCGTGCCCGAACCGAACAGCTCGCGGAAGGTCGACACTACGAAGAGGATGAGCGTGTAGCCAAGGCCGTTGCCCAGTCCGTCGAGGAAGGCAGGCCAGGGCTTGTTGCCGAGGGCGAAGGCCTCAAGACGGCCCATCAGGATACAGTTGGTGATGATAAGTCCCACGTAGACCGAGAGCTGCTTGCTCACGTCGAAGGCGTAGGCCTTGAGTATCTCGTTGACGATAATCACGAGGGCTGCAACAACGACCAGCTGCACGATGATGCGGATGCGGGTGGGGATGGTGTTGCGGAGCAGCGAGATGATTACGTTGGCAAAGGCCAGCACACAGGTCAGCGAAATGCCCATTACGAGGGCTGGCTTCATCTGTGTGGTTACGGCCAAGGTGGAGCAGATGCCGAGCACCTGAACCACTACCGGGTTGTTCTTCCACAAGGGACCGACAAACACACCGGGTTTCTTTTCTGTTGCTGCCATAATGTTATTCTGCGGTTATTGGTTCTACATTAATGCTGTCTGCGGCTACCTGCACGCTGTCGGTGGCAGGGGCTTGGGCCGGCTCACGGACGCCAGCCAGGAAGGCTTGATAGCCCGCAAGGCTTTCGCCTATCATGTGGCTCACGCCGGTAGTCGTCTTGGTGGCACCCGAGATGGCATCGACCTTGTCGGCACCGTTGGAGGTGTTCTTGCCTGCCTTCAGCACCTGGACGGGAGCGAACTCACCGTCGGCCTTATAGACGTGCTTGCCTACGAACGAGAGGGCAAAGTTCGGGTCGTCTTTGATGAGGGCACCCAGACCGGCTGTCTCGCTGTCGTGGTCGAAGCAGGCGCCGGCTATCGTCGAACCGTCGGGGCCGACTGAGATGTAACCCCAGATAGGGCCCCACAGACCGGCGCCGTACAGGCTCATGATGTAATAGTTCTGTCCGTTCACCTGGGCCACGAAGACCGGCAACTGGGCGTCGTCGGACACGACACCGCCCTTGAACTGCGCCTTGATGGCAATCTCAAACGGGTCGACACCCCCGATGACCTGACCGTCGGTGCCCACGGTGAGCTTGTTCTGGTCCATGTTGTACTGCGACCAGATCTCGGCGGCATTGTCCATGGTGACCTGCTGGCCAAGCACGGAGCTGATGGAGGAGAGTATCTGCTGCTTCTTCTCGTTGTCTTTGTTGGCCTTCTGCTGTGGGGCGAGACCTACGGCGGCAACGGTGAGCAGGATGGCTACGAGCACGGTCAGCACTGTAGCATAGATTACTGTATAGGTATTGCTATTGCGGTTCATATTGCTTATGCCTTTACGCGCTTTGCACGCTTGTTGATATTTGCCTCTACTACATAATGGTCAATGAGTGGAGCTACGGCATTGCCAAGCAGAACGGCCATCATGGCACCCTCGGGGTAGCCCGTATTAAACATACGGATCACGATGGTCATGACACCGATGAAGGCACCGTAGATAAACTTGCCCGTGTTGGTGCGGCAGCCGGTGACAGGGTCAGTCGCCATGAAGACGGCGGCAAAGGCGAAGCCACCCAGACAGAGCTGCTGGGCTACTGTGGGAGCACCCTCGATGCAGGCGCTGCAGATGGCGCTGATAACAGCACCGCCGGCAAAGACGCTGAGCATGATGCGCCAGCTGGCGACCTTGGTGACGAGCAGGATGCAGGCGCCGATGAGGATGGCCAGGGTCGAAACCTCGCCGATGCAACCCGGGATGCAGCCCACGAAGGCGTCGAGCGTGGAGAACGTGGAGGGGTCGAAGGCGTGTTCGGCCAAAGCGCCCAGCGGTGTGGCTCCGGAGAAGCCGTCAATCTGGTCGGCGTTGGTGAGGGCCGAACCCGTGCGGACAAAGACCTCGTCGCCCGACATGGCCTTCGGATAGGCGAAGAACAAGAAGGCGCGGGCTATCAGCGCGGGGTTGAAGACGTTCATGCCCGTGCCGCCGAAGATCTCCTTGGCAAAAACTACCGAGAAGGCAGTGGCCAGGGCAATCATCCAAAGCGGAGTGTTGACGGGCACGACCATCGGAATCAGCAGACCCGTGGCGAGGAAGCCTTCGGCCACCTCTTCGCGCTTGTAGGCGGCTACGGCCATCTCGATGCCGAGACCGACCACGTAGCAGACAACGACCTTAGGCAGGAAAGCCACCAGACCGTAGAGGAACTGCATGAGCCAGCCGTCGTCGATGCCGCACGCCAGGTCGTGCTGATAGCCTACATTCCAGAGGCCCACCAGCAGAGCCGGCATCAGGGCGATGATGACGGTTATGATGACGCGCTTTGAGTCGACCGAGTCGTGCACCTGCACACCCTTGCGGCCGGCTGTCTCGCGCGGAACAAAAAGGAACGTATGGAAGCTGTCGTAGACAGACCAAAGTTTCTCGTATTTTCCCCCTTTTTGGAAGAGGGGGTCAAGCTTTTCGTTGATGAAATTGTTTAATTTGCTGCTCATAGTGTGTGGTTGTTATTCCATCTCTTTGCGGAGTTTAACAAGGCCGTCGGCAATCACCTGCTGCACAGGGGTCTTCGACGGGTCAACAAACTCACATAGGGCGAAGTCTTCGGGAGCTACCTCGTAGATGCCCAGGGCCTCCATCTTGTCGATGTCGTAGGCCAGGACTGCCTTGTAGAGGTGCTCGGGGTAGATGTCCATGGGGAAGACCTTCTCCCACTCGCCGCTGACGATGAGGGCACGTGGACCGCCCTTCAGACGGGCGTCGAGCGTCCACTGACGGCTCTTGAAGAGTCCGAGCAGGCCGGCCAGACCGGTGTGGCTGGTCGTGTAGCGGTTGAGGCCCGGAGTGATCCAGCCGAGCAGCTCGTCGTTGTCGGAGCCGTCGGGGATGACGGTAACGGTGCGGTCGAAGAAGCCGAGCACGCCGTCCTTGCCTGCGTTGCGGCCGGTGAGGACGTTGCCGGCAATGTAGCGCTGCACGTAGTCGGTGTGCTTGACCTTGCCGTCGAGGATGCTCGAAAGCGTCTGGCCGGGAAGGACCTTGGCGTAGGCGGGAGCTACGACCTCACTGCCTGCCACCGTGACGATGCGGCTGAAGTCGGTGCAGCCTGCCAAGGCGCGGCCGATGACGATGACGTCGAAGGCGCTGACCGTCCAGACTACTTCGCCCTTGTTGATGGGCTTGATATGGTCGATTTGCACGCTGACGTTGCCTGCGGGGTGCGGGCCATCGAAACAGGTGACTACGGCGTCGGCGAGCTGCAGATTGCTGCCTGCCTTGGCGCCGACATAGACCTTGCCCGAGGTGAGACGGGCCAGTGCGCTGATGCCGCGCTGCAGGTCGGCCTCCTGCCCCTGAAGGACGTAGGCGAAGTCGGGAGCGAGCGGAGCTGAGTCGAAGGCGCTGACGAAGATGTCGCGCGGCTGAACCTCAGGGTTGGCCAGCACGTCGTAGGGACGCTGCTTGATGAAGGGCCAAACACCGGCCTCGAGCATGGCGGCCTTGATCTCGTCGGCCGTCGCACTGGCGGGGTCTACGCTGGGGCGCTCCACGCCCGTGCCCTGACCGTCGCTTGCGATGACGATGCCGAGCACCTTGCGCCGGTCGCCGCGCACGATTTCCTCGACGGTGCCGCTCACGGGACTCACAAACTTGACTTCCGGATGAACTTTGTCCGTGTAAATGACATCTCCGGCTTTCACTGTCTCTCCGACCTTGGCCACCACCTTGGGTGTCGAACCGGTGAAATCGTCGGGCACGAGGGTCACCTTTTCGGCAGCCTTCGTCGTGACGAGTTTCTTTTCCGCAACACCGGTCAGATTGATGTCAAGACCTTTGTTAAGCTTAATTAAACTTGCCATTGTTGTTTGAGATAATATTGAAAAAATAGTCGATTACAGTACTAGTCGGGCACCCTGGAAGCGCCCTTTTGCATAAATAATGCAGCGCGAATGTAATAAAAAATGTAGAGTTGCGTTTTCTTTTCGTGCATAATTTAATGATTGAATGGAAAGAAGGTACGGCATTCGGGAGGTTTGAAAGTTTGAGTTTGCAAATAAATGCAGATTTTCGCTTGCTTTTTCTCCGTTTTTTCAGTACCTTTGCACCCGAAAAATAGAACCACTACAGCAGCTTAGATGACAATCGCGCGCGTTCATATTTTATTTATTCTCCTGCTCGTGCTGGCAGTGTGGCCTTTCTGCACCGCCCCCGTGTCGGCGCAAAACGACCCGCAGAGCAGCCTGTACTGGGCCGTCCCGACGCTCTACAACCCGGCTTCGGCAGGCCGCGACTCCGCCCTCACCGTAACGGCTTTCGACCGCATGCAGTGGGTGGGTGTGGACGGCGCTCCGCAGACGTTCTTCGCCTCGGTCGACATGCCGCTCAAGGTCAAAAAGGTGCGCAACGGCCTCGGCGTCAACGTGGTCAGCGACAAGGCGGGCCTCTTCAACACAACCTACCTCTCGGGCCAATACTCCTACAGCATGCAGCTTTGGGGCGGAAGGTTCGCCCTCGGCCTGCAGGCGGGTATGGTGAACCAGGCCTTCTCGGGCGGCGACATCTACATCCCCGACGGCGACGCCTGGGACGCTTCGGCCGATGGTCTGCCCTCGGGCACGGTGTCGGCTATGGCCTTCGACTGCGGCTTCGGCGCCTGGTATGAGTGGCGATGGCTTTACGCGGGCTTCAGCGCCCTGCACCTCACCGAAAGTGCCATCGACCTCGACGAATATGCGTACAGCGAACTCAAAAGGACGTACTTTTTTAATGTAGGGGGCAATATTCCACTCAGGCGTACGTTATTCTCAGTGCAGCCCTTTGTGCTCGTCAAGACGACCATGCAGGCTCTGCAGACCGACTACACGGTGCGCTTGACCTACAACGGGTGCATATGGGGCGGCCTGACTCTCCGGCCCGGTGACGCTGTCGTCGTCATGGTGGGGGCCAATGTGGGCAACGTCAGCCTCGGCTACGCCTACGACATCGGCATCTCGCCCCTGGCTAAAGCCTCGAACGGCAGCCACGAACTGATGGCGACCTACCGCTACAAAATCGACCTGGACAAGCAGAAACAGCACTCGCACAAGTCGATAAGGATTCTGTAGCGGGGCTTTGACCAAGAAAGGACTTTTGACCAAGAAAGGACTTTTGACCGAGAAAGGACTTTGACCAAGAAAGGACTTTGACCGAGAAAAGGGCTTTTGACAGGAGAAGCTTTGATTATAAAAGACTTTGACCAAGGAAGGGCTTTTGACCAAGAAAGGGCTTTTGACCAAGAAAGGGCTTTGACCAAGAAAGGGCTTTGACCAAGAAAAGAAAAAGAAAGTTTATAGCACAAACCGATTTAGAATACTATAGATTGAAATGAAGAAATATCTTCTGGTTTTGGCGGCAGTGACAGCCGCCGTGTCGGGCTTCACCTCGTGCTCCAAGTCGCTGAGCGGTGCCGGAGGCGGCGAGGTGACGGGTGTGCGCGGACGTTCGTGGAACGAGCCGCAGCCCTATGGCATGGTTCTCATCAAGAGAGGCTCGATGGAAGTGGGCGCCCAGGCGCAGGACAGCCTGTGGGGCGACCTGCCTGAGGCCAAGGGCGTTACGGTCGACGCCTTCTGGATGGACGAGAAGGAGGTGTCTAACGCCGTGTACCGCCAGTTTGTCTACTATGTGCGCGACAGCATCATACGCGAGCGTCTGGCCGACCCTGCCTATGGCGGCAACGACGAGTATAAGATTGAGGAGGACAAGTATGGCGAACCCGTCAAGCCTCACCTCAACTGGGCCAAGCCCATCCCGTGGCGCAAGGCCAACGAGGACGAGCAGCGCGCCATCGAGAGCGTGTACCGCATCGACCCGATTACGGGCAAGAAGATGCTCGACGCCAGCCAGATGAACTACCGCTACGAGGTGTTCGACTACAAGTCGTACGCCCAGCGCCGCTACCGCCTCGATCCAGAGCGCCGTAATCTCAACACCGACGTGGCCACCGACTACGATGAGATGATTGTCATCTCAAAGGACACGGCTTACATCGACGACGACGGCAATATCAGGCGAGCCACCATCGAGCGGCCTTTGACCAACGAATACGACTTCCTCAACACCTACATCGTCAATATCTATCCCGACACGACCGTCTGGATCAACGACTTTGCCAATGCCTACACGGAGCAGTATGCGCGCCACTATTTCTCGAACCCCATCTACGACGACTATCCCGTGGTGGGCGTGAGCTGGGAGCAGGCCAACGCCTTCTGCGTGTGGCGCACGGATTATCTGAAGATGAGCTACGGAATGCGCGGCGTGGACATCGAGCCGTTCCGTCTGCCCACCGAAGCCGAGTGGGAATATGCCGCACGCGCCGGCAACAACGACCAGACGTACAGCTGGAAGACCGACGTGGCCCGCAGTGAAAAGGGCTGCTTCGACGGCAACTTCAAGCCCGGCGACGGCAACTACTCGAAGGACGGATACATCATCACGTCGCCCGTCGGTGCCTACAGTTCCAACGACTTCGGCCTCTACGACATGTCGGGCAACGTGGCAGAATGGACCTCGACGGCCTGGAGCGAGTCGGGTGTGCACAGCGCCGCCGACATTAACCCCGACTATAACTACAACGCAGCCAAGGAAGACCCCTATAGGCTGAAGCGCAAGGTGATTCGCGGCGGTTCGTGGAAGGACGCCAGCCACTATGTGCGCGCCGACGTGAGGTCGTGGGAGTACCAGAACGAACAGCGCTCGTATGTGGGCTTCCGCTGCGTGCGCACCTACCTGGGCAACCAGAAGGCTGCGGTGAAGAGCAACAGCGCCAAGGCTTCGAAGCGCAGCTCGGGCAGCAGCCGCCCGTCGCGCGGCAGTTCAGGTGGAAGCGCACATTCTGTAAGGCGATAAGGACTGTGCGCGGTCAGCCCCCAGCACTTGCCAATGGCGAGACCACCTTCGCCGTAAGGCAATAAGGACTGCGCGCGCAGTTAGCCCCCTGCAAACAAGCGAAAGAAAGTTATCTTTGCAAAACCATAAGGATTTATCTTTGCGATAAAATACAATTGTCATGAAACTGAAAAAGAAATCTCTGTTGAGTCCGAAGACTTTCAACTATCTCTACAGCATAGGAGCCTCGATCGTCATCCTCGGTTCGCTCTTCAAGTTGCTGCACCTGCCCGGTGCCGACCTGATGCTCATCCTCGGTATGGGCACGGAGGCGTTTATCTTCTTCGTCTCTGCCTTCGACGAACCTTCGAAGGAGCCGAACTGGGAGAATGTCTATCCCGGCATCTACAAGCAGACGTTGACCGACGAGGAGAAGGCCCAGATAGCCGAGCGCCGCGCCAAGCAGGACGCCGCCCTCGAAAATGCAGCCCTCACGTCGGGCCAAAGCTTCGGTACGGAAATGCCTAACGGTGGCACAATCGTCATCGGCAACGCCAATGCCGCAGGTGCGGGCAATGCTTCGGGCGTGGCAGGCGGAACTACCGTGGTGGTAGGCGGAGCCGTGGCGGGCGCTTCAAGAATGCCTCTGGTGGCCAACGGCAACATCGGTGTGACCCCCGAGCAGGCCGACCAGGTGACGGAAGCCACCCGCAAGTATGTGGAGCGAATGACCGAAATCAGCGCTTCGCTCGAGAAACTCCTCTCGACCATGCAGTGCGCAGAAGACGGCGGCGTCTATGCCCAGCAAATCGGCCAGCTGAACCGCAACATCCAGAGCCTCAATACAATCTACGAGATTCAGCTCAAGAACCTCTCGTCGCAACTCGCCACAATCGAGGACGTGAACCGCGGCCTCACCAACATACGCTCGCTCTACGAGTCGGGCCAGAACGACAGCTACCGCATCCGCCAGGAGAGCGACCAGCTGGCCCGCAACCTGCAGCAGCTTAACGAGGTCTACGCCCGTATGCTTCAGGCCATGACGGCCAACTACGGCTACCGCCCCGCTTCGGCCGTGCCCCCTACCGACGCAACGCAAATGTGAGTGAGGGGAGTGGTAAGTGAATCTTCCCGCCTCCGTAACAGGGGAAATCGAGAGAGCCCGCCTCAGTAACGGGAGGAGAGGAATTGAGAAAAAATACCGTATATATAAAAGGTGTAAATGAGTGCAAACAACAATCGTCTGAGTCCGCGCCAGAAGATGATCAACCTGATGTACATCGTCTTTCTGGCTATGGTGGCACTGAATGTGTCGAGCGACGTGCTGAGCGGTTTCAAGCACGTCGAGGACGCTCTTGATGCCGGCAACGGCGGTGCTCAGATCCGCAACAAGAAACTCTTCGACGAGTTTACGGCAGCATACGAAAAGAACGAGGAAAAAGCCGGACTCTGGTACGCCCGTGCCCAAAGCACCAAGACGCGCGCCGAGGCCCTCTATAATATGATAGACAGCCTCAAACTCGCCATCGTGCACGAAGCCGACGGCGACGACGGCGACCCCGGCGACATACGCAATCGCGAGAATCTCGAGGCTGTCAACCAGATTATGCTTTCGCCCCTCCACAACGGCGGTCAGCGTCTGCTTTCGGCCATCAACGAGTATCGCGACGCGCTCATCTCGTACGTGCCGGCCAACGACGCCCACATCATCGCCAACTATCTCAACACTGAGATTCCGGAGGGTAACAGTATGGGGCTGAAGGACTGGCCGACGGCTATGTTCGAGAATATCCCCGTGGCTGCCGCCGTGACGATTCTGGCCAAGCTGCAGGGCGATGTGCTCAACGCCGAGGGCGAGGCCATCTCGAGCCTGATGCAGAGCGTGGACCGCGGCGACGTGCGCGTGAACCAGCTTTCGGCCTTCGTCATCCCCAACAGCCGCAACGTGATGCGCGGACAGAAGTATGAGGCTCAGATTGTGATGGCTGCCATCGACTCGACGCAGACGCCGGCCATCTATATCGGCGACAAACTCTACGACACAGAGCGCCAGGGCTTCTACAGCGTCGTGGCCACACGCGAGGGCATTCAGAACCTCAGCGGCCACCTCGAGGTCACCAAGCCCGACGGCTCGACCGAGCAGCTGCCCTTCGAGACCAACTACTTCGTCAGCGAACCCGTGGCCACCGTGTCGAACACGATGATGAACGTCATGTATGCGGGCATCGAAAACCGACTCAGCATCTCCGTGCCGGGCGTGGCTGCCTCGCAAATCAGCGCCTCGATGACCAACGGAACCCTGGCGCGCGAGGGTGGCGCCTGGGTGGCAAAACCCAAGGAGGTCGAACAGGACGCTGTCGTGTCGGTCTACGCCAACCAGAACGGCAAGTCTATGCAGGTGAGCCAAATGGCTTTCCGCGTGCGCCGTCTGCCCGACCCCGTGCCATACATCGCCTACAAGGACGCCAGCGGCAACCTGCAGAAGTATAAGGGAGGAAAGCAAATCTCAAAGGCCGCACTGCTGAGCGCCAGCGGAATACGCGCCGCCATCGACGACGGACTGCTCAACGTGGAGTTTCAGGTCAAGTCGTTCCGCATTGACTTCTTCGACTCGATGGGCAACGTAATGCCCGAAGACAGCAAATCTGCCGAGTTCTCAAGCCGTCAGACCGAAGCGCTCCGCCGTCTGGGCCGCGGCAAGAAGTTCTATATCACCCGCGTCGTGGCTGTGGGTCCCGACGGAATCGAACGTACGCTGAGTCCTATCGAAGTCAATCTTTGACCAAAAAACAAGAAAGGATTTCAGCCGGATTCGGATTATGTGGTCAGGGGACAGGAGTCTTTGACCAAAAGAAATAACCGGGACGCTGTCCCGAAGAAAGAAAAATAAAACCATAGACTGGAAGGAGGTAAAATAGATATGAATACAAAACGCATCATCGTCTTTGCCATGACGGCCCTGCTGATGGTCAGCATGACGGAAGCCCAGGTTTCGGTGCGCCGCACCGCCAAGAAAGATACGCAGACCGAGGCCAGCAAGGGTTCGGCTGCCAAGTCGAAGACCAAAGCCGCCAAGCCGGAACAGGCCAAGCCTAAGGCCGCAACACCCGCCAAGACCGCCCAGCCTGCCGTGGCCAAAAAGTCGACGCCCGCCAACAAGCGCGAGCAGGCCGCTCCCGGCTCGCAGGGCAAGAGCGTGCGCCAACAGGCCTTCGACGATTATCAGAAGAAGCCCGACGAGGAAATGGCTTGGCAGCACATCGTCTACCGCGAACTCGACCTCAAACAGGACCAGAACGCGCCGCTCTACTTCCCTCCGGAACCTGCCGACGGGATGACCAGCCTCTTCCGTGTTATTATGGACGCTTTTGCCAAAGGCGAACTCAAAGCCTACGAATTCTTGGACGGACGCGAGGTCTTCGAGGAGAAATACCAGGTCAAGCCGACCGACATCTTCGACAAGTTCCAGATCTACTATCAGACCGAGTCGGCCAAGCAGCGAGGCGGCGCCGACACTTACCGCCTCGACGACAGCGACGTGCCGAGCAGCGAGGTGCTGAGCTACTACATCAAAGAGCGCTGGGAGTTCGATCAGAAGCGCAGCAAGTACCAGCCCACCATACTCTGCATCTGCCCCGTGCTGCACCGCAGCGGCGACTACAGCGGCGAGGCTGTCAAGTACCCAATGTTCTGGCTCAAGTATGAGGACCTGCGCCCCTTCCTGCGCGGACACATGATTGTCAGCCAAGGCATGAACAAGGCCGCCCGCTACACGATGGAGGAGTTCTTTGCCCTCGGGCAATATAAGGGCGAAATATACAAGGACCTTAACCTGCACGGCCTCTCGCTCATGCAGCAGTATCCCAATCCCGACTCGCTTCGCATGGCGCGGCAAAGGCTCGACGACGAACTGCATTCGTTTGAGGACCGTATCTGGGTCAAGGACACCGAACCAACTCCCGCCGACGAGGGCAAGAAGACCGGTCGCCGTGGTAAGTCGGCCGAAGCGCAGCCTGCAGCTCAAGCGCAGCCTGCCGGAGGAACTCAGTCTGCTTCGGGCAATGACGGCGCCCAGTCTCAGGCCCAACCTGCCGACGACGAACTGCAGGAAGTGCCCGACGCCGATGCGGTGGAGAAAATCAACCGCCGCACCGGAGCTAAGGTCAACCCCCAGGCCGCACGCGCCGAAAAGCAGGCCCGGGCCACACGCGGCAAGTCGGTGCGCCGAAGCCGATAAGTCTTGTAATTTCCTATAGAAGCAGGGCTTGTTTTTTTATTATAAAAGGTTTTCTTCAAAGATTATTTCTTTATTATAGAATAACCTCTGCAAGTCAGGACAAAATCCACACACGCTTTGATTACGATAGTTGGGCCGACAGCGAGCGGCAAGACGCGACTGGCTGTCGATGTGGCGCTGGCCTACGACACGGAGGTCATCAGCGCCGATTCGCGCCAGGTGTACCGCGGAATGACCCTCGGTACGGGCAAGGACCTCGATGACTATGTGGTGCGCAATGCCGACGGAAAGGTCGTCAGGACCGTGCCCTGCCACTTGATTGACATCCACGAGCCCGGCTACAAATACAATATTTTCGAGTATCAGAAGGACTTTCACCGCGTGTACAACGACATGACGGCGCGCGGCAAGGTGCCCGTGCTGTGCGGGGGCAGCGGACTCTATGTCGAGTCGTTGCTGCGCGGCTACCGCATGAGCGAAGTGCCTCCCGACCCGGCTCTGCGACAGGAACTGGCGGGTAAGACGCTCGACGAACTGACCGAAATACTCAAGACCTACAAGGCCCTGCACAACACCACCGACACCGACACGCCGCAGCGCGCCATCCGCGAGATTGAAATACGACGCTACTACCAGGATCACGCTGCCACGATGTCGACTTTCCCGCCCGTGCCCAGTCTCGTGGTCGGCATTGACGTGGAACGCGACCTGCGCCGCGAGCGCATCACCCGACGACTGCACGAACGCCTCAAGCAGGGAATGGTCGAAGAGGTGCGCGGACTTCTCGACAAAGTGCCTGTAGACGATCTCATCTACTACGGACTAGAGTATAAGTATGTGACGCTCTACGTCACCGGTCAACTGGACTACAACGAAATGGTGCGCCAACTCGAAATCGCTATCCACCAGTTCGCCAAACGGCAGATGACCTGGTTTCGCGGTATGGAGCGGCGCGGCATCGAAATCCATTGGATTGACAGCACCGTCCCGGCCGACGAAAAAGTGCGGATTGTTGAAAAACTCTATGCACAATTTGCGCAAAAATGTGTATGAAACCGCTTGCGCAACGCCTTGTTTCGCCCTTAAAAAAAATTTTTTGCCCTCTTTCCAAAAAAAATGTAAGTTTCACTTTGCAAATATAAATCTTTTGCTTATATTTGCACCGTAAAACTAAATATACCTATTGAAGTGGAGACATTTTACAGAACACACAAGTATCTGGTTGAACACGTCTACAGCCCTGTCAGACGCAGTTTGATTGACGAGATTAACTGGAGTAGCCGTTTGATCGGCATCAAGGGAAGCCGTGGTGTAGGCAAGACTACGTTCCTCCTGCAGTATGCTCTCGAGAAGTACGGCCCGGACGACCGTCGGTGCCTTTACATCAACATGAACCATTTCTACTTCTTCACACACTCGCTCCGGGAGTTCGTCGCAAACTTCCAGCAGCAGGGAGGAAGGACGCTCTTGATTGATGAAATCTTCAAATACCCCAATTGGAGTCAGGAACTCAAGTTTATCTACGAGCAATATCCAAAAATCCAGGTCATCTTCGCCGGCAGCACAGTGATGCGCCTCAAACAGGCCAACCCCGAGCTCAACGGCATTTGCGAAAGCTATAACCTGCGCGGTTTCTCCTTCCGTGAGTATATCAACCTTATGGCAGGCACCAACTTCCGCTCGTACAGCTACGAGGAGATTCTGGCCAACCACTCCAAGATAGCCACCGACATATGCGCGCAGATTAAGCCGCTCAACTACTTCAAGGACTATCTGCACCATGGTTACTATCCGTTCTTCCTCGAGAAGAAGAACTACTCGGAAATGCTCATCAAGAATATGAACACCATGCTCGAGGTGGATGTGCTCTTCCTCAAGGAAATCGAACTCGGCTATTTGCCTAAACTCAAGAAGCTGTTCCACATTCTGGCGCAGGAAGCCCCGTGCTCGCCCAACGTCAGCCTGCTGGCAAAGAGCATCGAGACAAGCCGCGCCACCGTGGTCAACTATTTGTCGTACCTCAAGGAAGCAAGACTCATCAATATGCTCTATACGGTCGAGGAATCGTTCCCAAAGAAGCCCGCTGTTGTCTATATGCACAACACGAACATCCTCTATCCGACTTGCCTCAACGGCGTGGAGCCCAGACAGTTGCGCGAGACGTTCTTCTACAATATGCTGCACTACAACAATAGGCTCAACAAGTCGAACGAGCGTAACGTGCAGTTCCTCATTAACCGCAAGGACCGCTTCCGCGTGTGCGACTGGGTTGTAAGGACCAAGAACAATCCGGAGTACTATTACGCCATCGACAACTACGAGATCGGTCACGACAACGTCATCCCGCTCTGGCTGTTCGGCTTCCTCTATTGATCGGCTGGGAAGGACGGGCCTTAATATAAATATGTTCGCGCGTACACTACTATATTACGCGCACATATTTATGTGTGATGGGCCTTGCCTGAAGAAGCGCCAGGACTGAAGCAGGAGGAACTCCGGATTGAAGCTGGAAGAACTCCAGACTGAAGTAGGAAGGCCCCCGGACTGAAGCAGGAAGAACTCCGGACTGAAGCAGGAAGAACTCCGGACTGAAGCAGGAAAAAAGTATAACGCAAGTTATCACAACAAAACCCAAATAAAATTCAACTAATCTTTTTTAACTCTATTCACAATGACTAAGAAATTTATGACTTGTGATGGTAATACAGCTGCTGCGCACATTGCGTATATGTTCAGCGAGGTAGCTGCTATTTATCCTATCACTCCATCATCGCCGATGGCCGAAAACGTCGACGAATGGGCCGCTCAAGGTCGCAAGAACCTTTTCGGTGAGACTGTCCTCGTACAGGAAATGCAATCCGAAGGCGGTGCCGCAGGTGCAGTACACGGCTCTCTGCAGGCCGGTGCTTTGACCACAACGTTTACGGCTTCGCAGGGTCTCCTGCTGATGATTCCTAATATGTACAAGATTGCCGGCGAACTGATTCCTACGGTGTTCCACGTTTCGGCCCGTACGCTCGCTTCGCACGCTCTCTGTATCTTCGGTGACCATCAGGACGTTATGGCTTGCCGTCAGACCGGTTTCGCTATGCTCGCCGAGGGTTCTGTACAGGAGGTTATGGACCTGGCTGCCGTAGCTCACTTGTCTACACTGTCCAGCCGCGTTCCTTTCCTCAACTTCTTCGATGGTTTCCGTACTTCTCACGAATATCAGAAGATTGAGGTCGTTGACCAGGAGTCTATCCGTCCTCTCGTTGACTGGGACGCTGTCAAGGCTTTCCGCGAGCGCGCCCTTTCTCCCGAGCGTCCTGAGATGCGCGGTATGGCCGAGAACCCCGACGTGTTCTTCGCTCACCGTGAGTCTTCCAACCCATACTACGACGCCGTACCGGACATCGTGGCCAAGTATATGGACCAGATTAGCGCCATCACCGGCCGCAAGTACCGTCCGTTCGACTACTACGGAGCACCTGACGCCGAGAACATCATCGTAGCTATGGGTTCTGCAACCGAGTGCATCAAGGAAGTCATCGACTATAAGGCAGCCAAGGGCGAGAAGGTCGGCCTCATCTCCGTTCACCTCTACCGTCCGTTCTCGCTCAAGTACCTCAAGGAGGCTATCCCTACTTCGTGCAAGAAGATTTGCGTCCTCGACCGTACGAAGGAACCGGGTGCCAACGCCGAGCCTCTGTACCTCGACGTTATCGACGCTCTCAGCGAACTCGGTCTGCTGAACAATATCAAGGTGGTTGGCGGCCGTTATGGTCTGGGTAGTAACGATACGACGCCTGCACAGATTATCGCCGTTTACGACAACCTCTCAATGGCTGAGCCCAAGAACCACTTTACGCTCGGCATTGTCGACGACGTTACATTCACTAGCCTGCCGGTAGGCGAGGAGGTTTCGGTAGCTCCTAAGGGCATGTTCCAGGCTAAGTTCTTCGGTCTCGGTGCTGACGGTACTGTAGGTGCCAACAAGAACTCTGTCAAGATCATCGGCGAAACAACCGATAAGTATTGCCAGGCTTATTTCTCTTACGACTCGAAGAAGTCGGGCGGCTTCACTTGCTCACACCTCCGTTTCGGCGACGAGCCTATCCGCTCTACTTATCTCGTAACTACGCCTAACTTCGTGGCTTGCCACCAGCAGGCTTACCTTAATATGTACGACGTGACCCGTGGCATCCAGGATGGCGGCACTTTCCTGCTCAACACCATCTGGGAGGGCGACGAACTGCTCAGCAATATCCCGAACAAGGTGAAGGCTGTTCTGGCTCAGAAGCATGTCAAGGTCTACTACATCAACGCTACCAAGATTGCTCAGGAAATCGGCCTCGGCAACCGTACCAACACCATTCTCCAGTCAGCCTTCTTCCGCATCACCGGCGTTATTCCGGTTGAGCAGGCCGTCGAGGAGATGAAGCACTTCATCGTCAAGTCGTATGGCAAGAAGGGCGAGGATGTTGTCAACAAGAACTATGCTGCCGTTGACCGCGGCGGTGAGTACAAGGAACTCGCTGTCGATCCCTCATGGGCTTCGCTCGAGGCTCAGCCTAAGGTTTACACCGACGGCGACGCTTTCATCAACGAAGTGGTTCGTCCTATCAATGCTCAGGACGGCGACTTGCTGCCTGTTTCTTCTTTCAAGGGCATCGAGGACGGCACATGGCATCCTGGAACAGCCAAGTTCGAGAAACGTGGCGTAGGTGCTTTCGTACCGGTTTGGGACGCTGACAAGTGTATCCAGTGCAACAAGTGTGCTTACGTTTGTCCTCACGCTTGTATCCGTCCGTTTGTTATGACAGCCGAGGAGAAGGCCGGCTTTGACGGTCAGACTATCGAGATGAAGGCTCCTGTCGCTATGAAGGGTATGTTCTTCCGTATGCAGGTAGGTGTTAAGGACTGTCTGGCTTGCGGCAACTGCGCCGACGTTTGTCCCGGCAATCCGAAGCTCGGCGGACCGGCTCTCACCATGCAGCCTTACGACGACTCGTCAGAGGCCGCCGCTCAGGAAGCTGCACGCTGGCAGTACTGCGTGGAGAAGGTTACGAGCAAGCAGGATTTGGTCGACATCACAAGCAACGTCAAGAACTCACAGTTCGCCAAGCCTCTGTTCGAGTTCTCGGGCGCTTGCGCAGGTTGCGGCGAGACTCCTTATGTCAAGCTGATTTCTCAGCTCTTCGGTGACCGCGAAATCGTTGCCAACGCTACAGGTTGCTCGTCTATCTACTCGGGCTCCGTTCCGTCTACACCTTACACGACCAACGAGAAGGGTCAGGGTCCTGCCTGGGCAAACTCTCTGTTCGAGGACTTCTGCGAATTCGGTCTTGGTATGGCCATCGCCAACAAGAAGATGAAGCAGCGCCTCACACGTCTTATGACCGACGCACAGGAGAGCAACCTCAGCACCGAGACCAAGGAGCTTTTGAACAAGTGGGTTGCCAACCAGAACAATGCTGCCGAGACCAAGGCTTTGGCTCCTCAGATTGTCGCAGCTTGCGAATCGGCTGACCAGGATGTTGCCAAGGAGATTTTGACCTACAAGGATCATCTCGTTAAGCGCAGCCAGTGGATCATCGGCGGTGACGGTGCCTCATACGACATCGGTTACGGTGGACTCGACCACGTGATTGCTTCGGGCGAGGATGTCAACATCTTCGTTATCGATACCGAGGTTTACTCCAACACGGGCGGCCAGTCGTCAAAGGCCACTCCTCTCGGCGCTATCGCCAAGTTTGCCGCTTCGGGCAAGCGCGTGCGCAAAAAGGACCTCGGCATGATTGCTACAACCTATGGTTATGTCTACGTCGCTCAGATTGCTATGGGTGCTGACCAGGCTCAGACACTCAAGGCTCTCAAGGAGGCTGAGGCTTATCCCGGACCTTCGCTCGTCATCGCCTACGCTCCTTGTATCAACCACGGCTTGAAGTCAGGTATGGGCAAGAGCCAGGCTGAGGAAGGCAAGGCTGTAGAGTGCGGTTACTGGCACCTGTGGCGTTTCAACCCCGAACTCGAGGCAGAGGGCAAGAACCCGTTTACGCTCGATTCTAAGGAGCCTGACTGGAGCAAGTTCCAGGACTTCCTCAAGGGCGAGGTACGTTACGCTTCTGTCATGAAGCAGTTCCCGACTGAGGCAGCCGAGCTCTTCTCTAAGGCCGAAGAAATGGCCAAGAAGCGCTACGCTAGCTACGTACGTCAGACTAAGCTCGAGTATTGAGCCGATGTCTGAACTAAGATGTCTGTAAATAAGGCTCTGAAATATAGATATCTGAATGATGTCTGACAAGACAACAACGATGGGAAAAGCCTGGCAAATTGCCGGGCTTTTCTTGTCTTTTTACACTTATCTCTTGTCTCTATCTCTTGCTTCTTGGTTACTCTCCTTGTGTGGCACGTCGGCGAAGGTATGAAAGCCCTTCGGACAATAAGAAAGACGACAACGAGAAAAGTTTGGAAAACAGCGAAAATATCGTCAAAAAAGTTTGGTTAGGTCGTTGATTTTTCGTAACTTTGCACCATGGAAAATAAGCCGACATATAACGAACTAGTTGCTGAAATCACAACATTGAAGCAACGTATTGCCTACCTAGAGCGCATGCTTTACGGTTCTAAATCCGACCATATCAAGAAGAATGCCGTACAGGATGGGCAGCTCGGCTTGTTCGACGATTTATTCAAGGAAGCCATTGATGAGAATGCGGCAAAGATTGAAAAGGCTGCAAAAGAAATAGAGGAGGCTGCGGCCAAGCGCCGCGCAGCTGCCCGCAAACAGCCGAATCGTCCTGCCAAATACCAATATGCAGGTCTCGAGGAACGCACCACACTTTTGATGCCTGAAGGCGTCGATGCAGAGAAGTGTGATGTTATAGGCAAGGACGTGACCCGCATTCTGCGTCGCGAACCCGCCAAAGTTTGGGTTGAAGTTCTGGAACGCCCTATCCTACGCCTCAAGACAGACAAGCAGCTGCCCAACCCACATATCTATCAGGCGAAAGCGCCGGTAGCCGTGATTGGCGGCAACCATGTCGGTGCAGACATGCTCGCCCAGATTGTAATAGACAAGTACCGCTATCACCTGCCTGAATACCGCCAGGCAAAGCAATATGCGGATCTCGGAGTGAAGCTTCCGACATCCACCATCAACGACTGGGTGCATCGGGTGGCGGGGAAAGTGGAGCCCCTGTACGAGGCGTTGCGCAAAGATATCCTCTCGGGCGACTATCTGCAGATTGACGAGGTGCCATGGCGCATCATAGACCAACCGGACAAAAGCAGGAAGGGTTACGCCTGGCAATTCCTCGACAACCGACCGGAAAGTCATGGGCTTTACTTCCTCTATCTCAACGGTTCAAGAGCCGGGGCAATTCCCCGAGCGGAGTTGCGCAATTTCCATGGCGCAATACAGACCGACGGCTACCGTGTATATGACTTTTTCGAGGAACAGGACAATGTGACCCTATTGGGCTGCATGGCTCACGTGCGCCGTAAACTATGCGAAGGCCAGATTTCGCAACCCGAACTGGCTGCACAGGCAATAAAATGGATAGAACTCCTGTATACCATCGAGGCAAATCTTCGTGACAAGAAATGCAATGGTTGATGAGATTGCCGCTGTGCGCACAGCAAAAGCACTGCCTATAATGGACGCAATGGAGAAATGGATGATGGCAGTGCACACCCAGTGTACTCCGTCCGATCCTATGGGCAAAGCCCTCGACTATGCTTACAAACTGTGGCCGCGGCTTCGCCGCTATGCCCTCGACGGCCGTTACCAGATTGACAACAATGCCGTAGAGCGCAACCAGCGTCCGTCTGTAATCGGACGCAAGAATTATCTTTTCAGCAAGAATGACAGCGGTGCCGTGGACAACGCCATTTTCTATTCCATGATAGAAAGCTGTGACATTGTCGGAATAAATCCTTTGGAATGGTTTACCTATGTCTTGAACCACCTGCACGACGACACCCCACCTGAGGACATCACAAACATGTTGCCATACAACTACAAAAAATCTCGCAAATAACCTTGCGAGATTTTTTTGCAAGGGCGCATCGGCTTATTTCGGATGCTTACGCTTCTTGCTTCTCATCATTTATCATCAATCACTAAAATCACCAATCACTAATCGCCAATCTCTTAACCGTATTGGTTTTGACCATAGCCTTTCAGTTTTGTCAGCTATCTTGCTGTATTAGAGACTTCATTTTTTGCATAGATAGACTGTTTTTGCATAGATAGACTGTTTTTGCATA
>CAVFPF010000020.1:0-17169 GCA_963624265.1 bacterium | reverse complement strand
CATATATTTTAATTTGCATATTTACAGATACAAAACAGATGCATTTTGCATATATGCAGAGTCACAAAATCAAATATGCATTATGCATAATAAGCCGCAAACCTTCATCCTTATTGTATTTGTATCGCATAGGCAGAATCACACGAAGAGAGCCCCACACCTCGGTGCAGAACTCTCTTACTTTTTCTACAGAAGTCCACAGTTTTTAGCTTGGGAAAATCTTATTGTTCCGTGGAACCCTCGGTTTTACCTTGCGAAATTACCGATTAGTCCCTTGGACTTTCCGACTATTTCTCGCGGAAAATCCCCATCTTTCCCCGCAAAAATCCCGATTAAGCCTGGGGCGTTTCGATAAGCGTCTTGACGAAATCGAGGAACAGCGGATGCGGATTGAGGACCGTGCTGTTGTACTCCGGGTGGAACTGCGTGCCGATAAACCAGCGCAAAGACGGAATCTCGACAATCTCGACGAGGTTGCTCTCGGCATTGTGACCCACACACTGCATGCCGTGCTTCTCGTAGTCGGAGCAGTAGGCGTTGTTGAACTCATAGCGGTGGCGGTGGCGCTCCTCGATGTGGTCGGTGCCGTAGATAGCGCGCACACGGCTGCCCTCACGCAGGTCGCAGCCATAAGCCCCCAAGCGCATCGAACCGCCCATGTCGGTGATGTTCTTCTGGTCTTCCATAATGTCGATCACATTGTGCGTGGTGCAGGGATTCATCTCCATCGAGTCGGCATCGGCGAGCTGCAGCACGTCGCGGGCAAACTCAATGACCATCATCTGCATGCCCAGACAGATGCCGAAGGTGGGAACGTCGTGCGTGCGCGTGTAACGGATGGCGTGAATCTTACCCTCCGTGCCGCGCATGCCGAAGCCCGGACAGATGACGACACCCGCCAGTCCGGCCAGCTTCTCGCCCACATTGCCAGCCGTGATGTCTTCGCTGTTGACAAACACGAGGCGCGCCTTGCGGTGGTGGTAGATGGCAGCCAGGTTGAGGCTCTCGCGTATGCTCTTGTAGGCGTCCTGCAGGTCGTATTTGCCCACAAGGCCGATGCGCACCTCGTCGGTGGCCTCGCGCTGCAGCTTGAGGAACGTGCGCCAGGGCTTCATCTCGGGCGTCGGACCGACCTCCTCGCCGAGTTTGCGGATGATGGAGGCGTCGAGACCCTGGTTCTGCATGTTGATGGGCACCTCGTAGATGTTGGGCAAGTCCTCGCTCTGCACGACGCACGAAGGCTCGACATTGCAGAATCCGGCCACCTTGTCGAGAATGGACTGCTCGAGATGCTTCTCGGTGCGCAAGATCAGGATGTCGGGCTGAATGCCCATGCTCTGCAGCTCCTTGACGCTGTGCTGGGTGGGCTTGGTCTTGGTCTCGCCGGCAGCACGCAGGTAGGGCACGTAGGTGAGATGCACGCAGACGGCATTGCGACCCATCTCCCACCGCAGCTGGCGAATGGCCTCCATGAAGGGTGCCGACTCGATGTCGCCGATGGTGCCGCCTATCTCGGTGATGACGAAGTCGAAGTGCTCGCGCGAGGCGTTCTCGCGTATGCGGGCCTTGATCTCGTTGGTGATGTGGGGAACGACCTGGATGGTCTTGCCCAAATAGTCGCCATGACGCTCTTTGTCGATGACGGCCTGGTAGATGCGGCCCGTGGTGACGGAGTTGGCACGCGTGGTGTGAATGCCGGTGAAGCGCTCGTAGTGGCCGAGGTCGAGGTCGGTCTCCATGCCGTCGACGGTGACGTAGCACTCGCCGTGCTCGTAGGGATTGAGCGTGCCGGGGTCGATGTTGATGTAGGGGTCGAACTTCTGAATGGTGATTTTGTAGCCGCGTGCCTGCAGCAACTTGCCTATGCTCGACGATATGATGCCTTTGCCCAGGCTGCTCACTACACCGCCGGTCACGAATATGTATTTGGTGTCCATGAACGTGTTATGTGTTATGTTTTACGTTTTACGTTTTACGTTTTATGTGTTATGTGTTGTCAGTACGCCTTTTCGTGCACGCCGCCCACAGCACGGCCGGAGGGGTCGTTGAGGTTCTTCCACGCCGCATCCCACTCGAGGGCAATGGCCGTGGAGCAAGCCACGGAGGCCTCGTGGGGCACGGTGCGCGCTGCGGTGTTGGACGCAAAGTGCTGCTCGAAAATCGAGCGGTAGTAGTACTCCTCTTTGTTCATCGGCGTATTGACGGGGAAGCGGTCGGCGGCCTCTTCCATCATCTGGTCTGACACGCGCTCGGCCGTGATGCGCTTGAGCGTGTCAATCCACGAATAGCCCACGCCGTCGCTGAACTGCTCCTTCTGCCGCCAGGCTATCTCGGGCGGAATGATGTCGTCGAAGGCTTTGCGCAATATCCACTTCTCGATCCTGCCGTCAGCGCCCTTGCCGCACATCTTGTCCTGCGGATTGAGACGCATGGCCACGTCGAGGAACTCTTTGTCGAGGAAGGGCACACGCCCCTCAACACCCCAGGCGGAAAGGGCCTTATTGGCGCGCAGACAGTCGTAGAGGTAGAGCTTGGAGAGCTTGCGCACGGTCTCCTTGTGGAACTCCTCGGCCGACGGCGCCTTGTGGAAGTAGAGATAACCGCCGAAAATCTCGTCGGCTCCCTCACCGCTGAGCACCATCTTGATGCCCATACTCTTGATGACACGGGCCAGCAGGTACATGGGCGTCGAGGCGCGCACGGTGGTCACGTCGTAGGTCTCGAGGTAGTAGATGACGTCGCGCACGGCGTCGAGACCTTCCTGCACGGTGTAGTTGACCTCATGGTGAATGGTGCCGATATAGTCGGCCACTTGCCGCGACGCCACCAGGTCGGGCGCACCCTTCAAGCCGATGGCGAACGAGTGCAGACGGGGTGTCCAGCCCACCGTGGCGTCGGCCTCCATCTTGCTGCGGTTGATGCGCTGCGCCAGGGCGGAGATGATGCTCGAGTCGAGTCCGCCGGAGAGCAAGACGCCAAAGGGGACGTCGGACATGAGCTGGCGGTCGACGGCAGCAGTGAGCGCCTCGCGCAGCACGGCAACGTCCGACTTATTGTCTTTTACATTGGCAAAGTCCATCCAGTCGCGCTCGTACCACGTCTGCAGGGTGTCGCCGCCCGGGCTGTAGATGTACTTGCCCGGAGGGAAGCACTTGATGACGGTGCAGTAACCCTCGAGCGCCTTGAGCTCGGACGCCACATAGAGATGGTGGTCGGCGTCGTAGCCGAAGTAGAGCGGGATGATGCCGAGGTGGTCGCGGGCTATGAGATAGACGTCCTTCTCGATGTCGTAGAGGGCGAAGGCAAAGATGCCGTTGAGCCGGTCGATGAAGCGCGGCCCGTACTTCTGGTAGAGCGCCAGAATGACCTCGCAGTCCGAGCCCGTCTGAAACTCATACTCGCCCTTCAGCTCGTCGCGGAAGGTCTGATGGTTGTAAATCTCGCCATTGACGGCCAGCACGAGGCTGTGCTCTTTGTTGTAGAGCGGCTGCCCGCCCGAGAGGGGGTCCATGATAGACAGACGCTCGTGGCACAAGATGGTCTTCTCGCCGCTGTAGATGCCGCTCCAGTCAGGTCCGCGATGACGGATGCGCTTTGACATCTGGAGCATCTGGGGACGGAGCACGTACGACTCACCGGGTTTGAGGTTGAATACCCCTACGATTCCGCACATAGAAGTGATGATGTTTTTTCGGAGGTTGGTTATTGTAATATTTTATCTAAACAACTTACTTCTGCCGATGGAAGTATTCGTCGACACCCTGGGCGGCGCACCGGCCCGAAGCGATGGCGCGCACGACCAGCGAAGCTCCCGTGCGGCAATCGCCAGCAGCGAAAATCTTCGGATTGGACGTCTGCCCCAGGGCCGAGGTGAGGATGTTGCCGCGCTGGTCTTTCTCGAGCTTGAAGGCATCGACAAAGGCTGCATCGGGCTGCGTGAAGCCCATGGCCAGGAGCACGAGCTCGCAGGGGATGACCTTCTTCTCGCCCGTGGGCACCATGTTGGGACGTCCGCCCCCGGAGGGTGTGACCCAGTCGACCTTCTCGACCTCGGCACCGCAGAGCTTGCCCTCGCCGTCGAGCACGAAGCGCAGCGTGTTGAGGCTCCACTCGCGCGTGCAACCCTCCTCGTGCGACGAGGTGGTCTTGAGCAGCAGGCGCGGATAGGCTGGCCACGGATTGGTGGGGTCTTCGTTCTCAAAGGGCTTGGGCATTACCTCAATCTGCGTGACGCTCTTGGCGCCCTGGCGGTTGCTGGTGCCGACGCAATCGGAACCCGTGTCGCCGCCGCCTATGATGAGCACGTTCTTGCCTTTGGCCGTGATGCGGCTCTCCTTGCCGAACTCATGGCCGGCATTGACGCGGTTCTGCTGCTGGAGCAGCTGCAGGGCGAAGTAGACACCGGGCACGTCGCGGCCCTCGACCTTGAGGTCGCGCGGCGTCTCGGCTCCGGCACAGAGCACCACGGCGTCGTAGTCCTGCTCGAGCTGGGCGGGCGTGATGTCGCCGCCCTCGGCAGCTATGCGGGTGTTGGTCCTGAACGTAATGCCCTCAGCCTCGAGTATGGCCAGACGGCGGTCGATGACGTGCTTGTTGAGCTTGAAGTCGGGAATGCCGAAACGCAGCAGTCCGCCCACGGCCTCGTTCTTCTCAAACACGGTGACGGTGTAGCCCATCTGGTTGAGCCGGTCGGCAGCACCCAGGCCCGAAGGTCCGCTGCCCACCACAGCCACCTTGAGCCCGTTGCGGTAAGCGGGGACGCGCGGCTGCACAAAGCCCTCGGCATAGGCGCGCTCGGCCGTGGCACACTCGTTCTCGCGGACGGTGACGGCCTGGTGCTCCATGGCCTGCACGCAGCTCTTCTCGCACAGCGCAGGACACACGCGGCCCGTAAACTCCGGGAAGGGGTGTGTGCGGTTAAGCACATGATAGGCCTCCTTCCACTTGCCCTTGTAGACCAGGTCCTGGTACTCGGGCATGCGGTTGCCCAACGGACAAGCCCAGTGGCAGAAGGGCACGCCGCAATCCATGCAGCGGCTGGCCTGCAGCATGCGGTCTTCGATGGCCAACGTCTGCTCTACCTCGCTATAGTCGTGGATACGTTCCTGCACAGGACGGTATCCGGCTTCTTTTCTGTCTATCGTAAGAAATGCTCTTGGATTTCCCATATTGCTCAAAAAAAATATAAAACGGTCGTTTTTATGCTCGTTGACAATAAAACTCAGTGCGCTTTGACAAAAGGTGCGCGCGCAAGGTCACTCCTGGTGCGTGAGGAACTTCTGCTTGGCTTCCAGCTCGTGGAGGCGCTTTTCCATCAGGACCTTCTTGTACTCAATAGGTGTAACCTTAATGAAGTTGCCGAGGCTTCCGTACCAGTCGTCGAGGAGGCGTTTGGCCTTGGCCGAACCGGTCTCGGCATAGTGGCGCTCGACAAGGCCGCGCAGCTCCTTGATGTCGAAGATGTCCTCGACCAGGGTCAGCTCGACCATCTCCATGTTGCAGAAGTAGTCGAAGTTGTGCTCCTCGTCGTACACATAGGCCACACCGGCGCTCATGCCTGCACCGAAGTTGCGGCCCACCGTGCCCAGCACGACGACTACGCCACCGGTCATGTACTCGCAGCAGTGGTCGCCAGCGCCCTCGATGACGGCCGTAGCGCCCGAGTTGCGGACGGCAAAACGCTCGCCGACACGTCCGTTGATAAACACCTCGCCGCTCGTGGCTCCATACATCAGCGTGTTGCCGCAGATGATGTTGTCTTCGGCAGCAAAGGTAGCGCCCGAAGCGGGAACGACCGTAATCTTGCCGCCCGAGAGACCCTTGCCCAGATAGTCGTTGGCGTCGCCCTGCAGGCGGAAGTGAACGCCCGGCACGAGGAAGGCACCGAACGACTGGCCGGCCGAGCCCTTGAAGTTGATGGTGATGGTGTCGGCAGGCAGACCCTCAGCCCTATACTTGCGGGCAATGGTGCCGCTCAGCATGGCGCCCACCGCACGGTCGGTGTTGCCGATGGGGTAAGAGAGCTGGATGGGCATCTTGGCGTTGATGGCCGGACTGGCCACCTTGATGATGCTCTGGTCGAGCACGCTGTCGATGCGGTGCTGCTGGGGCTTGACGTTGCGGATGGCCGTTGTCTTGGCCTCGTCGGGCACGTAGAGCAACTTCGAGAGGTCGATGTTGCGCGTCTTCGGACAAGCCTCGAACGTGCGGGTCTCGATGAGGTCGGTGCGTCCGATTACGTCGTCCATGCTCTTCATGCCCATCTCCGACAGGTACTCGCGCATCTCTTCGGCCACAAAGTGCATGTAGTTGATCACATACTGGCTGCGGCCGCGGAAGCGGGCACGGAGCTTGGGGTCTTGGGTGGCCACGCCCACTGGGCAGGTGTTGAGGTGGCACTTGCGCATCATGACGCAACCCAGCACGATGAGGGCGGCCGTGGCGAAAGCATATTCCTCGGCGCCGAGCAGGGCCATGACCATGCAGTCGCGTCCGGTCTTCATCTGTCCGTCGGTCTGCAGCTTGACCTGTCCGCGCAGGAGGTTGAGCACCAGGGTCTGCTGGGTCTCGGCCAAACCTATCTCCGGACTCATGCCGGCGTGTTTGGTCGAAGAGGCGGGCGAAGCACCCGTGCCTCCGTCGGCACCCGAGATGATGATGCGGTCGGCCTTGGCCTTGGCCACACCGGCAGCAATGGTGCCGATGCCCGACTCAGAGACGAGCTTGACCGAAATCTCGGCCTTCGGATTGACGTTCTTGAGGTCGAAGATGAGCTGGGCGAGGTCTTCGATGGAGTAGATGTCGTGATGAGGCGGAGGCGACACAAGGGTAATGCCCGGCATGGCGTGGCGCGCTTTGGCAATGACCTCGTTGACCTTGAAGCCCGGCAGCTGTCCGCCTTCGCCCGGCTTGGCGCCCTGGGCTATCTTGATCTGTATCTCGTCGGCATTGACCAAATACTCGGTCGTGACACCGAAGCGGCCCGAAGCGACCTGCTTGATGGCAGAGCGGGTGTTGGGCTGGCCCTCCTCGACATAGAAACGCTCTGACGGCTCGCCGCCCTCGCCGGTGTTGCTGCGTCCGCCAATGGTGTTCATGGCGATGGCAAGCGCCTCGTGGGCCTCTTTCGAGATGGCGCCAAACGACATGGCTCCGGTCACGAAACGGTGCATGATGCTCTCGGCGGGTTCGACCTCGTCGAGCGGCGTGGGCACGGCGGCCTTCCTGAAGGTCATGAAGTCGCGGATGAACATGGGCTGCTCGCGCTCGTTGACCATCTTGGCAAACTCCTTGTACTTCTTGTAGTTATTGAGGCGTGTGGCAATCTGCAGGGTCGAGATGGTCTCGGGGTTCCAGGCGTGCTTCTCGCCGTCCTTCCGGTAGGAGTAGTTGCCGAAGTTGGGCAGCAGCGAGTTGTCGGCATAGGCGGAATAGGCCTTGCCGTGAGGCTCAAGCACCTCCTTGCAGATTTCGGCCATACTGATGCCCGTAATCTTGCTGTCGGCGCCGCCGAAGTAGCGGTCCATGATGTCCTGGTCGAGACCTGCCACCTCGAAGAGGCGCGCGCCCTTGTACGAACCGAGGGTGGAAATGCCCATCTTCGACATGATTTTGAGCAAGCCCTTTGAGATGGCTGTGATGTAGTTCTTGCAGGCCGTGCCGTAGTCGAGGGCGAGTTCGTGCTGGTTAATCTGCTCCTGAATGGTGGCAAAGGCCAGGTAGGGGTTGATGGCCGAAGCGCCGAAGCCCATCAGCAGGGCGAAGTGCATGACCTCGCGCGGCTCGCCCGACTCGACGATGACGCCAATCTGACAACGCTTGTGCCTGTCGATGAGGTGCGTGTGGACGGCCGACGTGGCCAGAAGCGAAGGCACGGGCGCGTGGGCAGCGTCCATCTTGCGGTCGGAGAGCACGATGTAGTCGTAGCCCTCGTCGACGGCTTTCTCGGCAGCGGCACAGAGGTCGTCGACGGCCTTCTGCAGACCCTTCTCGCCGTCTTTGACCTTGAAGAGCATGTCGACCTTAACGGCCTTGAAGCCCTTGTAGGCGATGTTGCAGAGCAGGTCGAGTTCGCGATTGGTGAGGATGGGATTGCTGAGCGAAACCATCTTGCAGAGCTCGGGATTGAACTCGAGCAGGTTGCCGTCGATGCTGCCCACATAGCCGTCGAGACTCATCACGGCCTTCTCGCGGATGGGGTCGATAGGCGGGTTGGTGACCTGGGCAAACTGCTGGCGGAAGTAGGCGAAAAGACGCTGCGGCTGGTTGGAGAACGCTGCCAGCGGCGTGTCGTTGCCCATCGACCACGTGGGCTCCTGGGCGTTCTGCGCCATCGGGATGATGATGCGGTCGATGTCCTCCTGACTATAGCCGAAGGCCATGCTCACGGTGCCGTAGTTGTCGACGGTGGTCGGCGTCTTGCGGCCGCTGCTCAGCTTGTCGAGGTAGATGCGGTTCTTCTCGAGCCACTCGCCGTAGGGGTGCTCGGCAGCCAGCTCGTGCTTGATTTCGGCATCGCGGCTCACGACGCCCGTCTCGAGGTCGACGAGCAGTATCTTGCCCGGACGCAAACGACCCTTCTCGGCTATCTCGGCGCCGTCGTACTGCAGCACGCCGATTTCGGAGGCCATCTGCAGCAGGCCGTCTTTGGTGATGACGTAACGGCACGGACGCAAGCCGTTGCGGTCGAGCATGCCGCCCACGTAACGTCCGTCGGAGAAGAGGAGCGCTGCCGGACCGTCCCAAGCCTCCATCATAATGCTGTGGTACTCGTAGAAGTCCTTGAGGTCCTGCGGGATGGGGTTCTTCTCGTTGAACGACTCGGGCACCATCATGGCCAAAGCGTGGGGCAGCGACATGCCGCTCTCGACGAAGAACTCAAGCACGTTGTCGAACGAAGCGGAGTCGGACATGCCGTCCTGAATGAGCGGCGTGATGTCTTTCATGCCTCCCAGCTCGCCGGGGTTGAGCACGGTCTCGCGGGCGTGCATCCAACTGCGATTGCCGCGTATGGTGTTGATTTCGCCATTGTGGCCCAACAGGCGGAAAGGCTGGGCCAAAGGCCAGCGCGGCGAGGTGTTGGTCGAGAAGCGCGAATGCACAAGGGCCATGGCCGACGTGAACCACGGAGAGAGCAGGTCGGGATAGTACTGACGCAGCTGACGCGAGATGAGCATGCCCTTGTAGACCACGACGCGTGTGGAAAGCGAGCAGACATAGAAGTCGTCTTTGTGCACCATGTCGCTCTGCACGATGCGCAACTCCACGCGGCGACGCACGATGTAGAGGGCCTTGTCGAGCTCCTCCTGGGTCATGTAGTGCTCGCTCTTGATGAAGAGCTGCTTGACGGAAGGTTCGGCTGCAGCACTGAGCACGCCGAGCACGTCGCTGTTGACGGGCACGTCGCGCACGGCTATGAGATTGAGACCCGACTTGCTGATTTCCTGCTTGAAGATGTCCATGCACTGCATGTTCTCCTCCTCGTCTTTGGGCAGGAAGGTCATGGCCACACCGTAGTGACCCTTCTCGGGCACCGGAATGCCCTGCAGCAAAATGAACTCGTGCGGAATCTGCACCATGATGCCGGCACCGTCGCCCGTGCGCTCGTCGGCGCCCTCAGCGCCACGGTGCTCCATGTTCTCGAGCACCTGAAGACCACGCTCTACAATCTCGTGCGTTTTGCTCCCGTTGATGTTGGCCAACAGACCTACACCGCAAGCATCGTGCTCGTTAGCGGGATCGTACAAACCTTGTTTCTTAAACATAACCCTAATCTGATTATAGTAATTTGAAATCTGTCTTGTATAATATCGTTGCAAAATGAAAGTATAAACGAGAAATACTTTTCGTTTTGATGCTGCAAATATATTTTCTTTTTATTTACTTTCCAAACATATCAGCCATATTTTATGTAAAAAATCTTGCTTTTCGACAAAAACATGGAAAAATGATTGCAAAAGTTGGCATTTTATATCAAAAATAAAATAAAGACACCGATGCTTCGTAAAACAAAGATAAAAATACTTCGTAAAACAAAAACAACAATATCTCATAAAACAAAGATAAAAATACTTCGTAAAACAAAAACAACAATACCCAATAAAATAAAGATACCAATACTTCGTGCAGTATTGGTATCAGACCAGAGGTAAAGCAGTAAAAAACTTCGCGTAGCGCCTTACTTGCGCCAGGATGTTTTTGACTTGCGGCAGGATGCTTTTTGACTTGCGCCAGAATGATTCCTTACTTGCGCCAGAATGATTCCTTACTTGCGCCTGCACACGACCAGCGTGACGGCAAGGAAGATGAGCAACATGCCGTACACCTCACGCTCCGTGACGCTCTCACCCAGCACAAGCACGCCCAGCACAACCGCCGTGACGGGCTCCATGGCGCCGAGCAGTGCCGTCTGCGTACTGCCTATGTTCTGAATGGCCAAAGCCGTCAGTACGAGCGAGATAACCGTCGGGATAATGCCGAGGGCAAGCAGATTGAGCCACATGTACAAGTGTGTGGGAAGGGTAAACGTGGAGAAAGCGGCAATGCGCACCACGTAAAGCAAGGTGCCGAACAGAAGCACGTAGAACGTGACCGGAATGGATGCTATGGTACGCACGCGCGTCTTGTTGAGCCCGACCAGATAGATGGCGTAAGAGAGGCCCGAAAACATGACGATGATGAAACCTATCAGAAAGTCGTCGGACATCTCGAGCGCTCCGCCCTCGAAGGGACACAACAGCGCAATGCCCGAACACGCCAGGAGCAGACAGGCAACCACCAACCACGAAAGCCGCTCGCCAAAACACAACATCATGATCAGAGCCGTCATGATGGGATAGACGAAGAGCAGTGTGGAGGCAATGCCTACGGACATGTAGTTGTAGCTGACGAAGAGCGTCAGACTCGAGACGGCCATCAGAATGCCCAGCACAATAAGCTGAGGCAAGGTGTGGCGGTTCACCTCGAAAGCCTGGGCTATGTGGGCACGCAGACCGCCCGCGCCTTGCGAGCCGGCACTTGCACCGCCCGCGCTCACGAGCAGACGGCAATCTTTGCGCCAACGGCTATAGCCGCTCCACACCATGTAGAGACCCAGCATGACGAGCGCCAACAGGTAACGGAAGAGCAACACCGAGTCGGGATTCATCCCGTCGTTGAAGAGCGGCTTGGCAAATATAGGATTCGTGCCGTAGGATGCGGCAGCGAAAAAAGCATAAATATATCCTTTGAATTTCATTGCCTAATTACACGCATTGTGTGGGTCCGGCTTACTTGTAGAGGAAGCGCTTGATGGACTTTTTCGGCGTTTTCTCGAATTCGTTCTCTACCAGTTCGAAGGCATTGACATGTGCATAGACGGGGAACTTCACGTTGACGTCTTTCATCTTCTCGTTGTAGAAGCCAAGCAACTTGGCGTCGTCGTTGTAGCCGTCTTCGGCAGCAGCCTCACGGCTCGGATAGACGAGGGCGACAAGCCGGTGCTCACGCTGCACGACCACGCACTCCTGCACGTAAGGCAGGTTGCAGACTTCGGCCTCGATTTCCTCCGGGTAGATGTTCTGTCCGCTGCCGCTGAGCAGCATGTTCTTGATGCGTCCGCGGATGAAGATGTTGCCCATGTTGTCTATCACACCCATGTCGCCCGTGTGCAGCCAGCCCTCCGAGTCGATGGCCTTGGCCGTGGCTTCGGGATTCTTGTAGTAGCCGAGCATGACGTTCATGCCTTTGGCCAAAATCTCGCCGGGCACATTCTGCGGGTCCTCGCTGTCTATCTTGACATCCATGCGCGGGGCAGACATTCCGCACGACGAACGGACAAAGTCTTTCCAGTCGGCATAGCCGATGATGGGCGAACACTCGGTCATGCCGTAGCCCACAGTGAACGGGAACTTGATTTCCTTGAGCAGGTTCTCGACCTCGGCATTGAGGCCGGCGCCGCCGATGATGACCTCGTAGGCACGTCCGCCAAGAGCTGCCATCAGTCCGTCGCGGAACCGCTTGTTGATATTGCCTCTCAGCAACGGAATGCGACGCATGAGCTGGATCTTCGGATTCTTGTACTTGGGCATAATGCCTTTGCGCACAATCTTCTCGATGAGCATCGGAACGACCACGATGAGGTGGGGCTTGACCTCCTTGAAGGCCTGCAGGATGACCGGTGCAGCCAACGGCTTGGTAATGAACGTGATGTGGATGCCGACGCAGAACTCGTACATCAGCTCGAAGGCCATTCCGTAGAGGTGGGCCGTCGGCAACAACGAGACAACGCTCATGCCGGCGTACAGATTGGGGAGCACCTGCTCGGCAAAGGCCATGTTGCTCCACATGGCACGCTCCGGAATCATGACGCCCTTCGGCTCGCTGGTCGTGCCCGAAGTGTAGTTGATCATAAGCAGGTCCTCGGCCTTGTGGTCTTCGTAGTGTACGTCGCCAGGGCCAATCTGAGGGCAGTTCTTGAGCGTAACCAGCTCGGTGTTGGTGAGCAGCACCTGGCTCTCAGAGTGCTCGGTGAGCCTTTTGACCATCTCGGGCGTAAAGTCGTTGAGCAAGGGCACGGCCACGGCACGATAGGTGAATGCTGCCAACAGGGCAATGCTCCACTGGGCGCTGTTACGGCCACAGAGGGCAACGCGGAAACCGGGTTTGTAGCCCGCCTCACGCCACATCTGGTGGTATTTGGCTATTTGCTGGGCCACCTGACCATAGGTGAAGGTTTCGCCCTGGAAGTTAGACAATGCCGGAAGGTCCCAATGCTCCTTGATGCTTTGTTCGAGTACGGCATTTAATCTTGGTTTCATATCGATGAATGTATTTAGGCTTGTTCGTAGTTTCATAATTCTGTTGTTTTGTGGGTGTGAAGGGATTTTTCTCCTCCTCTCAGCGTTTGGGTTCGAGCGTGATGAGCGGAATCAGCATTTCCTCCATCGAGATGCCCCCGTGCTGAAAGGTGTCTTTGTAATACTGTGCATAATAGTTATAGTTGTTCGGATAAACCAGAAAGTCTCTTCCCGTCGCGAAAACATAGGTGGTAGAGAGATTCATAGTCGGAAGTCCAAAGTCTTTCGGGTGTGTGATTTCATAGACATTTTTCGAATTGTGATTCAGGTTTTTACCCAACTTGTACCTCAAGTTGGTGTTGACGTTGCGGTCGCCGACTATCTTGACGGGATTGTCGACGCGTATGGTGCCGTGGTCGGTGGTCAGAATGACCTTGTAGCCCATTTCGGCCATGCGGCGGAAGAGGTCGAGGGTCGACGAGTGCTCTACCCACGTCTTGGTCAAAGCCCTGTAGGCCGACTCAGTGCGCGCCAGCTCGCTCACGACCTTGATGTCCGTACGCGCGTGGCTCAGCATGTCGATGAAGTTGAGCACGACCACATTGAGCGGATACTGGTTGAGGCTCTTGAGCTGGCCGGCCAGGCGCTCGCCGTACGACGACTCGTTGACCTTGTGGTAGGAGAAAGCGTAGTGCTTGCGGAAGCGGTCGAGCTGGGTTTGGATGAGCGGGGCCTCGTTGAGGTTCTTGCCCTCCTCCGAATCTTCGTCCACCCACAAATCGGGGAACATCTGGGCTATCTTGTCGGGCATCAGACCCGAGAAGATGGCGTTGCGCGCATATTGCGTGGCCGTGGGCAGGATGGAGCAATACACCTCTTCGGTGAAGGTGAAGTAGTCGGAAAGCAATGGCTGGATGGTCTGCCACTGGTCGAGACGGAAGTTGTCGATGACGACGAAGAAGACTTTTTCGTCGCGGTCTAGTGCCGGCAGGACGCGGTCTTTGAAGATGTCGGTCGACATCATCGGGGCGGTAGTTTCCGACAGAGGACGTCCGTTCTGGACCGCCATCTTCTCGCGCATCCACCCCTCGTAGTTTCGCCTGACGAACTTGGAGAAAGCCGTGTTGGCGTCGATCTTCTGTGTCAGAAGCATCTCCCCCAGGCTTCCGTCTTCGCTCTCGGCGAGCTCAAGTTCCCAATACACGAGTCTGCGGTACACGTCCACCCAGTCGGCAAAACTCTGTGCTTCGCCAATGCGCATGGAGAGTTTGCCAAACTCCTGCTGGTAGCCCGTGGTCTGCTGCTGGTTGGTAATCTCTCGCGCGTGCAAGTTCTTTTTAATGGAAAGCAGCATCTGCGACGGCAGCACCGGCTTGATGAGATAGTCGGCTATCTTGCCTCCGATGGCCTGGTCCATGATGTTTTCCTCCTCGCTCTTCGTGACCATCACTACGGGCAGCGAAGGCTGGATTTCCTTAATCCCCTGCAGCGTCTCCAACCCCGTCAAGCCGGGCATATTCTCGTCAAGGAAGACGAGGTCGAACGCGTGACTCCTCACCTTCTCGAGCGCATCACGACCATTGGTGACGGTCTCAACGTCATATCCTTTCTGCTGAAGGAACATGATGTGCGGCTTTAGTAGCTCAATTTCGTCGTCGGCCCAAAGTATCTGTTGGTTCGCCATTGAGAGGAGGTGTGTTGGGTTCTCGTGTGTGTGATAAGATGTGGCAAAGATAGGGATATTTGCCAAATTGACCAAAATTATTGTCTTTTTTCTGAAGTTTCGGCGCTCAAAGCGGCCTTTTGCCCCCTTGGACGTAATATCAGGACATTATTTTTTGTCAAGATAAGTGCTGCAATCGGGGTTTGGCCTTTTTCCGAATCAGTCGGAAACCGAAAGAAGAGGAAACGCGATTCAGCAGATTTCTTCGGGGTTGACCCGCGCCCGAATCAGTCGGCAATCGAGAGAAGAGAAATCAGTTCTGAAGGTCCAGGATAAGTCCGTACTCGAAGCGGCGGGGCTGCATCGGGTAGAACGGCATGAGGAAAGTGTCGTTGGTCACCGCGTTGTTGAGCAGGTTGTGCATGGCCATAAAGAACTTTATGCGCTTCAGGTTGCAGTTGATGTAGCCGTTGAGGATGGGGAAATTGCCGCACTTGTAGTCGCGCTGGGTGGCAAATTGCTGGGTGGCGGGCTGATAGGCCGGAGCATAGTAGGCCGTGTGGTAATAGCCGGCCACACCCGCCTGGATTGACAAGGTCCGCGCAATGCGGAAGCGGAACGAAAGGTCGGTCTCCACACTCACGTTGGGCAGGGCGAGCACCTCGTCGTCGGTCGAGGTCTGCACGAGGACGGCATTCTCCCACTTGAGCCATTGTCCGGCACAGAGTCCCTGGCGGATTTCGAGGCCGAAGATGTCGAGCTGCTTGCCGTACTCGCGAGGCAGGAAGTCAGCGCCGAAGTAATGGTAGTTGTTGATGTGCTCGATGGCCGCACGCACGGAAGTGTGGCTCCTCGGATAGGAAATCTTGCCCTCGAGACGCACCTTCTGCTCGCGGCTGAAGTCGTTGCTCCAACGGAAGTGGTTGCTAAAGTAATGGTCCATCAAGTAAGAGACGCGGTCGTTCTTCATATAGCCACCGAACTGCACGACGACGCTGTCGCTCCTCTGCCCCGTCTCGGGGTCTCGATGGCCAAAGGGCAGGACGGTGCGCGCCTGGCCCTCGATGTCGATGTCGCCGGCCTTGTCGCCCGACAGAGCAGTGCGCGCCGTGATGTCGAAGGTCAGGAGCGAAGAGAGATGACGGCTCAGCTGCCCGCCCACCCACACGTTGTCGGAGCGGTGATGGCGCGCCACGTAGCTGAGGTCGGTCGTGTCCTGGTGCATGATGTAGTGCTGACGCTCGTAGCCGATGAGGGCACTTACACCGAACTGCGAGAAGCGGCTGAAACCCTCGTTGAGCCTTATGCCGGCATAGGTGCTGAAGTCGCGGTACTGTGTCGAGTCGCGCGTCGTAGTGGCATCGTAGTAATAGTGCTCGAAGTAACCCGTATCGGTGCCGTCGGCGCCTTTGTCCATCCGATAGATGTGTTTCCACGACTCGATGTCGACCGAATGGAAGATGGTGGCGACGGGGGTAAACGTCTCGTAGGTGCTCGAGTCGGCAGGGTCGATGGCCTCGCTCCACTTGCCCAGGTCGTAGCTGTGCTGGAAGTGGATTTGGTGCTGGTCGTTGTCGTTCCACGTGTCGGCCAGCGCAGTGGGCATGTTGCGCGCCTCGGTAAAGTTGTCGTTGTAGGCATCGGGATTGAGCACGTACTCCCGGTTGGTGATTCCGCCGTTCTCCTGGTTGGCGAGTTTGGTCAGATTGTAGTTGATGTAGGCCTTGTACTGCTCGCCCTCATAGTAGGCGTAGGAAGTCCAGCGCAGGGGTTTCGTCGAACTGCTCGGGTATTCGCCGCGCGCGTAGACATAATCCAGTTGCGTGCCCACACCCAGGCGGCTGTTCACATTGCCCGCAAACTCCAGCTTCAGGTGGTCGTTGGCCTGTGTGCTTCCGCCCGACTTGGAGTAGCGCAGCACGGTAAAGGGAATGCGGGTGTTGTAGTATATCTGTTGCGAAGCGTCGGTGCGAAACAGGTTGTAGGCATTGGCAAAGAGGAAGTCGTGCTGCTCGCGCCGGTCGAAGAAAGCCTCGACCTGATGCGGACTGAAGAGGTTGCCGGTGTAGGTGACGGCCAAAGCGTGGCTCTCCATGCTCTGGCGATTGCCCAAATCGAGGAATGTCGTGTCAGGCACGGCCGAATAGACCAGGCCCGTCACGGGGTCGAGCGTAAAACTACGGCGATGGTCAAGGAGAGGAATGCACGGATTGTCCTCCACGGTCATCGTGTCGGATTGCTCGGCGCCGGCGCCGGCGCGAAGTCCGTCTTCTCTCCCCTGCTGCGACATGGCAGGCGCACACCATAGGAGCAAGCCCATGGAAAGCGATACAAAGCGCATGCTTGGATTTATTTTCATGGCCGCAAAGTTACGACGTTTTATGTGAAATACCAAATTATTCGTCCGAAATCCCTCACTTTGACCCCCAGCCCGGTTCTTATACTACTTTAAGACAGGTTTTTGTAAAACTGAAAGATTATATCGAATATGCCTTGACCCCGAGCCAAGTTGCTATACTTTATATATTAAGCCCGGCCTCTTGTTATCAAGACAAAACTCTTGTTATCAAGACCCAGCTCTTATTATCAAGACAAAACTCTTGTTATCAAGACAAAACTCTTGTTATCAAGACAAAACTCTTGTTATCAAGACTCGGCTTTGCCTTCAAGACCCGACTTTGCCTTCAAGACTCAAATCTTTTATCAAGACCTGACTCTTGTTATCTTGAC
>CAVFPF010000019.1:41513-45576 GCA_963624265.1 bacterium | reverse complement strand
CGGTTTCACCACCAGTTTCTCCACTGGTTTCGCCTCCGGTTTCACCACCAGTTTCACCACCAGTTTCACCACCAGTTTCACCACCGGTTTCACCACCGGTTTCACCACCAGTTTCACTACCGGTTTCTCCGCCAGTTTCTCCACCGGTTTCTCCACCGGTTTCTCCACCAGTTTCTCCGCCAGTTTCTCCGCCAGTTTCACCACCGGTTTCTCCACCAGTGTCTCCACCGGTTTCTCCGCCAGTTTCTCCACCAGTGTCAGACTTGCTGTCTTCTTCCGGAGAGCCGTAGAAGTCCAATGACAATTCATTCGGACAACTGCTGCTCACCTTCAAATACACGCTGTTGGCAGGCAGGTAAAGTACGTTCTGGTAGGTTTCGACATATTTTGTGTCGTTGGTGAAGCAAAGTTCTCCGGCCGCATTCTGACCCAATACGCGCATCGTCGCAGGGTCGAAGACAACCTTGCAGTCGGATGTCGACGACTGCGTGCGGCGTGTGTTGTAGAAATAATTGCCAAACAGGCAATTGTCGGCCGACTTGCTGCCCGTAGCCGCCTTGAGGTCCAAACGGTTATTGGACGAAGTGCCGGAATTGCACTCGATGACAAGTGGCTGGGCTGAGGCAATCACCTCCGACTGGTCTTGCTTCATGTAGACCTTGCCTTTGGCCTCGTTGATGGCATAAACGTAATAGGCCTTCATGCCGCTCGACAACTTATAGGAGAACGAAGCAAAGAAACCTGCGTAGCACTTGCCGCTGGCCGTATAGCGGGGCGTAATGCCGAAATACTCGCTTCCGCCCGCATCGACAGGAACAATGTACCACCTGCGATTGGCTCCGGTCTTGTTTGTGCCGGCCTTTCCGGGATTATAGCGCGTGTTGTTAGTGTCGTCGGAAATGTAGAGCGTGAAGCCTTGTGACGATGCAGAGAAGGAATAGGTGCCAGGATAGCTTTTCGACGCATCGAAGCTGCTGACCGTGACATAGAAATCGATGATTTCCTTGACGCCAGTGCCCTGCGACTGCAGGTTGTAGGTCGTGCCGCCCTTGCTATCGAAATAGATGACCGAGGCAGGGTCGGACAAACGGTCGCGGGTAGAAGCCGACCAAAGCTGCAAGGCGCCCAAATCGCCCGATGTCGTTGAGTAGTTGGCGCCCGAAGAGTAGTTGTCATCGACATAGATATAACGCGAAGACCAATGGTTGTAAACACGGTAGTAACCGCTTCCGTTCAATGTAGCCGATGCGCTCACTACGGAAAAGGCCAACAGGAAAAAGGCTGAAATTCTCTTCATCACTATCATTCTCTTCATCACTATCAAACACAAAACCTGTCCTGCGCTGACAAAGTTTTTCAGTGCAGAACAGGTATTTTCTATTGTTGACGGGTTGTCTTACAGATTGAACTTTATACCGGCCAAAGCATTGAAATAGTTGTCGGCCGACTTGCTGCCCTTGCTGTTGTAGCGGTCGCAAACGGCATTCCACTGAGCTTCAATGCCAAGGCTGATGACGTCGTTGATGCGGAAGTCGATATCGGCACCCCACTGTCCGACAAAGAAAGCCTTGCTGCTGTCCCACAGGCGTGAGATGGCCTGGTTGCCTTCGTTGGCCGTGTAGGAGTCGGCCTCAATCTTCTGCGAAGCAGCATCGGCATCGTCGTTGCCCCAGCCTACGTTGACGCCCAGACCTGCAAAGACGTTGACGTCAATCAGACGATCGGGTTCGTAACCCCAGAAGTAGTTGGTGAAGTTGAACATCACATCGACGGTAGGAGCGACGTAGTTCCACTTCCACTTGTAAGTATTGGTGTTGACCAACACGGGCTGGCCGATGGTCTTGTCGAACTCATACCCCTCGACCTTTGAACCGGCTTTGCTCTGGAAGGCATTGACAGCCAGACGCAAGCCCCAAACGGGTGTCATCTGATAGCCGCCAGTGAGCTGGCAGTTGAACGAGTTGAGGTCTTTCCACTCTATCTCGCCCGTGGTGTGCTGCATACCGGCCTGAGCCTGAATGTACCAATGGGGCTCGAAGACAATGGCAGTCTTCATGTTCTTTACATTCTGCTGTGCAGAAACTGACATACATCCGGCAGCAAGAACTGAGGCAAGCAATATATTTTTGATATTCATTGTATTCTCTAATTAAAAAGTTGTACTCTTACGGTTTTTTCTCTGCTTTGTTTATTCAACATTGACATAGTAAACCTGGCAGCGTGTCTTGCCGAAGTAGTCAACAGAAGCGTAGATGATAGTGTTGAGGCCACTGTTGAGTGTGACTGACATGCTGGTGAAGCCTTTGTCACCGAACTTGTAGGTCTTGCCGTTGCCGTTGACTGCAATGTACTTGGCATAGGCAGGAGCAAGGAACTCGCCCGTGAATGAAGTCGGGAAGATGTCAACTTTTGTGCCGGAGATATTGGACGGAGCCGACTTGACGGCGCTGGCCAACTTGGAACCCTTGTCGTCGACAACGATAAGACAAGGCTCGACGCTGATCTTGCCAATCACATTCTTGATCTTGTTGGAAATAGGCTCAAGAATGTTGTCGAGGGCGGTGTTGTAAGCCGACTTGTCGATAATCTTGTCGTAGTAGGTGTTGATGGTTCCGACATAATCGTTGAGGTCTGCAATCGTGCTGTTGAAGTTGTCGAGCGATGAACCCAAGTCGCCAATGATATCGACTGTCTTGATGACAACGGTCGTATCGTAAGCTATGGTTGCTGAAGCATCGATAACACTGCTGACTGTTTCGTCCGTACCCGTTGCATCATCATGAACAGTACCCGTTGCAGTACCTGTAACTTTGGCTTTTGTCTTGATTGAAATCGGAATCTTGATTGAATCAGGAGTGCTGAACTTGATGCTGTCGATAGAGAGGCTTACGATTGAATCGCCAAACGTCGACTTGATGCGGTTTACAGCCTTGTCGATAATCGTGTGGGCAGCGTTGATGACCTTGTCGTAGGCTTTGTCATAAGCCTTGTCGAGAATACCAGAGAGGTCGGCGTCGTAAGACAATGGCTTGATGCCGGTGGCGGCAATTCCGAAGTCTGAGTAAACGCTGTAAGCAGCCTTGTAGTTGGTAGCCTTGACATCGGCCTTAACGGCGTTGATCTCAGCCACGTCGTTGATGTTCTTGTAGATGTCTGATGCAAGAGAAGCGATGCTTACACCCTTGCCGGCTGAAGTCACGATGTTCTTCAGGTCTTTTGCAAGTGACTTGTCGAACGAAATGACCTTGCTCTCGTCGATGGCCTCGACGGTAGAGTTAATCTGATAAACAGGAGCGGAAGCAGCAGCACGCGTGTAACCGAAGTAAAGGGTTTCGTCGACTGTCTTGATGCTGTCGGTAGAAAGTTTTACCATAGCCTCTTCGCCCTTGCTGTTGACGATCGAGATGTTGCTGAGACTGTCAAGGTCGAAGGTGCTGGGGTTGAAGGTCAGGAAGAGTGTACCTGCGCTCTCGGTAAATACATCACCGTCGAAGGTCTCCGAAGCAGGCGTTCCGATAATGTCTATGGCTGCATCCGAGAGTGCTTCGGCCGGGAAGTCAACCGAGTTCTCGAACGTTCCGTAGTATGACATCAGAACGTTGCTGTTGATGCCGAACGGAGTGTTGAAGTAACCGAATACTGGGTTGTAGGCGCCCTGAATCAGAACTGCGCTCAGGTCAACGACCTTCAGTTCGTCTTCGATGCCGGCTACCTTCTCTTCGAGTTTGTCTACACGTAGGGTCAGGGCGTCGAGGTCTGTGCGCAAGGTGTTGACACTGTCCTTGAGAGCGTTGACATCAGTCTGAAGATTGTCCAGAATGGTGTTGATGCCGCTTACCTGTGACAACAGAGAGTTGATGCTGTCAGTGTTCTCCTGTACCTTGGTCTGCACTGCCTGCAGCAAAGAATCAAGAGTGGCGAAGTTGTTGAACAGCGTGTCAATCTTCACTGAGTTGGCCTTGATGCTGTCGTTGAGCGTCTTAATTTTCGAAGCATTTGACTTGATGCTGTCGTCAAGAATCTTCAGGCTGTCCGAGTTGTTCTTGATTTTGTCGTCAAGAGT
>CAVFPF010000019.1:0-41472 GCA_963624265.1 bacterium | reverse complement strand
TCTTCAGGCTGTCTGAGTTGTTCTTGATCTTGTCATCAAGAGTCTTCAGGCTGTCGGCATTGTTGTTGATCTTACCATCCAAGAGCTTGATGCTGTCGATGTTGTTCTTGATCTTGGCATTGAGCTCGTCAATCAAGGTTCCAATCTTGGCTTCAAGTTTGGCAATCGAGTCGCTGATGTTCTGCTTGGTAGCATAGTTCTCTGTCATGGTGGTCACTTCGTCTTTCGTGAAGTAGTTGGACAGGAGAGTACCTACCTCCGTCTTCGTATAGACACCGCTGAAGAGGTTGTCTATCTGGGCAGAAGTGTAGTAAGGCGAAAGGTCACAACCGCAAGTGTTGAGAGCCGCGATACGGTCGTTGATGGCCTGGATGGAATCCTGCAAAGCCTGTACCGAAGATACGGAAGCCTTTGCGTCACCAAGGACGTCAATCTGACCTTGTAAATCACCAAGTGCCTTATATGTGGCATTACGGAGATTTTCAACCTCGTCTTCTTCCGTGTCCTTGCACGAAGTCACCACATTAACGCTTAACAAAGAAACTGCTAATCCTAACAGCAAGTAAACTTTTTTCTTCATGTTAATGATACTATTTTTATTTTGTTGATAATTCTGTTTGTTGATTTTGTTGTTGATTGATACTATCGTTCATTACCCTCTCTGGCTTTTCTCCACAATGTCACACGCTTGCATACACCGGCCGAAAATCCGGTGCAAATTTAGAAAATTTATTTTATAAGCAATGTCAAAAATTGATTTTTTGTCGGAAAAAGACTCTTTTTGTGAAAAAATAAAGGGTAAACAACACAAAATAGGAAACCCACTGTGCAAAATAACAGTGTTAGTTTCCTATTTTACAGAAGAACTTTTCGTTATAAAGTGCTCAGACAGATGTCATTTCAAGACCTTGAAAGTCTGCAACTGTCCGTTGGAACTTATTTTCACAAAATACATTCCACCAGGCATGTCGGCCAACGCTATCCGGTCAGCATCGGTTACGGTCAGCACCAATTGGCCGTTCACGTTGTAGACGTCTGCGCGCTGCACGGTCCGGTTGAACCAAAGCGTGTGCTGCGAGTAGTCGGCCGAAAGCGAAGGGCCGCCAGTGATTGGGTTTATGGAAGTAACTTCATATTTCGGCTTCAGCCGGAGGTTGTCTATGCAGAAGTTGGCGTTGCGTGTCCTCACACCGATGTAGAGCTTGAACGGATTGCCTACGCTGACACCCGACAAGTCGGACACAGACACATGATGCCACACTCCGTGCGTTGACTTGTCGCCGGTGCTCTCGCTGTAGACAAGGTTTTTGGTCGTGCCGAAGCACACTTTCAGCGTCTGCTTGGCATTGTCACAGGCCGGATTGTAGTATATGTCAAAATCGAGCTGCGAGTAGTCGGAAGACAGGGTCTTGCCTTCGGGCAAGTTGACCCTCAGCACTGCAAACTCATCGTAATTGCCAGGCGTGATGTTGAGGACACGATTGCCGGCATCGAGAGTGTCTGCAACCACTTTACACATGGCCTTCGAACTGCTTGTGTGCTGCATGTCGTAATTGCTGTTGAACACACTGTCAAAATCATTGACCACCATAAAGCCGTCGGCAGTATAGACATGACGCTGGTCAAGGGCAGTGTCAAGAACTTCGGCGGGCTTGTAGATACGATAGTGACCGGAGAGCTTCAGAAAGTTGAGAAAATACAACATACCGTCGTAATACCTGTACTTGCCCGTAGGCAATTCCTTGCCCCAAAACTCCTTGATAAATCCGTCGGCATAACTCTGCTTGCTAATGGACGCGCCCATGGCATTGCAGGCTATCAAACCCGTAGAGTGGTCTGTATTAAGACATTTTCCGACGAGCGAGTATTCTGATCCGTGAGTGGTAATGCCCTGTGTGTTGAAGAAGTTGAGCAATCTGTCAACAAGCTCTACCTCGGTGTCGTCGGCCGCAAACCATGTGTAGTCAAGTGCCATGTTCATACAACAACGCCATGCGTCGTAACGGAAGTCCTTGTGGTTGCTTCCCGTCGCCACACCGGCAAAAGTCGCATAGTCGGGCATGAGTCCCGTATCGGCGTTGGCAAACTTTGGAAACATCTCACGGCTCTTGTCGGCCAACAGGGCCCACACCATTCTGTTTCTATTGGCCCAATGACTCCACAACTGATAGAATGCCGGCAGATGATAGGAGGGATCAGTGTGTTTGGCCGAACTGGCATAGGGGACGAACACCACCTGATACTCGTCTTCGTTGAAGATATTGGTCGTCGAACTGTTGGTAAGAGCATGTTTGGAAATGCTGTTTTCCAAGAGGTCGTTGGCCTCCTGCCAGTAGTCAAAGATACTGTCGCCCGGTGTGCTGCCCCATCGCGCTGCTGCAAACATAAGCGACATGATAACATATTCGTCACCGTCGGGTGCTGCCATCGTAGAAAGTCCGGTACCGTCTTCTTTGATGTTCCAGCCTATGAATCCCTTATAGTCGCCCGTGGTGAGCTGCATGCGGGTCTTTACCCATTTCCACAGTTTGTTGAATTCCTTCTGCTTGTCAAGCTGCACACATATCATCATGCCATACGACATGCCTTCCGAACGTATGTCATTGTTGTTGATATCCTTGATGTAAGCCTCGTCGTCGCCATACTCGTAGTATAGGCGCTGATTGTCTTTGTCGCCCTCGAAATAAGTCTGCCATAAAGACTGAAGTCTTGCATCAGTTTCCGACTCGCTGACTCCGATTTCAGCAAACACGTTCCGGTAAGTGCCCGTGTAATAAGAACCTTGCTGTGTTCCGTCGGCCGCTACATGCAACACAGGCGTTGTCAAAAGCAAAAAGAAAAGCAATACTGTCTTTTTCATAATCATACAAGTTTAAGAAAGTAATGCCGCAAAATTAAGACCAAAACAGATAGCTGTCAAGGGGTTGTATCAAGTTAAAAACACATTGTTTCGAAATTGCAAAAGACAAGACAGATTTTAAATGTTCCAGGCTCAATTGAAAAACCGGGAAAGTTTTTGCTTATTTCAGACCCTACTTCCGGCAAATGTCCAATCAGTTGCTGAGCACCCGGTACACTTTGTCGGAAGGCCGGATTTTGACCTTTACGGGAATTGTAAACCGATCGCCCTTGTGTATGGTATCTACGGTCTTGTAGTCTACTTGTATTTCGTCCAGTACAAGCTCGAGAACTCCTGTAGTTGGGCCTATAATAAGGATTTTGTCGCCCTTGTGCATTTCCTTGGCTTCGCACAGAAAGTCGCCAATACCTATCTTGCTGAACCATCCGACTGTCTTGGCAGCGTATTCCTTACGTTCTGTGGCCAAAGACCCATATTCGTGACTCCACTCGCCAAGCCTTTGACCAAGATAATAACCGTCCCAAAAACCACGGTTGAACACACTGGCCAACTTTTCGTCCCACTTTTCAACAAGTCGATCCCAATCAGAAGGCAACTGATGAATGCCGTCCTGCACCGCACATTCGTTGACAAGGTGCACAGCCTCAGCATAGCATCCGACGACCGTCTTTACGTATTCCGCACCGCGCGCACGCCCTTCTATCTTGAACACCTCTACACCGGCATCTATCATCTTGTTGATGAAATGTATGGTTTTCAAATCTTTGGGAGACATAATGAATTTGTTGTCTATCTTGAGCTGAATGTCATGATCTTGGTCTTTCAGTAAGTACTGGCTTTCGCTGTCACTGACATAGGCATCGTAAGCATGACGGCAGACCTGCGTACACTCGCCGCGGTTTGCACTCCTGTTATATTCGTGCAGACTCATATAGCACTTGCCTGAAACGGCCATGCACAAAGCTCCGTGTGCAAACATCTCTATACGAACCAATTGTCCCTTTGGTCCGCAGATGTGTTGCTTCACTATCTCTGCATGGATGTGTTTGACTTGCTCCATGTTCAGTTCGCGAGCCAGAACGACAACGTCGGCAAACTGGGCATAAAACTTAAGAGACTCGACATTGGTAATGTTCAACTGCGTAGACAAGTGCACTTCTATGCGAGGAGTCTTGTCTGGTCTGTCCCAACCTCTGGCGTAGGTCATGGCAGCGACATCGCTGGCAATAATAGCCGTAATGCCTGCTTCGGAGGCGGCGTCTATAATCTGCCTCATCTTGTCCAGGTCGCCATCGTACATAATGGTATTGACAGTCAGGTAGCTCTTCAGCGGCTTGCCGTGAAAAGTACCTGTTGTCGTCTCTGGATAGAGTGTTTCTTGAGGCGACTGGTAATCTTCGGGCATCTGTCCCGCACGGCATATTGCGGCAATCCTACCCAAATCGCCGATAGTGAAATTGTGTGCAGAGCCCGAACGCATGTTCAGTCCCTGTATGCCAAAATATATGCTATCAGCCCCTGCCTGTATAGCTGCAGACAAAGACTCGTAACTGCCCACAGGGGCCATGATTTCCAACATCGGTGTAAAGAAAAAATTATTTGCTGAGTTCCAACATTCTGTCGATAGGCAACTTGGCCCGCTCCATAATACGCTCGTCGACGATGATCTCGGGAGCTTCGTCTTTCAGACACTTGTACAGTTTCTCAAGTGTGTTGAGACGCATATAGGCACACTCGTTGCAACTGCATCCCACACTTCCTTCACTGACTTCGGGCGGCACAGGTATAAAGGTCTTACCGGGCGCCTTAGTCTGCATCTCGTGCAAAATGCCGCTTTCGGTAGCTACAATAAACTCTTTACACTCGTCCTCAATGGCATACTTCAGAAGTACAGCCGTCGAACCTACCTTATCAGCCAACAAAACCACAGGTCGCTTGCATTCCGGATGTACCAGTACTTTGGCTTCGGGATGTTCGGCTTTCAACTTCATTATAGCTTCGGCCGAAAAACGTTCGTGAACATGACAGGCACCATCCCACAACAACATGTTGCGACCCGTTACAGCATTGATGTAACTGCCAAGATTTCGGTCAGGTGCAAAGATTATCTTCTCGTCCTTGGGCAAGCTCTCCACAATCTTCAACGCGTTGCCCGAAGTCACTACTATGTCAGTGTAGTACTTGACGGCTGCCGTCGTATTGACATAACTGAGGACAGTGTAACCGGGATGTGACCTGACAAACTCTCCGAATGCATCAGCAGGACAACTGTCGGCCAAAGAGCAACCTGCCTCAAGGTCCGGAACAAGCACTTTCTTCTGTGGACAAAGTATCTTGCAGGTTTCGCCCATAAAATGCACGCCGCACATCACAATCATATCGGCTGACGACTTTGCAGCCTTTTGGGCCAAAGCCAGGCTGTCGCCTACAAAATCGGCAATATCCTGTATGTCACCTATCGTATAGTAATGGGCCAGAATGACAGCATTCTTTTCTGCCTTCAATTTACGTATTTCTTCTAAGAGTTTCAACTTATCCATAGTTATGAACAAACATTAAAATAACTTTATATTTTGGTTTGAAAAAAATTTTCTTTCAAAAACTCTTTTTTTCTTATTATTATAGCCTGTTGACAAGGTTGATAACTTTTCCTTTAGTTTTGCTGCTTGCACGTTATCCTTAGCCAAAAGTTTTTATCAACCTCTTATCCATACTTGTTTTTTACTTTAGGGAGTTATCCACTTTTCAACAATCAGCTAACAACGGGGCAAAGTTAATATTTTTTTCTTGAATGTGACTTGACAAAACCATATTTTTTGGTTAAATTCTTTTTTATAAAACGTGAACAAAAAATTTGGTAGTCTTGAAAATCATTATACCGAAACATTTTTTCGAAAAACAAAATTATAAACCGAAAAACTATAAAAAGTTTTCAACCGCAGTTCATCAGTTTTTGAACATAGTTGTGTGCATTATCTACAGATGTAAAGCCTTTCTTTCGTAAAAACAGCCTTTTTTGTCTTTTTACAATCTTGCGAGTCAGAAAATTCATTACATTTGCAGCATGAAAAAACTTACTATGCTTGAGATGCGGCGCATCAATGCTGAGGAATTCAAGGCAGTTGACAAGATGCCCCTGATAATTGTGCTCGACAATATCAGATCTCTTAACAATATAGGTTCTGTGTTCCGTACTTCCGATGCCTTTCGTGTCGAAAGTATTTATCTGTGCGGAATCTCTGCCACGCCTCCGTCGGCCGAAATACACAAGACTGCCCTGGGAGCAGAAGATTCTGTAGATTGGAAGTACTTTGAAGATACACACGAGGCTATAAGGTTTCTGAAGAACCGCAACTATAAAGTTATGGCCATCGAGCAATGTGAAGGAAGCACCAAACTTGACGGATGGCTGCCTGACTTTTCAGAGGAAGGCTATGCCTTTGTGTTGGGCAACGAAGTGAAAGGCGTGCAACAGTCTGTGGTAGACATGTGTGACGGATGTCTTGAGATTTCGCAGTACGGGACAAAGCACAGTCTGAATGTAGCCGTGACGGCAGGTCTTGTCATTTGGGACTTTTTCAGAAACTTTGAGAAAGTACACCAATTCTGATTCTGTGAAGAATCGTAGAACTTTATCAACAACAGTCTCACATACATATTAATATGGAAAAGACGGCAGATTCTAAGGAAACACCTTTACTAAAGCAATATCTGGAACTCAAAGCTAAGTATCACGATGCAATTATATTGTATCGTGTAGGTGATTTCTACGAGACGTTTTGTGAAGATGCTGCTACGGCTCACAACATACTTGGCATTACTCTGACCAGCCGGGCTGGAAGTCCTTTGGCCGGTTTTCCGTATCATGCGCTTGACACTTACCTGCCAAAACTCGTACGTGCCGGAAAACGTGTAGCTATCTGCGAACAGCTGGAAGACCCGAAGCTGACCAAGAAACTTGTCAAAAGAGGTATCACAGAACTGATTACGCCCGGCTTGACAATGGGCGACAGTGTGCTTAATGCCCGCGAAAACAATTTTTTGGCAGCTGTCACTTTCATTGACAACAAAAATAAATATGTTGTCTCAAATAATTCGTCAGGCAATGTCCAGGCCGGCCTGTCTCTGCTCGACATATCGACAGGTGAATTTATGGTAGCTGAGGGTAGTTATGACTATATAGACAAACTCATAGCCAACTATGCACCTAAGGAAATGCTCTACTTAAAAGGTATGAAATCACAATACCAAGAGCATTTCTCAACCGATACGTATTGCTACGAACTTGAAGATTTCTACTTCAGTTATGAGAATGCGTACAGGGGATTGCTTGACCTTTTCCATACCCAAAACCTGAAGGGTTTCGGTATTGAAGACATGACGCTTTCTGTCACTTCTGCCGGCGCAATACTCAGATATTTAGATGCTACTCAGCATAAACATATAGGGCACATTACGACTATTCGGCGTATTGACAATACCGCATATATGCGGTTGGACAAGTTTACGGTGCGCAGCCTCGAACTTGTCTTTCCTATGAACGAGGGCGGTAAGTCTCTGCTTGACGTGATAGGAGAGACCATAACCCCTATGGGCGGTCGTATGCTGCACCGCTGGGTGCTGTTTCCGCTCATTCATGCCGAGAGCATCAAAGAACGACTCAATGTGGTTGAATATTTCTTCCGTGACCCGGACTTTGCCGATACGATAGGCGAAAACCTACAACATTTGGGTGACATGGAACGTACTGTAGCCAAAATAGCAGTGGGACGTGTTTCTCCCCGCGAAGTTGTACAACTACGTGTTGCCCTTGAATCGCTGAAATCTATAAAAGAAGCTTGTTTGGATGCTGACCTTCAGCACCTGCAGAACATTGGCGAACAAATCAATACCTGTGAGAGGATAGCCGATCGCATCTATAGGGAAATAGAACCTGAACCGCCCGTACAGATAGGAAAAGGCGGTGTGATTAGAGCCAATGTCAATTCTGAATTGGACGAACTGCGTGAAATGTCGCATTCCGGCAAAAACTATCTGTTGACCCTGCAGAAACGTCTTTCCGACGAATACAATATACCGTCACTTAAAGTGGCCTATAACAGTGTGTTCGGCTATTATATTGAAGTCAGAAATCTGCATAAGGACAAGGTGCCACAGGATTGGATACGAAAGCAGACACTCGTGGGTGCCGAACGTTACATCACTCAGGAACTGAAGGAGTATGAGGAAAAAATACTGACAGCTGAAGAACGCATTCTTTCACTTGAAACTCAAATCTACCAGAATCTGCTTAAAGCACTGGAAGAGTATATTTCCATCATCCAGATTGATGCTCAGCTGATGGCCCGTTTGGATTGTCTGTTGGCCTTCAGCAAGGTTTCTGTCCGTTATCATTATGTTTGTCCAGACATTGATGACAGCATAGAAATAGACATCCGGCAAGGACGACATCCTGTCATCGAAAGCCAAATGCCTGTAGGCGAGTCTTATATTCCTAATGACGTACAGCTTTCGTCAGACGATAACGGATGTCAAATTATGATGATAACTGGCCCGAATATGGCAGGTAAGTCAGCTTTACTCCGACAGACTGCTCTAATAGTCCTGATGGCCCATATAGGGTGTTTTGTTCCTGCTGAATCTGCACATATTGGTATAGTTGACAAGATTTTTACCCGCGTAGGTGCTTCAGACAATATTTCGTTGGGTGAATCGACTTTTATGGTTGAGATGACAGAAGCTTCCAACATTCTCAACAACTTGTCACCCAGGTCGTTGGTGCTCTTCGATGAGTTGGGTCGCGGCACTTCTACTTACGATGGCATTTCGATAGCCTGGAGTATAGTAGAATATATACACGAAAGGGCAGAAGGTCATCCTAAAATGCTCTTTGCAACACACTACCACGAACTGAATGACATGGAGAAATCTTTTCCACGTATCAAAAATTTCAATGTAAGTGTGCGTGAGGAAGACGGAAGAGTGTTGTTTCTCAGAAAACTGAAACCCGGAGGAAGCGAACATAGCTTTGGTATTCATGTAGCTAAATTGGCCGGTATGAACAAAGAAATCATACGACGGGCTGATGAAGTGCTGAGGTCATTGGAGTCTGCTGCTGCCGTTTCCGACTCCAAAATATCCAGTGCAGCACCGGTCGAAAAGATAAAGCCCTCCGGTGTACCTGACGGCTATCAGTTTCAGATCTTCGAACTTGACGACCCTGTACTGAGTCAGATTAGAGACGAAATTAAGAATATTGATCCCAATAACATGACTCCAATGGAAGCACTCAGCAAATTGGCTGAAATCAAGAAGATATGCGGCATCTGATGTAAAGAGTTACCTATCACAAAATGAAACTAGTCTCAAGTGTCGATGAGACTAGTTTCATTGGTATGTAAAGGTAGTTTTGGAAGTTTTCGATGTGTATCGTGACTATAATTCTTCTATTATTCATGTGATTATAGACTTCAACAACAACGGAAAACTGATGATGAGACTATAGTCTTTTATAATTGATGTGATTACAGGTTCCAAGTAGCACCGTCCTTTGTATCTTTGACTGCGAAACCGAGTTCAGTCAGTTTGTTGCGGATGAGGTCTGAGGTAGCCCAGTCTTTGTTTGCTTTGGCTTGAGCGCGCACATTGAGCAACAAGTCGACAGCACCTTTGTAGGCAGCAGTCTTGTCGTCGCTGACACTGAATCCGCTTTCGTCTTTCATGCCCAGTATGTCGAACAGAAAAGTCTTGAATACGTTCTGAATCTTCTCTATTCCGCTTGTATCAACTTTGTCCTGGCCGTCTATGATTCGGTTGATGAGAGAAACCAGTTCGTAAAGGTTGGAGATGACGATAGGTGTGGTCAAGTCATCGTTCATGGCCTCGTACATCTTCTCTTCCAGTTTGTTTACTTTGTCGAGCGTTTCTGAGGTTTCGGCCGATGATTCTGATGGTTTCATTCGACTTATGCTGTTATAGCCTTCCATCATGCGTTTCATACCTTTTTCGGCACTTTGTAAGGCTTCGTTGGAAAAGTCAACGGTAGAGCGATAATGTGCCATCAGAATAAAGAAACGAATGGTCATAGGGCTGTATGGCTGCGTAAGTTTTGGATGCGAGCCAGTGAAGAACTCATCGAGCGTGATGAAATTGCCGTATGATTTGCCCATTTTCTTACCATCGATGGTAATCATATTGTTGTGCATCCAGTAGTGAACCGTAGGATGACCTTTGGCTGCACAACTTTGCGCAATCTCGCACTCATGATGTGGAAAGAGAAGGTCTAGACCGCCTCCGTGGATATCAAACTCTTCGCCAAGGTACTTTTCACTCATGGTCGAGCACTCCAAATGCCAACCGGGGAAACCTTCACTCCATGGACTTGGCCAATGCATAATGTGTTCGGGAGCGGCTTTTTTCCAAAGGGCAAAGTCGCAGGCTTCACGCTTTTCAGATTGTCCATCCAATTCGCGTGTGGTGTCCATCAGTTCGTCTATATTGCGCCCGGACAATATGCCGTAATGGAACTTCTCGGCATATTTCTTCACGTCGAAATACACACTTCCGTTGCTGACATAGGCATATCCGGCATCTAGAATCTTTTGTACATAAGCTATTTGCTCGATGATATGACCAGAAGCATGTGGTTCTATGCTTGGCGGCAACACGTTGAGTGCCTCCATGGCCTTGTGATAGCGGTTAAGGTAATACTGTACCACTTCCATAGGCTCTTTTTGTTCCAATCGTGCCTTTTTTGCAATCTTGTCTTCACCCTCGTCTGCATCGTGTTCCAAGTGACCTACATCGGTGATGTTGCGTACGTAGCGGACTTTGTATCCAATATGCTGCAGATAACGGAACAGTATGTCGAAAGTGATGGCAGGACGTGCGTGCCCGAGATGTCCGTCTCCATAGACCGTAGGACCGCATACATACATGCCGACATGATTAGGGACGATAGACTTGAATGGCTGCTTGATATGCGCCAATGTGTTGTAGATATAGAGTTGTTGAGTTGCCATATAACTTGCAGTTTTTAGTTGTTTTCTATTTTACCATCAGCTAGACGTATCGTTCTGTCAGACATCTGAGCCAAAGACTCATCGTGCGTTACGATGATAAAGGTTTGACTGAACTCTTTGCGTAAGTCGAAGAATAGCTTGTGCAGTTCGCTTTTGTTTTGACTGTCTAGTGAACCTGAAGGCTCGTCGGCAAAAATGACATTTGGATTGTTCATTAACGCCCGCGCCACAGCTATTCTTTGTTTTTCACCTCCGGAAAGTTCGCTGGGCTTATGTGAGAAACGGTCTTTGAGACCTAGATAATCAAGCAGCTCCTCGCCCCTACATCGTGCTTTAGAATTCGGTATACCTGCTATCAAAGCCGGAATTATGACGTTTTCAAGTGCCGAAAACTCGGGTAAAAGCTGGTGTGACTGAAAGACAAAGCCAATGTGTCTGTTACGGAATACCGACAAGTCTTTGTCGGATAGGGTCTGTAGCGATGTGCCTTCGATAACGATTTCACCTTTTGTTGGCTTGTCCAAAGAGCCCATAATCTGCAGCAGTGTTGTCTTGCCGGCACCAGACTTACCCACAATGGCCACCACCTCACCATTATTGACGGTCAGGTCTATACCCTTGAGGACTTCCAATAGTCCGAATGCCTTATGGATGTTTTTTGCTTCAATCATTCTGCTACGTTGTCAAGCTTCCGTGTATGTTGTTTACCGTTATGCAGTCGCAAAGGTAAACATTATTTGTAAATCTCACAAGTTTTGCCCTTAAAATTTTGTTTTTACAGAAACTTGTTCTATCTTTGCACTCCGTCAGCGAAAGGATATTCGCTATAAAAGATTGAGAGCAAGCCGAACTCTCTTCGTCTTGCTCTCTTCAAACGGAAAATTTTCAAACCAGTATAAGTGGTCCCACTTGGGCTTGAACCAAGGACCCACGGATTATGAGTCCGCTGCTCTGACCAACTGAGCTATGGGACCGGAGTCTTGTTTTCGAGTTCCTGTTCTTCTCACTGAGAACTGGAGGTCTGAAATTTTTCGGGTGCAAAGGTAAAAGTTTTTTTTGATATATACAAATATTTCTCCTTAAAAATGACAATTTATCAGAATTTCGATCATATTCATGGCCAATTCGTCGCTTGCATAGGATTCTTCGATGGTGTCCATAGAGGTCACCAGTTTCTTTTGCGGCATTTGAAAACTGAAGCAGATAAACACAAAATAGGAAGTGCCGTCATTACTTTTTCCAACCATCCGCGCCAATTGATTGACCCCGAATACCAGATGGAGCTGATAGATTCGCTCGGGCAGCGTCTTGACAAGTTGGCCAAGATGGATATTGACGCTTGTTTCTTGATGTCTTTTACTGAAAAAGTAAGGCAGATGTCTGCACGTCAGTTTATACAGGAGGTTCTTTCCGTTCAAATGCATGTCAAGGTCTTGATCATTGGCTATGACCATCGGTTTGGCTATGGCAGGAGTGAAGGTTTTGACGATTATGTTCGTTACGGACGAGAGTGTGGAATGGTCGTTGTCAGAGAACCTGTCTTTGATGATGGCAGTGGCTTGAATTACTCGTCAAGCGAAATTCGTCGTGCACTCAAGGCAGGTGACAAAAAAATGGCCGCCCAATTGCTTGGACAGCCAGTATACTAATGTTCTATTGTCGACGGAGATATAATCAGTCCCAATCCTCATCCGAATCCGACGGTGTAAAATTGCCTACATTGGGCAATACACCACCGCAGATGCTGATTTCGCGGTTAATGCTTTCTTCGAGCGAAATTAGGGTTTCTGTCGATACGACTCCTTCGATGCCTTGTATCTTGTTATTGAGCAAGTCCATGAGATGTTCGTTGTCACGGGCATAGAGTTTGCAAAGCATTGTATATGGACCTGTCGTGAAGTGGCACTCAATGATTTCCGGAATTGCCTCTAGGTATTTTACGACTTCCCTATACTTGTTGCCGCGTTCCAAACGGATGCCGATATACGTGCAAGTTTGGAATCCAAGCATCTTGGGATCTACATTGTAGCCCGAACTTACGATGACTTTCATCTCTATGAGACGCTGTATGCGTTGGTGGATGGCTGCGCGTGACACACCGCACTCTATAGCCACGTTCTTAGATGGTATGCGGGCGTTTCTTGTTATGATGTCAAGGATCTTTTTGTCAAGTGCATCAATTTTTTCCATGTTGAAGATTTTTAAGCTTTCGTTGTTGAAATTTACTTTTGCAACGAAAAACCGTTAAACAATGGGGCAAAGTTACAGCTTTTTTCTCATATAATGCAAATTTTTGTACGACAAATTAAACAAAATGCTATTTTTTTGTTTTTGATATAGCTTTGATGTTGTTTTTTAGCCACTATGTGAATGTTGTCAAAAGAAAAAAGACGGACTCCTTGGAAGAATTTTTTTCCAAAGAGCCTGTCTGTGTCTGTAATTATTCTGTGCCAGTTGACTTTATTTCTTGACGATGTCAATCAAAGTTACTTCGAACTGGAGGGTTGAACCGCCCGGAATGTTGTGCATTCCACGTTCGCCGTATGCAAGTTCTGATGGCATAGTCAGAATGGCTTTGCCGCCGACCTTCATGTTGAGAAGACCTTCCTTGAAGCCTTTCACAACACCGTTGATGTTAAAATCTATGCTGTCGTTCTGGTCAAAAACTGTGCCGTCTACCAATGAACCTTTGTAGGAAACCTTAACCTTTTCACCTTCTTTTGGATTGGCACCGTTACCCTCTACGAGAGTTTCAATCTGTAGACCTGACTCTAAGGTCTTTACGCCTTCTTTCTTTGCATTCTCTGCCATAAAATCAGCACCTTTGGCCTTATTCTCGGCTACTTCCAGACGATGCTTCTCTTCCATTTGCAGACGGAGTTTCTCATTGTAAGAGCGAACGAATGCATCAGCATCTTCTAAACTCACTTTGATATTGTCAGAATCGCGGCGCATGGCTGTAACGAATCCGGCAATAAAGTTGTCAAGATTCATGGTAACTTCAGGAACTACTACACCGCTGTCCTGGAAGTTGGAGTACTGGTTGCCGAACAATACACCATAGGAATAGCCAAGTGTGTCGAGGTCGGAACTGAGTTTTACACTAGGTACTCCATCACAGCATGATGAAAGACCCATCGTGGCAGCAAGTACTACGGCTGCGCAATAGAACAATTTCTTCATAATGACTTGATTGTTGATATTTTGTATTTAGTTTTGCCTTTTTGTGGACGCAAATATACTAAATTCCTCTTAATTTTGCATGATTTCATTGTCTTTTTTACTGAATTTTATGCTTCTTTGATATATTTGCAACCAAAAGAAAGAATTTGTTATGAAAAAAATTGTTTTTCTGACTGGTGCTGGGATGAGTCGTGAGAGCGGAATCTCTACGTTTAGGGATAGTGACGGACTATGGGAAAACTACCATGTAGAGGATATCTGTACACACGATGCCTGGCTGGCTTACCCCGGACGGTTGCTTGACTTTTATAACATGCTACGACGCAAGTATATGGACTGCAAACCCAATGATGGCCATCGTCTGATTGCTTCGTTGGAGAAGAATTACGATGTTCAGGTCATTACTCAAAATCTGGACAACTTGCATGAACTGGCCGGCTCCAGTCATGTGCTTCATCTCCATGGCGAAATGATGAAATGCCGGGCAGATGGTCCTGACAACGGAGTGCATTATCCGATTGACCCTTCTCATCCTGATATTAAAATTGGAGACATGAGTCCGGATGGCATACAGTTGCGTCCGCATATTGTCTTCTTTCAGGAAGCTGTCCCTAACCTTGATAGAGCTGCTGAAATTATGTCTAAAGCCGATATAATCGTTGTTGTGGGAACTTCGCTCAACGTCTATCCTGCCGCAGGCTTACTTCAATATGCGCCGCAAGGCATTCCTGTCTATGTCATAGACCCCAAGCCAGTCCACTCGCCGTATAGTCAGATGATTCAGATTCAGGCTGGTGCAGGAGAAGGGATGAAGCAACTGATAAACCTATTATTCAAGGATAACGCCTAAACTTAGTTTTCCGTCTTGCAAAACCTAGTTTCGTTTGCAAAGAAACGTAATTTTTGCATTCGTTACTTGACATTTTTAAGTAGCTGATAGCAGGCAAAAAACACGACAGGATGCCTTAACTTTGGCATCCTGTCCTTTTGTCTCAATCTTGCTAGCTTACTTTTTATAAGCGGCAATATTATTGCTGAGTTTATTGATTGTTTCCGTGATTTTGGGGTCATTCAACGTCTGATTGGCTATCTTCAGATGATGAATAGCCTTCGGACCATAGTTTAGAGTAGCCCTTTTCGTAGCGGTTTGCATCTCTGCGTAGTAGTGAGCTGCGTTTTTGGCGTCGTTCTTTTTGGCATTGTAGGCGGCTTGAGCACGCGCTGTAGTGTTCATAATCGAGTTGTAGAACCCATAGCCCATGGCTTTGTGCACATCAGCATTGTTAGGGTCGATAGCCAAAACCTTGTCGTAGTAGACTTCTGCCGAATCTGTCTGGTTGGTGTTGAGGAAGAGCTGTGCTGCGTATTTGTAATATTTCACCTGCTTGTCCTGTGTGATGTTCGGGTCACTTAGTACCGTCTTGCAGCAAGCCAGAGCATTGTCCCAATCTTTTTCTTTTGAATAGATGAAGTAAAGTTTTGAGTCCATAGCCAAAGTCTGAGCAGGGTTGGCCGTCTTGATGTCGATGTAAGCCTGCTTGAGCAGTTCGGTTTTACCGGCTGCCTCGTAGGCATTCTTCATGTTGGTAACGACCCCTTGGTCGTAATTACCTTTTATGATGCTCGATTTGAAGGCGTCACCGGCCTTCTCCTGGTCGCCTACCTGAAGGTAAGCTGTGCCGAGTTGGAAAGCTGTCATATAATCTGTATTGTCTGTATCGAGGGCCAAAGCCTTTACATAGTTGTCAATGGCTTCCTGATACTTTCCGCTTGACATGGCGGCGTCACCGGCATTAGCGTAGTCGGCCAGTGTCTGTGCCTGTATAGCTCCCGAGAAAGCTGCTGCGACAGCAGCAAGGATGAGGATTTTTTTCATTTTGTATGGGGTTTATAGGTTGTTTCTGTTTCTTATTTTTTTGATTGTGTTTTTATGCCGGGGTTTAAATTTCATGTTTTGATAATCTCTCCCAAGCCAACTGCTCGTATTTGGTCCCCGGCTTGCCGTAGTTGGCGTAAGGATGTATGGAAATTCCGCCACGTGGCGTGAATATGCCTGTTACTTCGATATATCTTGGTTCCATCAACTTGATTAGGTCTTTCATAATGATGTTGACACAATCTTCATGAAAGTCACCGTGATTGCGGAATGAGAAGAGATAAAGTTTTAGACTCTTGCTCTCTACCATTTTGATGTTTGGGATATAACTGATGATTATATTGGCAAAGTCTGGTTGTCCGGTGATAGGGCAGAGGCTTGTAAACTCCGGGCAGTTGAACTTCACCCAATAGTCGTTCTCCTGATGCTTGTTCACGAACGTTTCGAGTAGCTCCGGTGCATAATCCTGTCGATACTCCGTAACTTTGTTTCCCAATAGGGTGAGGGTTTTCTCTTCGCTTCTTTGCATAGTCGAATTTCGTTGTTTGGCTGCAAAGGTACACTTTTCTGTTGAAAAAAACAAAAAAAGAGGGATTTTTCTTTTCCTAAGAATCCCCTCTTTTGTTTTTTCTAGGCTTTTGACTATTGCATAGACCCTCCGACGATGTCAAGCAGCTCGGAAGTAATGGCTGCCTGACGGCCTTTGTTGTATTGGATTCTTAATTCACCCAATAGGTCGTTAGCATTGTCCGTAGCGGTTTGCATAGCCACTGTTCGTGCGGCATGTTCAGCAGCTTGGGCATCGAGCATGACCGTATAGATTTTCATACAGAGCGCATCGGGTATCAATGTCGTAAGTACTTCAGAGGCACTCGGCTCAATAATGTAGCCAGCTACGTTTGTCTTTTTGCCTTCAGAATTGAGCGATACGGGCAAGAACATCTCCCTTGTGGGGATTTGTGTGGCAGTACTCTTAAAGTGCATGTAGACGAGCTCTACACTATCAATCTTGCCGTTTTTGTAATCGTTCATCAGGCGTTTGGCCAATTCTCGGGCTGTGGCAAATGTCGGATTGTCTCCCTTTTCCACATAATCGCGTATTAGACTCGTTGCTCCCTTTAGTTTTGCGAGGCTTTGTTCGAGTTTGCGGCCTATGACATAGCAGTCGATGGCCTTGCCTTCGATACCTTGGGCAGCGTATTCGCTGAGGATGCTTTCCGTATGCCGCAATACATTGCTATTGTATCCGCCGCATAAGCTTGAGTTGCTGGCAATGGCTACAATGGCGACCCTCTTGTTGCTTTCGTGCGGTTCGCAATAAGGTGACGAAATCTTGGTGTCGCCGGCAAGGAGTGATACCATGATTTTGTGCAGTTGGCGGTCGTAGGGCAACATGCTTTCAATTGCACCTTGAGCCTTGTGCAGTTTGGCAGAAGCCACCATCTTCATCGCCGAGGTAATCTTGAGAGTTCCTTCGACCGATCCGATGCGTCCTTTGATTTCCTTCAATGAAGCCATAAGTGTATCTGACTATATTGTGTATTATGCCATCTGGAGGCAAATATTGGCAGCCGTTTCGCGTATGATAGTGGTGATATTGTCATCTATCTTGCCTTCTGCAAGCGGTTTGATGACGTCGTCAGTATGTGCGGCACGGAGTTGCTGGAGGAATTTCTGCTGGAACTCCTGTACTTGATCCACACTGATTTTTGCCATCAGGCCTTGTGTGCCACAGTAGAGAATAGCGACCTGTTCGCCTACGGACATTGGGCTATATTGTGGCTGAATTAGCAACTGGTTGTTCTTACGTCCGCGGTCGATGGCCATAGCTGTCACTGGGTCCATATCGCTCGAGAATTTGGCAAAAGATTCCAGTTCGCGATATTGGGCTTGGTCTATCTTCAGTGTGCCGGCAACCTTCTTCATAGACTTGATTTGCGCAGAACCTCCGACACGAGACACAGAAATACCTACGTTGATGGCAGGGCGGAAACCTTGATTAAAGAGATCTGTTTCCAGGAAAATCTGACCGTCTGTAATAGAGATTACATTTGTCGGGATGTAGGCAGACACGTCACCTGCTTGAGTCTCGATAATAGGCAGAGCCGTCAGCGAACCTCCGGCCTTGACATGGCCCTTGAGCGAGGGCGGGAGGTCGTTCATTTGTTCGGCAACTTCCTGCTGTTCGATAATCTTAGCTGCACGTTCCAGTAGTCTGGAATGGAGATAGAAGACATCTCCCGGATAAGCCTCGCGACCTGAAGGACGGCGCAGAATCAGCGATACCTCACGATAAGCGACAGCCTGTTTAGACAGGTCATCGTAGACAGCCAAAGCGTGACGTCCTGTATCTCGGATGTATTCGCCGATGGCAGCACCTGCGAAAGGAGCAAAGTACTGCAAGGCAGCCGAGTCTGCGGCTGTTGCTGCAACAACGCATGTGTATGGCATTGCGCCTTTCTCCTTCAGCGTTTGAACAAGGCTGGCTACAGTTGAACCTTTCTGTCCGATGGCGACGTAGATACAATATACCGGATTGCCGTTTTCGTAGTTCTCCTTTTGGTTGATAATCGTGTCGATTGCAATTGCGGTTTTGCCCGTCTGTCGGTCACCGATGATAAGTTCTCGCTGTCCGCGACCGATAGGAATCATAGCATCGACGGCCTTCAAACCAGTCTGCAGTGGCCGTTTTACAGGCTGACGGAACACGACGCCAGGGGCTTTGCGCTCTAGAGGCATTTCAAAGGTTTCTCCGCTGATTGGGCCCATACCATCGAGCGGTTCTCCCAACGGGTTGATGACGCGTCCGAAGAGGTTCTCGTTTACACGAATGGAGGCGATGCGGTTGGTACGCTTTACTACCATTCCTTCTGATACAGTGTCTCCGCCGCCAAAGAGCACGGCTCCGACATTGTCCTCTTCCAGATTCATAACCACGGCCATAACACCATTCTCGAATTCAAGCAATTCGTTGGCTTCGGCATTCCGCAGGCCATAGATGCGGGCCACACCATCGCCCACGGTCAGCACAGTTCCGACCTCATCGTACTTCGCTTGGGTGTCGATACCCTCCAACTGCTGGAGGAGAATTTCGCTCACTTCGCTTGCTTTGATATTACTCATATAATCTCTTGGTTATATAATTCTTTTGTTCTTTTCAATGAATTGCTTCTTGATCAGATTAAACTGCGAACGCACCGAGGCATCCAGACGTATGTCATCAATCTGAAAGATGAAACCGCCTTCGATATTCGGATCGACGGTTGTTTCGAGAATCACGTCAATCGAATTCCTGGACCGCTCTTCCACCATCTTTTCCAACCGCTTTGCTACCTCTTGGCTGGCAGGAACGGCTGTTATCAACTTGCCGATGGAGATGTGTTTCATCTTTCTGTAGAGCGATACGTAACTGTGTGCGATGAAGAGCATGAACGACTCACGACGATGCTCGACCACCAGTTTGGCAAACTTACGCATGACAAGACTGGGACTGATAGCCGCCGCTTGGCAAATCACGTCCTCCTTTTGCACTTGGGGAAGGAGTGGATTGCTTAGAACAGAGGTCACCTGGGGAACGTTCCTATAACTGTCAATCATTTGCAGGACTTCTTGATAGACTATATCTTCCTGTTTCTGGCTGACGGCAAAGGCTAATAGGGCCTTTGCATAGCGTTTGGCAATTACTCCGATATCCATACGTTACTTTTTGTTTTCAATCTCATCAAGCATACGGTCTATCATAGCCATCTGTTCGGTGTCGGTCTTCAGATTTTTGCGAAGTACTTTCTCAGCGATTTCGACAGATAGTAAGCCCACTTGACGACGAATGTCGCGTATGGCATCTTCCTTTTCTGCTTGTATCTGTTGCTGTGCTTCCTTCATAATCTTTTGTCCTGCTACGGTAGCCTCTGCTTTTGCCTTTTCTACAATTTGGGTACGCATATTGACGGCTTCGGCCAAGATGGCTGATTGCTTCTCTTGTGCCTCCTTCAACATCGCTGCTGTCTTCTCCTGAATCTTTGCCAATTCCTCATTGGCTTGTTTAGCCTTCAGAATGCTTTCATCGATGTATTTGGCACGATCGTCAATCATCTTGGTTAAGGCCGGCCACCCGAATTTGCCTAGCACAAAAAGGACTACGACAAATGCGAGAAGCATCCAGAAAAAGAGACCGCTTTCGGGAATCAACAAATCCATAAATGCTTGTTATTTTATTGAATATCCGGGGATTTCTTTTGTTCGAAATCCCCGATGTTTTTAGGATGCCAAAAGGCAGACAACGACGGCGAATAGGCTGACACCTTCGACAAGGGCACCGATGATAATCATCGGAATCTGAATCTTGCTGATGGCTTCTGGCTGACGTGCCATAGCGTCCATGGCCGAAGCACCAATCTTGCCTAGACCGATACCTGCACCGATTGCTACGATACCTGCGCCGAGTGCGGCGGCTCCTTTTGTAGAAAGAATTTCCAAAAGCATAGTTGTAATGTTTAAATTGTTAGAGTTATTGTTTCTTTATTTATCTGTTTCCCTATGTTTGATGTTGGCATTCAAGACCTCATTTTTTGTGATGTTCAGCTTGCGAAAGCCCTATGTAGATTGATGAAAGCATCGTAAAGACGAAAGCTTGAATGAAAGCTACAAGAAGTTCGACAAAGTCCAAAAAAATGCCCAGCAAAATGCTGACGCCAGACATCATGCCATTGCCTATTCCGGGCATCGAGATTGCCGTCAGAAAGATGACGCTCAAGACACCTAACAGAGCACAGTGACCCGCTAAGATGTTGGCAAACAATCGAATGGTCAACGAAAACGGCTTGGTGAAAAGTCCGATAAACTCTATGACCGCCATAATGGGTCTCAACCACAATGGTAGTTCACGATTCCACAAGACCTCGCTCCAATAAGCTCCAGTGCCGAATATGTTGGTCGTGAAGAAGGTAAACAAAGCCAAGGTCACAGTGATGGCAATGTTGCCAGTCAAGTTGGCTGAGCCTGGTATCAATCCCAACAAGTTGTTGAAGAATATGAAGAAAAATGCGGTCAAAAGATATGGAACGTAACGTTCGGTGTTTTTGGGGATGTTCGGACGTATGACATCGTTGTATACATAAGAAACAAGCATTTCTACCGAACCGACGAAACCTTTAGGTGCTGCTGATTTCAAATCCTTGCCTTTATACCATTTTGCACAGTGCAGTATCATCCAAATCAGTAAGATACAGGATATAATCAGTCCCGCTACATTTTTGGTGATGGAGAAATCGAAGAATGGCCGTCTCTCCTTGCCGCTGGCGTCTGTCTCTACAATCTTTCCAGCATATTCGGAATCTTTGTCGGCAATCTTCAAGCCTTCGTACGGCTTATGTCCGTGATGGAACTTGTCAGACATAAACGCATGGAATCCTGTTTCTTGGCTATACACAAGTACCGGAAGCGGAATGGATATTGATGTCTTGCCCCAATCGGTTATATGCCAATAGTAGGAATCTCCCACGTGGTCGAATATCATGGCCGTTACATCCAAAGATTCAGCCTCTGCTTCAACCTCTTGTGCAAAGCAAGGGGCTGACCACAAGGTCAAAACAGTAACCAGCAAGACCGATAGTGTTTTCCGAAACTTATATTTCTTTTTCATTTTTCATTCTTTTGAGAAAGAAGACTGTTTCAAAGGCCACTGATACGAAATAGACAGCGATTGTCATCAATGCGAAGCGTTTTAGGGGCACTTCAGTAAGGAATTTGACAATAAGTATGCCGCCCACTGTAAGTAGCAATTTGAGGACTTTTGAGCCAAGGATAATCCAAATGTCATGCAATGGGCTGGTTTTGTGAACCACATTGAAGACGTTGATTATTACTGCTTCGTAAAAGACAAAGGCCGCAATCAGAAACTCCAGGTGTTGCATCATATCTGTACGCAGGCTGATATGATGTTTTTATGGACTTCAACATATCCTGATACAACGTGTTGCCGAGCCTCATTGCCGTCTGTCACGTACCGTATCACTCCCGGTTGTAGCGTTGTTATGATGGCGTCGTGATTGGGGAGGATTTCGAAACGACCTTTCTGCCCAGGTACTTCCACTAGCGAAACTTCGCCGTCGAAGATTGTCTTTTCAGGAGAGTGAATGGTTAACTTCATGATTCGCTTATGCTTTTGTCTTTTACTATTCGGATCAGTTATTGGAGACCTTTGCAGCTTCTATCAGGCGTTTGCCCTTTTCGATAGCTTCTTCTATCGTTCCAACGTTAAGGAAAGCCTGCTCAGGCAGGTCATCCACCTCGCCGTCAAGGATCATGTTGAAGCCTTTGATGGTGTCTTCTATATTTACCATTACGCCTTTGACTCCAGTAAATTGTTCGGCCACTGTGAATGGTTGGGAGAGGAATCTTTGAACTCGACGAGCGCGGTTGACTGTTTGCTTGTCTTCGTCCGAAAGTTCGTCCATGCCGAGGATGGCGATGATGTCCTGAAGTTCCTTGTTGCGCTGCAGAATCTGTTTCACTCTTTGAGCGCAATTATAGTGCTCTTCGCCGATAATGTTCGGATCAAGGATTCTTGATGTTGAGTCCAGCGGGTCTACGGCAGGGTAGATACCAAGCTCGGTAATCTTGCGTGAAAGTACTGTTGTTGCGTCCAGGTGTGAGAAAGTTGTGGCGGGAGCAGGGTCAGTCAAGTCGTCAGCAGGCACATAGACGGCCTGTACGGATGTGATTGAACCTTTCTTTGTAGATGTGATTCGCTCTTGCATCTTACCCATATCTGTTGACAATGTCGGCTGATAACCAACAGCAGAAGGCATTCGACCCAAAAGTGCGGATACTTCTGATCCTGCTTGTGTGAAACGGAAGATGTTGTCGATAAAAAGCAGGATATCTTTGGATGTTCCTATTTGGTCAGAGTCGCGGAACGACTCTGCAATCGTTAGTCCGGATAATGCTACGGATGAACGTGCTCCTGGCGGTTCTGACATTTGTCCGTACACCAAAGTTGCTTGACTTTTTGCAACCTCGTCGTAGTCTATGGCAGAGAGATCCCATTTGCCTTCTTCAAGGCCCTCCTTGAACTTCTCTCCGTAACGTATTACGCCTGATTCTATCATTTCTCGAAGCAAATCGTTGCCTTCTCGTGTTCGTTCTCCTACACCTGTGAAGACTGAGAATCCGTTGTGTTTCTTTGCAATGTTGTTGATAAGTTCCATGATGAGCACGGTTTTGCCAACACCAGCGCCTCCGAATAGTCCAATCTTTCCACCCTTTAGGTAGGGCTCCAATAGGTCGATAACCTTGATGCCCGTGTATAGCACTTCTTGCGAAGTTTTAAGTTCCTCAAACTTAGGTGGCTCGCGGTGTATCGGGAGTGCGCCCTCCTTGCTGAGGGTTTTCATGCCATCGACCGTTTCTCCCACCACATTTAGTAGGCGTCCTTTGACTTGGTCGCCTGCGGGCATAGTGATAGGAGCTCCTGTGGCTTTTGCTTCAAGACCACGACGAAGTCCATCTGTTGAATCCATAGCTACGCATCGGACCGAGTTCTCACCGATGTGTTGCTGCACCTCGATGATTAGTTCTCGACCATCTTGGCGCATTACGGTTAGTGCTTCGTTGATGGCAGGAAGTTTAGTCTCGTTTGCGGCTTCGAAAGCTACATCCACGACAGGACCGATAATCTGCGAGATATGTCCTACAATTTCCGACATGATTTTAGATATTTAGATTGTATTTTTGTTTGGCTTTCCTAAAATTTTCAGGGCAAATATACCGCTTATTTTTCTTGTAACGTCTTTTTTTTTGTGTTTTTTTATAAAGGTTCTTAAAAAAGCCTTGTTTTTTACCTTTTTTTGTAAAATCATAGTCTAAAATGCGTCTATATTTGCTTTGCTGCAAAAAAAATGGCCCTAACGTTCTGTGTTCACGATTTTATAATTATCTTTGCGCGCAAATTGATATTTTATGGCCATTTCCTTTTATGTCGAAAACACCAAGATGCCTTCTATAAAGAGGTCTCTTATAAGATCTTGGGTTAAACAAGTGGCTTCTCTTCATGGGAAGTCGGTTGGTGACATTTCGTATATTTTCTGTGATGATACAAAAATTCTGGAGGTCAATCGTCAATATTTACAACACGATTACTATACGGACATTATAACTTTCGACGAAACTGACGGTAATCGAATTTCGGGCGACTTGTTTATTAGTCTAGACACCGTAAGGTCAAATGCCGAGCAATTCGGTCAATCATACTATACTGAACTTCATCGTGTTATAATTCATGGTGTCCTTCATCTTTGTGGTATTAACGACAAAGGACCGGGCGAGCGAGAGATTATGGAAAAGAACGAGAACGAAGCTTTGTCGTTATTAGGCCTTATACCCAACTGCGACTAGGATGGTTTTTTTCTATGATGTCATTGTGATAGGTGCTGGTCATGCGGGCTGCGAAGCTGCGCATGCGTCTGCTCGTCTTGGAGCAAAGACGTGTCTCATTACAATGGACATGAATAAAATCGGGCAAATGTCCTGCAATCCTGCTATTGGCGGAATAGCTAAAGGCCAGATAGTCAGAGAGATAGATGCACTAGGTGGCAAAATGGGCGAGATTGCTGATGCATGTTCGATTCAATTTCGCATGCTTAATCAATCGAAAGGTCCAGCGATGTGGAGTCCGCGCAGTCAGGAAGATAGAGGCAAATATATTTGGGCTTGGCGAAAGGTGCTCGAGAACACACCTAATCTTTCTATTTGGCAAGACACTGTTTCGCAATTTATCTTTACAAGCGATTCTAATGTTTCACGTGAAACCATAAAAGGCGTCGTTACTCGTATGGGCGTCTGCTTTTATGCAAAATCGGTAGTCTTGACGGCCGGAACTTTTCTCAATGGATTGATGCATATCGGACATACCATGATTAATGGAGGCCGTGTAGGAGAAGAGGCAAGTTATGGGCTAACAGAGCAGCTTAAGTCGATTGGATTCGTTACTGGTAGAATGAAAACAGGCACGCCTGTTAGATTGGACGGCCGAACCATTGATTTCTCTCTTGCTGAGAGACAGGATGGAGATAATGATTTTCGTCACTTTTCGTATTTGCCCAAGTCTGACGAATTACCTTTGAATGATTCTCGTTCCTCTCTTCCTCAATTGCCTTGTTGGACAATTCAAACTAATGATTCTGTTCATGAGGTTTTGCGTAGGGGATTGCCTGATTCTCCTCTTTATAATGGGCAGATTCATTCTGTAGGTCCTCGATATTGTCCGAGTATCGAAACAAAAATTGTAACGTTTGCTGAAAAAGACCATCATCTTCTTTTCCTTGAGCCTGAGGGTACTGATACCCAAGAGTATTATTTAAATGGCTTCTCAAGTTCTCTCCCGATTGATATTCAAATTGAGGCTTTACACAATATTCCTGCTTTACGCAATGTTGTTGCTTATCGACCGGGCTATGCCATTGAATACGATTATTTTGATCCAACCCAGTTAAACCATACGCTGGAAACAAAACTTGTCGCTGGTCTTTTCTTCGCTGGTCAGGTTAATGGTACTACTGGTTATGAGGAAGCTGCTGGTCAGGGCCTTGTTGCTGGTATTAATGCAGCTCTATCATCACAACGTAAAGAAGCATTTATTCTTCGTAGAGATGAGTCTTATATTGGTGTTCTTATAGATGACTTGGTTACTAAGGGTGTCGATGAACCTTACAGAATGTTTACTTCTCGTGCGGAGTATCGAATTCTCCTCCGTCAAGACGATGCCGATATGAGACTTACTGAGAAAGGTTATAAGCTTGGTTTGGCTGATAAACGTCGATATGATCTTCTTAATGAAAAGAAATTTTGGATTGAGAAGATTCTCGAGTTTTGTGGGATGTTTCCCGTGAAACAATCTTTCAATCCTATCCTCGCAAGTTTGGGTACTGCGCCTCTTAAAGAAAGCGTTAAACTTATTTCTCTTGTGAGTCGACCTGAGCTAAATCTTACATTGCTTGCTCGGTATTATCCAGAACTAAACGATTTGTTTTCTTCCCTTCCAAATAGGAGGGAAGAGATAGTCGAGGCTGCTGAAATACGTATTAAGTATGCTGGTTATATTGAACGTGAACGTCAGCTTGCGGATAAGATTGCTCGTCTTGAAGACATAAAGTTGAGGAGCGATTTTGATTATAATCATATACATCAGCTTTCTATCGAGGCGCGACAGAAACTATCTCGCATCCGTCCGCGAACTGTCGGCCAAGCTTCTCGTATTCCTGGTGTTTCTCCAGCAGACATAAATATCTTGCTTGTCCTTCTTGGTCGATGATATCAATTTTAGTTAGTATTTATCCTTAGTCAATCTATTTGTATTTTACATATGAACATTCAACTTATCAAAGAAAATCTGCGTACTATACCAGATTTCCCTAAGCCTGGTATTCAGTTCCGGGACATCACTACTGTTCTTAAGAATCCTGTTTGTTTGCGTGAGTTGGCTAATGGCCTGACTGGCTATTACACAGGACTTGGCATTACGAAAGTAGTCGGTGTTGAAAGCCGCGGTTTTATTCTTGGTCCTATCGTTGCTAATAACATAGGAGCTGGCTTCGTCGTTGTCCGTAAACCTGGCAAGTTGCCGGCTGAGACTATTTCAGAACAATATCAACTCGAATATGGAACCGACCGTATAGAGATTCATAAGGATGCGCTTACTCCAGACGATGTTGTTCTTATCCATGATGACCTTATGGCTACTGGAGGCACAATGAAAGCTGCATATAATCTTTGCAAAAAGATAGGCGTCAAAAAGGTTTATATCAATTGCATCATTGAGCTTAAAGATCTTCATGGTCGTGATGTATTCCCGGCTGATGCCGATGTTTTCTGCCCAATCGTTTATTCAGGATTATAGGTTTCACGTGAAACGTTGTGCTCTTAGGGCTTTTTTGTGTTTTTGTACTATTATAGTCGTATTTTTACATGGTTCAAGCCAAGTGCAATCCTCGATATGATTACCTAATGAGTATAGTAGAAACGATGCCTTCTTCTCCGGGGGTTTATCGTTATCTTGATGCTCGTGGGACAATTATATACGTGGGTAAGGCGAAGAATCTCAAGCGTAGAGTTTCCAGTTACTTCACGAAAGAACATGAAAGTCGGCGTACGGTGAACCTTGTTCGAAATATCTTCGATTTAAAATACATTGTTGTAAACACCGAGAACGATGCGCTTAATCTTGAAAACAGGATGATCAAAGCGCATCAGCCGCGATATAATGTTCTGCTTAAAGATAGCAAGACCTATCCGTGGATTTGTGTTCGCAATGAAGCTTTTCCCCGTGTGTTCTTAACCCGCAATGTCGTTAAGGACGGTTCCTCTTATTTTGGTCCGTACACCAATGTTAGGGTAGCGAAAGCCCTCCTTGAGATGTTCGAGTGTGTTTACCACATTCGCACTTGTAGCTTGAATTTGCAGCCTTTGATGGCCGCTAAATCACATTATAAGCCTTGTCTTAAATATCATATTGGCAAGTGTAAGGCGCCCTGTGTGGATGGGGTTTCACGTGAAACCTATCAAGCTGGGATTGACGAAATCAAACAGATTTTGCGTGGACACACGGCCGAACTTTGCCGGGCGTTGTATGATATGATGATGGATAGGGCCGGACAACTAAAGTTCGAGGAGGCAGAGCAAATCAAGCAGCGCTACGAACTGATTGAGGGATATAGGGTAAAGAGTAATATTGTTCCTTCTGTCATAAGTGATGTTGATGTCTTTGCTTATGATGAAGAGGGTAGTTCGGCTATCGTTTCTTATTTTCATATCGTACACGGCGCTATTATCAGAAGCTATACTATTGAATATCGCAAACAGATAGAAGAGCCAAAAGAAGATGTTTTGGCTTTGGGTATCTTGGAATTGCGAGAGCGTTTTGAGGCTGAGGAGACGCCAGACAACGATGATGACTTGCTTGTTGACGATGAAAAACTAGTTAGTAAGAGAGGGGCGAAAGATAGCCTTGTGGAACTGATTGTTCCCTTTGAACCGAGTGTTGTTCCCGATGGATGTCGAGTGTTTATTCCGCAAAGAGGAGATAAGAGAATGTTGCTCGAGCTCGCCGAAAAGAATTGTCGTCAGTACCGCATCGACCAAACGAAACGTTCGGATAAATTGAATCCAGAGCAACGGCAGACTCGTCTCTTGTCAGAGATTCAAAAGCAATTGGGCTTGTCTAAGTTGCCGCTTCATATTGAGAGTTTTGACAATTCCAATGTTTCGGGAACTTGCCCAGTGGCGTCGTGCGTCGTCTTCCGCAATGGCAAGCCTTCTAAGCAGGAATACCGAAAATTCAATATACAATCTGTTGCTGGTCCTGATGATTATGCATCTATGCACGAGGTTGTTATGCGCCGCTATCGCCGTTTGATAGACGAAATGGGAGAGATGCCCGATTTGATTTTGGCCGATGGCGGAGTGGGGCAGATGGGCGTTATCAAACAAGGCCTTTTGGATTTGGAGGGGCAGTATTTACAACAACAGATCGAAGGTCAAATATCCGCAGAACGGATGGACGAGATTCATAGTTTGCTACAGATTCCCGTTGGTGGACTTGTAAAAGACGGACGTCACCGCACTCGGCAACTCTTGTTCGGCGATCCTCCTCAAGCCATAGATATTAAGGCCGGAAGCAACCTGTTTCATTTGATGGAACATATTCAGGATGAGGTGCACAGATTTGCCATCACTTTCCATCGCCAAAAGCGAAGCAAGAATATGGTTCATTCTGAACTGGATTCCATTAAAGGCATTGGTCCAAAAACGAAGCAAACTTTGCTCCAGGCGTTTAAGAGCGTCACACGTCTGCGAGAAGCTGATATAACTGAGATTTCTGCTTTGGTCGGTCCGGCAAAGGCGAAGACCATAAAGGACTTTTTCTCGAACAATAGTCCGCTATCATGTTGAAATATAGACATTTATGCAAGAAAAGCCGGAAGTTTTTTGCCTCCGGCTTTTGCGCATGAATGATTGTGAGATCTTATAATGTTGCTTGTTTTAATAGTTCCCTTTTTTATAGTTGTTCCCTTTGCCCAACGAATCTTTTTCTGGGTTGTTCTCAGTCTCAGTTGCATTGGATAGTTCTTTCTTCTTTTCTTCCTCCCTTTTCATCTTCTGTACTTCGTCCTGTATTCGTTTGTCTTCTGCAAACTTTCTTGGCAGATATAGGGGTTTGAAGAATCGAATGGAAATGGCCAATTCTGAAATCAGGAAAATCATGAAACACAATCCGCCAATCCATAACTCTGTAGAAGTCCAACTGAATCCGTGCGACGGATAGAATGCTTCGCGCACTGTGGTCGTGTCGGTAATTTCGCTGTTGCAAAAGAAAATAAGGAACAGACTATATAGCAGAACTGCGACGGGTGCTGCAAAGAAATAACGGTTAACGTGAGTCTTGACATTCAGCAGCGATAGCTCAAGTATCTGTGCGATGGCTTCAAGCATAAGCAAGCCGCCCAGCAGTTGGGGAATGTAGTTGATGATGTCGGCTGTGTGGAACAGGAGGATAAACGCGAAACCTGCGGCATAAGCTACTCGCAGGATGAAACTAATGGCATGATGCATATTCAGAGTTTTTATATTGTGTCGGTGTTTTTGCTTTTTGCTTTGTCAAGAGAGTGCATTACTCTGCGTTTTGCCAGCAAAGAAATGTAATTTTTCTTGTCGCAAAATTACGACTTATTTTACACAAAACAATGGAATCTTCAAAAAACTTCTGTTTTTTGTTCGACTTACTGAAAATATGTTTAACTTTGCCGCGCAAAATCGGGAGAACGCCGTGCTTTTCTTGGCTTTTGCATCGACCAATCCTATTGGAAAGATGCCGGAGTGGTCGAACGGACCGCACTCGAAATGCGGCAAGCGGGTCACACTGCTTCCAGGGTTCGAATCCCTGTCTTTCCGCAGAGATATCCTCTTGGTTCTATTGAGCCGGGAGGATATTTCTTTTTTTTGTGGGATGTTGATCTGATGCCTGTTTGTCTTCCATTCTTAGGCCACTTTATGCCGTATAATGAGTATCTGATAGATTTTTGACCGTTTTCTTGTCGGCGACAAATTTTCTTTCTATCTTTGCAGTCATAAAATACATAAAACATCGAACAACAAACACGACACACATCAATGATTTACTATCCCGTCTGTATCCCGACGCTCAACCGCTACGAGCATCTCAAGGCTTGTGTGGAATCGCTTCAGCGGTGCACGCATGCCGATAAGACAGAACTCGTTATCGGCCTTGACGCTTTACCTGCTCCACCAAAAGATGAAGTCTATCGCGAGGGTTATGAAAAAGTAAAGGCCTATCTGCCCACGATAACCGGTTTCGCCAAAGTCACAATCTTGGAGCGGGATACCAACTATGGGGCAGAACGGAACTGGGACGATTTGGCCGGATATTGTCTAGAGCGTTACGATGCCTATATTTTCGTTCAAGACGACACTGAAGTGTCTCCCTGTTTCCTTGACTATATGGATAAGGTGCTCGAACGCTATCGTGATGATAGCCGCATCCTGTCTGTGAGTGGGTATATTCACTCTTCTTGTTATGGTCCGAATCCCAATGGCTTATTCTTAAGTTTGCCACATTCCGATTGGGGGACAGGCTACTGGAAAGACAAGTGGGAAAATACGGTAAGGCCCTATATGCATGGCAACAATGATTTCTTCCTGAAGATGATTAGGTCAAAGAGCGTGTCGGACAAGGTCATTGCCACATATCCGGCTGGATATTGGATATTGTTTTGGGTGCTCAAGTCAAATAGGCGCCATTGGGGTGACCACAAGTTATCGCTATATAATGTTGCCACTGGCCATTATCAGCTGCGTCCGGCCCTATCGATGGTGCGGAATATCGGGTGCGATGGAAGTGGCGAGAATAGTCCAACGGATGCTTCCTACAACACACAGCAAATCAAGACCGACGCCGTCTTTGAACTCTCGTCAGAGCCCGAAGAAATGCGCCCCGAAATCCTCTATCATAGGGAAATGCCTTCTGACCCTACAGAATTCAAGAAAGTGCTGAAAACCATCAAGAGGACGACTTGGCTGATTCGCATTTTCCCATTTTGGTTTAGATTGGAATCTTTGGCCCATCGCTACTGGCTTGGCATCTTGCGACGTTGCGGAAGGCCGGTGTAAGTAGTCTTTTGTGTCATAAAATAGCCCCTTTACAAGCAGTGTTGTATAGGGGCTATTACTTTTCTAGAACAAAAATTTGGCGGTTTCAGAAAAACCCTTTAACTTTGGCCCAAATTCGCGACTATGAAAAATAGTAGACTATCTCTTTTGCAGCTTCTTGTGCGTGCAGTGTTCGTCTTGGGCGCTATAGCGCTGATCAACTATGTTTTCCCGCATCACGATGCCTTCAGATACGAGTACGAACTCGGAATGCCGTGGCGTTATGGCCGGTTGACGGCCGACTTCGACTTCCCTGTTTATCATTCCGATTCTGTCATACAGCAGATGGAGGATAGTCTTCATCGGTTGGTTACACCCATCTATGTGCAGGATTCCGCCCAATTGTCGGACAACTTGCAGCGTTTGGACGGCGAGCAAGCGGTGTTGGGCGCAGAGGCCTATCGGCATCTCCGGGGCATTCTGACCGGGTACTACGAACGGGGCATTCTTTCCAACCCGGAGAAAAACAAGGTGCAAAAAGAGGGATTCGTCCAGGTTCGCATTGCCTCCGGTTCGCATCTGCTCATCGAGCAAAACATAGATAGTCTGTGCAGCGAGAAGCAGGTGTTTGACAACTTGATGACAGATGTCTATGCCCATGCTTATCGGCAGCTGAGTGATTTGCAGGACTATGTGGGCGCAACCTTGATGCGTGACACAGTGGCGATGTCGCGCGAATACAACGAACTCCGCAAGGGGATTTCAACCTCCTATCGGGTCATTGTGGCCGAGACCAGGATTATCGACCAGGGTCAGATTGTTGATTCAAAGCTCAAGGACATACTCGATTCGTACAAACGAGCACAGTTGGAGAACCTTGCCGACTCGAAGAGCGGAACCTTGATGCGCATCGGTCAAATAATGCTGATAGCCATCATCCTGGGCAGCCAACTCGGATTCTTGTATCTGTTCCGCAAGTGGCATCATGACCAGCAGTCGTATACGCTGGTTACCGTCGGCATGGTTACGCTGATGGTTATCTTGACCTCATTGGCTTCCCACTTGGCTGTCGGGGCCGTCTATTTGGTTCCGATAGGCGTCACGACAATCGTCTTGTCGACATTCCATGGTTCGAGGACGGCCTATTGGTGCCACATGGTCATGGCTTTGCTCTGCTCGTTTATCGCACCATCGCACTTCGAGTATCTTGTAGTGCAGAGCGTGGTCGGCATTATGATTATCTTCTGTCTGAATGACGGCATGAACAACCGCGGACAGCTCTTGCGCGTGTGCCTCATCGCCGCCATCACCTATCCGTTGGTCTATTGTTCCTATACTTTGGCCAACGAGGGAACGCTTGAGTCGGTGCCGCTTCTCACCATCGGCATGATGCTGCTTAACGCTATCTTGCTGATGATGTCCTACTTGATTATCTACGCGCTCGAGCGTATATTCGGCTTCATGTCGGGCGTCACGTTGGTAGAACTGTGCAATTTGGGACAAGGATTGCTGTTGAGGATGTCGAAGGAGGCTCCCGGCACGTTCCAGCATTCCCTTCAGGTGGCCAATCTGACGGCAGCAGCCGCCGAGGCCATCGGAGCCAAGTCGCAACTCGTCCGTACGGGCGCCTTGTACCACGATATCGGCAAGCTGAAGAACCCGCTTTACTTTACCGAGAACCAAATGGGCGCAAATCCGCACGATAAGCTCTCTGTTGAGGAATCGGTCGAGATTATCAAGAAACACGTCACAGACGGCATTAAAATGGCCGAAAAAGCCAATTTGCCGAATGATATCATCCGCTTTATCGCCACACATCACGGAAAGGGACATATCAAGTACTTCTATGTCACTTGGTGCAATGCCCATCCGGGGCAAGAGATAGACGAAGACCTCTTTACTTATCCCGGTCAAGACCCGGAGACGAAGGAGGAGGCGTTGTTGATGATGGGTGACTGCATAGAGGCTGCCTCCAAGAGTCTGAAAGAATATAGCGAACAATCGTTCAGGAACCTGGTTGACACGATAGTGGACGGACTCGTGAGCGAGGGACGACTGAACAGTGCACGCATCACCCTGCAGGAGATACAGATAGCGAAAGAGTCCTTTGTTCAGGGGTTGGAGTCTATCTATCATGCTCGTATCGCTTACCCCGAATTGAGAGAGTCATGACTGCGGGACGTTTGACAAGGTTTGGCCGGGTAGGATTGCCCATACTGTGTGGCTTGGCATTTGTATGTCTGGCCTGGTTTAGGCTGGTGGTGAAGAATGCTGACTTGCTTTACGAAGCGCAGGAGCAGAGCCTCTGGGTGTCGGGCAATTTGTTTTTCCGGCAATGTCTGTTACAGCCTGGCGGAGTGTTTACGTGGGCGGGGCGGTATCTGACGCAGTTTTTCTACTATCCTGCCTTGGGTGCTTCGATGCTCATTCTCCTTTGGTTGCTGATTTATTTTCTGATTTATTGGGGTTGTCATCTCAAGTGGCATTTGTGTTGGTTGGCCCTTCTTCCGTCCATGCTCTTGCTTTGGGCCGAAACATCCTTAGGCTATTGGATTTACACCAGCGACATTCCCGACTGGTGGTTCACGCCTACGCTGTTTGTCCTTTTCGCATCGCTTTGCGCTTTTTGCGCCTTTCGCTTGAACCGGTTGATTCGCATCGCTTGGCAGGTAATCTGCTTGCTGTCGGTGTTGTGCGTCGGTCATACCTGGATGGAAGAGGCACGGGTGCCCGACAGCCTGCGTGTTCCGTTTCACGCTACGCTTGATGATTCGGGTTTCAAGGCCGAAATGCGCATGGAGAGGGCCGCATTGGAAGGTCGTTGGCCGGACATCTTGAGAGAGATGCGGCAGACCCGCCAGAAACCCACCAGGGCGATGTGGATGTTCAAGAATGCGGCATTGCTCAACGAAGGCCGTTTGGCAGAGGCCTGGCTTGATTATTCTTGTTTGACGAGAATGCCAGCCGCCAATGATTCCGCCAACGTCTCGATGGTTTGTACGTTCGCTCCGACGCTCTATTACCTGAACGGCAGCATAGAGTTCTCCTATCGGTGGAATATGGAGAACATGGTTTCCAACCATATTTCAGTCCAGCGCCTCCGTTTGATGTCTATGTGTGCACTTGTTAAGGGAGAATATGACTTGGCCGGGAAGTACCTCAATCTCCTTTCCAAGACGAGTTTTCACCGCAAGTGGGCAGAAGCACAGCGGAAGTACCTGGCTAATCCGTCGGCCATGAGGCAAGACCCTTGCTATCGTGTGCCCCTTCTTTTGAGCCAGGATTGTGTGGATTTGCTCGATACTGACAGCAACCAGATGGAGTCGTGGTTAGTGAGCAACTACAGTGCCCGGACGAACCACAACAACCCGCTGCTCAGCGAACTGAGTTTGATTTACACGATGCAACTGCAGTCCATTCCCCTGTTTTGGCCTCAGTTCGGATTATATGCCCGCCTGCATCAGGACAAGCCGATGCCAAGAGTGATACAAGAGGCCGTTTTCCTGTATCAGACCCTTGAACCGCAGACGGCTCCTGCCCAACGGTTTCCCTTCGACCCTGGCATTTCGCAGACGTATGTGCGCTTTCAGCAACGTTCGCAGATGCTGATGCAGCAAGGGTATAGCGAAGAGGCTTTGGCCGAAGCCATGCGTAAGGAATTTGGCAAGACGTTCTATTGGTTCTATTTCTTCTGCAGAGATTTGTATACTTATTGACCTTTATTTCCTACAGCTACATCATGAAATGCCTTCCCCTGTATTTTGGTGCCGTCATGCTTTGCGTGGCGTGTAGTGTCAGTCATCCGGATGTTCCCTCGCACTATGCAGACACAGACAGCTTGCCTTGTCTTTATCCCGATTACACCGAGGTGACTGTGCCCGCCAACATTGCCCCGCTTAACTTTATGGTTTGCGACACCTCTGTCGTGGAATGTGTAGCCGAGTTCGGTTATCCCGGAGGAAGCCGGACGTATGGCAACGGCCGTAAAGTTGTCATAGACGAAACCGAGTGGAGAGAGATTCTGGCCTCGGCAAGAGGGCAGGAGCTGAAGGTCAGGCTTTACACACAGACTGCGCATGAGGGGTGGAGACGGCATCCGGTTTTCAGCATTCAAATTGCCGCTGACTCGATTGATCCCTGGCTTTCTTACCGTCTGATAGAGCCGCTTTATGTGTCTTGGGGAAGGATAGACATCATGCAGCGCAACTTGACCTCTTTCGAGGAGTCGGTCATCTGTTCGAATGAAAACAATCAGAATCAGTGTGTGAACTGCCATTCCTATCAGAACTACCGCACAGAGAACATGCTGTTTCACGTGCGTGGCAAGGGAGGCGGAACAATGCTCGTCTACCGCAACGAATGGAAGCTTATGCAGCGCATGCGCCGCGAGGGGATGATTTCCAATCCGGTCTATCCGGCCTGGCACCCAGAGCTTCCGCTTATAGCCTTTTCGACCAATGTGACGGGGCAGTTCTTCCATACGCAAGACACAGAAAAAGTTGAGGTACAGGACAGCCGAAGCGAATTGGTCCTGTATGAAGTCGAGAGCGACAAGATGATACGGATTCCGTCCGACTCGGCTGATTTCGAGACCTTTCCGACCTGGACTCCCGATGGCCGTCAACTGTACTATTGCTCGGCGCGGTTTGAACGTCACGACACTGCGGTTACCGTGGATCGGGAGGCCGCCAACCGCTACAAGGATTTTCACTATGACATCTATGTGCGGGATTTCAACCCCGACAGCTTGACCTTCGGTCCTCGGCGGTTAGTGCTTGATGAGGCAGCCTACGGACGAAGTGCCTCGTTACCGCGTGTCAGTCCCGACGGCAAGTATCTGGTCTTTGCTTCCGGCAGATACGGTTGTTTTCACATTTGGCATAAAGACGCCGACATTCATCTCCTCGATCTCGCGACGGCACAAGTCGACACGTTGCCGACGCTCAACAGTCAGCGAGCCGAAAGCTATCCGAGCTGGTCGAGCAACGGCCGCTGGATAGTTATGGCGTCGCGCAGGGACGACGGCAACTATAGCCGTGTCTATATCTCATATTTCGATGCGCAAGGCAAGGCCCGCAAAGCATTTGCCGTGCCCCAGGCGGACCCGGAGCACGACAGACTGTTGTTGCGGAGTTATAACCGTCCGGAGACGATGTTGGAACCGGTCAGAAGTAGAAATTGATGCCTGCTGAGAAGGGCCTGGCCTGAATGCCGTTTGCGTTGTCGTCGAAGAGGTCAGAAAGCGGTATTCTGCCGAACACAGTGAAGTTTTCGTTTCCGATACCGGCAATGACATTGTAGCCAAACGGGTTGATGTTCAAGTCCTGCCGGGACAAGTAGTATTTTCTTTCGCTTCCCACTTTGGCTCGTGAGCGGATGTGGTGTCGCATTTCCACATCTGCACCTACCGTGAACCGCACAGATTTCGACTCAGTCTGGAAATGCATCAGTACCGGTACGCGCCATGTCCAGTAGATCAGGCGCTGCCGTTTGTAGTTGATGGGATTTTCGCTGCGAGTCTTCAGTTCGTCGTCGACCACAACATTGCCGTCCACCATGTGCAGGGCATCGTTGCCCTTCATGCGGTAACTGCTTCTTGTCAGCATCAGCGAGATGTCGATGCCGAAAGTCTTTTGCCGGTTCCAGTCCTGTACGTTCAGCAGGCTGAATCCCCATTCCCAACTGCTTGCCGGATTGATGTCGAAGTCGGACGAAGAGAGGCCAGTCCATCCCAGATAGATGCGGTCGCCAACGGAGACCGACAAGCCATGGCGTTCCAGGCATTCCAAGTAGTTTTTCTTGTCAGACGATTTCGACGTTGATGTCGAGAATCCGAAGAGGTTCAAGTTCCAATGGGTGTCTTTTTCTCCGCTTGTGCCGATGTTTATGGTTCGTGAAACGACATTGTTGTAGACGCGCACTTCAGAAGTCTCGTCTTGCGTTTGGGTGGAATCGATTACCGTGGCGGTAGAATCGGATTCTTGTGCTGCCATGGCGGTTCCGCAGAACAGGTAGGCAATGAGGGCGGTATGTAAGAGTCTCTTTTTCATATTCGTTGAGTTTTTATTCAGACAGGATTCCTGTGGTTGTTGAGGGTTTTTAGTTGCGTGGTTTACTGGGTTTTTATTCCGAGATAATTCCCGGTTGTTGATGATTCCGAGTCATAGCGAGACTTTACCGGGCGTTTATTTAGCGAGAAGTTTGTTTATCATTTCTTCGTTTATTTTGCCCGTCAGAACGACAAAAGTCTGCTCGTCTTCTTCGCTGATATACATAACGAGTTCTTTGATTTCGTTTTCGCTATTGTAGAGGGTTGTGACTTGGCTTGTATTGTCCTTGGCCACCATCAGCAGTTCGTAGTTGGAGTCAGATTTCAATTTATCGAAATCGGCTTTCATTTGCTGGCGGGCAGAATCGTCGCCCGAGTTGATGATCAGTATCACCTTGATGGCATCCGAGAAGCCCTTCACGTTCACTCCGTTGATGTTGACGTTCTTGTTTTGGCCCATCAGGTTGAGCATGGCTTTAGTGATGCAGATGTATTCCACATCGTCCATTTCGCCGTACTTCTCGAACACTTTGTTTTGGGCGAAAGCGGTTGTCGTCTGACAGCATAGGCTCAGCACGCAAGCCGTCAGTAGTGTATAAAGTCTTCGTTTCATATTTGTGTGTGTTAATTTTCGAAAGAAATGCATTTAGTTATACGAAAGAAATGTGCGTTGACATTCGAATGGAAAGTATGTCTTTATTCAAAAGAGATGTGTGTAGTTTTTTGAATGTTGATGTGTGTAGTTATTCGAAAGAAATAAATCTTGACAAGTCTTTTGTTCCCGATTCCTGCAGTGGCTGCACGTTTTCGGCTGCCATTGCCAGTCCGTCGTTGCTTTTCTTGTTTATGAGGCAGAGAGCCCTTTCCAATTGCATTTCGGCTTCTTCTACGGTCTTGCAAGTGTCGACAAACGCATAATTAGGCGTGTCGTTGCTGACTTGCAGACGGTAGACGACGCCCAAAGCTGCGACAATCAGGGCGCACGCTGCGACGCGAAGCCAAATCCTGCCGGCGGCTATCCGTGGCGGAGTCTTTATCTGCAAAGAGAATCCTTTGTCCGAAGCCGTGGCTGCTGAGTCGGCGTTTTTCTCTGTGGGTTCGTCGGCCAGGCGGTCGATGGTGGCTTGCAGTCGGGCTTGCAGTCCTTCTGGCATCCGGCTTTCAGCCTTTTCCATCCATAGGTCATCATATTCCGTGCGGGCATCGTGCAGCAACAGCTCCAGGGGGTCGGCAGCAGCCTTGTCCGTGCCCTTTAGGTTTGTGCCCGCTTGGCGGAGTGGAGTTCCGCCGGGTTTGCCGTTGTTTTTATAATCCGTTTTCATAGTGTCTATATTACTCCTTGTTTTTGGGCCAATTCGCGAAGCCGTTTGCGGGCTCTCGAGAGTAGCTGTCGCACATTGTCCTGCTTCAGGTTCAGAAGTGCTCCGATTTGCTCGTTCGTGAGGTCTTCAAAGACTTTCAGCCGGAGCACCTTTTGCTGGTCGCCGGGCAGTTGTCTGATAAAAGCCAGGACCAATCGCAGCCGGTCTTTGTTTTCCAGCGAATCGTTGTCCATACATTCCTCATCCCACTGTCCGTCTTCGTCACTGCACACTTCTCGTCGGCTTCTTATACGGTCGATGCAGAGATTGCGTGTCATGGTCAGTATATAAGCTTCGAGCGTTTCGTTTGGGGGAAGTTTCTCGCGCATCTGCCATAGTTTGACCAGTACGTCCTGTACGGCGTCTTCAGCCTCGTCTTCTCTTTGCAGGAAGCGATAGGCCACGGCAAACATCTTGCGGTGGAAAGGCATGACCTGTTGGCTGAATTTTGTACTGTCGGACATTATTTTTTTTCGTTTCTGTAAGATAGACGAAGAGCTGTGGGCTTTTGTGACAGAACGGCTCGCATTTTTTTTGATTATAAGACGAAAAAGGCTGCCGGCTTTCGCTGGCAGCCTTCCCGTTGTCTATAAGTTGTCGATGAAGTATTGGGCTATGCGGTTTTGCAGATGTATGCGGTCTTTGCCCCTGACGTTGTGCTCATGATTGGGATACATGATGAAGTCCGGGTAAGTGCCCGCCTGGACAGACACCTTGAGGAATTGCATAGACATCTGTGGCACGACCGTATCGTCCTGGTCGTCGTGTATGATGAGGAGTTTGCCTTTCAGCTTCTCCGCTTGATTGACCAGGCAGTTGGCGGCATAACCGTCCGGATTGTCCTGTGGAGTGCCCATATAGCGCTCGCCGTACATGACTTCGTAGCGGCTCCAGTCGAGGACAGGGCCTCCGCACACGCCGACTTTGAAGGTCTCCGGCCAGTTGAGTTTCATGTAGGTGGCCATAAAGCCGCCGTAGCTCCAGCCATAGATGCCGATTCGGTCTGCGTCGACATACGGCAGGCTCTTCAAGAAGGCGGTTCCCTGCAGTTGGTCAGCCGCTTCGGCCTTGCCGAGATTGTGCCAAATGGCTTGTTCGAAGGCCAGTCCGCGGTTTTCCGACCCCCGTCCGTCAATCGAGAAGACCACAAACCCCTTGCCGGCCATATAGGCATCCCAACCCGGCAGTCCGTGTTCGAAGTTTTCGGTCACCAGTTGAGCGTGCGGGCCGTTGTAGAGATAGACGATGGCCGGATACTTTGTCGAAGGGTCGAATCCGACCGGCTTGACGAGCCGGTAGTACAGGTCCGTTTCGCCGTCGGCCGACTTCAGCGTTCCCGTTTCCACTTCTGGGCGCGCGTAGCCTTCAAAGGGGTTGGCGGCCTGATAGAGCGTTTGCGCTTTGCCGCGTGTGAAGCGCGGTGTGATGTCGACAAGTTCGCACACGCGCGGTGTGGTCGGGTTGGAGTAGGAGTCGTAGAACTGCGAGCCGTCGGGCGAAAGTTTGACAAAGTGTCGGCCCGGTTCGGCGGTCAGTTTCGACACCTTCAGGGTCTTCAGCTGCACCGAGTACAGGTGGTTCTCGCGCGGGTCCTCCTTTGTGGCGGTGAAGAAGAGGGCTTTGCCCTTCGCGTCTGCGCCCAAAAGCGAAGTTACGAGCCAACGTCCGCTTGTCAGTTGCCGGCTCGGCATTCCGCAGTAGTGGTGGAAGCGGTCGTCGGTCACATTGTCCGAGTCAGACGAAGCCAGGTCGTACAGATACAGGTGGTCGAAACCGTCGCGTTCGTCTTGCCACACGAAGCGGTCGTTCGAGCCCGGCAGGAAATAGAGCGGGTGTTCCGGCTCCACATATTTGTCGGCTTTTTCGCTGAAGAGAGTCCGCACGAAGTCGCCGGTTTCGGCGTCGTAGACGTTCAGTTCCATGTAGTCTTGCTTACGGTTCAGTTCGGCCACGAAAATCTGCTTTCCGTCGGGTCGCCAGCTGATGCAGGTCAGATAGTGCTCCGGGTCGTTCAGCGAAGCTCTGAGCGCCTCCGTTTCCTCGTCCGTTCCGTCTGTAGCGGGCTTTTCATTCGTTTTCAGAAAGACCGCGCTTTGCGTGTCCGGGTTGTAGATGCCGAGCGTGACCTGATGGCTCGTCATGCCCGCCATAGGGTATTTGCGCCATCTCACCGTTGCTTCTCTCGGGTCGGTCTGCACGAGCGGGTAGCTTTGCACCATGCTTTGGTCCATCCGGTAGAAAGCCAGTTTGTGTCCTGTCGGACTCCAGAAGAGGCCGTTGTCGATGCCGAACTCGTTGCGGTGCACGGCGCGGCCATACACCACGTCGCTCTGTCCGGCTTCATTGCTGTAAGCCAGGGTCGGGTCGCTTACTTCCAGCCTTTTCACATTCGTGGAGTCGGTTGTCACGACAAACAGCCGGTCGCCTTCCGCCTCCGTCTTCCAGAGGTTGTCGGCCGACACGTTACCTTTTTGGGCGACGGGAACCGCCGTGTCGGCGTTTTCCGGCAGCGTGAACTCGAACTTTCCCTGCTCATTCCACCGGGTGTTGAGCAGCGACTTTGCGTATAGCCACTCTGCGTTGCCGGGAGTGAGCTGGGCCATTGTGGGCAGTTTCTCCTGGGCAGAGGCAAGTATGGTGCTGGCTATGGCACACATGACGAGAGGTCGTTTGAGCATTTTATTGATTTTCTTCTGCAGGACCGGAACCCTGGTTCTTGTTTTCGCCTGATTCTGGGGTCGCTGCCGGTTTGCTGTAATCCAACATTACTTTGTTTATGTCAAAGTCCGGACCGAACATCGGCCTGTTGGGGTCGTATTCCCGGCGTTTGCGCGGGGTTGGCGCGCCTTCTTCCCGCTTGCGGTAGGGTTTCCCCTCCTTGTCAAAGGGCTTGCGCTCACGGTCGAAAGGCTTGCGGTCTTTGTCCGAAGCGTTTCTGTCCCGGTCAAAGGGCTTGCGCTCGC
>CAVFPF010000018.1:0-66741 GCA_963624265.1 bacterium | reverse complement strand
TCTGTTGTTCGGATTTTTTCGTATTCAACATCCGTAGAAGACAACAGCCGATATCCCCTTCGTCTTTCACGGTATGTTAATGATTGTTGTTCGCAAAGGTATGGATAATTTTTTATCCTGGCAACTTTTGATATGAAAATTGCATTTTATTCGGAAAATTAAGGGCGTTTTTACCCGGAAGTTGCGCAAATCCATTGTTTCCGCAACACTTTTGTCGGCGCAAAAGATGTTTTAATCAGCGCCTATTCTTTTGAGAAGGACTAATTCCCAGTCTACCCATTTCTCTTTCTCACTCTCTTTCTGACGGCAGAAGGCAGGAGATGGTGGCTGTTGCAGAGGTAGACACCAGAGATGGTCAGGGCACAACCCATGACGGCAGGGGCGGTGAGGGTCTCGTCGAGTAGGAGGGAGCCGATAATCAGCGAAGCGACGGGGTTGAAGTAGAGGTAGTTGCTCGCAGTGACAACCGTCAGGCGCCGGCAGACGATGCTCCAGACAAGGAAGCAGAAGAGGGAGGCTATCAGAGCAAGATAGAGTAGGTTGGTCCAGACTTTGGATTGGAGCAGCAGTCGGCCATGAGTGGCAAACAGCGGGGTGCTGTCACCCGTATCGGCATTGACAAAGACAATGGGGATGATGGTGACGAGACCCCAGAAGAAAATTTTGCGCGTGATGACATCCGAGTGATAGCGCCGCTCGAGAACCTTGAGGATAATGCCGTAGAAAGCCCAGCAAAGAGCGGCCAGGAAACTCAATAGAATGACCCAGGGGTTGTCGTCGAGGACGAAGATGCCGTTAAGCACTACCATCGAGACGCCGCAGAGCGCGACGACGGTGCCGCTCAGGAACCGCTTGCCGAGATGCTCCGTCTTCCAGAAGATGTGATGTATCAGGGCCGTGTAGATAGGCGTGGTGGAGACGACCAGGGCAACAGTCGATGTGTAGTCGGTCAGCTTGATGGCGTAGTTTTCGGTCAGGAAGTAGAGGCTGCCGCCACATAGGCCCAAAAGGATGAAGAGACCCTCGTCTCTCAGACTCCGCGGCACAATCGCCTTGCGACAGAAAGGCAGCATAAGCACGTAAGCTATCAGAAACCGCAGACACAGTATCTCGGCGGGTGTGAGCCCGGCATCAATCAGAATGCTGCTTGACGCAAACGTCGAACCCCAAATGCAGGCCACCAAAAGGGCCAAGAGATGCCACCACATATATAATATAATAAGAATGCCTGGCAACATCGCCAAACATCGGGTGCAAATTTATGCATAATATCCGAATTGTACACCAAAGGAGCGAAAAAATCTGCGCCATTGGCTGAAAGTCGGTGAAAAGTGGAGTTTAGACATGCTTTTTGCCTTATGTTCGAACAGACAGTTGCAACAGCCGACAGATGCCAAGGTCGGTAAAACGGCCCAGTTGACACGCACTTTGTGTGAAATTGATTACTATAGCTATCATTTTCAGCAAAAGCGAACCTATTTTTGCGGTATTTTAAGGTGAAAAAGGCGAAAAGGTACTTCTATCTGAAATGAAATGCTTATCTTTGCAAGCCGTTTCGCGAGAAACCAAGTTTTTCAGTCGGCAAAAAACCAGAGACAACCTCGGTAAGCTAGTCCGTGAGTCGAGGCTCTGTCAAAGCAAATATTAACAATTTAATCCAAATCAACAGTGGATACTTTATCGTACAAGACCATTTCTGTAAACAAGGCAACTGCACAGAAAGAATGGGTTGTGGTAGACGCTACTGACCAGGTTATGGGTCGTTTCTGCTCGAAGGTGGCTAAGATCCTTCGTGGCAAGTACAAGCCAAGTTATACCCCTCATGTCGACTGCGGTGATAATGTTATCATCATCAATGCAGAGAAGATAACTATGACTGGCAACAAGTGGACAGACCGTGAGTGGCTCACCTTTACAGGTTATCCGAGCGGCCAGCGCGTGCATACTGCCGCCAGTGTTACAAAGAAGAGAGGCTATGCCGCACTTTTCACTATCGTGCTGAAGGGCATGCTCCCGAAGAACAAGCTTGGAGCCCAGCTCTTGCGTAACGTCCGTGTCTATGAAGGCTCGGAGTATAAAGAGGTGGCACAGCAGCCAAAGGTAATTGACATTAACACTCTTAAGTAAATAAGACAAGTATGGCAGAAGTAATCAATGCAATTGGCCGTCGTAAAGCCGCCGTTGCCCGCGTATATGTTGCCGCCGGTGCTGGTAATATCACCGTCAACAAGAAAGACCTTCAGGTCTACTTCCCATCGTCTATCCTTCAGTATATCGTTAAGCAGCCCCTCAACGAAATCGGAGTTGCCGAACAGTATGACATCAAGGTAAACCTTCAGGGTGGTGGCTACAAGGGCCAGGCTGAGGCACTCCGTCTCGCCATCGCACGTGCACTCGTCAAGATCGACGCCGAGTCAAAGCCTGCTCTCCGCAAGGCCGGATTCCTCACTCGCGATGCCCGCGTAGTAGAACGTAAGAAGCCAGGTCAGCCAAAGGCCCGTCGTCGCTTCCAGTTCAGCAAGCGTTAATATCTGCGCTGCCTGTGTGTCGCAAATGCGCGATGCATGGCGATACATACAGCGGTATTTACGCGTTTAGTATCTAAATCCGCCAGGATTCTATACAACACAACCAGTAAGGAAGTATTAGACTACCTGGGGGTTGAATTAACAAGAAAGTAAACAAAAAACAAACGACTATTATGTCACGTACAAACTTTGATCAACTTTTGGAGGCCGGCGTCCACTTCGGACACCTCAAGAGCAAGTGGAACCCTGCAATGGCTCCTTATATCTTCATGGAGCGCAACGGCATCCATATCATTGATCTTAATAAGACAGTTGCTAAAATAGACGAGGCTGCCGAACAGCTTAAGGCTATTGCCAAGAGCGGCAAGAAGGTTCTCTTCGTCGCCACTAAAAAGCAGGCCAAGGAAATCGTAGCCGAGAAGGCTCAGTCTGTAGGCATGCCATACGTTATCGAGCGTTGGCCAGGCGGTATGCTCACCAACTTCACTACTATCCGCAAGGCTGTGAAGAAGATGGCTACCATCGACAAGCTCACTAAAGACGGTACATACGACAACCTTTCAAAGCGCGAGCGTCTGCAGATCAGCCGTCAGCGTGAGAAGCTCGAGACGAACCTCGGTTCTATCTCTGACTTGACCCGTCTGCCTTCAGCCCTCTTCGTCGTTGACGTTATGAAGGAGCACATCGCCGTAGCTGAAGCTATACGTCTCGGTATCCCCGTATTCGGAATGGTTGATACCAACTCCAATCCTAACAACATCGACTACGTTATTCCTGCCAACGACGATGCTACAAAGTCTATTGAGGCTGTTGTAGGTGCCGTATGCGAAGCCATCGCTGAAGGTTTGGAGGAGCGCAAGGTTGAGAAGGCTGACCAGGATGCTGCCGAGGCATCGGGCAAGACTCCCCGCCGTAGCAAGAAGGTAGCTGAGGACGAGGCTCCTGTAGCTGACGAGGCTGCAGCACCTGCAGAGGAAGCTGCTCCTGCTGAAGAGACGACTGAGGAAGCTTAAGTATTAATGACAAAAAGAAAGTAAAGATTATGGCAGTTTCAATTGCTGATATCAAGAAACTCCGTGAGATGACAGGCGCCGGAATGTCGGACTGCAAGAAGGCTCTGGAGGTTTCAAACGGAGATTTCGATGCCGCTGTTGCTGAGATCCGCAAGAAGGGTCAGGCTGTAGCAGCCAAGCGTGAGGCACGTGAGGCTTCTGAAGGCACTGTAATCGCCCGCACGGACGGTAAGTTCGCCGCTATCCTCGCTCTCAAGTGCGAGACCGACTTTGTGGCTAGCAATGACCGTTTTGTAGCTCTTGCCAACAAGATTATGGACCTCGTCATGGCCAACAAGCCCACCTCGCTCGAGGCTGTTCTTGCCATGCCTACAGAGGATGGTACTGTCAATGACTCTATCGTCGCTCAGATTGGTGTCACCGGCGAGAAGATGGAAATCGGTGCTTACGAGTATATCAACGGTAATGTAGCCGTAGCTTACAACCACTTCAACAACAAGCTTTCTTCTATCGTTGCTTTCAACGAGGAGGCTGATGCTCAGGTGCTCAAGGATGTAGCTCTTCAGGTTGCTGCCATGAATCCTGTAGCTCTCAATGCCGATGCTGTTCCGCAGTCTGTAAAGGACAACGAGCTTTCGGTTGCTATCGAGAAGACAAAGCAGGAGCAGGTTGCCAAGGCTGTTGAGGCTGCCCTCAAGAAGGCTGGCATCAATGCCAACTTGGTTGACAGCGAAGACCACATCTCTTCCAACATCGACAAGGGATGGCTTACTCAGGAAGAGGCTGACAAGGCCCGTGAGATTATCAAGACTGTTTCTGCCGAGAAGGCTGCAAACCTTCCGGAGGCTATGATTCAGAACATCGCCAAGGGTCGTCTCAACAAGTTCTTCAAGGAGAACTGTCTGGTTGAGCAGGAGTTTATCAACGACGCCAAAATCAATGTACAGCAGTACATGGACAAGGCGCAGAAGGGACTCACCGCTACAGATTTCAAGCGCGTTAATCTGAACCAGGACTAATTCCTGTTCAGACTCAATAAAAAGAGAATTGGACCTTATCTGACCTTTGGTCCGACAGCCGTCCAATTCTTCTCGGGGTGTGGCGCAGTTGGTAGCGCGCTACGTTCGGGACGTAGAGGCCGCCCGTTCGAGTCGGGTCACCCCGACCATACACAAAAGGCTATGCCTGAAGTGGGAAAGTCCGGAGAGTAATCTCCGGACTTTTTTCGTGCGCTTGGCATTATGTATCACATAACACACCGCACACGCTATCACCTCTCTATCGCTTGCTTTGCGCTCGCTGTATGTGGACTCAGATAGACTTTATGGGACAGGTTGAGGAATTGTTGTGAGTTACTATATGTCTTTATAAGGCTACTTTCCACCGCCCTTACCACAGTGTGCTCTCGTAAAGTTGCATAAAAAAGGATGTCTCCCCAAGTGGGGAGACATCCCGTATAGTTTGTTTGTGTCGTCGTTAGGCGATTATTTCTTAGCGATTATTTCTTAGCAAAGGTGTAACCTACCTTCATGCCCTGGTAGCTGCTGGCCAGTGAACTGATGGTGCTGAGGGCGCTGAATTTGCTGCCGAGCGTCTTCATCAAGGAGAGCAGTTTCGAACCGTCGAATGTGAGAATCATTGAGTTGCCGGATACGGTGACGAAAGACTTGACGGTGAATCCAGCGGAGGTAGTGATGGTGATGGTCTTGTCCTCGCTGTTGAAGGTGTATGTGCCTGTGCGGCTGATTTTGCCTACACCATAGGTCACATTGCCGTTGGCGTCGAACGTGAAGTTAAGCTGACCGGCCTTGATACCTACGAGCTTGTAGATGGAAGCCAGTTTAGTCTCCAGTTTCTGTGCGATGGCAGAACCTCCGGCCTGAGTGAGGAAGTTCTCGCTCTCAAACTGTACGGCAGGCTTGGTGTAGCTCCATGAGCCCACTACGCTGCTGGCTGTTGTGGTCACGTCGCCGGTTACCGATGAAATCAAGTTGCTGAGCAAGCTTGAGGTTTTGGATGCGGTAGAGTCGAGAGAGCTGGTAGCGCTGCTGACCACACTGTTGAGCACGTCGCCAAGCACGTCAGATGTTGTAGACGATGTGTTGCTGCTTGATGTCGACGTTGAAGCCGATGAAGAGGCTGCTTTGGTAACACCTGAGAGCAGGTTAGACAGAATGCTCTGTGCGTTGCCGCTCTGTACGAAGGCAAGAGATAGAATCATGCCCGAGAGAATCATCTTTTTCATAACTGCGTTAGTTTTTAATGTTTGTCTATATTGTTAATGTATCTTTGGTTGCGGATAGTATCTTTTCTGCCAGGACCAAATCTTCCGGATAGGTGATTTTGATGTTCGTCGTCTCGCCGTCCACGACATGGATAGGCACACTCGGCAGGTAACGGTGCACCACACCGCAGTCGTCGGTCGTGACGAAATGCGGGTCTTTGAGTCCCGTGTTGTAAGCTTCCCGGATGGTTTCGAGGCGAAATCCCTGTGGGGTCTGCACGTTGCGTAGCGTAGACCGATCGGGGATGCGGACGATGCAACCATTGCTGTCCACCTCGCAGATGGTATCGGTACACGGTACGGCCACTTCGACGGCCTGGTGCTCCCGAAGTGCCTCGATGGTGTCGGTGATGATGCGCTGCGAGACGAGGCAACGTACGGCATCGTGTATCAGGAGGTTGACGGTTGTCGAACCATCGCCTGCTGTCGGCTCAATGGGGGAGGAGTAGAGGCTTATGGCGGCCAGGCTGGAGTGGTAACGCTCCTTGCCTCCCGGCACGATGTGGCGAACCTTAGGGTAGGGCGCGGCAATTTGCCGTATGCGGTCCAGGTAATCGGCATGGCCTACGACGACTATCTCGTCAATCCCGGCATTGAGGCTGAACGCCCGAATGCTGTGTTCGAGTATGGAGCGTCCGGCAATCCGTATGAACTGCTTCGGTTCGGCCGTCTGCATACGGTGTCCGCTGCCACCGGCCAAGAGTACTGCAACGTTCTTCATGCCAATAGGGTTTTGGTCACTATTAATGTGTCTCAGTGCCGGTTTTGACTCGAATGGGAGCCGAAACCGCCTTGCAAAGTTATTGAAATATGAGATGTTTTGCAAACAAATAGGGAAAATATTGTTGTTCGGGTAATAAAAAACTGCGAAAAGTCAGATATGTTGAAAAAAATAACTAAATTTGCGGCATTGTATACTGCCGTTGCAGCCGATATGCAGCAGCACTTTCGTTGCAGACAAGACGAGACAAGATGACAGAGGACAACAAGAAGTTGAGCAGCAACACAGAGGTGGTCTATATCTCGGACACGAAGTTGAGAAAGAGGCATCGCCGTGTGCGGTATGTCTTGTTCTTCGTGTGCGGTATGCTGACTGCCGTCGGTTTGCTCTTCCTGGTCTTCGCGTTGCCGCCACTGCGCAAGTATGTGCCTGGCTATTTCGACCCCTACAAGCGTTCGATACTGATACAGAGCGCCATGCGTATCGACAGTCTGGAGCATGAAAACGACTTGCGTGCCGCTTACCTCGACAACCTCGTTGCGGTGCTCAAGGGCGAAGGCCAGACCGAAGCCGTGCAGCCGTACGACAGTAGCGTGCAGGTCTTTCGCGACACGTCGTCGCTTGTGGCATCGGCCCGCGAAACGGCTTTCGTGGCCGGTTATGAAGAGCAAGAGCAGTTTGCACTCAATGTCCTCCACCGCCATGGTGCAGGGCATCAGTCGCCGACCTTCCTGACGCCTGTCAAAGGAGAGCTCCTCAGCACTATGGCAGACGGAGAGACGGCCGTGCGTATCACCTGTGTCAGCCTTGCCGATGAAGTGCCGGTGCTGGCTCCGGCGGAAGGGACGGTCATCCAGTGTACGTATCTCATGGACCAGGGTTTCCAGGTGGTGCTACAGCACAGCGCCGATTATGTCTCCATATTCAGTCGTCTGACCTCTGTTATGGTCGAAGGCGGCGAAACGCTTATGCCCGGACAGGTCATTGGCCATGCAGGCTGCAAGTCCTCCGGTGGGACGAATGCGGCCGTTACAGACAGCATCATGACCAGCCGCATCCTGCCCAGTAGTTGGGTAGGCATCCAGGTCTGGCACAGTGGGAACTGGGTAGACCCCGTACCGCTTATGTCGCTATAACATCAACATTGTTGAAACAATATAATGAATCAGAACAACAAAAAACGCAGTCTGGCCATATTGGGCAGCACGGGCAGCATCGGACGGCAGACGCTCGAGGTGTGTGCCGAGCATCCGGACTTGTTTGAGGTATATGCCATCACGGCCAACCGCAGTGCCGAACTTCTCGTCAAGCAGGCACGGGAGTTCCGGCCCGAAGTCGTTGTCATTGCCGACGAAACCTGCTATCAGCAGGTCAAGGAAGCCCTGGCCGACTTGCCTATCAAAGTCTGGACCGGCGCCGACAGTCTCTGCCAGGTCGTACAGGCCGAGCCTATAGATATGGTAGTCACGGCGATGGTAGGCTTTGCCGGCTTGCGACCCACGGTGGCTGCCATCAAGGCCCACAAGGTATTGGCTTTGGCCAACAAGGAGACCCTTGTCGTGGCCGGGCGTTTGATTATGGACCTGTGCAAAGAGTATCAGGTGCCTATTCTGCCGGTCGACTCCGAGCATTCGGCCATCTTCCAGTGTCTGCAGGGGGAGGGCGAACCCGAGAAACTGATTATCACAGCCTCGGGAGGTCCGTTCCGTACCTTCAGCATGGAACAGATGCGCGATGTCACGGCCAGCCAGGCTCTCAAGCACCCCAATTGGGATATGGGCGCCAAGATAACCATCGATTCGGCATCGATGATGAACAAGGGCTTTGAAGTCATCGAGGCCCGTTGGCTCTTCGGGATGACCGTGGACCGTATCGAGGTGTGCGTGCATCCGCAGAGCATCGTCCACAGTATGGTGCAGTTCCCCGACGGCGCGATAAAGGCGCAACTCGGCATGCCCGACATGAAGGTGCCCATTGCCTATGCATTGGGCTATCCGAACCGTATGCCGAGCCATATCAACGGCAAGTTGACCATCGGCGACTATGCATCGTTGACCTTCGAACGTCCCGATTTGGAACGCTTCCCCAACTTGCAGCTGGCCTTTGACGCTTTGGCCGAAGGAGGCGACCGCACCTGCGTGCTCAATGCGGCCAATGAGGTGACTAATGCTGCCTTCCGTCAGGGCAAGTGCCGCTTCCTGCAGATGGCCGAGGTCAACGCCAAGACCCTCCAGGCCATGCCGTTAGTGGCTCAGCCTTCGCTTGAGGATTACTTTGCCATCGATGCAGAGGCCCGCATCAAGGCGCGCGAGATACTGGGCATATAATATTTCTGTCAAAATGTTTTCATCTGTTTTCTGGTTTAAGGCATTCGAACTGATTGCCAGTCTATCTATCCTTGTCTTCGTACATGAGTTGGGCCACTTCATGTGGGCCCGCATCTTCAAGGTCGGAGTGGAGAAGTTCTATCTCTTCTTCGATACCTCCAACTTTGCCCTTCTGCGCTGGAACAAAAAAGGCCTCCATCTGCTTGACCTCATCCATTTCCCCAGGCTGGTCAATCCGAGCGATACCGAGTATGGTATCGGCTGGATACCGCTGGGCGGTTACTGCGCCATAGTCGGCATGATTGACGAGACCCACGACAGCGAGTCGGCCGACTTCAATCGTGCGGATGCCTTTATCAAGAAGAGCCGGTTCGCGCGGTTTATGATTATGGTGGGCGGTGTGCTCAACAACCTGATTCTGGCCGTCGTCATCTACATCGGTCTGAGTTGGCATTACGGCAAGGATATCATAGAACCCAAGAACCTGCCTTACGGTGTTAACTACAGCGAGCTGGCCAAAGCCGTTGGCTTCGAAGACGGCGACCTCATCGTGGCCGTGGACGGCAAGGAAATCAGGGACTACAATGCACTGGGGTCGGCGCTCCTGTTGGGCAACGACGTGACCGTCGAACGTGGCGGCGTCCGTCTTACCATAGCTCTGCCGGACACGCTCGGCACACATTTCCTGGCTCATAAAGAGGCTTTGGCTCAGTTTATAGACGTGCGTATGCCGATGGTGCTGGGCGAAGTAGGCGAAGAATCGCCGGCAGCACTTGCCGGAATGGCCGTCGGCGACAGCATCGTGGCCATCGACAGCGTGTCGACACCATACGCCCATCAGGTGCGCACTCAGTTGGCGCTGCATTGCGGCGACACGGTGGCTGTCAGCTATTGGCGCGACGGCAAGTTGCAGGTCGCTTCGGTCGGCTTGGGTGCCGATGGCAAGCTGGGCATCTATCAGAAGAACCTCATCGGCATGGAGTGCTTCACCCATATCGAGTACACCTTGGCAGAGGCTATCCCGGCCGGATTCAGACAGGGCTGGGATATGCTCTACAACTATGTGCGGCAGTTCAAACTCGTCTTCACCAAAGAGGGCGCACGCGAGTTGGGCGGCTTTGGCACCATGGGTTCCATCTTCCCCGAGGAATGGCACTGGCGGACCTTCTGGTCGCTGACGGCATTCTTCTCGGTGGCTTTGGCCTTTATGAACATACTGCCCATCCCGGCCCTTGACGGCGGCCACATCATGATACTCATCATCGAGGCCATCATACGCCGTCCGCTGAGCGACAAGGTGAAGGACATCCTCCAGTATATCGGCTTCGGCTTTGTCATCTTGCTGCTGATACTGGTCAACCTCAACGATATCATCAAGTTCCTTTTCTGATAAAGGGGTCGGAACAATAATAAGAGAGGGGCAGAATGGAAATCACCATTCTGCCCCTCTCGGGTTATTATGCTATGCAGGGCGGTTGGGCTCTTGAGCAGAGCCTAGCCGTCGGTGCTTAGATCTTGTCGTTTGAGCCGAGTACGTCTACAATCTTGTGGATGTACATCTTCTTCATGTTGTCGCGGGCAGGTGTGAGGTACTGGCGAGGATCGAAGTGAGAAGGATTCTCGGCCAGGTGCTTGCGGATAGCTGCAGTCATAGCCAGACGTGAGTCTGAGTCGATGTTGATCTTGCAGACAGCGCTCTTGGCGGCCTCGCGGAGCTGCTCCTCAGGGATGCCGATGGCATCAGGCAGCTTGCCGCCGTAGTTGTTGATGGTGTCGACCTCTTCCTGTGGAACGGATGAAGAGCCGTGGAGTACGATGGGGAATCCGGGGAGCTTCTTCTCGATCTCGTGGAGCACGTCGAATGCCAGCGGAGGGGGAACGAGCTTGCCGGTCTTGGGGTCGCGTGTGCACTGATCAGGAGTGAACTTGTATGCACCGTGGCTTGTGCCGATAGAGATGGCCAAAGAGTCGCAACCTGAACGGGTAGCGAAGTCGATAACCTCCTCAGGCTTGGTATAGTGAGATGTAGCAGAGCTAACCTCGTCCTCTACGCCAGCCAAAACGCCGAGCTCGGCCTCAACCGTAACGTCGTACTTGTGAGCGTAATCAACGACCTGCTTTGTGATCTTGATGTTCTCCTCGTATGGGAGAGAAGAGCCGTCGAACATAACAGAAGAGAAGCCCATGTCGATGCAGTCCTTGCAAGTCTCGAAGCTGTCGCCGTGGTCGAGGTGGAGGACAATCTGAGGATTGGGCAGACCCAACTCCTTGGCATACTGTACGGCACCTTCGGCCATGTAGCGGAGGATGGTCGGGTTGGCGTACTTGCGGGCGCCTTTCGAAACCTGCATGATGACAGGAGACTTGGTCTCAACGGCTGCCTGTACGATAGCCTGCATCTGCTCCATTGTGTTGAAGTTGAAGGCCGGAATGGCATATCCGCCCTTTACTGCCTTGGCAAACATCTCACGGGTGTTGACCAGGCCCAAATCTTTGTAATTTACCATAATCTTAAATTTTACGTTATAATTTTGGTATTGTGTGTAGATAATGTCTTGTTCGAATAGCTACGGGTCTGTCCCGATACAAGCGCAAAGATAATGCATTTTACACGATTTGCTGTATTTTAGGTGCTAAAAAGCCCTATCTACAAGCGGTTTTAACGGAAAAGTAAAATATAAATGGCAAAAAATCTGCCAAAAATTTGGAAGTGCAGAAAATATGCTTTACCTTTGCCGCCGAAAATAATAAAAAGTTTCACATCCGACATGAAGTCTTTTGGACGATTTTATTCCTATTATTATTTTTACTTTGCAGAAGATGTAAGGTCGGGCAGTTGCGTGTGTGCATGAGCGAAACGGTGAAACGAACAAAACTGAGAAATTCATAAACCACATAAGTCCCGACCTTAAAAAGTCGGGACTTCTTTTTTTATACAACGCATATATGAACAGAATGAAGGTGGCCATACAGGGCCAGAAGGGATGTTACCACGAGTGGGCGGCCAAGCAGTACTTCGCCGGCAAGGACCTTGAGACGGTGTGCTGCACGACCTTTCAGGGCGTGTTCGACACCCTGGCCGCCGACCCGGGCATACTAGGCATCGTGGCCATTGAGAACACCATAGCCGGCAACCTCCTGCAGAACCACGAGCTGCTGCGCAACTCGCAACTGCAGATTGCGGGCGAGCACCGCCTGCACATCAGCCACGTCTTGTGCGCTCTGCCGGGCACGAAGATGGACGACCTCGTCGAGGTCAATTCCCACCCGATAGCTCTGCGCCAGTGCGAGGTCTTCCTGCAGACCCGCCTGCCCAATGTCAAGGTAGCCGAGATGGCCGACACGGCAGGTTCGGCCAAGATCATCAAAGAGCGCAACCTGGTCGGCCATGCCGCCATCTGCTCGGAGTATGCCGCCAACCTGTACGGCATGGAGATACTGGCCCGCGGGATAGAGACCAACAAGCGCAACTTCACCCGCTTCCTCATCCTGCAGGACAAGTTCGCACCGGTCCTGACCGTCAGACGTGACGAAATCAACAAGGCCAGCATTGACTTCTGCGTGCGTCACACACAGGGTTCGCTGACCAAAGTGCTCACCATTCTCTCCTTCTACGGCATGAATCTCACCAAGATACAGAGCATGCCCATCATCGGCCGTGAGTTCGAGTACCGGTTCTTCATCGACCTGACCTTCGACGACTACATACAGTACCGCAATGCTCTGGATGCCGTCCGGCCATTTGCCACCGACTTCCAGATACTGGGCGAGTACAAGGAGAACACCGAAATCTTTGACCGATGAAAGAGATAAGACCCGCACAAAGGATAGGCCACGTCGAGGAATACTACTTCTCGCGCAAACTCAAGGAGGTGGCAGCCATGAACCGTCAGGGAGGCCCCGCCGTCATCAACCTCGGCATCGGCGGTCCGGATTTCAAGCCGTCGTCAGAGACCGTTATGGCGCTGATAGAGGACGTCATGCGGCCCGATGCACACAGCTATCAGAGCTACGTGGGCCTGCCCGAACTGAGAGAGGCCTGGGCGGCCTTCTACGGGAAGTGGTATGGCGTGGAGTTTGACCCCGCCACCGAGATGCTGCCCCTGATAGGGTCGAAGGAAGGCATCATGCATGTGAGTATGGCCTTGCTCAATCCCGGCGACAAGGTGCTCGTGCCCGATCCGGGCTATCCGACCTATACGTCCGTCAGCCGGCTGGTGGGGGCGGAGGTTGTGACTTACGACCTGACACCCGAACACGACTGGGAACCGGACTTCGATGCTCTCGAGGCACGTTCCGATATCGACGAGGTCAAACTGATGTGGGTCAACTATCCGCATATGCCGACGGGCCATTGCGCCACGATGGAGCTGCTTGGCAAGATAGTCGACTTCGGCCGCCGTCACAATATCGTCATCGTCAACGACAATCCCTATTCGTTCATCCTCAATGACAAGCCCCTGTCGATATTCTGTGTGCCGGGAGCAAAAGACATCTGCATGGAGTTCAACTCGATGTCAAAGAGCCACTCGATGGCAGGATGGCGACAGGGCATCGTGGTGGCGAAGAAAGAGTACATCGACTGGATAGTCCGCGTGAAGAGCAACGTCGACTCGGGCATGTTCCGGCCCATGATGAAGGCTGCCGTAGCCGCCCTCCACAACCCGGCCGACTACTACAAGCGCCAGAACGAAGCCTATCAGGTGCGCCGCATAGCCGCCGAGCAGATCATGCGTCATCTGGGCTGCAGCTTTGACCCCGACCAGCGCGGCCTCTTCCTGTGGGGACGTATTCCCGAGTGTGCTGCAGGGGCCGAGTCCGTCACCGAACCGGTATTGCAGCAGGCGCGCGTCTTCATTACGCCCGGGTTCATCTTCGGCCACAACGGCGAGCGTTATATCCGCATCAGCCTTTGCGCCCCGTTCGAGAAGATGCAGGAGGCTCTGCTGCGCATTCAGTCTGCAGGACTTTGAAACGCTTCGAAGGACAAAGGCCCGTCACCCATAGGGAACATCGGATTATCAAGAACTTATAAGACAAAACTTACTTAAAAAAGCATATATTATGGAAATGAATTTCGAGTCGATACTGCTGCCGGGCATGGATGCCAAGCGTCCGCTGGTGATAGCCGGTCCGTGCAGCGCTGAGAGTGAAGAGCAGGTCTTGACCACAGGCCGGGATTTGGCAACACGTGGCATTAAGGTATTCCGTGCCGGCATTTGGAAACCGCGCACCAAACCAGGCGGATTTGAGGGCGTAGGCATGATCGGTCTGCCGTGGCTGCAGAAACTCAAGGCCGAGACCGGTATGTACACCTCGGTGGAGGTAGCCACCAAGGCACATGTCGAGGCTGCCCTGGCCTTTGGTGTAGATATCCTCTGGATTGGCGCACGCACCACTGCCAACCCCTTCGCCATGCAGGAGATAGCCGATACCCTGCAGGGACACGACGTGCCCGTGCTCATCAAGAATCCCGTCAACCCCGACGTCGAGCTTTGGGTGGGCGGCATCGAGCGCATCTACCGCGCCGGCATCCACAGGCTGGGCGTCATTCACCGCGGATTCTCCAGCGCCGACAAGAGCATCTACCGCAATGTGCCCAACTGGCATATAGCCATCGAGTTGCGCCGCCGCTTCCCGAACCTGCCCATCATCGCCGACCCTTCGCACATGGGCGGACGCCGCGACCTCATCCAGCCGCTTAGCCAGCAGGCTATGGACCTCGGCTTCGACGGACTCATCATCGAGAGCCACTGCAATCCCGACGAGGCCTGGAGTGATGCCAAGCAGCAGGTCACACCCGAGCGGCTCGAAGAGATACTCCGTTCGCTGGTCATCCGCGACACGGCCAAGACGACAGAAGACCTGGCCGACCTGCGTCTGCAGATTGACGAGATAGACGAGAAGATACTCGAGATTCTGGCCAAGCGCATGCGCATATCGTGCGAGGTGGCCCAGTACAAGAAGGAGAACGGCATCTCGGTGCTGCAGGCCCAGCGTTATGACGAGATTCTGACCAAACGCGGTCAGGAAGGTGTGCAGCTCGGCATGGGGGCAGACTTCATCAAAGACGTCTTCGAAGCCATCCACACGGAGTCAGTGCGCCGGCAGATGGAAATTATCAACCGCTAGTAACCTGCTCCTCCGATGAAGATTGTAATACTGGGCAGCGGAAAGATGGGCATGTTTATGGCCGATACACTATGTATGGACCATGACGTGGCCGTCTATGCCCGCCATGCGGAGAAACTCCGCTACTGTCTGAACGTGCGCCGATTCACTACCTACGACGAAATCCGCGAGTTCGATCCCGACCTGCTCATCAATGCCGTGACCATCAGCAACACTTTGCCCGTCTTCGAGCAGGTGCTTCCTTATCTCGACAAGCGCTGTATGTTGAGCGACATTGCGTCGGTCAAGACCGGTCTGCCCGAGTTCTATGCCGCTTCGGGTCATCCGTTTGTCTCGACGCATCCGATGTTCGGTCCGACGTTTGCCAACCTCAGCGACCTCAGCCGCAACTATGCCATCATCATCAGCGAGAGTGACGAGGCGGGCAAGACCTTCTTCCACGATGTCTATGCCAGTCTGCGTCTCAATATCTTCGAGTACACCTTCGCCGGTCACGACGAGACCATTGCCTACTCGCTGACCATCCCCTTCGTCTCGACCCTGGCCTTCACGGGTGTGATGAAACCGCAGGACGCTCCGGGCACGACGTTCAAAAAGCACATGGACATAGCCCGCGGCCTGCTCAGCGAGGACGACTATCTCCTGACCGAGATTCTCTTCAACCCACATTCTCCCAAGCAGATAGACTCGATAGTGGCGCAGCTGACCGAGCTCTCCGACATTATCCGCAAGCACGACACATCGCGCTTGCTCGCCTACATCAACCGCTCCAGGGAGAACATCCGGGGGCAGAAATGAGATTCCGATAAGGGGGGGGATGCCCTTCCCCCCTTATCTCATTTCCGTGTGAGCTTCGCCAGCGACATATGACCTAAATGGCGGTCAGCAATAGGGACTTTTTCCCATCTCAATGGCTTCCAAAGATACGCGTGGACCCCTCATATTCCCCTCCCCCCAGTTAAGGCGCAAAATAATTCCAGTTGGGTCGCAAAATAATTCCAGTTGGATTTCAAAAAAAATCCAGTTGGGTTGCAAAATAATTCCAGTTGGGGTGCAAAAACGGCCTTCGTCAGTCCTCGCTGAACTTGGTCAGCATCTCGCGGTAACTCTTGAAGATATGGCTCTTGGAGAGCATGCCCAGATAAGCGCCCGACTGGTCGATGAGGGGCAGGCTCCAGGCGTTGGTGTTGTCGAAGAGGTTCATGACCTCGGCCATATTCATCTCGGGATGTATTTTGGCCAAAGGACCAATCATAATATCCTGCACCGACATGCGGTCGTAGAGCCGGGGCTGGAACATGATGTTGCGGATGTCGTCGAGCGTCACGATGCCCAGAAAGTGGCCGTCGCTCTCGCACACAGGGAAGGTGTTGTGGCGGGCCTTTGACACCAATTTGACCAATTCGCCGAGTTTCATGTCGGGCGAGATGACCTGATAGTCGGTCTCGACAAAGTCCTCGAGATGCAGGAGCGTGAGCACGGCCTTGTCCTTGTGGTGCGTGATGAGTTCGCCCTTGAGTGCCAGACGGCGCGTGTAGATGGAGTAGGGCTCGAAGAAGAGAATCGTGACGTAAGAAATGCACGAGGCAATCATGAGTGGCAGGAAGAGGTCGAAGCGTCCGGTCAGTTCGGCCGACAGGAAGACGCCCATCAAGGGGGCGTGCATCACGGCGCTCATCACCGCAGCCATGCCGAACACGGCGAAGTTGGGTGAGGGCAGGTAGGTAAAACAGCCGCAGTGGTTGAGGACGTAGGCAAAGAGAAAGCCCGCGAAGTTGCCCAGGAACAGGGAAGGGGCAAAGGTGCCGCCCACACCGCCGCCGCCGTTGGTGGCAGCCGTCGCAAACGATTTGGCCAACATGATGAGGACAATAAACACACAGATGACCAGAAACTGCATGTCTTGTATGCCGTCGCTGCCGGTGTGGCCGATGATGGCGCCGAAGAGCGAGCGGTCGGCAATCTCGCTGTAGTGGCCGTTGTAGAGCTGCTGGATGCTGTCGTAGCCCTCACCGTAGAGGGGAGGGAGCAGGAAGATGGAGACGCTCAGGAACAGGCCGCCGCACAGCCATTTGGTCCACGGACTGCGCATGCGCTTGAACCAGTCCTCGGCCACGAAAGTGGTGCGGGTGAAGTAGAGCGACACGAAGCCGCAGAAGATGCCCAACAAGATGACGAACGGGATGCGCTCGAGGTTGAAATCCATCATGTCGTTGAAGCTGAACATGGCCTTTGGGCCGTCGACGGCATAGGCAACGGAGGCTGCCGTGACCGACGAGATGAGCAGGGGCATGATGGAGAAGGCAGTCAGGTCGAGCATCAGGACTTCGATGGTGAACAGCAGTCCGGCTATCGGGGCCTTGAAGATGCCGGCGATGGCGGCCGTGGCTCCGCATCCGAGCAGAATCATCAGCGCGTGTTGGTCCAGGCGGAACTTGCGGCCCAGGTTGGAGCCGATGGCAGAACCCGTCAGCACGATAGGGGCCTCGGCACCTACCGAACCGCCGAATCCGATGGTCACGCTCGAGGCCAGGATGCTGGAGTAGATGTTGTGCAGTTTGATGATGGACTTGCGCTGGGAGATGGCGTACAGAATCTTGGTCACGCCGTGCGAGATGTCGTCCTTGAGAATGTAGCGCACATAGACGCCCGCTATGAGAATGCCGACGGTCGGCCACAGCAGGTAGAGGTAGTCGGCTCCCTCGCCGAAGGGGGCGACCAACAGGTGCTGGAAGGTGTGGATTAGCCACTTGAGGATAAGGGCGGCCACAGCGCCTCCCAGACCCGTCAGGAAGGCCAGTATCAGCACCAGGTGTTGCTCTGTGACGTGGTTGCTCTCCCAAGTCAGAATCTTGTCAAACCATTTGGAGTTTCTCATTTCCCGCGTGCTTGTAGTTTATCGGATGACGTTGATGATTCCGCCGTCACCGACCTTGATGATGCCCGACGGAGCGGGATTCTCGCGCTCGTCCTGGCGCAGGGGCACGATGTAGTCGACTGCCTGCTTGATTTCGTCAGAGATGTCGGCGTAGCAGCGTGCCGTGGGCTGTCCGCTGATGTTGGCCGAAGTGCTGACCAGCGGTTTCTTCAGGCGGGCGCAGAGGGCGTGGCTGACCTGCTCGGACGTGATGCGCATGCCCATCGTGCCGTCGGCGGCGATGAGTTCGGGGGCAACATTGCGGGCTCGCGGCAGGATGAGAGTGAGCGGCTTGTCGGCCACATCCCAAAGGTCCCAGGCCGTGTCGGGAACGTCCTTGAAGTAGTAGTCCACGCGTCCGATGGCGTCGCACAGGCAGAGCATGGATTTGCTGTCCTCGCGTCGCTTGATCTGGTAGATGCGGCGTACGGCCTCGCTATTGGTGGCATCGCAACCGAGTCCCCACACCGTGTCGGTGGGGTAGAGGATGACACCTCCCTTTTCCAATACGGCGATGGCCTCGGCGATGGCCCGGTTGAAATCTTCGTTGTTTTTGTACATAGTCATCAGTTTGTCTGAATCTTATCTCACTTGTCGTGTCTCATACTCGTTGCGTCAATGAGTCTTGTCTTGTCGGCTGACTCGTGCGCAAACTGTGTGCGCCAAGTCGGCAAAGATATGGAAAAAATCACAACATTGTCCCGACAGGCCTGCATTTTGTCGGGTTTGCACACGGAAAGGCCGTGCTTTGTCAACTCGAAGTGGTCATTGGGCTGCCGACGGGGCCGGTCCGTTGCCCAATTCTATCACTTCCAGGTCTTTGATTTGCCCTTGGTCGAGAGTGAAACGCATCAGCGTGCGCTGGACCTGTATTCCCTGTGTGCCTGCCGCTCCCGGATTGAGCACGAGCATGTGCAGGTTGTGGTCGTAGACGGCCTTGCAGATGTGCGAGTGCCCGCACACGAAGAGCATCGGCGGGTTCTGCTGCAGCGCCTGGTACAGGTCTTTGGGCCATCGGCCGGGATAGCCGCCGATGTGCGTCATCCACACCGAGACGCCTTCGAGCGTAAACTTATGGTCCTTGGGGTAACGGAGGCGCATAGAGTGCGGGTCGGCATTGCCCCACACGATGCGGCACACCTTGCCCGTCGCTTCCAGCCGGTCGCAGATAGACTCGTCCACCACGTCGCCGGCCAGCCAGATTTCGTCGCACGGAGCGAAGTACTTCAAGTAGCGGTCGTCCCACCAGGCGTGGGTGTCGCTCAACAGTCCAATTCTTTTCATCGCGTTGGTCAAATGGCGCCTGAACGGCAAATCAATGTTGTTTTGTGAGGGCAAATATATATAGTTTTCGTCAAAAGACAACCTGCCTTCCTCCAAAATGTGCCGAAAATGGGACAAAAATGCGCCTTTTCGATGGAAAAATTGAATCGCCCGGCGCTGTTTTATGTCAAAATGCGGCAAAAAAAGAGTTTTTGCCAAATATTTGTCGATATTCTTGTCTGTTTCTTGCCTGTTAGGAAAAAGTTTTGTATCTTTGCACCTGATTTTGGCCCAGCACGGGCCTTGTACAACGTAAAAAGCAAAAAAGAACACAATATGGAAAAGAAACCCGTCGTGCTGAGCGGCATCCGCTCTACAGGACATCTGCATTTGGGAAACTACTTCGGTGCACTGCGCAACTTTGTCGAGATGCAAAGTGACTACGACTGCCGGTATTTCATCGCCGACTACCATTCGCTGACCACACAGCCTGACCCTCAGGTGCTCAACCCCAACGTGCGCAGCATCCTGTCAGAATACCTCGCCGCCGGCATGGACCCGGACAAGTGCGTCATCTACATACAGAGCGACGTGCCGCAGACGTGCGAGTTCTATACGCTGCTCAACATGCATGCCTATCTCGGCGAGCTCGAGAAGACGGTGAGTTTCAAGGACAAGGCCCGCAAGCAGCCCAACAATGTCAATGCCGGACTGCTGACCTATCCGGTCCTGATGGCCGCCGATATCCTGCAGCACAAGGCTAACTTTGTGCCCGTCGGCAAGGACCAGCTGCAGCACCTCGAGATGGCGCGCAACTTTGCCGTCCGTTTCAACCACTTCTACAAGACCGACTTTATGGTCGAGCCGAAACCCTACGAGGCAAAGGGCGAGCCTGTCAAGGTGCCCGGTTTGGACGGCAGCGGCAAGATGGGCAAGAGCGAAGGCAACTGCATCTACATCAACGACGATGACGATGTGGTCATCAAGAAGTTCAAGAAGGCCGTGACGGACATGACTCCGGCTGAGCCCAACAGCGAGATGACCGAGCCCATCAAGAATCTGTTCTACTTCCTCAAGCTCGTCAGCACGCAGGAAACTTACGACCAATTTCTCGCAGCATGGAACGACTGCTCCATCCGCTACGGCGACCTGAAGATGCAGATAGCCGAGGATGTGCTCAAGGTGACACGACCCATACGCGAGCGCTACAATGAAATCTACGCCGACGCCGACTATCTGAACAAAGTCCGTGACCAGGGCGCAGAGAAGGCCCGGGCCATCGTCAGCCAAAGCGTGGAGGAGATGCGCCAGATTATGGGCTTCCACCGCTTCTGACACCCGAGCGGAAACGGCCAGCCGGACGCGGACTGTCCTCCTCCGACGGAGGACGTCGCCGCTGGCTTCTTTTAATCGCGTCTATAATATTGTACCAATATACAAAACTTGCTTACCGTGTTTGTTAAGATTTTTTTGACCATTCTGTTTTTCGCCGTCCTGATTGCCGTCGGGATTTACTCCCGCAAGCAGGCTGCCTCAGTCGACGGATTCATACTCGGCGGACGTTCCGTGGGCGGCTGGCTGACAGCCTTTGCCTATGGCACTTCCTACTTTTCGGCTGTGGTCTTCGTGGGCTATGCCGGACAGTTCGGTTGGAAATACGGTTTGGCATCGACATGGATAGGTGTGGGCAATGCCCTCGTCGGTTCGCTGCTCGCCTGGCTGGTGTTGGCACGACGCACACGCCTGATGACACGTCACATACAGAGCCGCACGATGCCCGACTTCTTTGGCATCCGATACGGAAGCATGGGCTTGCGCGTGGCGGCTTCCATCATCGCCTTCGTCTTCCTTATCCCCTACACGGCAGGCGTGTATATGGGCATCTCCAAGCTCTTTGAGATGGGATTCGGCATCCCGTATGAGTATTGTGCCATGCTGATGGCCGTCTTTACAGCCATCTACGTCATATTGGGCGGGTACAAGGCCACGGCCATCAACGACTTCATACAGGGCATCATCATGCTCTTCGGCATCGTGATACTGATTTTTGTGGTGGTGGGCAACCAGGGCGGCCTGACGTCTGCGGTGCAGCAGATGGCCGAGAGCGTGCCGACGGCTCACGACCTGGCGACCGACCGTGCAGGCCTGTTTGCCGACTTCCAGCCCGGCGACTTTGCCTCGTGGTTCGGACCGAATGCCCTGAGCTTGCTTGGTGTGGTCGTACTGACCTCGCTGGGTACATGGGGACTGCCGCAGATGGTGGGCAAGTTCTACTCCATCTCCGATGATAGCGCCATCCGCCGGGGTACGGTCATCTCGACGCTGTTTGCGGTGGTCGTATCGGGCGGCTGCTACTTCCTGGGCGGATTCGGACGTCTGTACCCCGAACCCGCAGTGACAGCCAACGGCAGTTATGCCTACGACTCTATCGTCCCCTCTATGCTCGAGACGTTGCCTGACATCCTGATTGCGCTTGTCGTGCTGCTGGTGCTCTCGGCTTCCATGTCGACGCTGGCCTCACTGGTCCTGACTTCCGCTTCGACCATGACGCTCGACTTGATATACCGCGACAAGAAGACACTGCCCGACGAGGCTCCCGAAGGCGAGATTGACGATATGGTGGCCGAGAAGATAGAGCGCCGCAAGGTCGTCATCATGCGAGTTCTGATTGTCTTCTTCGTTGTGATAAGTCTGATGATAGCGCTCAATCCGCCGCAGTTCATTGCCCAGCTGATGGGCATCTCGTGGGGCGCTTTGGCCGGAGCCTTCCTGGCACCGTTCCTGCTGGGTCTCTACTGGAAGGGCGTGACCAAGGCGTCGGTATGGGCCTGCTTTGTGTGGGGCGTGGGGCTTACGTTGGTGAACATGATGAGTGGCAATGCCCTGATGAACCCCATCGACTGCGGTGCTGTGGCCATGCTGGGCGGCTTCGTCGTGGTGTGGATTGTGTCGCTCTTCACGCCGAAGATGAATCGCACCAAGGTGGAGCGTATATTCAAATGCTATCAGAAGTGAGGATGAGCCGCAAGACGAGGAGTGTGCTTTTGGCCTTGGCCGTCTGGATGTCTGCAGTCCCGTTGACGGCACAACAGGTCCAGTCGGGTCAATCCGCCCAGTCGGGTCAGGATGAGGGCTATTTGGCCAAGGACCTGATCAGCCGGTTCAAGTTGAATGGCTATGCCCAGGCTGGCTACACCTACACTCGCCAGGACGGGAAGAACAGCAATACGCTCGACATCAAGCGCACTTTGCTTTGGGTCAAGGCACAAGTGACTGACCGCTGGTCGTTCCTCTTCATGCACGACTTTAGCAGCGTGGTGCAGGAGTTTTATACCGACTACCGGATTACGTCAGACAAGTCGCTGACCGTTCGCTTCGGGCAGTTCAAGAACCAGCTGTCGATGGAGAACCCCTACTCGCCGACGGTCTGCGAACTGGTAGACGTCTATAGCCAGGCCGTCACTTACCTGACCGGATGCGGCTCCGACCCCCTCTACGGGGTGCAGTATGGCCGAGACCTCGGCATCGAACTCTATGGCCAGCTCTTTGACGACCGCCTCTACTACAACGTGCAGCTTCTCAACGGCAGTGGCATCAACCGCAGGGACGAGGACAACAAGAAAGACCTCATCGTCAAACTCGACTACCGTCCGCTGAAGGGACTGAAGTTGGTCGCTTCGGCGCAGAAGGGTTACGCTACGGCTGTCGCAACAAGCACCTTGTGCCCGCATATCGAAGTCGGTGACTGCTATCGCCGGGACCGCTGGACGGTCGGAGCGGAGTACAAGACCAAGGGCGGCCAGACCGACTACTGGAAGAACCGTTGCCTGTCCGTGCGGGGCGAGGTGCTGGGCGGCAGGGACGGCGACATCCACTCGTGGGGCGCCTATGCCGTCACGTCAGTGCCCATCGTCGGCCAACTCGATGCCATTGCTTCGGTCGACTATTTCTGCGGAGCCAAAGACGTCGAGTACTGGACTCCGGTGGGAGGGGGCGCGCTTTACGAGGACTACGACAAGGACCAGACCAACCTGGTGGCCGGACTGCAGTACTGGTTCTTCCGCAAGTGCCGCGTCCAGGCACAGTATACGTGGAGCAGTTCGTGGGATCACGGCACCTACAGCCGCATCCAGATTCAGACACAGATTGCTTTTTGACCCTCGGCAGTGAGAGGCCGGTGCGGACAAAAGACGAAACAATATTACAGTACACAATAAAAAGAAAATATCAACGATGAAGAAACTCCTATTAGGTGACGAAGCCATTGCGCTCGGCGCTTTGCATGCAGGTCTGAGCGGTGTGTATGCTTATCCAGGCACACCGTCGACGGAAATCACGGAATTTATCCAATCCCATCCTTTGACCAAGGAACGCGGCATCCACAGCCGCTGGTGTACCAACGAGAAGACGGCTATGGAGGCTGCCTTGGGTATGTCGTATGCCGGTAAGCGTGCTTTGGTCTGCATGAAGCATGTGGGTATGAACGTCTGTGCAGACTGTTTCGTCAATAGCGCCATCACCGGATGCAACGGCGGCCTGATAGTGCTCGTGGCCGACGACCCGTCGATGCACTCAAGCCAGAATGAGCAGGACTCGCGCTTCTACGGCAAGTTTGCCATGGTGCCGGTCTTCGAGCCCTCTAACCAGCAGGAGGCATACGATATGGTCGAGGAGGCGTTCAAGCTCTCCGAGGACATCAAGGAGCCGGTCTTGATGCGTGTCGTGACCCGTTTGGCCCACAGCCGTGCAGCCGTCGAGGTAAAGTCTGCAGCCACTGAGATGAATGCTCTGCATCCGGAGACGGACCGTACTCACTGGGTGCTCCTGCCGGGCAATGCCAAGCGTCAGTATGCCTCGCTCATCGAGAAGCAGTCGCGCATGGCCGAGGCTGCCGAGCAGAGTCCGTACAATCGCCTCGAAATGACTGAGGCTCCTGCCAGCCGGATGGGTATTGTGTGCATGGGCATCGGCTACAACTATGTCAAGGAGTCGGTAGGCAACACGATGAACGTGCTCAAGATATCGCAGTATCCGCTGCCAGCCAAGGAGATACAGCAGTTGGCTGCCGTGTCTGACTGCCTGCTCGTAGTGGAGGACGGACAGCCCGTCGTCGAGCAGGAAATCAAGGGTCTGCTGGGTGCCGGGTACAAGATTCTGGGCCGTCTGACCGGCAACCTGCCCCGCACCGGAGAACTCAATCCCGACAATGTTGCCAAGGCTCTGGGTGTAGAGAACCATGTGGCTTTCGACCCGTCGCCAGTGATGGCCGGCCGTCCTCCGCAGTTCTGCCAGGGATGCGGACACCGTGATGTGTATGGCGCAATCCGCGAGGTCGTTGCCGAGTTCGGCGACAAGGCCCGCGTGTTCGGCGATATCGGCTGCTATACGTTGGGCGCTCTGCCTCCGTTCAAGGCTATGGACTCGACCGTCGATATGGGCGCTTCGATTACTATGGCAAAGGGTGCTGCCGATGCAGGCCTTTGGCCATCGCTCGCCATCATCGGCGATTCGACATTCACGCACAGCGGAATGACAGGTCTGCTCGATGCCGTCAACGACAAGAGCAATATCGTAGTGGTCATCTCCGACAACCTGACAACCGGTATGACCGGCGGACAGGACTCTGCCGGAACCAGCAAGTACGAGGCTATCTGCCTGGCACTCGGTGTCGAACCCGAACATGTGCGTGTGATTGTCCCGCAGCCGACCAAGATAGAGGAAATCAAGGCGCTCATTCGCGAGGAAATCAACTACAACGGAGTGTCGGTCATCATACCGCGCAGGGAGTGCATCCAGACGTTGGCCCGTCATGCCCGTCAGAAGGCTGCCGCAGCCAAGAAGGCCTGATGTGTATGGCTTATTATATATAATGTGAGCGAGGATTAACAGTATAGCTTTTAATGTATGAAAAAAGATATTATTCTTTGTGGCGTAGGTGGCCAGGGCATCCTGAGTATTGCCACCATCATCGGAGAAGCTGCTACGGCAGCGGGTCTGAATCTGAAGCAGGCTGAGGTCCACGGCATGAGTCAGCGTGGTGGAGACGTGCAGTCAAACCTGCGTCTCTCGACGGAGACCATCTACTCGGACCTGATACCCCAAGGGGAATGCGATGTCATCATCAGCATGGAGCCTATGGAGGCGCTCCGCTATCTGCCCTATCTCTCCAAGAGTGCGGCAGTGGTGACCTCAACGCAGCCTTTCGTCAACATCCCCAACTATCCCGACGAGGCCGACATCGACGCCCAGTTGAACAAGCTGCCCAAGGTGGCCAAACTGAATATCGAAAAGATAGCTAAGGATATGGGTTCAGCCCGTTCGGCCAATGTCGTCCTTCTAGGTATGGCTGCCCCGTATATCGAGATTCTTTCGACCGAAGACCTTCGTGCTGCAGTGGCCCGTGTCTTTGCCCGCAAGGGTGAGGCTGTGGTCGAAGCCAATCTGAAGGCTTTCGATGCAGGTGTCGCTGCCGTCAACAAAACAGAGAATGTCTAACCGATTAGGGACGGACCTATGGGCCGCCCGACCAATATAAATCCATCGACCATGTCAAAATTCCCAGTACCGGAGGATTCGTGCGAATATTTCGACAAGGAACACGAAACCATGACCCGAGAGCAGATTGAGGCTCTCCAGGTGAAACGTCTGCAAGATACGGTAAGACGCTGTCTTGCCAACCCCTTCTACAAGAAGCGCCTTGAGGAGGCTGGAGTGACTCCCGAGAGCATAAAGAGCGTAGCGGATGTGCGCCGCATCCCTTTCACGACCAAGCAGGACCTGCGTGAGAACTATCCGTTCGGTTTGGCTTGCGTGCCTTTGCGCGACTGTGTCCGCCTGCACTCCAGTTCGGGTACGACCGGCAATCCGACCGTGATACTCCACACTCAGAACGACCTTGACGAATGGGCCAACCAAGTGGCCCGTAACCTGTGGATGGTCGGACTCAGACCGGACGATGTGTTCCAGAACTCGTCGGGCTACGGCATGTTTACGGGTGGCCTCGGATTCCAGTACGGAGCTGAGCGTCTGGGTATGTTGACGGTGCCGGCCGCTGCCGGCAACTCGCTGCGACAGATTAAGTTTATGAAGGACTTCGGCACTACGGCTGTGCACGCTGTGCCTTCTTACGTCACTCGTCTCTATGAAGTCATGCAGGAGACGGGCGTTGACCCACGGAGGGACACGAAACTGAAGGTCTTGGCCATCGGTGCCGAACCCCACAGCGAGGAGCAGCGCAAGCGTATCGAAGAGATGCTGGGCGTCAAGGCCTACAACTCGTTCGGTATGTCGGAGATGTGCGGACCTGGCGTAGGCTTCGAGTGCAAGGAGCAGAACGGCATGCACTTCTGGGAGGATTACTACATCGTGGAAATCGTCAACCCAGAAACCCTTGAGCCCGTGCCGGACGGAGAGATTGGTGAACTTGTGCTGACCAGCATCTGCCGCGAGGCCATGCCGTTGCTGCGCTACCGTACGCGTGACTTGACCCGCGTGCTGGGCCGGACTTGCCCTTGTGGCCGCAACCATGTCCGTCTGGACCGTATGAAAGGCCGCTCTGACGATATGATGGTATTGAGAGGCGTCAACATCTTCCCGATTCAGATTGAGAAGATTCTGATGAATTTCAAGGAACTCGCTTCCAACTACCTCATCACTTTGACCACCGATGAAGAAAACGACAATATGACCGTAGAGGTCGAACTGGAGGAACTCTTCACCGACGACTATCCGCGTCTGCAGGCCCTCAAGAAGGAAGTGACCCGTCAGCTCAAGGACGAAATACTGCTTACACCTATCGTCAAACTAGTGCCCAAGGGTTCGCTGCCCGTCAGCGACGGTAAGGCCGTCCGTGTGGTGGACAAGCGCAAGGTCTACCAATAAGGTCGGAGCCTGAACGGGGCCGAAAGGCCTAAACTGGCAGCCTGAACGGGTTGTGAGATTAGAACGGACCGAAAGATTCGTACATAGAATAAAAACGCCAAAATCAAGCAATATGACAATCAGACAACTTTCCGTATTCATCGACGACGAGGCCGGTTCGCTGGTCCGCGTCCTCGATGTGCTCAAGAAGGGCGGTCACCAGATTATAACCTCTACTCTGACCGACTCTCCGGAATTCGCAATATACCGCGTGCTCTGCACCGAGCCCGAGCTGGCCTACAAGTCACTGCTCGAAGCGGGCTTCAATGTGATGATGCCCAACGTGTTTGCCCTTGTGGTGGACGACGCCCCGGGTATGGCTGCACAGGCCATCGGAATCCTCTCGGAGGCCGGCATCTCTGTCCGCTATCTCTATAGCTTCCTACTCGGAGGCAAAGGCATACTCGTGCTCCGTGTCCACGAGACGGATCGGGCTCAGGAAATTATCACCAAGAACAACCTGAAAGAGGCCAGCGAGTCGGATATTCAGGCTTTGATGGAGAAAGCACTATGACGTTACTCGAACTGCTGAATACAGACGACCGTATGGCGGCTGCCAACGGAATGCGGCTGACCGAGATACGCGAGGATTACGCCAAGGCTGAGATGGATGTCGAGACAAGGCACCTCAATGGCGGAGGTGTATGTCAGGGCGGATGCCTGTTTACTTTGGCCGACCTCGCTGTGGCAGCCGTGATGAATAGTCAGGGCCTTTTGACCGTCGGCATCGAAAACACCATCGCTTTCCACAATTCGGGCAAACTGGGAGACCATCTCGTGGCCGAAGCAACCTTGACGTTCGGTCATCACAAACTCCCTTATTGCGAGGTACGTATCTCCAACCAGGAGGGTACTTTGATAGCAAGTTGCACGGCGCTGTCGTACCGGAAGAAGGCAGAACTTACGTTCGATGCCCTGATGTAACAGACGGTCGGGCATGGGAGACAAAGGAGCAAGGTCAGACTTGCTCCGCTTTTTGTCAAGGCAAGGAATGAATGTGTCAAAGCGAGAACTGAACAAGTAAAGAACAAACAAAACAAAAATGATTCATAATCCGAAATATGAATGCATGAGCCGCGAAGAGATGACGGCTCTGCAGAGCGAACGTCTCCGGAAGGTGGTGCAGACGTGCTACGACAAGGTGCCGTTCTACCATAACAAGATGGACAAGATGGGCGTCAAACCATCGGACATCAAAGGTATAGAAGACATACACAAACTGCCGTTTACGACCAAGACGGACCTGCGCGATGAATATCCTTTTGGGCTGCAGAGCGTGCCGATGACTGAGGTGCGCCGCATCCATGCTTCTTCCGGCACAACGGGCAAACCGGTGGTCGGTACCTATACGGACAATGACTTGGCCCACTGGGCGGAGGGTGTGGCCCGTGTGATGGCTGCCGGCGATGTCGGTCCTGGCGATGTGGTGCAGGTGTCGTATGGCTATGGTCTCTTTACCGGCGGTCTCGGCGCTCACGACGGCGCCCATGTGCGCGGTGCTGTGCAGCTGCCGACTTCGGCCGGCAACAGCGAGAAGCAAATCATGGTGATGAAGGACTTTGGTACGACCGTCCTCTGCTGCACCCCTTCGTATGCATTGCGTCTGGCTGAGGTGCTCGAGAAGAGCGACAAGATCAACATCGAAGACCTAAAACTCCGTGTGGGCTTCTTTGGCGCCGAACCCTGGACCGAAGGCATGCGCAAGGAACTGGAGTCGAAACTCCACATCAAGGCCTTGGATATCTATGGTCTGACGGAGATGTCCGGACCGGGTGTGGGCGGCGAGTGCGAGTATCAGGACGGCACTCATTTGTGGGAGGATATGTTCTTCCCGGAGATTATCAATCCGGATACTCTTGAGCCATGCAAGCCGGGCGAATTCGGTGAACTGGTGTTTACGAGCCTTTGCAAAGAGGCTATGCCTATTCTCCGCTACCGCACCCGCGACTTGACCCGTCTGATATACGACAGATGCCGTTGTGGCCGTACGTCTGTGCGTATGGACCGCATCCTCGGCCGTTCGGACGATATGATGATTATCAGAGGCGTGAATGTGTTCCCGTCCCAAATCGAGACTGTGCTTACTGAATTCCCGGCTTTCACTCCGCAGTATTTCATCACCGTCGACCGCAAGAACAACGAAGACACGTTCGACCTGGATGTCGAACTGCGTACGGAGTTCTTCTCTCCCAATCCGTCCAAGCAGATGCCTTTCATCAAGCCGCTGTATGACCGTATCGTAAGTCTGGTCGGCATCAAGCCTAATATCCATATCAAGGAACCGGGCTCCATCGAACGTTCAACCGGCAAGGCAAAGCACGTGAAGGATTTGCGTAATTTCCACGATTAAAGACGATATGATGCAGACACCATTGGACTACAACACAGTCACTGAGGCCATCGACTCGATGCGCCTCGGCGATTTCAGCAGAGCAACTATACGCGACATCGCGACGCTCAGCAAAATCCTCGAACAAAAGACGGGCCAGCCCTTTATCCATCTGGAGATGGGGGTGCCGGGGTTGAAACCTTCGCAAATCGGTATTGATGCCGAGAAGAAAGCCCTTGACGAGGGTTGCGCGGCTATCTATCCGCCCAATGCTGGTATCGACCGGTTGAAGAATGCTGCCTCTAACTTTATCAAGGCTTTTATCGGTATTGACCTCAAACCTCAAGGATGCATCGCTACGGTAGGTTCGATGCAAGGCACGTTTGCGGTATTCACTACCCTTCATTTGGCTTGCTCTGATAAGGATACGATTTTGTTTATTCATCCCGGATTCCCAGTGCAGACTGACCAGTGTAAGGTTATCGGTCTGAAGACTATGGGCTTGGATATCCACGACTATCGCGGTGAGGCACTTATCGCCAAACTGGACGAAATCATGAGCGGCGGCAATATCGCCGGCATTGTCTACTCCAATCCCAACAACCCGTCGTGGGTGTGCTTTACGGACGAAGAACTGAAAGGTATCGGTCAGTTGGCCACACGGCATGATGTCATTGTGCTGGAGGACCTGGCGTATTTTGCTATGGACTTCCGCCGCGACTTGTCCCACCCGTTCCAAGCTCCGTATCAGGCTACGGTGGCCCGTTATACCGACAATTATGTCATGACCATCTCCGGCTCGAAGGCATTCTCGTATGCAGGCCAGCGTATCGGTGTCTGCTGCATCAGCGACACACTCTACAATCGGGTGTATAGGCCACTGCAAGAGATGTTCGGTGTAGGCGAGTTCGGCCGCTTCCTTGATGCGCGTGTCATCTACACGTTGAGCTCGGGTTGCTGCCATAGTGTCCAGCACGCCATGGCAGCCATGATGGAAGCAGCCTGCGACGGACGGTACGACTTCGTGGGTCAGGTGCGTGAGTATGGTCGACGTGCCGCTTTTATGAAGAAGGTGTTGCTCGCCAACGGATTCTACCTTGTCTATGACAACGATATGGGCGAACCTTTGGCCGATGGCTTCTACTTTACGGTTCAGTATCCTGGTATGTCGGATCTCCAACTTACCAAAGAACTGATGTACTATGGCATCTCTGTCTATCCGTTGGATACGATGGGAAGCCATGAGCAGGGCGTCCGTGTCTGCACTTCCTTCTTCAAACCGGAGCAGGAGAAGTTGTTTGAGGAGCGCATCGGAATCTTCCATCGTAACCATCAGTAATGAATAATCTCAAGTGACGCCTTCAGAATAAATACCATTCATTTACCATGAACAACTTGTTCGCCACTCTAATCAGCAATACGCTCAACATACCATTCAAGCAGGTCGAAGCTACTCTCGGCTTGCTTGCCGATGGTTGTACCATACCATTTATCAGCCGCTATCGCAAAGAGGCAACAGGCGGACTGAACGAGGTGCAGATAGCCGATATCGCCGACCAGCGTGACAGACTGGACGAAATCGAGAAGAGGAAAGATACTATACTGCGTACCATCGAGGAGCAAGGCAAACTTACCGATGAACTGCGCAAACGTATTGAAGACAACTGGAATCCAACGGAACTGGAGGATATCTACTTGCCGTATCGCCCCAAACGCCGTACCCGTGCGCAGATAGCCAAGGAAAAGGGATTGGAGCCTTTTGCACAGTTCCTTCTTGCTCAGGCCGCGATGTCCCGTTCCGATATGCCTGTCGGCATGCAAGTGGACCATTATGTTGACCCTGCCAAAGGCGTGCAGACGCAGGAAGAGGCAATAGCCGGTGCACAGGATATCATAGCGGAGGCCATCTCCGAGAACGAACAGTCGCGTGGCATCGTGCGTCGCAACTTCGGGTTCGATGCAACTATCCGCAGCAAGGTGGTAAAGGACAAGGAAGAGGAGGCTCAGAAATATCGGGACTATTTCGACTTTAAGGAAAAGCTGTCCCGTTGCGCTTCGCATCGTCTGCTCGCTATGCGTAGAGGTGAAGCAGAGGGATTTCTGCGTGTAAGTATAGAGGGCGACGATGCCGTCTGTATGGAGCGTCTGAATCGCCAGTATGTGCACAACGGAAGTGAGGCCGGTAAGTTGGTGGTCGAAGCTGTCGCTGACGGATTCAAGCGCCTCCTAAAGCCTTCGATAGAGACTGAATTCGCACAAAGTTCGAAGGAGAAGGCTGACGAGGAGGCTATTCGTATCTTTGTCCGTAATTTGGAGCAACTCTTGATGTCTCCACCCTTGGGTCAAAAGCGGGTGTTGGCGCTCGACCCGGGATTCCGTACGGGGTGCAAGGTAGTCTGCTTGGATGCTGAGGGTAATCTGCTGCACCATGACGTGATTTATCCGCATCCGCCCAAGAGCCGCTTTGTCGATGCCGTGGATACGGTGGAGGCACTTGTGAAAAAATATGGTATCGAAGCAATCTCTATCGGCAACGGGACAGCAAGCCGCGAGACCGAAGAGTTTGTAAGAGGCCTTGATTGCGTGACGCAACACGGGGTAAAAGTCTTTGTGGTGAGCGAGGATGGCGCTTCTATCTATTCGGCTTCGAAGGTCGCCCGTGAAGAGTTTCCTGACGAAGATGTGACCGTAAGAGGCGCTGTTTCTATCGGCCGTCGGTTGATGGACCCGCTGGCAGAACTGGTGAAGATTGACCCGAACTCTATCGGCGTCGGCCAATACCAAAAGGATGTCAACCAAACGGCTCTGAAACACAGTTTGGATCAGACGGTCGAGAGCTGCGTGAACAAGGTCGGTGTAAACGTGAATACTGCCTCGAAGCACCTGCTCACCTATGTGTCAGGCCTAGGACCTGCTTTGGCACAAAATATTGTGGATTACAGAGAAGAGCATGGAGCATTCCATACTCGCGAGGATTTGAAGGAGGTGCCGCGTATGGGTGCCAAGGCTTTTCAACAGGCCGCCGGCTTCCTCCGTATCAGCAACGGACCGAATCCTTTGGACAATAGCGCAGTTCACCCCGAGTCATATTGGGTGGTCGAGAGGGTGTCTGAAGATTTGGGTTGCTCTGTCTCTGACTTGATAGGTGAGAAGGGTAAGACCTTGCGCGATAAGGTAGAACTGCAACGTTATGTGACTACATCCGACAAATCCGGAATGTCGCTCGGCTTGCCTACGCTGCAGGATATATTTACCGAACTTGCCAAGCCAGGCCGTGACCCGCGCGAACCACTGGAGGAGTTCAGTTTTAGCCAAGAGGTGCGGACGCTCGAGGATGTGCAGGAAGGCATGATTCTGCCGGGCATAGTCACCAACGTAACCAACTTCGGCGCGTTTGTCGATATCGGGGTGCATACACAAGGCTTGGTACACGTGTCGGAGATGGCCGATCGTTTTGTCAAAGACCCAAATTCGATTGTGTCGCTTCATCAACAAGTGAAAGTCCGGGTCAAAAGTGTGGACTTGAAGCGTGGCAGATTGTCATTGAGTATGAAGAATGTGTAATGCCTCCTTTTCAAAATAAGTTGCTCCTTGGAGAATTTTGATAGAAGAACCGCTGTTTTGTTGACTATTTGGTCGTTATTCCGAACTTTTAGCTTATCTTTGTGCCTCGCATAACGTAGATTTATTCACTATTTAAATAGTAAACAATGAAAGTAGCAATTGTTGGTGCCTCCGGAGCCGTAGGCCAGGAGTTTCTCCGTGTGCTCGATGAGCGTAATTTTCCTATTGACGAACTGTTGTTGTTCGGTTCTTCGCGCAGCGCAGGCCGTACCTACAACTTTAAGGGAAAAGATATTGTTGTCAAGGAACTGACACACAACCCGGAGGACTTTAAGGGTGTGGACATCGCATTTACCTCTGCCGGTGGTGATGCCAGCAAGGAGTTTGCCGCTGATATTACAAAGTACGGCGCTGTCATGATTGACAATTCTAGCGCTTTCCGTATGGACCCCGATGTGCCGTTGGTTGTGCCAGAATGCAATGCTGCCGATGCTCTCAACCGTCCTAAGGGAATTATCTCCAACCCGAACTGTACGACCATTATGATGGTTGTCGTCTTGAAGCCCATCGAACAGCTCAGCCATATCCGCAAGATTCATATCTCTTCTTATCAGAGCGCCTCGGGTGCCGGAGCCGCAGCTATGGCTGAACTGCAGCAGCAATACAAGGAAATCGTTGAGACCGGCAAGGTCGAGACCATCAACAAATTCCCTCATCAGTTAGCATACAACGTTATTCCTCAGATTGACAAAATGACGGACAACGACTATACGAAGGAGGAAATGAAGATGTACAACGAAACGCGCAAAATTATGCATAGCGACGTCCGTACATCGGCTACTTGTGTGCGAGTGTCTTCACTGCGCTCACATTCCGAGAGTGTATGGTTCGAGACAGAACGCCCTCTGAGTGTCGAAGAAATCCGCAAGGCATTGTCTGCTGCTCCCGGTGTTACTTTGGTCGATGATCCTCAGAACTATGTCTACCCGATGCCAATCGACAGTGCCGGAAAGGATGATGTCTTCGTAGGTCGTGTGCGTAAGGACCTCGCCGATGACAATGGCAATACACTTTGGCTGACAGGCGACCAGATTCGTAAGGGTGCCGCTCTTAATGCTGTCCAGATAGGAGAGTGGTTGATAGCCAACAACGGCTTGAAGCGATAATGCGCTTCCTTTGATAGTCATTCCCTTTTGAACCTGACGGGTTCTCCATTTGAATCTGATGGGTTCACTTCTTGAGAAAAAGAGAATAAGAAGACAGATGCTCGCAAGAAATGAGTGTCTGCCTTCTTCATTTCTTTCCCATACATTCTAAAAATGACGCACACTTTTTTGAATTATGTGCACACCTTGAGTGCTATTATCTGTTTTTTTATTCATTTCAAAGTCTGAAATTCGTTTTTCGTTTTTGTTTTGTTTTGCCGACAAAAAAATAATGTCTACCTTTGCCTCAGAAAGTTATAATCTAAAAACAATAATAAGTTTATGGCATTGAACATTATCGTACTTGCCAAGCAGGTACCTGACACACGCAATGTGGGTCCTGACGCAATGACTCCGGAAGGCACTGTCAATCGTGCTGCTCTTCCAGCCGTCTTCAACCCAGAGGACCTCAATGCACTCGAGCAGGCACTCCGCCTGAAGGAACAATTCCCCGGCTCTACGGTTTCGGTAGTGACTATGGGACTTCCGAAGTCGGCTGAAGTAATCCGCGAGTCGCTTTTCCGTGGCGCTGATGCCGGTTATGTCATCACCGACCGCTGTTTAGGCGGCGCCGATACATTGGCTACATCCTACACTATCAGCCAGGCCATCCGTAAGATAGGTAATTATGATATCATCCTCGGCGGTCGTCAGGCCATCGATGGAGATACGGCTCAGGTAGGTCCGCAGATAGCAGAAAAACTCGGACTGACACAGGTGACTTATGCCGAAGAGATTCTCTCCCTCGATGAGAAGGCCCGCAAGATAGTCATCAAACGTCATATTGACGGAGGTGTAGAGACAGTCGAAGCACCCTTACCTTTGGTCGTTACTGTCAATGGCTCGGCTGCTCCGTGTCGTCCGCGCAATGCCAAGCGTGTTATGAAGTATAAGAATGCCACCGCTCCCGCCGAACGCCCGGCAGACAAGGCCGAAGAGATTGCCACTGCCAATGCCGATAAGCCTTACCTGAATATCACCCAGTGGGGTGCAGCCGACATCAATGCCGACATGAATCAAGTGGGCAAAACCGGTTCGCCGACCAATGTCAAGACGGTTCAGAATATCGTCTTCAAGGCCAAAGAGAGCCGTACGATGACGGGCAGCGATGCTGATGTCGAGAATTTGATTGTCGAATTGTTGAACGAAAAGATTATCGGTTAACCCAATCGTAAATCGTAAAAAGGAAATCGTACATTATGAACAACGTATTTGTATATTGCGAGATTGAGGGAACAACCGTAAAGGATGTCTCTCTTGAGCTTCTGACCAAGGGCCGCAAGCTGGCCAATACCCTTGGCGTACAACTTGAGTGTATTTGTGCCGGATCTAATCTGGAGGGCATCGAGAAGCAGGTGCTTCCTTATGGCGTGGACAAAGTGCACGTGTTCGATGCCTCAGGTCTCTTTCCCTATACTTCCAACCCCCACACGGCAATTCTGGTCAATCTGTTTAAGGAGGAAGACCCGCAGATCTGCCTGATGGGAGCTACCGTTATCGGCCGTGATCTCGGTCCGCGTGTCTCTTCTGCCTTGTTTAGTGGTCTGACCGCAGACTGCACGGAACTGGAGATTGGCGACTTTGATATGAATGTCGGCTTTGATGAGGAGAAGAAACCCATACGCAAGCATTACGACAACAAACTCTATCAGATCCGTCCTGCTTTCGGAGGCAATATCGTGGCTACCATTGTCAATCCGGAGCATCGTCCGCAAATGGCTACCGTGCGTGAGGGCGTCATGAAGAAAGAGGTGCTGGATCCGAACTATAAGGGAGAGGTCATCAAGCACGATGTTGCCAAGTATGTGCCTGAGACAGAATATGTCGTAAAGGTTATCGACCGCCATGTGGAAAAGGCCAAGCACAATCTGAAAGGTGCGGCCATCGTCGTTTCCGGCGGTTACGGTATGGGCTCGAAGGAGAACTTCGACATGCTTTTTGACTTGGCCAAAGAACTGCATGCCGAGGTTGGCGCCTCGCGTGCTGCCGTTGATGCCGGCTTCGTGGACCACGACCGGCAGATAGGCCAAACGGGAGTAACCGTGCGTCCTAAGGTCTATATCGCTTGCGGCATTTCTGGTCAGATACAACACATCGCCGGTATGCAGGAGTCTGGAATCATCATTTCCATCAACAGCGACCCGAATGCTCCGATTAATGCCATTGCCGACTATGTCATCAATGGAACCGTCGAGGAGGTCATCCCCAAGATGATTAAGTACTACAAGAAGAACTCCAAGTAAACTTGATTCCCGAAAACTATGGCTAATTTTTATACAGATCATCCGGAACTTAAGTTCCAGCTTGAGAATAGTCCTTTGATGAAGCGTATCGTAGAACTCAAAGAGCGCGATTACGCCGATAAGGATAGTATTGACTATGCGCCTCAGAACTTTGAGGATGCAATGGATTCATACAATCGTGTCTGCGAGCTGACTGGCGATATCTGCGCCAACATCATCGCTCCTAATGCAGAAGCAGTGGATGCGGAAGGCCCTCATTGTGAGAACGGCCGTGTGCGCTACGCTTCAAAGACGTACGAGAACCTTGATGCAACGGTCAAGGCCGGCCTCTGTGGTGTTACTATGCCGCGTCGCTACGATGGCCTGAATTTCCCCTGCACAGCTTATACTGTCATCAACGAGATGATAGCTACAGCCGATGCCGGATTCGAGAACATCTGGTCGCTGCAGGATTGTATCGAAACTTTGTATGAGTTCGGAGACGAAGACCAGCGCCGCCGTTATGTACCTCGCGTTTGTGCAGGTGAGACCATGTCTATGGACCTTACGGAACCGGATGCAGGTTCCGATCTGCAGAGCGTGATGCTGAAGGCTACTTTCGATGAGCAGGAGAACTGCTGGCGTCTGAATGGTTGTAAGCGTTTTATCACCAACGGCGACTCTGACATTCACTTGGTGCTCGCCCGTTCGGAGGAAGGTACCAAGGACGGCCGTGGACTCTCGATGTTTATCTATGACAAGCGTCAAGGGGGTGTGAATGTACGCCGTATCGAAAACAAACTCGGTATACACGGTTCGCCGACTTGTGAACTTGTGTACAAGAATGCGAAAGCAGAACTCTGTGGAAGCCGTAAATTGGGACTTATCAAGTATGTGATGGCTCTGATGAACGGTGCTCGTTTGGGTATTGCGGCTCAGTCGGTAGGCATCTCTGCTGCTGCCTACGAGGAGGGTCTTGCCTATGCAAAGGATCGTCGTCAGTTTGGTAACGAGATTATCAACTTCCCGGCTGTCTACGATATGCTCTCTATTATGAAAGCGAAGTTGGATGCGGGTCGTTCGCTGTTGTATGCTACCGCCCGCTATGTTGATGTTTATAAGTGCCTCGAGGATATCGAACGTGAGCGTAAACTCACTCCTGAGGAGAAGCAGGAACTGAAGAAATACTCTAAGTTGGCCGATTCGTTTACTCCGCTGTCAAAAGGAATGAACTCTGAGTTTGCCAACCAGAATACTTACGACTGCATTCAGATACACGGCGGTTCAGGCTTTATGCTCGAGTATGCATGTCAGCGCTTGTATCGTGATGCCCGTATCACATCCATCTACGAGGGTACGACACAGCTGCAGACCGTAGCTGCCATCCGTTATGTCACAAATGGCTTCTATTCTCAGGTAATCGAAGACCTGATGGCTGAGACAGAGATTTCGGCTGAGTATGCTGCCCTGAAGTCTCGTGTCGAGAAAATGGCTGCCAAGTATAATGCTTCCGTGCAGAAGGTCGCCGACTTGAAGAACGATGAGTTTAAGGACTTCTGCAGCCGTCATCTCTATGAGATGGCCGCTTATACGATTATGTCTATCTTGATTTTGGGTGATGCGACCAAGCGTCCGGACTTGTTCGACAAGAGCGCAAAGGTCTTTGTCCGCTATGCAGCAGCTGAGGTCGAGAAACACAGCGACTTCGTGTCGGATGCACAGCCGGAAGATCTTGTTAATTATCGCAAGTGATGCCTGTAAGAATAGATGAATAAAGGCGTTGCACGTATAAAACAACGGCTCAAATGCGGTTCCTGCTTTTCGTCTAAAGTAACCTGTGCACAAAGCACAGAGAAGCCACGTTTTACGACACAGAAATCTATGCTTTACGTCTCGAAAAACTGTGTTTTCTGCCCTTAGAACCTAAGTCCTTTTTTATAGAGTCCTGAGGAAATGGAGGTATCGCAAAGTCAGCTGCTTTGAGTTATTGCTTGTGGAACTTTATAAAAGACTTCGCAGACCATTTGAATATATTCATCTATTTGAAAGACAAAAAAGAGATTGAGTTTGTAATCCGCAGTTGGCTTTTATGGCTAATTGCGGATTTATTTTTGAGATTGGGGAACGATTGTCGTCTGTATGTGAAATATTTATGCTACCTTTGCCCCGCTTTAGCGTATACTTTTGGGTGTATTATGCCTAATTGTGAGGCTAAGCAACGAGAATTAATTCATAAACAAACAAAAAGTAAAACAAAATGCCTACTATTCAACAGTTAGTTAGAAAAGGTCGTGTAGTATTGGAAGACAAGAGCAAGTCACCGGCCCTGGCATCATGCCCACAGCGTCGCGGCGTCTGCGTTCGTGTTTACACCACTACTCCTAAAAAGCCTAATTCTGCTATGCGTAAGGTAGCACGTGTTCGTTTGACTAACGGCAAGGAGGTCAACTCTTACATCCCAGGAGAGGGCCACAACTTGCAGGAGCACTCGATTGTAATGGTCCGTGGCGGTCGTGTCAAGGATCTTCCGGGTGTACGTTATCACATCGTTCGCGGCACTTTGGATACAGCCGGCGTCAACGGTCGCACACAGCGTCGTTCGAAGTACGGTGCCAAGCGTCCGAAGGCAGCTGCAGCTAAGAAGTAACCTGCCTACGCAAAGCAAGAGAGTTAAGCAACCTTTCACAATCACAGAAGTTGGTAAGGCTCTAATAGGTTGAGTAATCCGCACATCGGTGTGAGATGAAGCATTTCCTACAGAGAAACAGCCAAACACACTAAACAAACAAAACAATGAGAAAAGCAAAGCCGAAGAAGAGAGTCATCCTCCCGGATCCCGTCTTCAACGAAGTTAAGGTTACGAAGTTCGTCAACCATCTGATGTATGATGGCAAGAAGAGTACAGCATTCACAATCTTCTATTCTGCTATCGACATCGTCAACAAGAAGTTGGCCGAGAAGGAGGGAATCGCTCCTCTTGATATTTGGAAGAAGGCTCTGGATAACATCACTCCTCAGGTCGAGGTTAAGTCACGCCGTATCGGTGGTGCCACTTTCCAGGTTCCTACTGAAATCCGTAGCGATAGAAAGGAATCTATCTCGATGAAGAATATGATTATCTACAGCCGTAAGCGTGGCGGTAAGTCAATGGCTGACAAGCTCGCTGCCGAAATCATGGATGCCTATAACGAACAAGGTGGCGCCTTCAAGCGCAAGGAAGATATGCACAAGATGGCAGAGGCCAACCGTGCATTCGCTCACTTCAAGTTCTGATAATACTTCTTACACATTTTAAATATATAGAGAATAAATGGCACATCCTAAAGACGAACAACTGAAGTATACGCGTAACTTCGGCATTATGGCACACATCGATGCCGGCAAGACTACAACTTCAGAACGTATTCTTTATTATACAGGAAAGACCCATAAGATTGGCGAGACTCACGATGGATCCGCCACTATGGACTGGATGGCACAGGAGCAAGAGCGTGGTATTACCATTACCTCTGCTGCTACTACTGCCTTTTGGAATTTCAAAGGTGAGAAGTATAAGTTCAATTTGATCGATACCCCAGGCCACGTAGACTTTACCGTAGAGGTGGAGCGTTCGCTCCGTATCCTGGACGGTGCCGTCGCTACGTATTGTGCTGTAGGTGGCGTTGAGCCTCAGTCAGAAACCGTATGGCGCCAGGCTGAGAAGTACAATGTACCCCGTATTGCATACGTAAACAAGATGGACCGTTCGGGCGCCAACTTCCTTGAGGTTGTTCAGCAAATGCACGATATGCTTGGAGCCAATTCTTTGGCTATCCAGTTGCCTATCGGTTGCGAGGAGACTTTCAAGGGTATTATCGACCTCATCGAGATGAAGGCTATCTATTGGCATGATGAGACTTTGGGTGCTGAGTACGAAATCGATGACATTCCTGCCGAACTCCTTCCGGAGGCAGAAGAGTATCGTGAGAAAATCCTTGAGCAGTGCGCCAACTTTGACGATGCTCTTATGGAGAAGTACTTCAACGATCCTTCGACTATCACCAACGATGAGATTTATGCCACACTGCGTAAGGCTACCCTCGCACAGGAGGTCTTCCCGGTATTGTGCGGCTCTTCATTCAAGAACAAGGGCGTTCAGCCACTGCTTGATGCAGTAGTTCGCTATTTGCCTTCACCACTTGATACACCAGCTATCATCGGTCACAATCCTAAAGATCCCGATGAGGAGATTGACCGTCGTCCTAGCTATGAAGAGCCTATGTCGGCTTTGGCATTCAAGATTGCTACTGACCCGTATGTCGGACGTCTTTGCTACTTCCGCGTATACTCAGGCTCAATTCAGGCCGGTATGTATGTCTACAACCCGCGTTCAGACAAGCGCGAGCGTATCAGCCGTCTGTTCCAGATGCACTCCAACCATCAGAATCCTATGGAGGAAATCGGTTGCGGCGACATTGGCGCAGGTGTAGGTTTTAAGGATATCCGTACAGGCGATACTTTGTGCGATGAGAACAATCCTGTTGTTCTTGAGTCTATGACATTCCCTGATCCTGTGATTGGTATTGCTGTTGAGCCTAAGTCACAGAAGGATCTCGACAAGCTTGGCATTGGTCTTTCCAAGTTGGCTGAAGAGGATCCTACTTTCACAGTTAAGACAAGTGAAGAGACCGGTCAGACCGTAATTTCCGGTATGGGTGAGCTTCACCTTGATATCATCATCGACCGTCTGAAGCGTGAGTTCAAGGTAGAGTGCAACCAGGGTCGTCCTCAGGTTACCTATAAGGAGGCTATCAAGGGCACGGTTACCCGTCACCGTGAGGTTTACAAGAAGCAGTCTGGTGGTCGCGGTAAGTTTGCCGACATCATCGTAACTGTTGGTCCTGCTGATGAGGGAGTAACCGGTTTGCAGTTCGAGAGCATTGTCAAGGGCGGTAATGTGCCTGCAGAGTTCATCCCGTCTGTACAGAAGGGCTTCCAGAATGCTATGAAGAATGGCGTGTTGGCCGGCTATCCTGTTGACTCGATTAAGGTCACCCTTGAGGATGGTTCTTTCCACCCAGTCGATTCTGACCAGTTGTCGTTCGAACTTGCTGCAAACTTCGCTTTCAAGGCTTGTTGCGAACAGGCACAACCAATCTTGCTTGAGCCTATTATGAAGGTTGAGGTAGTTACCCCCGAGGAGTCGATGGGTGATGTTATCTCCGATTTGAACAAGCGTAGAGGCCAGGTAGAGGGTATGGATACATCGCGCAGCGGTGCCCGTATCGTAAAGGCTATGGTTCCGTTGGCTGAAATGTTCGGCTATGTAACGGATCTCCGTACCATTACTTCCGGTCGTGCTAGCTCAACAATGGAGTTCCATCACTACGCTGAGGTTGACAAGGGCAACGCAAAGAAGGTTCTTGAGGAATGCGGTGGTCGTGTAGACTTGATTAAGTAATTCGGATTTTCCGGACTCTAAACAAACGTAATAAAACAATTCAAAATATGGATCAGAAATTTCGTATCAAACTGAAGTCTTTCGACCATAGTCTGGTAGACAAGTCTGCCGAGAAGATTGTCAAGACTGTACGGTCAACGGGTGCAAAGGTTAGTGGCCCTATTCCGCTGCCTACATTCAAGCGCATCTATACGGTGAACCGTTCTACTTTCGTCAACAAGAAGAGCCGTGAGCAGTTCGAGTTGAACTGTTACAAGCGTCTCATCGACATCAATGCAACATCCAAGACTGTTGATGCATTGATGAAGGTTGAGATTCCTTCTGGTGTAGATGTAGAAATCAAGATGTAATTAATAAGCCGGACTGTCACCGCGAGAGCGGATGACAGACGGCGTAAAGTGTTATTTATTCATTAATCGTATGTGGATTCGCTGCTAGCGTTGTGAATCCCGCCATACAAAAACAAGTAACTGAAATTATGCCAGGATTATTAGGCAAAAAAGTCGGAATGACTTCCGTCTTCAGTGCTGATGGCAAGAACGTGCCATGCACTGTAATCGAAGTAGGTCCTTGTGTTGTGACTCAAATCAAGACGATTGAGAAAGATGGCTACGAAGCTGTTCAGGTCGGCTTCGAGGAAACGACTGAAAAGCACGTTTCTAAGCCAGTTATGGGTCACCTCAAGAAAGCTGGTGTTGCTCCAATGAAGCACCTCGCTGAGTTCAAGGGTTATGACAAGGAGTATGCCCTTGGTGATGTTATCACTGTAGATTTGTTCTCTGACGTTGATTATGTCGATGTCATCGGCACTTCTAAGGGTCATGGCTTCCAAGGCGTTGTGAAGCGTCATGGTTTCGGTGGTGTAGGTCAGTCTACCCACGGCCAGGACGATCGTCTGCGTAAGCCGGGTTCAATTGGTGCATGTTCTTATCCTGCACGTGTTTTCAAGGGTCTCCGTATGGGCGGCCAAATGGGTAATGTACAGGTGACTGTTCAGAACCTTCAGATTCTGAAGATTATTCCGGAGCACAACCTCCTTTTGGTGAAGGGTTCTGTTCCTGGTTCAAGGGGTTCACTTTTAACAATTGAGAAGTAATGGAACTGAGCGTATTTAACAAGGAAGGTAAGGATACCGGTCGTAAGGTAGTCCTGAATGATTCAGTGTTCGGTATCGAACCTAACAATCATGTCGTTTACCTGGCTGTTAAGCAGTACCTTGCTGATCAGCGTCAGGGAACTCACAAGTCTAAGGAGCGTAGCGAAATCTCCGGTTCAACGCGCAAACTCGGCCGCCAGAAAGGCGGAGGCGGTGCTCGTCGTGGTGATATCAATTCGCCTGTTCTCGTAGGTGGTGGCCGTGTGTTCGGTCCAGTGCCTCGCGACTATAGCTTCAAGCTCAACAAGAAGGTTAAGTCATTAGCCCGCAAGTCTGTTCTTTCAGCTAAGGCCGCAGAGAATTCAATTGTAGTTGTAGAAGACTTCAATTTGGAAACTCCATCTACCAAAGAGATTGTGAACTTGGTTAAAAACCTGCAGATTAACGACAAAAAGTCTCTTTTCGTTTTGAACGGAAGCAATAAGAATGTATATTTGTCCGCTCGTAATCTGAAAAACGTTAATGTGCTGGAAGCTAAGACTCTCAACACATATGCAGTTTTGAATAGCAACACTCTCGTGATATCCGAGAGCGCTGTTGATTCGGTTAACAACATTTAAAGCTATAGAACAATGGCAATTTTGATTAAACCTATCATTACTGAGAAAATGACTTCTCGCACAGACAAGTCTTCTCAGCCACGCAAGAAGAAGGACGGAAGCGCCCCGGTTAATTGCGTTTATGGCTTTTATGTTGATCCCGCTGCTAACAAAATTCAGATCAAGAAAGCTGTAGAGACTAAGTTCGGAGTTTCAGTTGTAGATGTAAATACTATCAACTACCCCGGCAAGATTAAGAGCCGTTATACGAAAAAAGGTCTCGTCGTAGGTAAGGTTTCTGCTTTTAAGAAGGCTTATGTTACATTGAAAGATGGCGACAAGATTGATTTCTACGCAAACGTCAACTAATTATTCATAATTCATCGGTCGCCCTCCAAGCGCAGCAAAGTATTTCGAAAGCCTAAAAGATAAGTCTGATAGTAACTCGGAAATTCAGAAATTGTGCTTGTGACGACCGGAAATGCTAAAAACAAATGGCAATAAGAAAATTTAAGCCCACGACACCGGGCCAGAGAGGCAAAGCCATCAGTACTTTTGAGGAGATTACTTCTTCAACTCCTGAAAAGTCTCTTACCTATGGCAAGAAAAGGACCGGTGGCCGCAACAATCAGGGCCGTCTTACCATGCGTTATATCGGTGGTGGACACAAGCAGTCTTACCGTTTTATCGATTTCAAGCGCAACAAGGATGGCGTGCCGGCAATCGTTAAGACAATCGAGTACGATCCTAATCGTACCGCTCGTATCGCTCTGCTTTACTATGTAGATGGTGAGAAGAGTTACATCCTCGCTCCAGACGGATTGGAGGTTGGTAAAAAGGTTATGTCAGGAAGCGATGCTCTTCCCGAGGTTGGTAACAGCCTTCCATTGAAGGACATTCCTGTCGGTACTGTAATTCACAATATCGAACTCCGTCCAGGACAGGGTGCAGTTTTGGTCCGTTCAGCAGGTAACTTCGCTCAGCTTACTTCTAAGGAAGGTGACTATGTAGTTATCAAATTGCCCTCAGGCGAAACTCGCCGTATTCTTGCTACTTGCAAGGCTACAATTGGTTCTGTAGGCAATTCAGATCACGCTCTTGAGAAGAGTGGTAAGGCAGGACGCTCTCGTTGGTTGGGCCGTCGTCCACACAACCGTGGTGTTGTTATGAACCCTGTAGATCACCCGATGGGTGGTGGCGAAGGCCGTCAGTCTGGTGGTCATCCGAGGTCTCGTAAGGGCTTGTATGCAAAGGGTCTTAAGACTCGTGCTCCTAAGAAGCAGTCCAGCAAGTATATCATAGAGAGAGCTAATAAAAAGTAATCAGTACACATTATTTAATTAAATAATATGAGTCGTTCCTTAAAAAAAGGCCCGTTTATTAGCGTTAAGCTCGAAAAGAAGATTCTTGCCATGAATGAGTCTGGCAAGAAGTCTGTCATCAAGACTTGGTCTAGAGCTTCTATGATCTCTCCTGATTTCGTAGGTCATACAATCGCTGTTCATAACGGCAACAAGTTCGTTCCGGTTTACGTAACTGAAAATATGGTTGGTCATAAGCTTGGCGAGTTCTCCATGACTCGTACTTTCCGTGGTCACCATGGTAATGGCAAATAAATAGGTCTTACTAAATAAATTCAAGAAAATGGCTAATAGAAAACAAAACTCTGCCAATAAGCTGAAGGAAATTCGTAAGAATACCTATTTCGCTAAGTACAACAATATTCCTACGTCTCCTCGTAAGATGCGTCTCGTTGCCGATATGGTACGGGGTATGGAGGTGACCAAGGCTCTTGGTGTTCTTCATTTCTCTAACAAGGAAGCTGCCGCTCGTGTCGAGCTTCTTTTGAAGTCTGCCATTGCTAACTATGAGCAGAAGACAGGCAATAAGGTTGAAGCAGGAGAACTTAAGATTTCTTCGATTACAGTTGATGAAGGTGCTACCATCAAGCGTCTCCGTCCAGCACCACAAGGTCGTGCTTATCGGGTTCGCAAGCGCAGCAATCATGTGACTTTGTATGTTGATACTATTAACAAAGAATCTAAATAATCACCACAATGGGACAGAAAATTTCTCCAATTAGTAACCGTTTGGGTATCATCCGTGGTTGGGATTCAAACTGGTTTGCAACCAAAAATTGTGGTGACATCGTTGTCGAGGATGCTAAGATACGCAAGTATCTCAATGCGCGTCTTTCTAAGGCAATGATTAGCCGTATCGTTATCGAACGTACTTTGAAATTGGTGACCATCACCATTTGCACAGCACGCCCTGGTGTCATTATCGGCAAAGGAGGTTCTGAAGTTGACAAGCTCAAGGAAGAACTGAAATCTGTAACTGATAAAGATGTTCAGATTAACATCTATGAGGTAAAGAAGCCTGAGGTTGACGCCCGTATTGTTGCTGACAATATTGCTCGTCAGTTGGAGGGCCGTGTAGCTTACCGTCGTGCTTGCAAGATGGCCATTCAGTCTGCTATGCGTTCAGGTGCAGAAGGTATCAAAATTCAGTTCAGTGGCCGTCTCAATGGTGCTGAAATGTCTCGTAAGGAACTTTACAAGGAGGGTCGTACACCTTTGCATACGTTCCGTGCTGATATCGACTATGCCCTTGCTGAGGCTTTGACCAAGGTAGGTTTGATTGGTATTAAGGTTTGGATCTGCCGAGGCGAAATCTATGGTAAGAAGGATCTTGCTCCTAATTTTGCCAAGCAGAAGGAAACTGGTCATCACGACAATCGCGGAGAGCGCGGTAATCGCGGTGAAGGTCGCGGACAGCGTCGTGGTGGTTTCCGTAACAACAAAAAATAAGTATTAACGATTTAGAAGCTTTAAAAAATGTTACAGCCGAAAAGAACTAAGTTCCGCAGACAGCAAAAGAACAACCTCAAGGGTAACTCCCAACGTGGTAATCAGCTTGCTTTCGGTTCGTTCGGAATCAAGACGCTTGAGAACAAATGGATCAATTCGCGTCAGCTAGAAGCCGCTCGTATCGCTATCACCCGCTACATGCAGCGTGAAGGTCAACTTTGGTGCCGCGTATTCCCGGATAAGCCGTATACACGCAAGCCTGCAGATGTCCGAATGGGTAAAGGTAAGGGTGATCCGGAAGGCTGGGTAGCAGATTGCAACCCCGGCAGAATATTGTTTGAGATTGAAGGTGTACCTTTTGAAGTAGCAAAAGAGGCTCTTCGCCTAGGCGCTCAAAAGCTCCCTGTGCAGACAAAATTTGTCGTTCGCCGCGACTATGATCCAGAACTCATTGTCCTTTAAAAGTAAAAATGACCGAAAATGAAAGCTAAAGAAATTAAAAATCTTACATTAGATGAGTTGAAAGGTCGTATTGCTGAGCAGAAGGCAACGCTGGATTCTCTGAAGTTCAACCATACGGTAAGTCCTCTTGACAATCCCATGGTGATTCGTGAAACACGTCGCAATATCGCACGTCTTATGACTGAGCTTGATGCCCGTCAGGTGGATGAAGCCGTACGTTAATCAATTCAAACAAACATTTTCACAACAGATTTTTTCATGGAAACAAGAAATCTAAGAAAAACGAGAATCGGAATCGTCTCCAGCGACAAGATGGATAAAACCATCACTGTTACTGTGAAGTACAAGGAGAAACATCCGATCTATGGTAAATTTGTCAATAAGACAAAGAAATACCATGCCCATGACGAAAAGAATGAGGCTCAGGTAGGCGATCGCGTCCTCCTGATGGAAACTCGTCCGCTGAGCAAAACTAAAACATGGCGTTTAGTAGAAATCATCGAAAAGGCTAAGTAATATTATGATACAGACTGAATCAAGACTTAAGATCGCCGATAACTCTGGCGGTAAGGAATGCCTTTGCATCCGTGTATTAGGTGGTACCGGTCGTCGATATGCATCTGTAGGTGATATTATCGTAGTGACCGTTAAGAGTGTTATCCCTTCGAGCGATATGAAGAAGGGTACTGTCAGCAAGGCTATCATCGTTCGTACCAAGAAAGAAGTGCGCCGTGCTGATGGCACTTATATCCGTTTCGATGACAATGCTTGCGTCCTTCTGAACAACGCAGGCGAAATGCGTGGTTCGCGTATCTTTGGCCCTGTTGCCCGTGAGTTGCGTGCTGCCAACATGAAGATTGTTTCACTGGCACCAGAAGTGCTCTAAATAATGTCAGGTTATGAATACGTTACACATTAAGAAGGGCGATACCGTTTATGTAAACTCTGGCAAGAACAAGGGAAAGATCGCTAAGGTCCTCTCTGTCGATGTCGAGAACAAGCGTGCTATCGTCGAAGGCGTAAATATCGTCAAGAAGAGTACTAAGCCAAATGCCAAGAATCCTCAAGGTGGTATCATCGAAAAGGAGGCTCCTATTCATGTTTCTAAGCTTAATCCGGTAAATGCAGAGGGTAAACCTATGCGTTCGAACGGCAAGGCTATGAAGGTAACCATTAAATAAGCGAAAGGAAACAAAACATGGCAAATACCGCAACATTAAAGCAATATTATAAGGAAACTATTGTCCCTGCTTTGGTTAAGCAGTTCGGCTATTCGTCGGTAATGCAAGTTCCTGTTCTTGAGAAGATTGTAATCAACGAAGGTCTTGGTGATGCTGTCGCTGACAAGAAGATTATCGAGACTGCTATCGCTGAGCTTACCGCTATTACTGGCCAGAAGGCTGTGCAGACCTTGTCTAAAAAGGATATCGCACAGTTCAAGGTTCGTAAGCAGATGCCTATCGGTGCTAGAGTTACTCTTCGTCATCAGATGATGTATGAGTTCCTCGAGCGTTTGATTAGGGTGGCTCTGCCTCGTATCCGAGACTTCAACGGCATCGAATCAAAGTTCGACGGTCGTGGCAACTATACGTTGGGTATCACAGAGCAGATTATTTTCCCTGAGATTAACATCGATAGCATCCAGCGCATTCTTGGTATGAACATTACTTTTGTTACAACAGCCAAGACTGATGAAGAAGGTTTCGCTCTTCTGAAGGCTTTCGGTCTTCCATTCAAGAACACTAAAAAGTAAATAGACTATGGCAAAGATTTCAATGGTAGCCCGTGAGGTGAAGCGTCAGGCTCTTGTCGCTAAGTATGCTGAGAAGCGTGCTGAGTTGAAGAAGGCAGCCAATGCTGGTGACTATGAAGCTGCTCAGGCACTTCAGTCGCTCCCGAAGAACGCTTCTCCAGTTCGCCTGCACAACCGTTGCAAGGTTACTGGTCGTCCGAAGGGTTATATCCGTCAGTTCGGTCTCTCTCGTATTCAGTTCCGTGAGATGGCTTCTGCCGGTTTGATTCCAGGTGTTCGTAAGGCAAGCTGGTAAAGTTCCTCTAAAAATATTGGAATATCTGTAGGATTTGTCCTACTGGATATTCCATGTATATATTTTTTATTAAATATTGTCCGGAAGTCCGGATTAATTTAACAAACTAATCAAATGACTGATCCAATCGCAGATTATTTGACCCGTCTTCGCAACGCGATTAAGGCTAACCATCGTGTAGTTGAAGTTCCTGCGTCAAATTTAAAGAAAGAGATCACGAAGATTCTCTTCGAAAAGGGTTACATCCTGAATTACAAGTTCATTGAGGATGGACCACAGGGTACAATTAAGGTTGCTCTTAAGTATGATCCTGCAACCAAAGTGAATGCTATCAAGAGTCTTACTCGCGTTTCCACTCCAGGTCTTCGCAAGTATGTAGGCTATAAGGATATGCCGCGTGTCCTCAATGGACTTGGCATTGCTATCCTTTCTACTTCCCGTGGCGTGATGACTGACAAAGAGGCTGCTGTGCAGAAGATAGGTGGCGAAGTTTTGTGTTACATCTATTAATATAGGAGGTTAAGCTATGTCAAGAATTGGTAAATTACCCATCGCTATTCCTTCAGGTGTAACAGTCACCGTTAAGGATAATGTCGTTTCTGTAAAAGGCAAGAACGGCGAAATGAGTCAAGGCCTTTCAGGAGGTATTACTGTGGATATCGAAGACGGCAAGCTTACTGTTACCCGTCCTAACGATGAGAAGCAGACGAAAGCTCTCCATGGTCTTTATCGCTCTTTGATTAACAACATGATTGTCGGTTGTGGCGATGGCTACAAGAAGGAACTTGAACTCGTTGGTGTCGGCTATCGTGCTTCCAACAACGGAAATGTTCTTGAGTTGTCTCTTGGCTATTCTCATGCCATTTATGTTGTTCTGCCTAAAGAGGTCAAGGTGACCACCAAGTCAGAGCGTAACCAGAATCCTCTGATTACACTTGAGTCTTGTGACAAGGCTCTTCTCGGTCTGATTTGCACTAAGATTCGTTCTTTCCGCAAGCCTGAACCATACAAAGGCAAGGGTGTTCTTTATGTGGGTGAGCAGATTCGCCGCAAGTCTGGTAAGTCTGCCGGTGCTAAATAATTAACCTTTTAAAATCGGACAATTATGATTACTAAGAAAGAAAGACGAATTAAGATTAAGCACCGCATTCGCAAACATGTAAATGGTACTGCCGCAAGACCACGTCTTAGCGTGTTCCGCAGCAATAAGGCCATTTATGTACAGGCTGTCAATGACCTTGAAGGCAAGACATTGGTTTCTGCTTCTTCAAAGGGCATCACAGAGGGCACAAAGACAGAGATTGCAGCCAAGGTAGGTGAAGCAATCGCCAAGAAGTGTCTCGAGGCTGGCATTACAGAGGCTGTTTTCGACCGCAATGGTTATTTGTTCCATGGCCGCGTAAAGGCCCTTGCCGATGGCGCTCGCAACGGTGGTCTCAAATTTTAAATTGAATGGCTGTTATGAATAATAAAGTAAAGAATGTCAATGTAGACGAACTGAAAGATCGTCTAGTTGCTATCAACAGAGTTACTAAGGTTACCAAGGGTGGCCGTACATTCTCCTTCGCTGCTATTGTTGTAGTAGGTGACGGTAATGGTGTCGTTGGTCTTGGTCACGGTAAGGCTGGTGAAGTTCAGGCTGCCATTTCTAAGGGTGTTGAGTCTGCCAAGAAGAATTTGGTTAAGGTTACTACTCACAAGGGAACTATTCCTCACGAGGTTGAAGCCAAGTTCGGAGGTTCGCGTGTTGTTCTGATTCCTGCTTCTGCCGGTACTGGTCTGATTGCAGGTGGTGCTATGCGTGCTGTCCTTGAGAGTGCAGGTATCAAAGACGTGTTGGCTAAGTCCAAGGGCTCTTCTAACCCTCACAACCTTGTTAAAGCTACCCTCGCAGCTCTTATGGAGCTCCGTGATGCCAAGCAAGTTGCAGAGAGTAGAGGCGTTTCACTTGAAGTAGTGTTCAAAGGTTAAAAGTTTCTTACTATGGCAACAATCAAAGTTAAAGCTATTCGCAGTCGTATCAAGTGCTCGAAGACAGAGAAACTCACTCTTGATGCTATCGGATTGAAGCGTATGGGCCTTGTTCGTGAGCTCCCTGATAACGAGTGTACAAGAGGTCAGATCCGTAAGGTCCGTCATCTTGTTACAATTGTCGACTAATAAACCATCTGGGTGGATGCCGGCGACTATAGGGCAACCAAGTCGGCTCCGCCTTAATAATAATGATTAAATAAGTTTCTCAAAATGAACTTAAGTGATTTGAAGCCAGCTCCCGGTTCAGTCAAGGCGCGCAAGCGTATTGGTCGTGGTGCCGGTTCTGGTTTGGGTGGTACTTCTACCCGTGGTAACAAGGGTGCTAAGCAGCGTTCTGGTTACAAGAAAAAGATTGGTTTCGAAGGTGGTCAGATGCCTATCCAGCGTCGTATGCCAAAGTTCGGTTTCAAGAATATCAACCGTGTTGAATACAAGGCTATCAACCTTTCTACTATCGACAAGCTTGCTACTAGTAAGTCTTTGTCTTCTGTAGGTTTGGACGAATTGAAGGCTGCTGGTCTTGTTTCAAAGAAACAGCTTGTTAAGATTTTGGCTAATGGTGCTATCTCAGTTGCGGTAACCGTTTCTGCAAATGCTTTCTCTAAGAAGGCAGAAGACGCAATTGTAGCTGCCGGAGGTTCTGTAGTTAAGATTGGAGCCCAGGCTTCAGAAAAAGCATAATTCCCATGAGAATTTTTGAGACATTCAAAAACATCTTGAAGATTGAAGAACTGCGCACCCGCATTCTTTGGACTGTCGGCTTGTGCGCTGTGTATCGTCTCGGCACCTTCATTGCCTTGCCAGGTATTGACACTGGTCTTTTGGCAAGTCAGAAGGCTGCTGCTGGCGAGGGTTTGTTGGCCCTCTTGGACATGTTTTCAGGAGGTGCTTTCTCGAATGCCTCAATCTTCGCCTTGGGTATTATGCCCTATATCTCGGCTTCGATTGTAATCCAGCTTCTCACCATGGTAGTCCCGTCTTTCCAAAAGATTGCGCGTGACGGTGAGAGCGGCCGAAACAAGATCAATCAGTACACACGTCAGTTGACGGTCTTGATTCTGATTTTCCAAAGCTGGGCATACATTGCAAGTATAAATTCCAAGTATGCTCTTGCTGGTGCTAATTCTCCTATCATTGATTATGGTCCATTCTTCATTATCACAAGTATTGTGATACTTACGGCAGGCAGTATGTTTGTCATGTGGTTGGGCGAGCGTATCACTGATAAGGGTATCGGCAATGGAATTTCATTCTTGATTATGATTGGTATCATTGCTCGTTTCCCGCAATCTCTTTCCATTGAGTTTGCAGATCGCAACAATGGTGCTGGTGGTCTGGTAATGTTCCTCTTGGAAATATTCTTCCTCTTGGTCGTTATTGCCATTTGCATTATGCTCGTTCAGGGAACTCGCAAGATTCCGGTGCAGTATGCAAAGCAGATCAGAGGCAACCGCCAGTATGGCGGCGTCCGTCAGTATATTCCTCTCAAGGTCAATGCTGCGGGTGTAATGCCTATCATCTTTGCACAAGCTGTCATGTTTGTCCCGATGGTTCTTTCCGGATACAGCACATCTAATGATGGTTTCTGGAGTGCATTCACGCGTCCTGACAGTTTTGCATACAATTTTGTTTTGGCTGTTCTGATTATAGTCTTCACTTACTTCTATACTGCGATTTCTATGAATCCGGTACAGATGTCTGAAGCTATGAAGTCACAGAATGGATTTATACCTGGTATCAAGCCTGGCAAGCAGACTGCTGAATATCTTGATACTATTATGTCAAGGATTACCCTCCCGGGTTCTATTTTCCTTGCCATAGTTGCTATCCTGCCGTGCATCGCACAGTTGTTCGGTATAAGCACATCGTTTTCTCAGTTCTTCGGTGGTACTTCTCTTCTGATTTTGGTCGGTGTCGTATTGGATACACTTCAGCAGATTGAATCTCATCTGATGATGCATCACTATGATGGACTTATGAAGAATGGAAGAATCAAGGGCCGTTCAGGTTCTGTTGCCGCATATTGATTTTAAGGAAATGATATTTCTGAAGACTGACGAGGAAATCGAATTGATGCGTCAAGCAAACGACCTGGTTGGACAAACGCTTGGCGAGGTCGCCAAGTGGGTTCAACCAGGCATCACTACTCGACGTCTTGACGAGATTGCGGAGCAGTTTATTAGAGACAATGGTGGTGTCCCCGGTTTCAAGGGATATGAAGGTTTCCCAGGTACTTTGTGTATCGAGGTCAATGACGAAGTCGTACACGGATTTCCGTCTGACTATGTCTTGAAAGAAGGTGATATAGTAGGCTGTGATTGTGGAGCTGTGTTGAATGGTTTCAATGGTGACAGTTGCTATACTTTTATGGTAGGAGAGGTTGAAGAGAAAGTTCTGAAACTGCTCAAAACTACTAAAGAGTCACTTATGCTTGGCATAGAACAGGCCAAGTCGGGTAACCGTGTCGGCCATATCGGTAACGCTGTACAGGATTTCTGTGAGCATCATGGTTATTCGGTTGTACGCGAACTGACCGGTCATGGTATAGGAAGAAAGCTTCATGAAGACCCAGATGTTCCGAATTATGGACGTCGTGGTGTCGGACCACTGTTACGACCTGGTATGTGCATCTGCATCGAGCCGATGATTAACATTGGTTCAAAGAATGTAACGATTGATCGTAACGGGTGGACTATAAGAACGCGAGACCACTCTTGGTCGGCTCACTACGAGCATTGCGTTGCCATTCGTGAAGACCGGACCGAGATACTTTCCAGCTTTGAGTATGTCAAAGATGTGTTAGGCGACAGATATATCTAAATTCCATAACAATTATATGGCAAAACAGGCAGCAATAGAACAGGATGGAACAATCGTCGAGGCATTGTCCAATGCGATGTTTCGCGTAGAACTTGAAAACGGGCACGAGATTACTGCTCATATCTCCGGTAAGATGCGTATGCATTATATCAAGATTCTTCCTGGAGATAAGGTGAGAGTCGAGATGTCTCCATATGATCTGTCGAAGGGCAGAATATCATTCCGATACAAATAAAAAACTTACAACGATATGAAAGTTAAAGCTTCGCTTAAAAAGCGCACTCCGGATTGCAAAATCGTCCGTCGCCACGGCGTTTTGTATGTAATTAATAAGAAAAATCCTAAGTTTAAACTGCGTCAAGGATAATATTTCTTATATTTGCAAGCATTTTTCGCAAAAAACACATTATTAATATAGTAATATGGCAGTTAGAATTGTAGGCGTGGATCTCCCGCAAAACAAGCGTGGAGAAATCGCGTTGACTTACATCTATGGTATCGGTCGTAGTGCCGCAAATACCATTTTAACGAATGCTGGTGTCGATAAAGACATCAAGGTAAAAGATTGGACTGATGAACAGGCCGCCGCTATTCGTGAGTATATCGGTGCCAACTACAAGGTAGAAGGCGATCTTCGTTCTGAAGTTCAACTGAACATCAAGCGTCTCATGGATATCGGTTGTTACCGTGGTATCCGTCACCGTCTTGGTCTTCCTTGCCGTGGACAGAGCACAAAGAACAATGCTCGTACACGTAAGGGTAAGAAGAAGACTGTTGCTAACAAGAAGAAGGCTACTAAGTAATTAAACTGATTGATTATGGCAAAGAAAACAGTTGCAGCTAAAAAGCGTAACGTCAAAGTTGATGCTAATGGTCAGCTCCATGTACACTCATCTTTCAACAATGTTATTGTTTCGCTTGCAAATAGCGAGGGACAGGTGATTTCATGGTCGTCTGCTGGTAAGATGGGCTTCAGAGGTTCGAAGAAAAATACTCCTTATGCTGCACAGATGGCAGCTCAGGATTGTGCGAAAATCGCCTACGATCTCGGTCTTCGTAAAGTGAAGGCTTATGTCAAAGGTCCAGGTAATGGCCGTGAGTCAGCTATCCGTACCGTGCATGGTGCCGGTATCGAGGTTACTGAAATCATCGACGTAACACCGCTTCCACACAATGGATGCCGCCCTCCAAAGCGTCGTCGTGTATAATGTCTTTGTAGATTTTGTACATTTTTATATCTAACTTTGGAAGTTGGTTTAATTTAATTTTTTAATTGTAAGAAACTATGGCAAGATATACTGGACCTAGAACCCGCATTGCCCGCAAATTAGGTGAGGCTATCTATGGACCGGACAAGGTTCTTTCCAAGAAGAACTATGCTCCTGGTCAGCACGGCCTTAATCGTCGTAAGAAATTGTCCGAGTATGGTACTCAGCTTCGCGAGAAGCAGAAGGCTAAATATACCTACGGCGTGCTTGAAGCACAGTTCCGTCGTATGTTTGAGAAAGCCGAACGTACTAAGGGCATTACTGGTGAGGTGCTCCTTCAGCTTTTGGAGAGTCGCCTCGACAATCTCGTTTACCGTTTTGGCATTGCACCTACACGTGCAGCTGCCCGTCAGCTTGTCCTGCACAAGCATATCGTTGTAGACGGTAAGGTTGTAAACATCGCATCATATTCGGTGAAGCCCGGCCAGATTGTTGGTGTCCGTGAGCGCAGCAAGTCGCTTGAGGTGATTGAGAATTCTTTGTCGGGATTCCAGCACAGCAAGTATCCTTGGCTTGAGTGGGATCAGAACACCCTCACAGGCAAATACCTTCACACTCCAGACCGTGCAGATATTCCTGAGAACATTCAGGAACAGCTCATTGTCGAATTGTACTCTAAATAATAGTTAGTCCATGGCGATATTAGCATTTCAAAGACCCGAAAAGGTTATCATGTTGGAAGCTGACCAGTTCTCTGGAAAGTTTGAATTCCGACCTCTGGAACCAGGCTACGGCATTACAGTCGGTAATGCTTTACGCCGTATATTGATTTCTTCACTCGAAGGTTTTGCATTCACTTCTGTCAAAATCAGTGGTGTTGAGCACGAGTTTGCAACCATCCCAGGCGTTATCGAAGATGTCACGAACATCATCCTTAACCTCAAGCAAGTTCGTTTGAAGCAGATCGTCGAAGGAACAGAAAACGAAACCGTTAAGATTTCAGTCAAGAATCAAGAAGTGCTTAAAGCCGGCGATTTCCGTCTTGGTATGAGCGCTTTCGATGTGCTTAATCCTGATTTGGTTATCTGCCATATGGACTCAAGTGCAAGTTTCGAGATTACGCTGACTATCAATAAGGGTCGTGGATATGTTCCAGCTGAAGAGAATCGGGTTCCGAATGCAGAAGTGACTGTTATCCCCATTGATTCTATTTTCACTCCAATCCGCAACGTCAAGTATACTGTAGAGAACTTCCGTGTCGAACAGAAGACTGACTATGAGAAATTGGTGATTGAAGTAGATACCGATGGTTCGATTCATCCAAAAGACGCTTTGCGTGAGGCTGCCAAGATTCTGATTTATCACTTTATGCTCTTCTCTGACGAGAAGATTGCGCTCGAGTCAAACGACTCTGAGTCTAATGAGGTGTTTGATGAGGAGGTACTTCATATGCGTCAGTTGCTCAAGACCAAACTTACCGATATGGATCTTTCGGTTCGTGCTCTCAATTGCTTGAAGAGTGCTGAAGTCGAGACCCTTGGCAATTTGGTTGTGTTCAACAAGACCGATCTCCTGAAGTTCCGCAACTTCGGTAAGAAGTCTCTTACTGAGTTGGAAGAACTTCTTCAGAGTTTGAATCTCCACTTCGGCATGGATATATCGAAGTATAAACTTGATAAAGATTAATTACAACAATGAGACACAATAAGAAATTCAACCACCTTGGACGTACCAGTTCGCATAGAAAGGCTCTCCTTTCTAACATGACGGTATCGTTGATTACATACAAGCGTATCACTACCACTGTAGCCAAGGCCAAGGCTCTCCGCATTTATGCTGAGCCTATCATCAACCGTGCTAAGGAGGATTCGACCAACAATCGCCGTCTCGTCTTTGCCAAACTTCAGGATAAGGAGGCAGTCAAGATTCTGTTCGGTGAGATTGCCGAGAAGATTGCTACCCGTCCGGGCGGTTATCTCCGCATCTTGAAGCTCGGCAATCGTTTGGGCGACAATGCCTCTACTGCAATGGTAGAGTTCGTCGACTACAACGACAACATGGCTAAGGAGGAGAAGAAGACAAAGACACGTCGCTCGCGTGCCAAGAAGTCTGCTGATGCTCCCGCTGCTGAGGCCGCTGCAGAGACAAAGCCAGAGGCTGTAGCTGAGGCTCCTGCCGAACCAGTTGCTGAGACTCCTGCTGCTGAATAAGCAATAGCATAAGCAATATTTTATAAAGCCCGTACTTTGCGTATGGGCTTTTCTTAATTGAAGACCTATAAACACTCTATAAGCATGCTTGATGTTTTAGCCATCCGCAAAGATTTCCCGATTCTGTCTACACAAGTCTATGGCAAGCCGTTGGTCTATCTGGACAATGGAGCCACAACACAAAAGCCACAGTGTGTAGTTGACAGGCTTACAGAAGGGTACCTTCATCACAATGCGAATGTGCACCGCGGGGTTCATTTCTTGAGTCAGGATGCTACAGACTTGCATGAATCGGCCCGCCGACGTGTGCAGACGTTTATCAATGCTGCCTCTTCCGACGAGATAGTCTTCACCCGTGGCACGACAGAGTCAATCAATTTGGTTGCTTCTTCGTTTGGCGATGCTTTCCTGCAAGACGGTGACGAGGTAATCGTGTCCGGCATGGAGCATCACTCCAATATTGTCTCCTGGCAGTTGCTTCAGCGCCGTCATCATATTGTGCTCAAGGTGGTCGGTATCAATGACAGGCAGGAACTGGATATGGACAGCTATCGTAGTCTTTTCACCGCCCGTACGAAGTTGGTCAGCATCACTCACGTCAGCAATGTGCTTGGCACGGTCAATCCTATCAAAGAGATAATCGACATAGCGCACAGTCATGGTGTGCCTGTTCTGGTCGACGGAGCGCAGTCCGTCCCGCACTTGAAGATAGATGTGCAGTCGCTTGATGCCGACTTTTTTGTCTTCTCCGGACATAAGATTTACGGGCCTACAGGCGTTGGCGTCTTGTATGGCAAACGGAAGTGGCTTGAGCAGATGCCACCCTATCAGGGAGGCGGAGAGATGATACAGTCCGTTTCGTTTGAGAAGACCACGTTCAATGAGTTGCCCTATAAGTTCGAGGCTGGCACGCCCGACTTTGTCGGGACAGTTGCTTTGGCAACCGCCCTTGATTATGTTGACGCAATAGGTATGGACAACATTGCCGCCTATGAGCACCGTTTGTTGGACTACGCAACCGAACGCTTCTCCCGGATTCCGGGGATGCAGATTTATGGCAATGCCGCTGATAAAAGCGCCGTCTTAAGTTTCTTGGTGCGCGGAATACATCATTATGACATGGGTCTTTTACTTGACAAGATGGGCATAGCAGTCCGGACTGGGCATCACTGTGCTCAGCCATTGATGACATCTTTAGGCATAGAAGGTACGGTGAGGGCCTCCTTTTCGTTCTACAACACGGAGCAGGAAGTAGACCGTTTAGTGGAAGGTATAGAGCGCGTATGCCGCATGTTTGGCGTCCAGTAGTCGCAAAAAACGGATATCTGACGTCGAAAAGTAAAAAAAGTCGCAAAAAATTTGTTTCTTCTGAAAAAATAGCGTACCTTTGCGCTCGGTTTTGAGGATTGACAAGTAGGCGTTGGCCGAAAGGTTAAAGACGCTTGCAGGCTCAATAGAATCAGAATCACCTCGTTCGGGATGTAGCTCAGTTGGTTAGAGTACACGTCTGGGGGGCGCGAGGTCGGGCGTTCGAGTCGCCTCATCCCGACAGAATCGGTTATCTTGCAAAAGGTAGCCGATTTTTTTGTTAGTAACACGGTTTGCGCTATCGTGATATTGTGTCCCGTATGGCAAAAATATAATTTTTAAGGAGCTGCCGACCGAAATATGTCCAAAAATTTGGGAATGTCGTCAAAAATATCCATATTTGCCCCATATTGTCCCTTCTTTTCCGTTCAGAAGCGGGTGCTGGCAGCACCGGGAGTTAGGAAAGGCCGACGGTCAAAGCGCTTGTGTAATGGCCGAAGTTGTGGGTGACGCAAGAAGCCAAGGAAGGCAGACGGTCAAAGCCCTTAGGGTATAATGGCCGAAATTGTGGACGACGAGGGAATTAAACGAAAGAATGGCTGCAAGTTAAGATGGCACATTGGATACACTTCAAATACAACCCGAAGAAGGGACGTTACGAACGCAGCGTGCCCTCCAGGTGGCGGCACTTGTATGCGGTCATCAGGCATTTGCTTTCGGGCACGATTATCGGAGCGCTTATCTTGTATGCATTTTTCTTCTGGATAGGTTCGCCGTCGCAATGGCGCTTGGAGAAAGAGCATGAGGTGCTGAAACAAGAATACCAGATGCTTGAAGCCCGTCTTGACGCGGCGATGGAAGTGCTCGAGGACATAGGCCAGCGCGACGACAATATGTACAGAATACTGTTGCAGGGCGACCCGATTGGGTCGGAAATGCGCAAGCAGTTGTTGCAGAACAGTCAGCGCTACGACACGTTGCGTATGTTGAGCGATGCCGATTTGGTGATTGGCGTAGCCGGCAAGATGGATTTGGTCGAGCAGCAATTGCACTTGCAGTCCAAGTCGTTTGACGAACTGGTGACGTTGTGCCGCGACCAGGCCGACCGTCTGCGCCACATACCTGCCATTCAACCGGTAGCGGACAAAAATCTGAAGTATATGGCATCCGGTTATGGCTACCGCATGCACCCCGTGTATCGCATACTCAAGCTCCATGAGGGTATGGACTTCTCTGCCGAGAAGGGCACTGAAGTCTTTGCCACGGGCGACGGCCGGGTGTCAAAAGCCGGGTACGACAAGGGCTATGGTCTTTGCATTGTCATAGACCATGGGTATGGCTACACGACCCGCTATGCACATTTGTCGAAGAAATACGTCAACGCCGGTCAGTCGGTCAGGCGAGGCGACAAGATAGGCGAAGTCGGTTCGTCGGGCGTAGCTACGGGTCCGCATCTCCATTATGAGGTTCGCCTGAAGGACGTTCCGCAGAATCCAGCCAACTATTACTACCTCGATTTGACCCCCGAGCAGTATGAGGAGATGCTTTCCATGTCCGAAAATGCCGGGCAGTCGATGGACTAAATGCCGGGCAGTTGGTGAACTAAACACACGATGAACACATGAAGACCCCTTTGGAGCAAACAGACATACAGACGAAGCAGTATTTCACCATAGGCGAAGTGGCTGAGATAATCGGCGTTTCGGTCGAAGTGCTGCGCAAATGGGAGCGGGACTTCCCCAAGGCCGTCAAGCCCATGCGCACCAAAGGGGAGACCCGACTGTACAGAAAAAAGGATCTGGAGAACCTGCAGATGATCTACAGGATGCGCCACACCGAGGGCAAGACCATAGCCGGAGTGCGCCGCACCTTGTCAAGCAATCAGGAGGAGGAAGAAATCAAGCAAGAGGTCATCACGCATCTCTATAGCATCCGCCGTCAGTTGCAGGGCATAGTAGACCAGTTGGGCGATTGAAGCAAAGGAGCGGGAAAGATAAGGATTTACACCATTGGGCAAGTGATTGATTCACACTGTCGGATTAAGTAATTTATTTACACCGTTGGACAAGAAACAGATTTACGATATGGAAGGCAAGATTTCAGCCGAAGAGGCCACCAGTATGGTAGAAGAGATGAAGGAAGAGCTGTTCGAACGTTGCAGGGAGCGGCTACCGGCCAGCGACATGCCGAGCATCGAGGCGGCTTATGCACTTGCGGCCAAGGCGCATGCCACACAGGCCCGCAAGAGCGGCATCCCTTACATCACGCACCCTATCTCTGTGGCCCGTATTGCTTTGGTCGAGTTGGGGCTCAGCACCAACAGCATCATTGCGGCCTTGCTGCACGATGTCGTGGAAGACACCGATTTCACCATCGAAGACATCCGCAACGAGTTCGGCAACGATGTGGCCTTCCTTGTAGGGGTTTTGACCAAAAAGGCAGACGGTAATTACAAGGTCTCAAAGCAAATAGACAACTTCAAGCAGATGCTCGACTCCATACAGTACGACATCCGTGCACTGCTCATCAAGTTGAGCGACCGCATGCACAACATGCGCACCCTCGACAGTATGCGACCCGACAAGCAGATGAAGATTGCCTCCGAGACAGACTATTTCTATGCGCCTTTGGCCAACCGCCTCGGGCTTTACGACATCAAGTCAGAACTGGAAAACCTCTCGATGAAGTTCCGCTCGCCGCACGAGTACGAGAGGGTCGAGCGCAAGATCAACTCGTACATGCAGCAGCACGAGGCCGACATCCAGGAGTTTCTGATTCCCATCAGAGAGACGCTGGCCAACGAGGGCATCAAGGCGCAGGTCTTCGCCAAGGCACGGTCGGTCTATGCCCTGTGGCGCAAGATGCAGAAATCCGGGCAGACGTTCAAGGAGCTCGAGCACGTGCACATCATCAACATCGTGTTCGATGCCGACCCCGACGGGCCGAGCGAGAAGAACCAGTGCCTGCACATATACAGTCTCTTGACCGACTTGTACAAAGAGCGTCCCTACTCGATGATCAACTACATCGACCAGCCCAAGGAAAACGGCTATCAGGCCATTCACGTGCAGGTGATGACGCACATGGGCGGTTGGGCCGAGATACATATCGCCACCGAGTCGATGCGCCGCAACTCGCAGCAGGGTTGCGTGATAGACCGCACGGAATCAATCGACAAGTGGGTGCTCAAGTTCAAGGGCGTGCTCAAAGACATCGCCCAGTCAGGTGCCGACGGCGGCTTTATGGAGAGCGTGGTCAGTTCGTTCTACAACGACGACATCATCGTCTTCACGCCCAAGGGCAACAGCATCGTGCTGCCCAAAGAGTCGACCGTGCTCGACATGGCCTATGAGATACACACCAATGTGGGCAATCACGCCAAGTTCGCCAGAATCAACGGCAAGCTCTGCAGCATCTTCACCGTCCTCAAGCGCGGCGACCGTGTGGAGGTCGGCACCGACGACCTGACTTCGCCCGAACCCGACTGGCTCAACCATGTCTGCACCTACAAGGCCCGCCGTGCCGTCAACGTCATGTTGGGCAAGAGCGGCATTACCGCCGAGAGCTTCCCCTATTGTCTCTGCGACAAGTGCAATCCGCTGCCCGGCGACGAAATCTCCGGCTTCAAGCGCCCCGATGGCAGCATCATCGTCCACAAGCGCAACTGCCCCGAGGCCATCCAGCTGTCGGTCAAAGAGGGTGATTCGATAGTCAACGTGTTGTTGCCCGTGTTGCCCAACCGCACTTATCCGACCCATATCGTCATCAACAGTGTCGACCGCAACTCGCTGCTGCTCGATTTGGTCAACGTCATCAGCAACGAACTCCATCTCAGCATCGACTCGCTGCACACCGTCACCGAAGACTATATCGTCACGACCCAGGTCAAGGTGCAGGTGCCGTCGGCCTTCGAGCTCTCCGAGGCCATGCGCATCATCGAGCAGGTCAAGGGCGTAGAGGAAGTGCGCAACGTGTAGGGAGTCCAAATGGCAACGGCCTCTATGGGGAAAAAGGATTCTTAATACAGACAAAGTTAGTAACAGACAAAATACCAAAGCAACAGATATGAAAGTAATAGCGATTATTCCGGCCCGCTATGCGAGCACACGTTTTCCGGGTAAGCCATTGGCCATATTGGGTGGCAAACCGGTCATTCAGAGAGTGTACGAAAAGGTGGCCCCACTGGTGGATATGGCCGTCGTAGCCACCGACGATGCCCGCATCTATGATGCCGTCGAGGGTTTCAAGGGCCGTGTCGTAATGACCTCGACCGACCACAAGAGCGGCACCGACCGGGTGCAGGAGGCTTACTGCAAGGTGCGTGAGGCACTTGGCATCGAGTATGACGTAATCATCAACGTGCAGGGCGACGAGCCGTTTATCGACGCCCGCCAGATACAGGCGGTCAAAGACTGCTTTATGGATGCCCATACCGAGATAGCCACGCTGGTCAAGCCCTTCCATCCCGAAGACGGACTGGCCGCATTGACCAACCCCAACAGTCCGAAGGTAGTCCTTGGCTCGCGCAGCCAGGCGCTCTATTTCAGCCGTTCCGTCATCCCTTATCTGCGTGGTGTGGACCAAAGCGAATGGCTGCAGCGTCACGTCTTCTACAAACATATCGGGTTGTATGCCTACCGTCCGGATGCCCTGGCCAGGATTACGGCCATGGAGCAGACGCCGCTCGAGAAGGCCGAGAGCCTGGAGCAGTTGCGTTGGCTGGAGAATGGCATGCACATCACCGTGCGGGTGGTCGACATCGAGACCGTCGGCATAGATACGCCCGACGACTTGACCCGTGCCGAGAAGTTCCTGCTCGAACTCAAGAAAGCCAAGGGAAGTCTTTGATATTGTTGCCGTCAGATATAGGAGACATAGCCGATGAAGACGTTGATAAACTGGATGGAACACAACCTGGGCGATGCTGACGCTGCCCTGGCCTGGTACTGGCGTTTGGCCATAGTGGCCGGTATATTCCTGGCTGCATATCTTTTCGATTACTTCTTCCGACGTATCTTCACGCCGGCCTTGCATCGGTTGGCCAGCAGTACCAAGACAGGGGTGGACGACGTCATCTTGAGTGACAAAGTCATTCGGGCCTTTGGCGATATTATCCCCTCCATCGTCCTGCTGTTTGCTCTGCCGCTGGTCACCCGGGGCACGCTCGCCGTCGTGGTGAGCCGTCTGGCCGGAATCTATCTCATCGTCTGCATCACGAGGTTTCTCTGCATCATGGCCGATGCGCTGTTTCAGGCTTTGCTGGTTTCCAATCGGGAGAAAGGCCGTGACTGGACGCGCCTGAAGTCGCTCAAGGGCCTGGTGCAGACCATTCAGATATTTCTTTCCGTCATTGCTGTCATCCTGGCGGTGAGCGTGTTGATCGACAAATCGCCGGCCTATCTGATATCCGGACTGGGTGTCATGGCCGGTGTCATGATGCTGGTGTTTCAGGACCTCATCAAGGGCCTTGTGGCCGGTGTGCAGTTGCTCTTCAACAATATGGTCTCGGTGGGCGACTGGATCTGTATGCCGTCGCGCAATGTCGACGGCGTGGTGACAGAGATAACGCTGACCACGGTCAAAGTGCAGAACTGGGACAATACCATTCTGACCGTGCCGCCCTGCACGCTGCTTTCCGACACTTTTCAGAACTGGAAGGGTATGCAGGAGGGCAATGGCCGCCGCATCACGCGCACGGTCAATGTCGATATGTACTCGGTGCGCTTTCTGACCGCTTCGGAGGTCGAACAGTGCCGTCAGGAAGGCATACTTCCCGAGAAGGCGCGTGCCGGTCAGGTCACCAACCTCGAGGTTTTCCGCCGGCAGATGCAGCAGTATATCAGTCAAAGTCCGGACTTCAACACCAGCATGACCCATATGGTGCGCCAGCTCAATGCCGGGTGCGAAGGCATTCCGGTCCAGCTGTATGCCTTCAGCCGCACCAAGGTGTGGGAGGAATACGAGGAGATTCAGGCTCGGCTTGTCGAATACGCTTTGGCCTCGCTGCAGCAGTACGGCCTCACTGCCTTCCAGCGCTCCGGCGGAAAGGCTCTTGAGAAAAAACTGTAAGATATATGGGCCTGCAAGTCAGTCTTGACGGACTGTCTTCCTGGTTCGGCGGCATGGGCGTCAGCGCCGGAGTCCGGATCTAAGACATAGCTGACTATATGCCGCTTGCAAAACAAAGCAATTTCTCCCCGAAGTCTGGCTTAGCTGGCCTTCGGGGATTCTTTTAGATCTATACACCTCTTTTTTAGTGAAATAACTCTCGGTTTCAGGTCTCTTCATCCAATCTATTCTGCTGAGCAAAAGACAACTATTTGTTCCGCTTGATACTAACGTTCGTGTGGCTCGATACGAACGTTCGCGTAGGCCGATACTAACGTTCGTGTAGGCCGATACTAACGTTCGTGTAGGCCGATACGAACTATTGTCTTCTTTGCCCGTCCGGAGCATTGTCTCCATAAGCAGTAGCCGTGATTTTCTATGCCATTGTAGGAAGGGATTTGCCCTCCTGGTTAGGGCGCGAGTCGGGGCTAGTATAGCCAGGCGTGCTCTGCCTCCGGCGTTGGCTTTTCCGTTCTTTACCGCACAAATCAGGTTGATACTTTTTGCAAGTATCAGACTGATTTGTCATTCCCCGACTTCGTTTCCATAGGTGCGACTTATATAGAAGGACCGTCTATTCTCGTATTGTCCTGGTCTAGTGTCTTTTGTTATCCGAATTCAGTTGCTTCTGCAACACTTAAACAACCCGCGCCAAAATAATTATTTAGATTTGCACCCGAATCAATCAAAAAATAATTGGTTATGATTAATAATTTATTATTTCAAGTGCAGGCACAAATCAAGGTCGTCCTGGAGCACTGGCGGCAGATCGCCGGAGTGGGCGCAGAGCGAAAGAAGGCCGAAGCAGAGCGAATCCGCAAGGAAGAAGAGAACCGGGGTCAGATACCTATCACAGATGAAGATTTCGAACGTATTCCCGATGTTGTAGAGAATTATGACGAGATTACCGTTGATGAAGGGAAGCGCAATGATGTAAACATCGTCTACTCAAAAACTTACGAAGACGGCACTACGGTCTTTGTCGAGGAGAAACGGGATAAACGCAAAGAACTTGCTGCGGTAACAATGTGGAAAAAGAAAGGTCTCTCTCTCACCGACGCTAATCGTGAGAACACGACGCCAATTCCGGATTTGAGTGAGACTATTTCTGCGGGCAAAGATATTACCAATTCTGATTCCGTGCAAGAAAATGGTGGAAAAAATGAAGAAAAGGCAGGAATCTCCCACAAAGCAGCAGAGAATGCAACGTCGGAAGAAGCAACGGAGAGCGGACTGCAAGAAGGAAACAGAGTTTCTGCTGACCGCACTCCCCGCCAGCAGAAGTCGGAAGGCGCAGAACCCGTCACGAAGGAGGAGGCCGTGCTGCGCGATGCTTTGGCCGAAATGATGCAGAAGAGCGGACTCGATGTCATTGGCAGCGAGGAGGGTCAACGCGTCCTGGACGAGGCGAACGGAAAGGCGAAATTGCAGGCGTCACTGAATGGGTTGCGTAAAGCATCTAATTTTATACTCGATGTTCTGCGAGGAAATGCAAAGCAGAAAAGTTCTAAATTAGAAATATCCCAAAGAGCGAACAACCTTGCAGAGCGTGCAATCGGGCACGCAATCAAAAGCCACACAATCAATGCTAACGAAATAAAGCATGCAAAAAACAGACACGGGCTGAATGGAACTGCGAATGATGGATATAGCATTCCTCTGCGCGACGAGGACATTGCATTGCTGCCATACATTATGGTTTGTCCAGATAGGGTTAGCAAGGGGACAGTTGCGTCAAATGGCGCAGAAAGTGTGCGCTATGAAAAAGATTTGAGTAATGGCATAGTGATTGTCGTTGAAAGAGAAGGACGTTTCGATGTGGAGGATATGGAAAACATCACCATGTGGGCGAAAAAAAGGTCAGCCACTAATGTTACGGTTGACACAAGGTCCTCGCATAGCACGTCCGAAACGATTGTCATTAGTGAAACTGACGCTGCAAAGATACGCAAAGATGCTGAAAATGCAATAGCAAATGACGAAAAAATCCGCAAACACCGTGTTTTTCACGGCAGCGGTGCTGATTTTGACGCCTTTGACCACAGCCACATGGGTATTCGTTTCTTCCGCACGAAAGACGGAGAGGCTTATGGTTTCACCGTTGGCGGAAAGATATACTTCGACCCGAGGATTGCGAAGAGCGAGACCCTGGTGCACGAGTATGCACACCTTT
>CAVFPF010000017.1:0-18786 GCA_963624265.1 bacterium | reverse complement strand
GCTTGGGCCACGACGCTCGCTACGCCATCGACTCGACCAAACTCCAGCGCGAACTGGGCTGGGAACCTTCGCTGCAGTTTGAGGAGGGTATCGAGAAGACGGTCAAGTGGTATCTGGAAAACCAGGCCTGGATGGACAACATCACCTCGGGCGAGTACGAAAAGTACTACGAGTCGATGTACGCCAATCGCTGACCGATTCGGCTTGGGGGCTTTGTCCCCAAGCCGTAATGTAAGCTAAGTAAAGAGTTAGTCGTGCGGGCTTCTGTTTCACACGTGCGCGCGAACAAATTTAAACAAGCGTGAAGAAATATACCAAAATATAGGTATTTCCCGATCAAAATATAGTCTGTATCTTTGCGCTTCGAAAGTCGGGCCTCCTGTTGGCCGATGTTCGCGTTGTCAAAACACAAACTCTAAATACAAATCAAATGAAGAAAATTTTTACGCTATTGTTTGCGGCTTCTGCTGCGATGTCCGCTACCGCTGAGGAAGCGAACTTCGTCGGAACCAGCACGTTCTTCGTCCCCGGGATGGAGAGTCAGACTACGACCACCACACCCAAAGACACCGTGGTGTTTGACTTGTCCGGTTTCAATGCCCAGACCTGTTATGCCAAGGCTAAGCTACCCTCACTGTACTATGCAGCCGCAAATATGACGCTCCCTTCGTTCGTCATCGACAACATCAGCTGCTCAATGGACACGGATGCCAAGACCATCACCTGCACCGACCAGAAGTTCACGACCGAGGCCACAGGTGCTGATGGACAGACCAAAGCCGTGACCGGCACCATAACCGTCTCATACGACACCATCAAAGGAGGCATGCAACTGAGCGCTACGTTCTCCTACGGCAGTATGCCCGTGTCTGTCACTTACAAAATGGACGGCTACCACACTCCGCAGAATGCCTGGCAACTGGCAGGAGCAGGCACGGAGACCAATCCCTACAAGATCTGTGATGCCGCCGACTTCCAAGCCTTGGCCAAGAACATCAGCGAAACAAACACGGGTGCAGGCGAATATTTCGTGATGCTAAACGACATTGACTTCGGCGGTTCTGAGGCCAATCCCGTACAGCTCCCCGCTATCGGCAAGTTGGGCATCGTCAGCCTCTCCTCTGTCAAATACGGATTCAGCGGCACGTTTGATGGTCAAGACCACTCCATCACAGGCATCTATCACAACAACTGCGAAAACAACAACGACGGCAAGTTCAATGGTCTCTTCGCTGCCATTACCGACAAAGGCATCGTGCGCAACGTAGTCATGGGTGCAGCCAACCACATCAACAGTTTCTGGTACGCAGGCGCTATTGCCAGCATGTGTCAGGGTACCATCGAAAATTGCACAAACTATGCCGACATCACTGACGCGGGTACAGCAGCAGGAGGCATCTGCGGATACCTGTACGGAGCCAAAGGCACTATCCGGAACTGCCAAAACTACGGCACTATCTACGCCCAGACCTATGCCGCCGGCATCTTGGGCATGACACAGACCGTCAAAAATACAACCAACAAATACCTCATCGACAACTGCACCAATTTCGGCAACACCTCGACCAAGAACGGCACAGGCGGAGCAGGCATTGCAGGCAATTACAGCGGAGAGATAAGCAACTGTAAGAACTACGGAACCGTGACCGGCAATAAGCAGTACACAGCCGGCATCATCGCCAATGTCAACAATGACCTCAAGATTTCCAATTGTACCAACAACGGAACCATTACTGGAGCCAAATATACGGGCGGCATCATCGCCTATGCAATGAAAGCCGACCAGAAGGACTTCTTGATCAGCAACTGCACGAACAACGGCACTGTATCGGGCACATCGTATGTGGCCGGCATTTTTGGCGCCGCTCCAGGAAATCGCAACTGCACTATCACCCTCGATGCCTGTGCCAATATGGCCGAAATTTCAAGTTCTGATGCCACAACCACCGGCAACCTCCGCGGCATGCATACTGAAAAGGACACTAAGGACGAAACACTCAAGACAACCGTCGTCATCAACGACAACTGCACAATCGGCAATGGTCTCACCAGTTATGCCCTTGACTCCGACGCTAGCGGCATCCAGGACATCCAGGCTGCTCAAAGTGTAAATGCTACTGCCTACGACCTCTACGGACGCCACAACAATGGCACTGGACTGCAGATACTGAACGGCCGTATCATTTGGAGAAAGTAAAACAACAATAGACGTCACACTACTATGAAGAGAGCACTGCTACTCTGCATATCGATATGGATGGCTGCACAGGCAATATTGTCTGCGCAGCCATATCTTGTTTCTGGCAGAGTGGTGGATGCCGACACAGGCGAGCCACTGGACTTTGCCACTGTCCTGCACTTGGAGTCGCGTCAAGGAACGACGGTCGACACCGACGGTGCCTTCTCTTTGGGTCGTCTACCCGGAGGAAAGGTCTCGCTCGAAATCCGCTATTTCGGCTATGCGTCCCAACAGCTCGTCCTCAATTTGCGCAAAGACACAACGGGCATCGTAGTCCAGCTCAAGAAGGCGAGCCTCAAGCTGGAGGAAGTCACCATATCGGCCGAAAGGGCGGAACTGGAGGCTTCGACCGACTACCACATCGACCGGACGGCCATGGACCACAACCAGATTGTCAACGTCAGCGATGTGATGGCACTGCTGCCGGGCGGCAAGAGCCAGGGCGACCTCAGCCTGATGAACGACGAGCGTCTCGCCCTACGCAGCGGGAGCAACACGGAAAAGGGCAATCCGGCTTTCGGGTCGGCTATCGAGGTCGACGGCATGCGCATCGGCAACAACGCCGAGATGAGCGAGACGAACGGCGCCTCGACCCGCACCCTTTCCACCAGCGACATCGAGAGCATCGAGATTGTCACTGGCATTGCCAGCGTGGAACACGGCGACCTCTCCAACGGTATCGTCAAGGTAAGGACCCGTCGGGGCAAGACACCACTGACTGTCGATGCTACAGTTAAACCGCATACCAAGCTCGTCTCTATCGGCAAGGGCTTTGACCTGGGCCGCAATAGCGAGAACGGCATTCTGAATGCCAACTACGAGTGGGCGCGCAGCTACAAGGACCTCTCCTCTCCCTATACGAGCTATACACGCAACGGGTTGACACTCCGCTACTCCCGCCGATTGGCGCAGGAGCAGGACGCACCCCTCCTGCTGTGCGTGGACCTCAAGGGCAACGTGGGTGGGCAGAACAGCAAGGCAGACCCGGATGCCTTCAGCGACACCTACACCAAGAAGAGGGACTATGCCCTCCGTGGCCAAATCCGCATGGACTGGCAACCCGACCGCGCCTGGCTGTCTGAGATCGAACTGCGTGCTGACGCGAGTATGCAGGACAAGCGGCAGAAAGTCAACACCAACTGCAACAGCGCCTCCGCCCAACCATACGTCCACACAACCGAACAAGGCTACCACATCGCCGACGGCAACACGATTGTCATGGGGCCGACGGGCTATTGGTATAACCTCGCCATCACCGACAGCAAACCTATTGATGCCGGACTCCACATCAAGGCCAAATGGTCACAGGACTGGAAATTCATGTCCAACTATGTGAAAGCCGGTGCCGACTACACCCTGTCGGGCAACAATGGCAAGGGCCTTCACTATCAGGATCTGACCCTCGCTACGGAGCATTGGCGCGAGGCCCGTTACGACACCCTCCCCTTTATACACAACATCGGACTGTATGTGGAGGACCGCATGCGAATGCCGTTCCGCAACGGCGGCAACCTGCAGGTCGTGCTCGGCCTGCGCGAAGACCTCACCCATATCGGCGAGTCGGAATACGGGACGGCAAGCAGTCTCTCTCCCCGCGGCACCGTACGGTGGAATGTCTTCGGCAGCAAGAAACGCACATTCGAGAGTCTGATTCTGACTGCAGGCTTCGGCAAGGCCGTCAAGCTGCCGTCCATGCAGGTGCTCTATCCGGCCACAACCTATGCCGACTGGCAGACGTTCGCGTCGGGCACCGATGCGCTCGGCCAGGCCGTCTATGCCTACTACACCAATCCGACACGGGCACTCTACAACCCGAACCTAAAGTGGCAGTATAGCTTGCAGCACGAGGTCGGACTCGAAGCGCTCGTCAAGGGCACACGCATCAGCGTGACCTGTTTCCGCAATGCAACGCACAACCCGTATGTGTCTTCGACCGTCTACACGCCATTCAGCTATGAATACACAGCCCCGCTGGCCAATGCCAACCAATACACCTACACCGTCGACGGGCAAACCGGGAAAGTGACGGCCACCAGCCTCGCCGACCCCACGCAGCAGTCCGTCCTCCCCAGCGAGACGGTACACCGCCTGTCGTCCAACACAAAGTGGATTAACGGTTCGACGGTCGTCCGCAAGGGTCTGGAGTGGGTCATCGACTTTGCCAAAATCCGCACCCTCAACACCCAAATCCGCGTTGACGGCAACCTCTATCACTATCGTGGCAACGAACGCACCCTCATGGCCTATACGGTATTGACACAAAAGCAGTCGGACGGCCAACCCTACGGATATATCGGATACTATACGGGCAACAACGTAGCCACCGGCAGCTACAAAACCACGCTCAACACCAACGTCACGGCCACCACACACATCCCCGTCATCAGTCTGATTGTCTCCCTGCGCTTCGAATGTACGTTCCTCGAAGCGTCGCAGCGCATCAACGACCGACGGCTCGACGGCTATATGGGCTACTATTCGGCCGTCCTTCCGGAGTACTACTCGACCTGGGCCAATCCAGACGAACTGGTCCGCTATCCGTCGGCCGACGAACTCACTGCACTCAAGGAAACGGATGTAAATCTCTACAACGACTTGGCGAAACTGATACGGATAAGTTCTACCGGCTATTTTTTCACCAAAGACCGGATTTCGCCCTATTTCTCGACCAACCTCAACGTCACCAAAGAAATCGGCAAGCACGTCGCCGTGTCGTTCTATGCCACCAACTTCTGGAACAATACTTCTCTATACCACTCATCGGCGACAGACCGGAACACCTCGCTCTACGAGAGCGGCAAAATCCCGTCTTTCTACTACGGTATGACACTGAAACTAAAACTCTGAGACATTGAACAAGAACGGTTTTCTCCTTTGCGCATTGCTGACGCTACTTACCCTGCCAGCATGCATCGACGAAAGTCTTGACTACGAGACCTTCGAGGTGCCCGTGACCTTGTCCAATCCTATCACGGGCAGCCACATCTCCGATGTGAGTGTCTTTATCACCTCCACCTCCGGCAATGTGTGGAATGCAAGCACCGGGGCAGACGGCATCGCGAACTTCAGTATTCCAGCCGGGGTGTACAGCATCTCGGCATCGGCATCATACACGGACGAAAACGGCGTATCGTATCTGCTGAACCTGAGTTCGAATGAGATTTGCATCTCGGCAGACTCGTGCAAAAACGGCATCGACCCGCTGGAGTTTACACTCTCGTCGTCGCGCAAGGGCAGTCTCGTCATCAAGGAACTCTACAACGGCGGATGTCGCAAGGACGACGGTTCGGGCACCTACCGCTTCGACCAGTACTGCACTATCTACAACAACGGACAGACGCCAGTCACGATGCGGCATCTCTGTCTGGGCATGGCTGCTCCCTACAATGCCCATGGCAACAACGGCAACTACAAACAGGGTGTTCTGACCTATGCCAACGAAGGCTTTATCCCCGCCATACAAGCCATCTGGTACTTCCAGGACTCCATCACGCTGCAGAGCAACGAGCAACTGACCATCGCTATCGACGGCGCCATCGACCACACCAAAACCTACAGCAATTCCATCGACCTCTCTAAGGGCGAATACTACTGCAACTACGACCCGCTGACGTTCACCAACACGAGCTACTACCCCGTGCCGTCGACCCTCATCCCTCAAAGCCACTATCTCAAGGCGGCTTTCTACGGACAAGGCACAGCATGGCCTCTGAGTACGTCTGCTCCGGCGTTCTTCATCTTCAATATCCCTGACAGCATCACCCCGATGGCCTTTGCCGCCGACAACGGCAACATCTGGTACAGCGAAGGGAAGAGCTCGCCTATCTATGCTTGTCTGAAGATACCGACAGAGTGGATTGTAGATGCCATCGAGGTCTTCACTACGACCTCATCACAAAACCGCAAGCGACTCACCGATGCCGTCGATGCCGGAGCTGCCTATCTGACCAACCAGTGCGGCTATACGCTACACCGCATCGTCGACACGAAGGCCACACTGGCCATCGAAGGCAATGCCGGGAAGATTGTCTACGGCCTGCCGTCCACGCCTGACGGAGCAGCAAACGTAGTGGTCTGCGACCCCGCCGGCATCAATGCCGAGGCTTCGGTCCGCAACGGAGCCGTCATCATCTATCAAGACACAAACAATTCAAACAATGATTTCTTCGAGCGCTATCAATCTGCTCTTCGCGATTAGCCCCTACCTGACCAGCTCCAATGCAGCTGTTCTCTGCCTGTTGCCCGACAGTGCAGGGCAGGTCAGCTATGCCGAGACCTTTGCCCGCAAGGGCAATGGCGCATGGGTGGACTATAGCAGTTCGGACGACGACTTCATGTGGGGAGCACAGGCTGCATCGGTCTGCCGTATCGGCACACACTGGGTCATGGACGGCCGAATGGCCTATGCCAACTTCACGGGCCACAATATGAGCGGCTCCGCCTGGATTGACCCCGACGTCCGTCCCTTCGACATCGTCGAAGTGGGCGAGAATGCGGGGACAAAGAAACTCGAGCGCTATTTCCTCTCCGGTGGATTGAGCGGCAGTCTCGACAAGGTCACCTTAGGCGCAAGGATGAACCTCACCGCAGCCAACTACGTCAAGCAAAAGGACCTCCGTCATCAAAACAAACTGCTTAATCTCAACGTCACTGCGGGATTGCTTTGGCGGGTCAACGATGTGTGGAGTGTCGGCGCAGACCTCTACTACCGCCGCATCGTCGAGGAACTCGACTTCAAGACCTTCGGCACTACCGACCGGCAGTATTTCTCCCTCATCGACTATGGTGCAGCCTTCGGTGTCACCGAATACAGCACGTCAAACGGACTGATCGAGGAGAACCAGTCACGCCCCTGGGTGGAGAGCAGCTACGGCTTCGGCTTGCAACTGAATATGAAGACGGACGGCGGACTCACCTGGTACAGTGACGGACATCTGGACTGGGCTTCTGGGCTCTACGGCAAGCAGTCGCTCTACACGCCCGTCTTTATGGAAAACGAGGGTCTCAACTGGAGCGCCCGCTCGCAACTGGACTACGGGCGTCACTCCATCTCCCTCCAGCTGCAAGGCTACCGAATGGCTAACGACCGCAACCTCTTCCAATACACCAATCAAGGCAACGGCATCAAGGAATATAGCTACCACGGCAAACTACAGACCAGTCGGCGTGAGAAGGTCTCGGCCTCTCTCTCCTACTGTCTCGACCTGGACCGCTGGCAACTGAAGGCCACCGCGCAATATGACAGCCGGAAGCTGATAGCCAGCTACTACCCGAACTACCGTCGGCAGGACCTGCACGCAGAGACCATCCGGATAGAGGGAACACGGCATTGGGCGCACGATGTCCACGATTGGGAACTGACGCTCCGTGGCGGATACAGCGACGGTGACGGAGAACGTGCCAACGACGGCATCTACTCAGGGGGCAGCACCTTGCAAACCTCCAACCTCACCACCTGGCAAGACCTGTTGGACAAACGCGCCGACTACATGACCTGCCGACAGGGACAAGCGGGGCTCTCCGTCGGATACGGACAGAAACTCCTCGCCAACCGCCTGCGGCTGTATGTCACCCTGGACGCCAACTGGCAAAAGGGATGGGAGACGACGTACAATTGGGACAACACCCACCGGCAGTCGTACGAACTGCGTATAGGATGCTCGTTCTGATGTTTAAGAACTAAGGATTTAGAAAAAAATAACAATAATAAAATAAAAGACAGACATTATGAAAAAGATGCTTTTTGCAGTGCTCGCAGCAGCATTGACCCTCACCTCTTGTGGAGGCAACAAAAACAACAGTAAGGCTGAAGAACCTGCAGCCCTCAGCGTGGACCAGGTACTCGAGAAATCCGACAGTCTCACCGACCAGTTGGTTACCGTCGAAGGCGTCTGCACCCATACCTGCCGTCACGGAGCTACCAAGATATTTCTGATGGGCAGCAACGACGAAAATATACTCCGTTGCGAAGCTGCCGCCTTGGGCGCCTTCAGCAAGGACTGCGTAAAGAATGTAGTGCGTGTGACCGGTTATGTGCGTGAGACCCGTATGGACGAGGCCTATCTCCAAAACTGGAAACAGCGCTATGAGGAGGCCGTAGCCGAGCAGCAGGCCCAAGCCGTAGCCGAATCTCAGTTCGGCGAACCCTCGGTCGAAAACAACGAGCAAGTATCTACGGCCACGGGGTGTGCCACTGAAAGCAAGGCCCGCCGCGAACAGGGCAACACCATCGACGAGAAGATCGAAGCCTACCGCGCCGAGATAGCCAAGCGCAAGGAGGCCGAGGGCAAGGAGTATCTCTCGTTCTACCACATCGAGACCACAGCCTATGAGGTTGTCCCCGTTGAGGAATGAAAAGCACAGACACACTAAGACCAACTATTTCATAAAACAGACAAAGTATAATGGATTCCGTCATTTCGTGCCAACACCTCACCCACTACTACGGCAAGCGCAAAATCTATGAGGACCTCAGTTTTGAGGTGCCAAAGGGCCGTATTCTGGGCTTGCTGGGGAAGAACGGCACCGGCAAGACCACAACCATCAACATCCTGTCGGGCTATCTCAAGCCCCGCTCCGGTGTGTGCAAGATATTCGGTCAGGACATCCAGACCATGTCTCCCGCACTGCGCCGGCAGATTGGACTGCTCATCGAGGGACATGTGCAGTATCAGTTTATGAACATCGAGCAAATCGAGAAGTTCTACGCTCAGTTCTATCCCGGTCAGTGGCGGAAGGATGCCTACTACGAATTGATGTCCAAACTGAAGGTCGCACCCAAGCAGATGATATCGCGCATGTCGTGCGGTCAGCGCAGTCAGGTCGCATTGGGTCTTATCCTGGCCCAGAACCCCGACCTGTTGGTACTCGATGACTTCTCCATCGGGCTGGACCCCGGCTATCGCCGACTGTTTGTCGACTACTTGCGGGAGTTTGTCAAGGCCGAAGGCAAGACCGTCTTCCTGACCAGCCATATCATCCAGGATATGGAACGTCTCATCGACGACTGCATCATCATGGACTATGGGCACATCCTCATCCAACAGCCGATGCAGGACTTGCTCGACAAACTGCGCCGGTACACCTGCACGGTGCCCATCGGCTACAGCCCTGGATTCAGCGACAGCGAGCTCTTCCACCCGTCGGTCACCGTCAGCACCTTTGAGGTCTACTCGTTCTTGCCGCAAAAAGAGGTAGAGCACCGCCTTTTGGCCGATGGCGTTCCATTCGACGACAATATGACCGTCGAGACGCTGAATCTGGAAGATGCCTTCATCGGCCTTACCGGCAAATATTAACATGCACCACTAACTCTCCCTTTATATGTATTACAAAGAATGGATCAAGACACGCTGGTATCTGCTGCTGATGCTCATTGCGACATTGGGCGTCGTCGGGTACTGCCTGCTGTTTCTACATGGTCTCATAGCGCGGAAGGGCATCGACCATGTCTGGTTCGTCATCATAACGCGCGATGCAACTTTCATCAACACGCTACAGTTTGTCCCCTTAATAGCCGGCACTCTGCTGGCCATCGTGCAGTTTGTGCCTGAGATGTATCACAAGTGTCTCAAGCTCACTCTCCATCTTCCGGTGCCGCATCTCCGTGTCGTCACACAGATGCTGGCCTTTGGGCTCATCGCCCTGGTGGTCTGCACTCTGCTGAACGTGCTGCTCTTGTGGGTTTACCTCGATCAGCTCCTGGTCGTCGAACTCTGGAGCCGCATCCTGCTGACGGCTCTCCCTTGGTATTTGGCCGGTCTCGCCGCCTACTTGCTGGGAGCATGGATTATCCTCGAACCGACCTGGCGCGGACGCGTGTTCAACTTGATTGTCGCACTACTGGTGGTAAGGATTTATTTTGTGTGCAGCATCCCGACCTCATACAACGGGTTCCTGCCATGGTTGTCTCTCTTCACCATCGCCCTGCTGCCTCTCAGCTGGATTAGCATCGCTCGGTTTAAGGAAGGCAAGGAGTAACGTTTAACACCCTTATAGAGAAACAATATGCTCAATACTTTGGCTAAAACCATTCTGTCGCTTATCGTGGCTTTCCTACTGCTATGGCAACTGCCTTGGCTGGTCAATCTGGTTACCGCCTCGTCCACACATGCCAAATTCACGCTCTACAGTTCTTTGGCCAATGACTTCATCGTCAAAGAGCATCCCGACGGTGAGGGCGTGCGCATCACGGGTGCACTGACAGGCAAAACTTATACAGAGACCGAAGGCGACTCTCTCCTGCCCCTTTTCTTCACGAGCGTGCTGGTGTCACAAGGACGCATGCCCGACACCGTATTGGGCCATGCCGTCACGCCCCATCAGATACGTCAGACGAACATCAACATGCGCATCAGCCCTCGTGACATCAACGCCAACAACGTAAAGCTCTACCAACTGCTCGAGAGCCTGCCAAAACGTGTGGACCTCGAGATGCCCGACGATGTGTTCCGTTTCACCGACAACGGCATCGAGTTTGTCAAGATGGAGACCAACCAGATTAAACCGGAGAAGAGCCAACGCTTCACCAAGGCCCTCAAGGAAAAAGGATTCCAGTTCCCTGTCCTGGATGCGTCGGGCAATCCGATAGTCAAGAAGCCCTACGATGAAGGATATCTCTTGTTGGACGCCAACCACCGTCTGTTCCAATTGAAACGTTGTGCCGGACGTCCGTTCGTACACGAGTTTGATGTTCCCGACAGCATCACGCTGGCACATGTCTTCATCCTCGAACCGACCGCACGGCAGCTGCGCGGTCTTGCCGTCGACACCAACCACTACGTGTATGTACTGACACCCGACTACCGGCTCGTCCGGACGGGCATCGACAGCTACAAGCCGAAAGAAGAGAGCCTGATGATTATCGGCAATCTCATCGACTGGACGGCTTCGGTCATCACCAGCGATACCATCCGCTACTATGCGCTCGACGGTACGGACTATCACAAACTCAACACCTACTGTTGCCCGCTGGAAAAAGGCTTCACCCTACCTGGCCTGCATTTCACCTCCGACAACGACAAGTTCTGCTATCCCCGCTTCTGACAGACCCCAGCAAGCCATCTTGACCAGATGTCCAAATGGCCGCAATAGGTGACGGCAATATGTTTCGCAGCATCTTTTCGCTTTTTTCGGACAGATTGTTGCGGCATTTGCAAAAAGTTCGTTATCTTTGCGCGAGGAAAAATCAGTAATCTCTATCAAACTCTTAAAAATCAAGAATAATGGACGAACAACTTATCAAAGAGTGCACTGCCAAAGCCCAGGCTTGGTTAGGTGACGGTTTCGACGAAGAGACCAAAGCAGAGGTCAAGGCCATGCTTGAGGCAGATGACAAGACAGCCCTTGTCGATGCCTTCTATCAGAATCTCGAATTCGGCACAGGCGGTCTGCGCGGCATTATGGGTGCAGGCACAAACCGCATGAACAAATACATCGTAGGTATGGCCACACAGGGCTTTGCCAACTATATCAACAAAGCATTCCCCAACATCCAGCCTGCCGTAGTGGTCGGCCACGACTGCCGAAACAACGGCCGTATGTTTGCCGAGACGGTAGCCGCTATCTTCAGCGCCAACGGCATCAAGGTCTATCTCTTTGAGAGCCTCCGCCCCACGCCTGAGATATCGTTCGCCATCCGTCAGCTCAAGGCCCAGGCCGGCGTCAATGTCACGGCCTCACACAACCCCAAGGAGTACAACGGCTACAAAGCCTACTGGGAGGATGGTGCCCAGGTACTGAGCCCACACGATACGGGCATCATCGAAGAGGTGAACAAAGTCACGGTTGACCAGGTCAAGTTTACGCCCAACTACGACCTTATCCAAATCATCGGCGGCGAGATGGATATCGACTACCTCCGCGCCATCAAGGAAGCTATGGTAGACCAGGATGTCATCCTGCGCCAGAAGAACCTCAAGATCGTCTATTCTCCACTGCACGGCACAGGCCGCGTCATCATCCCTGCCGCCCTGCGTAGTTGGGGCTTCCAGGACATCAATGTGGTACGTGAGCAGATGACCGTCGATGGCAACTTCCCGACCGTCGTTTCCCCCAACCCCGAGAACAGTGAGGCTATGACCCTCGGCATGAAGCTGGGCACCCGTCTCAACGCCGACCTCGTATTGGCCTCTGACCCCGATGCCGACCGTCTGGCTGTGGTCTGCCGCAACGACAAGGGCGAGTGGATGATCCTCAACGGCAACCAAACGGCCATGATGCTCTATTGGTACATCATCACCAACAAGAAAAAGCTCGGCCAACTGACCGGCAACGAGTTTATCGTCAAGACCATCGTGACCTCCGAACTGATAGCCAAAATCGCGCACAAGAACAACATCGAAATCACCGACGAGTATACGGGCTTCAAGTGGATTGCCTACCGCATCCGCGTCAACGAAGGCAAGAAGAAGTACATCGGTGGTGGCGAAGAGAGCTTCGGCTTCCTGCCCTTTGACAAGGTGCGCGACAAAGATTCACCGGCCTCTATCTGCTTGCTATGCGAGATTGCAGCATGGGCCAAGGACAACGGCATGACGCTCTACGACCTGCTTCTGTCTATCTACCGCGAGTACGGCTTCCAGAAGGAGAAGGCTGTCAGCGTAGTCAAGCCGGGCAAGAGCGGGGCCGACGAGATCAAGGCTATGATGGAGAACTTCCGCAAGAACCCGCCTACAGAATTGGCAGGCGAGAAGGTCGTCATCCGCAAAGACTTCAAGACACTCAAGCAGACCGACGACAAGGGCAACGAGACCGACCTCGTTATGCCTGCCACCAGCAATGTGCTCCAGTACTTTACGGCCAGCGGCATCAAGGTGAGCGTCCGTCCTTCGGGCACCGAACCGAAGATTAAGTTCTACTGCGAAGTTCCTGCGCCTTTCGATGGCAAGGACTACGACAAGGCCAGCGCTGCAGCCGATGTCAAACTGGAACAGATTTGCAAGAGTTTGGGCATCTGACACATCGCAACTCACAGACGCCGCACATAAGTCTGAACCTATAGTGCTGCGCGCTGATACAACCGACAAGTGCCGTCGGGCAGTCTTCATTAATTTGACTGCCCGACGGCATTTTTGTTGGAAACTTTCCGCACCTGGTGAATTATGCCTTCAGTTCCTCTATCTGAGCCAGAATACCATTGACGCGGTGCATCGAGTCGAGATAGTAGCGGACACCGCAGATGCCGCCTATGACACCACCTATGATACCACCGACAATCATGCCGCGGGCAAAGTCACCGGCATTCTGTCCGACGAAGTAGAAGAACAACCCGAGCCACAGCACCAGGACGGGGATACCGAAATAGATGAGCCAGCGGTTGTTAAAGCGCTTGTAGTTGGCCAAATGTTCTGCTACAGTGACGACATTGCCCGTCATCAGATTGTCCGACACATAACGCCGTGTCGTGTAGACCGTCGCACCGATACAAACCAGAGTGAAGGCAATTGTGAAGATAAAGAACCACATCGGGAATATGTCCGTACAGAACACCATGACGCTGAATAACGGATAGAACAAGAGCACGAGGATGACTGTCGTCCACACGCCTTTGCGTTCCTTGGCGTAGTCTTTCTGCATAGCGCGGCGCATCATTTTCTCACTGACTATCTGTTGTTTCTTCAAGAGAGTCTTGAAGTTGCCGAAATCCTGGCGCATCTGCTCCAGTTCTTCTATCGTATTGACATTGTTCAGAGTATTCATAATAGTAGTTGTAGTTAATCGTTTGACATTTTTTTGAGTTGTTCTTTGATGCGGACCAACCGAACAGACACATTCTTGGACGAGATGCCGAGTATCTGACCGATTTCGTCGTAGCTGAGATCCTCGAGCCAAAGCAGTACGATGGCGCGGTCAAAGAGTTGCAGGTGACCGATACGCTCGTGTAGCATCCCCACCTGCTTGAGTTGTGCATCGTTCTCGTCGAAGGGCGAGATATCCATCGTCAAGGGCTCGTGCTGATGCCTCTGCTTTTTGCGTTCTTGCGAGATGCAGGTGTTGAGGCACACGCGGTAGACCCACCCTTTCACATTCGACTCCTCCATTCTTGAGCAGCCTTTCCATAGGTTGACAAGCGTCTCCTGAAAGAGGTCGGCCACCTCGTCTGCGTCGTTGGAGAACATATAGCACACCGTGTAAATGGTGTCTTTGTTTTCCTTGACAAGTTTTTCAAATTGTTGTTCTGTCATTTCCATTGTTATATTGTTTTTTAGAACCGTCTCTGCCCTATAAACGCTTCTTCTATGCCAAAAACTACAGACTTCAGATGAAAACTCTATTTTTTTGCAAATATAGCGAATATTGGTCTACCATACAAATGTCGTGTCAAAATTTTACGGTTTCGCATTCGCAACCTGCCATTGGCAAAAGGATATAAAAACTCATAAAAATCCAATTATTGTGAAGTCGAGTTTACGTTGCAACGACGTGATTGGACAATAATGGAAAAATATACACTCGCAAAAACCAAGCTATTGAGAAATGCGCTACCTTTGCGTGGAAATTTAACACCAACACACACACTATTTTTATACCTTTTTCATGTTTACCAATTTTAAGGGCAATAACCTTGTCGATTCGTACCACAAGGAGAAGCTAAAAAAACGCTTCAAAATGTCAGGCTATATCAAAGCTCTGATTGCTGCCGTCATTTCGATAGTCATTGCATTGCTTCCGACTGAAGTTTTCGGCATCGAGGGTCTCAACCCCGTCCAGCAACGCGTCATCGCGATTTTCGTCTTCGCCGCCATTACGTGGCTTACCGAGGCTATCCCCTCATGGTGTACCTCTACACTGATCATCGTCGTGATGCTGTTTACGGTATCCAACTACAGTCTCACTCCGCTCATGGATGTCGAGGGTGCCAAGTTTGTAAGCTATAAGTCGATTATGGCCTGCTTCGCCAACCCGACTATCCTGCTTTTCATCGGAGGTTTCATCCTGGCCATTGCCTTGACAAAGACCGGACTGGATGTGATTTTGGCCAAGAAGTTGCTCATCCCCTTCGGCAGCAAGCCGTCGATGGTGCTGTTGGGCTTCATTCTGGTCACGGCCACCTTCTCTGCCTTTGTTTCCAATACGGCTACAGCAGCCATGATGCTGGCCTTCCTCACCCCTGTGCTAAGGGCTATGCCCGAAGGGTCGAAGGACCGTGCAGCTCTGGCTCTGGCTATCCCGCTCGGCGCCAACATCGGCGGTATTGCCACCCCTATCGGCACGCCACCTAACACCATCGTGCTCGGATACCTGGACGAGCAGCTTGGCATAGGCATCGGCTTCGGCGAATGGATGCTCAAAATCATTCCGTTTGTCCTCATCCTGCTCTTCTGCGGATGGATGATACTGCGTTTACTCTTCCCATTCCAGCAGAAGGAGATTCACCTGGTCATCGATGGCGAATTTCATTGGACCTACAAGGCCTGGATTGTCATCAGCACTTTTGCCGTCACGATTTTCCTTTGGTGCTTCGCCGATGTGTTCAGTCTCGGTCTGAACTGCTATATCGTCGCACTCTTCCCTGTCGCCGTATTTGCCGTGAGCGGAGTAATTACGAAGAAAGACCTGGAGGAAATCAACTGGGCCGTCCTTTGGATGGTGGCCGGCGGTTTCGCCCTCGGCGTATGTCTCTCTGAGACGGGCCTTGACAAGGTGCTCATCGGTGCCATCCCGTTCAGCGAGTTCTCGCCCGCCCTGGTTATGGTTCTCGCCGCATTGGTCTGCTTCGGATTCTCGAACTTCATCAGCCACTCGGCAGCAGCCTCGTTGCTTGTGCCGGTGCTGGGTGTCGTGGCCGGTGCCATGATGCACCCTTCCGACCCCGGTGTCGCACCGCTGTCGGAAGGCGGAGCCGTACAAATGCTGCTCTATGTGGCCATTGCGGCTTCTGTCTCTATGATTCTCCCCATCTCCACACCTCCTAACGCCATCGCCCACTCCACGGGCTTCATCAAGCAGAGCGACATGATGAAGGTCGGCATCGCTGTCGGTGTGCTGGGACTCGTAATCGGTTACTTCTGGCTCAAACTGCCGTTCATCTTCGGATAACGGCTTGTACGGACAACATACTGAGAGGGGATTTCGTCCCCTCTCTTTTCTCATATTTATATCTCTTTCGACTAACAATGAAATTGCTTTTCTGTTTGGCAGCAACGGCTCTGACCATAATGCCTGCCATAGGTGCTGCACCGGCTGAGACGGAGACTGCTCCCGAGTATGGCCGCACCGTCACCAAGTATGCCTCTACGCCTAAATTCGGAGGTTACTACATCGGCAAATATGCCTACTCTGACAAAGACAACTCACATGGTGGTGACGGTCTGTCGCACCGGCTCATCCGCGCCTACGTGGACGGCACCATCTTCGGTGACTTCAAGTACAGGGTTCAGGTCGAACTCTGCAACAGCAACTTTCACATGAAGGACGTGTTTCTCGAATGGCAAAAGTATAGCTTCTTCAAGGTCAAGGTCGGTCAGTTCAAACGGGCTTTCGGCTTCGAGAATCCCATGAACCCCTGGGACATCTCAACGGGCGACTACTCACAGTTCACGAAGAAACTGGCAGGTATGGGCGACTACGTAGGCGATGCTACCAGCAGCAACGGCGGACGTGACCAAGGCATCCAGATACAGGGCGACCTCCTGCCCGTAGGCAAGGACAATCACAACCTGATTCACTATCAAGTGGGACTATGGAACGGCCAGGGCATCAACAGCAAGGACAAGGACGGCAAGAAGGATGTCATCGGCACCCTACAAGTGCAGCCTATCAAGAACCTCTATGTCGGATTCTTCGGATGGCACGGCAACTTCATTGCCGACAATGGCACCAACTACGACCGCAACCGCTACGCCTTCGGGGCCAAATACGAAAACAACGGCTGGTCAGCACGTGCCGAATGGGGTCACGGACAGTCTAACCACGGCAAGGGAAATGCCGATGCCTGGTATGTGCTGGGTGGCATGCCCATCAACAATTGGCTGCGCGTCTCGGCCAAATACGACGTCTACCGTCTCGGAAAGGAATGGGGACAATCGACCAACATCTACTCCATCATCCCAGAGATACAGCTGCACAAGAACCTCAAACTGCAGGTGCAGTACAACTGGAATGACAACCGCTCTAACCGCGGCCGCGGCGATGTCCACTACAATGAACTTTGGGGCGAACTCTATTTCCGCTTCTGACGTATGGAAAAAGTCAAGACACTCATCATCGGCAGCGGACCGGCTGGCTACACAGCCGCCATTTACGGCGGACGGTCCGGACTCTCGCCCGTGCTCTACTGCGGACTTCTGCCCGGCGGACAGCTGACCACTACGACCGTGATAGAAAACTACCCCGGATTCGCACAGGGCATCGATGCCAACCAGCTGATGGACAGCATGCGCGAACAGGCCGTACGGTTCGGGGCAGATGTCCGCGACGGCAGCATCGTCAAGGCCGACTTCTCGACTCGCCCCTTCCGTCTTGAGGACGACCGCGGCAATGCCATCGAGGCCGATACGGTCATCATCGCCACTGGGGCAAGTGCCAAATACCTCGGACTCGATGACGAACGGAAGTATGCCGGCATGGGAGTGTCGGCGTGCGCCACCTGCGACGGCTTCTTCTATCGCAAGAAGACGGTGGCTGTAGTAGGAGGCGGCGACACGGCTTGCGAGGAGGCCATGTATCTGTCCGGATTGGCCCGCAAGGTCTACATGATAGTGCGCAAACCCTATCTCCGCGCTACCGAGATTATGCGTCAGCGCGTGGAAGAGAGGGAAAATATCGAAATACTGTACAACACCAACACGCAGGGTCTCTTCGGCGACAACGGTGTCGAGGGCGCACATCTGGTCCGCTATAAGGGACAGCCACAGGAGGAGTCGTTTGACATCGCCATCGACGGCTTCTTCCTCGCCATCGGCCACCGCCCCAACACCGAGCTCTTCAGCGGCCAGCTTGAGACCGACAGCCAAGGGTTCATCAAGACCGCCGGCACATCGACAGCCACCAGCGTGGAGGGCGTCTATGCCGCCGGCGATGTGGCCGATCCCGTCTACCGGCAGGGCATCATAGCTGCCGCCTCAGGTGCTAAAGCGGCCATCGAAGCCGAACGGTACCTGCAGGCCAGAGGGCTGAAGTGACCCTCAACCCTGGCGCTCATTTCCCATTCCAATTTCCGAGGGTTTTGCGCGCAGTCTTGAGTTGGTCGAGAGCTTTGGCAATCATGTCTTTCGTGCCGCTACCTCCATTGACGTAACCTACGACCATGTCGGCATAGTCGATTGCCTCGCGCACCTGGGTGTTCTTGTTGCGGATTTCCTTCGTGTCAGTGAGCAAGTTCTGCAACTCAGTCAAGTCTTCCGGCTCAGCCAGGTTACCCGGTCGCATGGTGTTGATGACCATGTTGAGCGCAGTGGCAGCTGACTTGATTTCAGACTGAGTGATTGTCTTGGCAGCCTTGCTACTGACATCCTCAGCATCCTTCAGCTTTTCCATCAAGCGTGCATAGCCGTTTGGAGCCCAAGGAGCATGTGCAGGCACTTTCACTGTGAGAGCATTCCATT
>CAVFPF010000016.1:0-3002 GCA_963624265.1 bacterium | reverse complement strand
TTGATGGAGTTTCCAGCTCTTCCAAGCTGCAAATCTGCAATCACCTACTAACTACTTATGAATCTTCAGCTGCCTCGATTTTGCGGCGCAAAGGTACAAAATAAAATGCAAACCGCAAAATGATTTTACGGACTTTCAGAGATTTTTGCGCTTAATTTTCTTGTTTTTTGTTCGTAAAACGTAGTGATTAGAAGAAAAAACGTATCTTTGCGCCCGTCGATGATGTGTATCTACACGGAATGACCGAACAGAGAAAACCGACAGAAGTATGAGAAAGGAGCTGGAAATGCGTGTCGACAAGGCAGTCGACTACTTTATGCAGGGGTATGGCTGCTGCCAGAGCGTGGTGGCTGCCTTCGCCGACCTGTACGGACTGGACGATGTTATGGCCAAGAGAATCGCAGCCGGATTCGGCGGCGGGGTCGGACGCATGAGGATGATGTGCGGCGCCGTGTCGGGCATCGTCATCCTGGTCGGCCTGGACTGCGGACAGACGGAAGGCAATGACCGCGAGGGAAAGTCGAATTGCTACAAGGTGGTGCAGGAGCTGCTGGCCCAATCGAAGGAACAGAACGGCTCGCTCATCTGCGCGGAAATTCTCGGCCTGAACGGTCACGACAAGGCAGCCTCAAGCTATGTGGCTTCGGAAAGGACTGCCGAATACTACCGCTCGCGACCCTGTGCCGCCAAAGTGGAATGTGCCGCACGCATTTTCGCAAATTACCTGGATAATAAATCGAATGAACCGCGAATTTGACAAATCGGACGAAGGAAAATTTCCCAAAGAAAGTTGACGCAAGTCTTACATTACTCAAATCAATAACTTAAAAACATAAAGCGATGAAACACCTTATTATGACACTCTGGCTGGGCTTGGCGGCAATGGTGGCCAGCGCCCAGAAACCGGACCCGAATTTCTATATCTTCCTGTGCTTCGGCCAGTCGAATATGGAAGGGGCTGCAAGGCCTGAAGCCCAGGACATGAAGAGCCCGGGACCGCGGTTCCTGCTGATGCCCGCCGTCGACTTCCCCGAGCAGGGACGAAAGATGGGAGAGTGGTGCGAGGCATCGGCTCCGCTGTGCCGCCCCAATACGGGACTGACGCCTGCCGACTGGTTCGGAAGAACGCTCGTCAGCTCTTTGCCCGAGAATATCAAAATCGGCGTAATCCACGTGGCTATCGGCGGCATCGACATCAAGGGATTCCTGCCCGACAGCATCGAGAGCTATGCGAAGACGGCGCCGCAGTGGATGAAGGGCATACTCGAGGCTTACGACAACAACCCCTATGAGCGCCTGGTGACTTTGGCAAAAAAAGCACAGAAGGACGGCGTGATCAAGGGCATACTGATGCACCAGGGCGAGACCAATACGGGCGACCCGAAGTGGGCAGGTATGGTGCAGCAGGTGTATGACAACCTGTGCGGCGACCTCAACCTCAAGCCCGAGGACGTGCCGCTCTATGCGGGCAATATCGTGCAGGCAGGCGGCGAGGGCGTGTGCATTGGCTGCAAGAAGCAGATCGACGAACTGCCCCGGACGCTGCACACGTCGCAGGTAATCTCGTCGGACGGCTGCACCAACGGCCCCGACAAACTGCACTTCGATGCAGCCGGTTACCGCGAACTGGGTTGCCGCTACGGCGAGGCTGTGGCACGATTCCTCGGCTATACGCCCAAGCGCCCCAAGATGGAGACGAACATCAGAAAGATGGAAGTGCCTGCCGACGCCTTCATCGCCGAGACGACCGTGCCGGGCAACCAGTTCCCGAAGATCGACAAGGAGCGCCGCGGCTATTTCTATGTGAAAGCGCCCGATGCCCCCGGTGTGGTGCTCGACATCTGCGGCAAGAAATATGACATGCAGAGCGACGGCGAGGGCGGTTGGACTGCCGTGACGGACCCGCTCGTGGTGGGCTTCCACTACTACTTTATGAACATAGGCGGCGTCAACTTCATCGACCCGGCTACGGAGACTTTCTTCGGCTGCAGCCGCCAGTCGGGCGGCATAGAAGTGCCCGAAGGTCCGGAAGGCGACTACTACCGCCCACAGCAGGGTGTGCCCGCCGGTCAGGTGCGCAGCCTCTACTACTACAGCAACGAACAGCAGACGTGGCGCCATGCCATGGTCTACACGCCGGCAGAATATGACCTGAAGGCCAACCGCAAGAAACGCTACCCAGTGCTCTACCTGCAGCACGGAATGGGCGAGGACGAGACGGGTTGGAGCAAACAGGGCCACATGCAGCACATCATGGACAACGCCATCAACAAGGGCGACGCCGTGCCGATGATTGTGGTGATGGAGAGCGGCGACATCAAGGCATCGTTCCGTGGCGGCGACCGCAACGCCTACGGCAACTCGTTCTATGCCGTGCTGCTCAACGACCTGATCCCCTACATCGACGCCAATTTCCGCACGCTGACGGACCGCGACCACCGCGCTATGGCAGGACTGTCGTGGGGCGGCCACCAGACGTTTGACGTGGTGATGAACAACCTCGACAAGTTCTCTTACCTGGGCACCTTCAGCGGCGCCATCTTCGGCGTCGACCTCAAGACTGCCTTCGACGGCATCTTCACACGTCCGGACGAACTCAACCGAAAGCTGCACTACTTCTTCATGATGAGCGGCACGGAGGGTATGGACAAGATGTTCAACACACGCAAGCAGGTGGATGACCTCAATGCCATGGGCATCAACGCCCACTACTACGAGAGCACGGGCACCGACCACGAGTGGCTCACCTGGCGCCGCGGACTGAATGAGTTCATCCCGCATCTGTTCAAGTGACAGGCAGGCAGCCTGAACATGAAAACGAAAAAGGCACTTCTCAATGAAGTGCCTTTTTTTTGTATGTATCAACTTGAATGTGTCAACTTGAATATATCAACTTGAATGTATCAGGTTGGTTTTATTAACCTGTTTGTTTCCAGTTGTCAGTATCCTCTTGTGATACCGTTCCTTATTTCCCGTGCAGCAGCGCGTCGAGGAGAGTGAGG
>CAVFPF010000015.1:0-2474 GCA_963624265.1 bacterium | reverse complement strand
CCGGAGTAGAGGGGTCAGTAGAGTTTGCGTGGATGTTCCACCTTTTCGGGGAGCAGCGCGTAGTCGAGCACCTCGCGCACGTCGGTGACGTAGTGGAAGGTGAGTCCGGTGCGGTACTCCGGTTTGATTTCCTCGACATCCTTGCGGTTGTCCTCGCAGAGCACGAGGTCGGTGATGCCTGCCCGCTTGGCGGCGAGAATCTTCTCCTTGACGCCGCCTATTGGGATGACGCGGCCGCGCAGGGTTATCTCGCCCGTCATGGCAATTCCCGCCCGCACCTTGCGTTGGGTGAAGGTCGAGGCGAGCGACGTCACCATCGTGATGCCCGCCGAAGGTCCGTCTTTTGGTATGGCGCCCTCGGGGCAGTGGATGTGGACGGCGTAGTTGTTGAAGACCTCCTCGGGGATGTCGAGATAGTCGGCGTTGGCGCGCACCCATTGCAGGGCCAGCGTGGCCGATTCTTTCATCACGTCGCCCAGGTTGCCGGTCAGGGTGAGCTTGTCGCCCTTACCCTTGCAGAGCGACGATTCGACCATGAGTATGGTGCCTCCCACCGAAGTCCATGCCAGGCCCGTCACCACGCCGGCGTAGCGGTTGCCCTCATACTTTTCGGGGTCGTAGACGGGTGCGCCCAAGTATTCCTTCAGGTCCTCGACGCGCAGCCGCTTGGGGAGTGTTTCGCCGTTGGCCACCTTCCAGGCCACCTTGCGCATCATCTTGGCGAGCATCTTGTCGAGGAGACGGACACCGCTCTCGCGCGTGTACCTGTCTATAATGGCCTCCATGACCGTGCGCGGCAGGGTCAGCTTAACGTCGGTCAAGCCGTGTTCGGCCTTCTGTTTGGGCAGGAGATGGCGCTCGCCGATTTCGACTTTCTCCTCGACGATGTAGCCCGACAGGTCGATGATCTCCATGCGGTCGCGCAGCGGGGCGGCGATAGTGCCGAGGTCGTTGGCCGTAGCGATGAAGAAGACCTTCGAGAGGTCGTAGTCGATGTCGAGATAGTTGTCGTGGAAGGCCGAGTTCTGTTCCGGGTCGAGCACCTCGAGCAGGGCTGCCGAGGGGTCGCCGCGGAAGTCGTTGGCGAGCTTGTCGATTTCGTCGAGCACGAAGACGGGGTTGTCGCTCTTGGCCTTGAGCAGACCGCTCATGATGCGGCCCATCATGGCACCGACGTAGGTCTTTCGGTGTCCGCGTATCTCGGCCTCGTCGTGCAGGCCGCCCAGCGACACCCGCACATACTCGCGGTCGAGGGCGCGGGCGATGCTTCTGCCGAGCGAGGTCTTGCCCACACCCGGAGGGCCGTAGAGGCAGAGGATGGGCGACTTCATGTCGCCGCGCATCTTGAGCACGGCCAGATGTTCGAGTATGCGTTCCTTGACCTTGTCGAGGCCGTAGTGGTCTTGGTCGAGCACACGGCGCGCACGCTTCAGGTCGAGGTTGTCGCGGGTGAGTTTGCCCCAGGGCAGGTCGACCATGGTCTGCAGGTAGTTGTACTGCACGGCATAGTCGGGGCTTTGGTCGTTGAGGCGCTCCAGTTTGGTGATTTCTTTGTCGAAGACCTCCTGCACCTTCTTCGACCAGCGTTTTGTCTTGGCCAGCTTGCGCAGCTTGTCCACGTCTTCGTGCTGTGTCTCGCCGAGGGCCTCCTGCAGTGTGTGTATCTGGCTGTGCAGATAAGCCTGGCGCTGCTGCTCGGTGATGTTGGCCTGCGTGCGTTCGTGTATGTTGCTGCGTATTTGGCAGAACTGCAGTTCGCGGTTGATGATGTTGGCCAGTACGACGGCGCGGTCGTAGACGTTTTCATACTCGAGCATCTCCTGCCTGCGCTGCACATTCACCGGGAACACCGAAGCGAGGAAGTTGACCAGATAGTTGTTGTCGTTCTTGACGTTCTGCAGCACGAAGACGATGTCGGGCGGCAGGGTGCAGTCCTTGAGGCTCGTGAAAGCGTCGAGGTCCTCGCGTATGTTGCTGATGAGGGCGTTTGCCTGCTGGTTGTCGCTGAGGGGCACTTCGTCAATCAGTTCGGTCTGGCCGACGAGGTAGGGGTCGGCGGAGGTCAGTTCGTTCAGCAGGAAGAGGCGCTTGCCCTGCAGGATGACGTTGTAGGCGCCGTCCTGCACCTCGAAGCACTTGATGACCTCGGCCACGCAGCCCACCGAGCAGAGGTCGTCTTCCTCGGGGTTCTCGACCGAAGGATCGTGCTGCAGCAGGATGCCCACATAGTGGTGGTGCTTCTCGGCGTCGCGCACCACGCGCACCGACTTCTTGCGGCCCACGGCGAGGGTGATGGTCATGGACGGGAAGAGCACCCTGTCGCGCGAGGCGATGATGGGCAGGTTTCCGGCTTCGTACATGGCCTCGTCAAACACGGGGTCTGCGCCGCCGTCGGCTTTGGGCAGCGACACGGCTACGCCCTCGAAGGGAATGTTCTGGCTGTTTCCGGCACCGATTATTTCTATCTTGTTCAT
>CAVFPF010000014.1:0-10702 GCA_963624265.1 bacterium | reverse complement strand
ACTTCTACGGCTCTCCGGAAGAAGACAGCAAGTCTGACACTGGTGGAGAAACTGGTGGAGAAACTGGCGGAGAAACTGGCGGAGAAACTGGTGGAGAAACTGGCGGAGAAACCGGTGGAGACACTGGTGGAGAAACCGGTGGTGAAACTGGCGGAGACACTGGTGGAGAAACCGGTGGAGAAACCGGTGGAGAAACCGGTGGAGAAACTGGTAGTGAAACTGGTGGAGAAACCGGTGGAGAAACTGGCGGAGAAACCGGTAGTGAAACTGGTGGTGAAACCGGTGGTGAAACTGGTGGTGAAACTGGTGGTGAAACCGGTGGTGAAACCGGAGGCGAAACCAGTGGAGAAACTGGTGGTGAAACCGGAGGCGAAACTGGAGGAGACGACGGACCGAGCGGAATACACACGCTGGAGGAAGAGCAGACAACTGCGGTTGGTGAAGTCTATTCTCTTAGTGGGCAGAAGTTGTCGGGCACGTTGGCAAAAGGCAGAATCTGTCTGATAGACGGCAGAAAACGGATGGTTGTCGGTCGTTGACTTATTAATAATAGGTATAAACAACACCCTTTTAATCTTACTTATGGAAAAAAAGACACTTTGCCTATTTCTATTGGGCAGTTTGGGAATCGGAATGACGCACGTGCAGGCAGAGTCGGCCGGCAAGACCTCATTCAGGCATTTGGATGTGGCGGTTTCGGCCGGAACCACGGGTATTGGCGTCGATGTTGCCACGCCTATATGCAAAGTGGTGCAAATGCGAGCAGGCTTTTCGTTCTTTCCGAGGGAAGAAATCAGTTCCGTCTTCCGTGTCGAAGTCGGCGACCCGGAGTATGACCAGACTACGGGTCAGAAGATAGACAAATTCTCCGAGATGTCAGAGAAGCTGGAACGTTTTACGGGCTTTCGCGTCGACGACAAAGTCGTGATGGAGTTGAAGCCGACTATGTACAACGCCAGTCTGCTTTTCGATGTCTTTCCCATCCCCGACAACGACCACTGGTATGTCACGGCAGGCGTCTACTACGGCCATGAAAAGATAGGGGAAGCCGTCAACGGGACGAAAGACATGGTTACACTGGTCTCCGTGGCCTACTACAACAATCTCCGCACTCAGGCACTCAGCGAAACCGGAATAGGGGCGTATCTTTCGCCTGATTACATCGAAAAACTGTATAATTACGGCGATATGTACGTTCCCTTGGGCAAGTACAAGCACGATGGTGTGGCTGCCGACGGCACGCCCTATGTCAAGGGCGATACCTATCGGATGTACCCCGACGAAGACTGCACCGTGTCGGCCAAGATGAAAGTCAACAAGTTCAAGCCGTATGTCGGGCTTGGCTTCAAGAACGACTTCGGCTATCAGGACCGCTTTGCCGTTTCGGTCGATGCCGGCGTGATGTTTTGGGGTGGTGCGCCCGACGTCTACACGCACGATGGCACCAATCTGACCAGGGATGTGGAAGACATCTACGGCAAGGTGGGCCGTTACATGGACGTGGCTTCGGCCATGAAGGTCTTCCCCGTGTTGAACGCCCGGATTTCGTATCGGATATTCTGATACGATAGCGAAACATATTCTGACGCGATAGCGCAGAGCGAATTCTGATACGATAGCGGAACAAAAGACAATAAAAAGCCTTTTGTTCCGTTTTTACATACAAAAACACAGACATGAACCATCGTTTCAAGAATACACTCCAGTGGGCCTTCCTCTCCTTGGCCGTATTGCTGATAGCCCTGTTCCTCTATTTTTCCAACGAGCTGGTGTCTTCGCTGGGCAGAGAGGAGACCGAGAAAATGGAGCTGTGGGCCGATGCCTACCAGCAGCTCATCCTGGCCGACAACGATGCCGACATGTCCATGCAGTGGGAGGTGATACGCGGCAACACCACCATCCCCGTCTTCTACACCGATTCCGACAACACCGTCCTTGGCTACAAGAACATCGTGATGCCTTTGCTGGGACGCATTGGCCAGGAGCCGGCCGACAGCGACACCATTGCCTATCTGCAGCACCTCATTCCGCAGCTTGGCGACAAGGGCAACTTCTTCGAAATCAGCATTACCGACGACTGGAAGCAGCGTCTTTACTACGACGATTCCATCCTCCTGCAGCGCCTGCACTACTATCCGTATGTGCAGCTCATGGCCGTCGTGGTCCTGCTGCTGCTCTTCTACTATATGTTGCTCAGCCGCAAGCAGTCAGAGCAGAACCGCGTCTGGGTGGGTCTTTCCAAAGAAACTGCCCACCAACTTGGCACCCCGATCCAGTCGCTGATGGGCTGGGTGGAACTGCTCAAGGCCGACGACCGGGACGACATCCGCAACATCGGGCAGGAAATCAACAAAGACGTCTCACGCCTTTGCACCGTGGCCGACCGCTTCTCCAAGATTGGTTCAGACCCCGTGCTCGAGCAGAAAGACCTGCGCCCCGTCATCGGGAACGTGGCCGACTACATGCAGAAACGCGTGTCGCAGAACATCTCCATCACCTATACCCTGCCCGACCAACCGCTTGAGGCGCAGGTTTCCGTTCCGCTCTTCTCGTGGGTCATCGAGAACCTGTGCAAAAACGCCGTCGATGCGCAAGATAAGCCCAAAGAGCAAATCCACATCGCTGCCCGACAGGAAGACCGCATCGTGATTGAAGTGACCGACAACGGAAAGGGTATTGCCAAAAACCGCTGGAAGACCATTTTCTCGGCAGGCCACACCACCAAGAGCCGCGGCTGGGGACTGGGCCTGACCTTGGCCAAGCGAATCATCGAAGAATATCACCACGGCCGCATCTACGTCAAGTCGAGCACCCTCGGGCAGGGCACTACATTCCGCATCGAAATATAGACTTATCAACACTTTTCCGTTCAAAAAAGCACCTTTATTGGGCAAAAAGGTTCTTTTTTTGCCTATTTTGCTTTTTTTGCCGTTCCAAAAGCATCAACATTGGAAAATAATGTCTACCTTTGCGACCGATTAACTCAAAAGCAGAGGCCAGGCAGACTATGGGTAAGTTCGACCAGTACAACATCCAGCTCAAGACAATGGAAATTGGCAAGAGTCAGGTTGAATATCACCTTGACAACGGCTTCTTTGCCCTGCTTGAGGATGTCGATATCCAGAAGGGTGACGTCGACGTCACAATCCGGATAGACAAGCGACCCAACCAGTCGGAACTGAACTTCGAGCTTGTCGGCAAGGTAGTGGTTCCCTGCGACCGTTGCCTCGAGGATATGGACCAGCCCATCAAGACGACCGGCCACTTGATTGTCAAGTTCGGCAAGGAGTTCAAGGACGATGGCGACGACATCGTTATCGTGCCCGAAGAGCAGGGTCTGATCAACGTCAGTTGGTTCCTCTACGAGTTTATCGAGTTGGCCATCCCTATCAAGCACGTGCATCCGTTCGGGTTGTGCAACAAGGGAATGTCCAAGAAGCTGGGCGAACACCTGTCGGTCGATGCTGAGAGTCTGGAGTTTTCCGAGGCCGACGACGCAGCCGATATGGAAGATTCCGCCGGCTCCCCCTGGGATGCGCTCAAGGCGCTGAAGACCGACGACGGGGAGTGACCCTTTCTTCGCCCCGCGCAGCGCTGCAAGCGGCTTGCGTCACGGCGGGGGGCTTACACAACGAAGGATTAATTAATAAAAATAAAAACAAATGGCACATCCTAAAAGAAGACAGTCAAACACGCGTACCGCCAAGCGCCGTACGCACGACAAGGCCGTTGTTCCGGCTATTGTAGTATGTCCCAACTGCGGTGGCTGGCACCTCGCTCACACAGTATGTCCTGAGTGCGGTTACTACCGCGGAAAGCTTGCTATCGACAAGGAGGCGGCTCTCTGATAAGGCCGGCAAGTTTTCGGGCATTTTTGCAAACCGAACCATAAGGCGTGCCGTGACGACACGCCTTTGCTTTTAAACCTAATCATTTATCAACATACATAATCAACATACGGTTATGATTAAGGCAGCTATCACAGGTCTGAGTCACTATCTGCCAGACTACGTTCTTACCAACGACGAAATCGCAACGATGGTCGAAACCAGCGACGAATGGATTACCACTCGCACGGGCATTAAGACCCGGCGCATCTTGAAGGACGAGCACGCCGGTTCGAGCGCGCTGGCCATTCCGGCCGTACGCGATGTGCTCCAGAAGACGGGCACTGCGCCCGAGGAGGTCGAATGCCTTATCTGCGCTACGTCGTCGCCCGACTACACCTATCCGTCTACGGCCTGCATCATTGCCGACGCCCTCGACATCCGCAAGGCTATGTGTTACGACATTCTTTCGGCCTGCTCCGGATTCCTGTACTGCTTGCAGCAGGCACAGGCGTTCATCAAGTCGGGCATCTACCGCAAGATCATCGTCTGCTCGGCCGAGAAGTGCACTTCGTTTGTCAACTACCAGGACCGCACCACGTGCGCCCTCTTCGGCGACGGCGGATCGGCAGCCCTGATTGAGCCTAGCGAAGATTATGGTGTTGAGATAGCCAAGATTCACGCCGACGGAGCCGGCTACGACCATCTCGTCCGTTTCTGTGGTGGTTCGGCCAACATCCCCTCTCACGAGGCCGTCGACAAGGGCCAGCAGTACATCTATCAGGACGGCAAGTTCGTGTTCAAGAACGCCGTCAACTTCATGACGAGCGCCGTCAGCGAAGTGATGGAGGAGGGGCATCTTACCCTCGATGACATCGACTGGATTTGCACCCATCAGGCCAACAAGCGCATCATCGACGCCGTGCGCGAGCATGTCAACGCCCCTGAGGAGAAGGTCATCTGCAACATCGACCACGTGGGCAACACCTCGTCAGCCTCCATTCCGATTGCCCTTCACGAGGCTGCCCTCGAAGGCAAGCTCAAGAAAGGCGACCGCCTCTTGCTGGCCGCCTTCGGTTCGGGCTTCACCTGGGGCGCCGTCTACCTCACCTGGGCCGACTGCAAAATCTGACCGTTATGCACAAGGCGGGGTTCGTCAATATCGTCGGCAATCCGAATGTCGGCAAGTCTACGCTCATGAATCTCCTCGTGGGCGAACGTCTCAGCATCATCACGGCCAAGGCGCAGACCACCCGTCACCGCATCATGGGCATAGTCAACACCGACGACATGCAGATTGTCTATAGCGACACACCCGGTGTCCTGAAGCCCGTCTCCAAGTTGCACGAGTCGATGTTGGCCTTCAGCCAGGGTGCCTTGCAGGACGCCGACGTCCTTCTCTACCTGACCGATACGGTCGAGGCGCCCGAGAAGAACGAGCAGTTTCTGCAGGCGGTGCGGCGCATGAGCGAGAACAAAGGGCCGGCAGCGCCCAAGGTCATCGTCGTCCTCAACAAGATGGACCTCGTCGGGCAAGACGAGCTCGTGCTTAAGGTCGAAGACTGGCACCGGCGTCTGCCCGAGGCCGAAATCATCCCCATTTCGGCGTTGCACAACTTCGGTGTCGACATCCTGCAAGGCAAAATCCGCGATTTGCTGCCCGACAATCCGCCATACTTCGACAAAGACCAGCTGACCGACAAGCCCGCCCGTTTCTTCGTCACCGAGATCATACGCGAGAAGATTCTCGTGCTCTACGACAAGGAAATCCCCTATTCGTGCGAGGTCGGCGTCGAACGGTTCAAGGAGGGTGACAGCCTGATTGAGATTGACGCCGTCATCTACTGCGAGCGCGACAGCCAGAAGGGCATCATCATCGGCCATGGTGGCAGCATGCTCAAGCGCCTCGGCGTCTTGGCGCGCAAGGACATCGAGGCCTTCTTCGGCAAGCAGGTCATGCTCAAGACGTTTGTCAAGGTCGAAAAAGACTGGCGCAACAACCTTCGCGACTTGAAGGCATTCGGTTACAACCAGGACTGATATTTTTTTATTCACGCCATCGGATACCTCTTCCCAGCGCTTGTGAAAGCGTGCTGTGAGGCTGGTGGCCAAACACACTTAACAATAGTAATGGGAAATCTAGTAGCAATCGTGGGTCGTCCGAATGTGGGCAAATCGACCCTTTTCAACCGGCTCACAGAGAGCCGTACGGCAATCGTAAGCGAGACCGCCGGCACGACGCGCGACCGCCAGTATGGTCATGTCATGTGGGGCGGCCGTGAGTTTTCAATCGTCGATACCGGGGGTTGGGTCGTCAACTCCGAGGATATCTTTGAAGACGAAATCAACAAACAGGTGGAAATAGCCATCGAGGAGGCCGACGTCATCCTCTTCCTGGTCGACATCATGAACGGCGTTACGGACCTTGACGACAGCGTGTCGCGCATCCTCCGCAAGTCGGGCAAGGAGGTCATTGTCGTGGCCAACAAGGCCGACAACTACAGCCAGCACGCCTATGCTGCCGAGTTCTACAAACTGGGCCTGGGCGACCCGTTCATCATCTCGTCGGCCAACGGCTCGGGCACGGGCGACCTGCTCGACGAAATATGCTCGCGGTTCAAGAAGGGCAATTCCGAAGACCTCGAGGACCTTCCCAAGTTTGCCATTGTGGGGCGGCCCAACGCGGGCAAATCGTCGTTGCTCAACGCCTTTATCGGCGAAGAGCGCCACATCGTTACCGACATTGCAGGCACCACGCGCGACAGCATCTACACCAAGTACGACAAGTTCGGCTTTGCCTTCTATCTGGTCGACACGGCCGGCATACGCCGCAAGAGCAAGGTGTCGGAAGACATCGAGTACTACTCCGTGCTCCGCTCCATACGTGCCATCGAGAATTCTGATGTCTGCATCCTCATGATCGACGCCACCCGCGGCATCGAGGCGCAGGACATGAACATCTTCTCCCTGATCGAGAAGAACCGCAAGGGTCTGGTGGTCTGCGTCAACAAGTGGGACATTGTGGCCGACAAGAGCCCCGAGTCAATCAAGTGCATGGAGAACGCCATCCGCAACCGCTTCGCGCCCTTCACCGACTTTCCCATCATCTTTGCGTCGGCCGTCACAAAGCAGCGCATCTACCGCGTCATCGAGACGGCCTGTGCGGTCTACGAGAACCGCAAGCGCGTTGTCAAGACCAGCGAGCTCAACGAGTATATGCTCGAGGTCATCGGCGCCTATCCTCCGCCCAACAACAAGGGCAAGTTCGTGAAAATCAAATACGTCACGCAGCTCAAGGCCACGACCAGTGTGGCCAAGGACAAGAGCCACGAGGAGCATATCTACGTCCCGCAGGTGCCCAGTTTCGTGTTCTTCTGCAACCTGCCGCAGTGGGTCAAGGAGCCCTACCGCCGGTATCTGGAGAACAAGATGCGCGAGAAGTGGGATTTCTCGGGCACGCCTATCAATATCTTTATGCGCGAAAAGTAATCGGCTGCGCGAAAAGTAGCCCGTGGGGTGCAAAAGCGAGCAAAAAAGCGCCCATATCTTGCGTAATTGGAAAATAACGGCTAACTTCGCGCCAAAATAACACATAGATTTACAGTCATGAAAATTCTTCTGCTTGGAAGTGGCGGTCGGGAGTGCGCTATCGCCTGGAAGTTGGCTCAGAGCCCTGAGTGCAGCCAATTGTTTATCGCACCCGGCAATGCCGGTACGTCGGCCTATGGCCGCAATGTGAACATCAAGGTCAACGAGTTCGACAAGATAGCCGCTTTCTGTGCGCAGGAGGGCGTCGGCATGATTGTGGTCGGCCCCGAAGACCCGCTGGTGAACGGCATCGTCGACTACATGGCGCAGATACCCGGCGCTCCCGTCGTGATCGGCCCTTCAAAGGCCGCTGCGCAGCTCGAGGGTTCGAAAGACTTTGCTAAGGGCTTCATGAGCCGCCATGGCATCCCCACGGCCCGTTATCGCAGCTTTACGGCCGCCGACTACGACGAGGCCTGCCGCTTCCTCGAGTCGCTCCAGGCACCCTACGTGCTCAAAGCCGACGGACTGGCTGCGGGCAAGGGCGTCTTGATTCTGCCCACGCTCGACGAGGCCAAACGCGAACTCAAGGAGATGCTTGGCGGACTGTTCGGAGCAGCTTCGGCCACCGTCGTCATCGAGGAGTTCATGTCGGGCATCGAGTGCTCGGTCTTCGTCCTTACCGACGGCGAGGGCCACTACAAGATTCTGCCCGTTGCCAAAGACTACAAGCGCATCGGTGAGGGCGACACTGGTCTCAACACCGGCGGCATGGGCAATTGCTCGCCCGTTCCGTTTGCCGACGGCGTCTTTATGCAGAAGGTCGAAGAGCGCATCGTGCGTCCCACCATCGCCGGTCTGAGGGAGGAGCAACTCAAGTATAAGGGCTTCATCTTCCTGGGTCTCATCCGCATGGACCGCGACATTCAGCAGTACCACGCCGGCGACCCTATGGTCATCGAGTACAACGTCCGTATGGGCGACCCCGAGACCGAGGTCGTCATGCCCCGCATCAAGAGCGACTTGCTCGACTTGCTGCAGGGCGTGGCCGAGGGCAACCTCGACAGCCGCACCCTCGAGATTGACCCACGCACGGCCGTTACCGTCGTGCTGGCAAGCGGCGGCTATCCCGGCAGCTACGAGAAGGGCAAGGTCATGATGGGGCTCGACAATCCGCTGTTCACCCAGGGCGTGGTCACACCCGAAGAGAGCGCCCGCAAGAGCATCCTCTTCCATGCGGGCACGGCCACCGATGCTGCAGGCCGTACGGTGACCGCCGGAGGCCGCGTCATCTGCATCACCTCTTATGGCGACGACCGCAATGCGGCTTTGGCGCAGTCCATGCGCGGAGCCGAGACCGTCGGCTTCGAAGGGAAATATTACCGTCACGACATCGGTCAGGACCTGAACCGGTTCTGAGCGTAACACAATCGGCAAGGCTGTGAAACTCATCATCCTCAACATACTGGTCATGGTCATCCAGGCCTACCTGGGCGAAGTCGGCTGGCAGCTGTTGCTGGCCCATTGGCTCGTGGCGGGTGTGCTCACGGGGCTGTTTGTCGTTGTCCTTCACAACAACCGGTACGTTGCCTCGGGCACGCCGTTCATCAAATTGTTCTCCCACGGATGGGTGTTGATGACGCTGATGCTCAACCTCGGCAGTGCCTGTCTGGTGGCCGAGCAGGAGTGGTGGCAGCCATGTCTCTATCTAGCCGGCTTCGCGCTGATTGTGGCGGCCGGCTACCATTGCTGGCAGACCGACAGCTGCCCCCTCATGTGTCTGGGCATCGGTGCCGTGTTGGGCTTGCTCACGCTGGTCAGTCCCCTGGCCCTGTCTGGTCTGCTCGTCTGCATCGTGTTGCTTATGCACATGCGCAGTTTCTCTCTACACAACGTCTGCAGCACGGTGAGCGGCTTGCTGACCATCGTGTGGCTCGTCTATGCCGTCCTGTTTCTGGCGGTAGGAGAGAGTGCCGGCAGCGCCTATCTGCAGTCGCTCACCGACCCCGCCGTGTGGGCCACACCCTCGTGGCCCGTCATGGTGCACGACCGCCCCACCGACTACGCCTTCCTGCTCGGCACGGCCTTCTTGCTTCTCGTCTTCCTGGCCGTCGGCTACCTTTTCGCAGGCTCGGGCAACCTCCGCACGCATGCTGCCGTCAAGTTTCTCGGCACACTGAGTGTGCTCAGCTTGCTCATGGTTTCACTTTCCTGGTCGCTCTACATGCCCTTGCTCTCCATCTCCGTGGCCGTCTGGGTCATGTTCGCTTTGGGCAACGGCATCAGCGGCGCCTCGGGCGCCTGTGGTCTGGTCGTGGGCTTCTATATGCTCACCAGCGTGCTTGAGCCTGCCGTCCGCTACATCATCACCATAATATGACAAAATTTTCACCCTTTAAAATTAAATGCTTATGAAGAGGCTTTTCCTGATGGCAAGCATCGTCTTGCTTTCGCTTTCCACGACGGCCATGGCGCAGATTTCGTGGGGTGTTTCCGCCGGTGTCAATGTGACCGGTTCGAGCAACATTTCGGTCAAGAGTTTCGACTTCGAGTCCGGTTGGTATGCCGGCTTGACGGCCAAGGTTACGATTCCCATACTCGGCTTCGGTGTCGATGGCTCTGTGCTCTACTCCAACGAGACCGCCTGTCTGGAGAAGGAGACTGCTGAGGGCGGCAAGGAAGACGAAGCATCGCGTTTCGTCAGTGTGCCGATTCACCTCCGCTACGATTTCAAGCTTCCGCTCGTGCAGAAAGTTGTTGTACCTTTTGCCATGATTGGTCCCCAATTTAATTTCGGTCTTAACGACGTGACGTTCGACAACCTCACGGACTACGACGACGAGACCATCATCGACAAGAGCAATTCCTGGCGTTTGGATATGGGCATCGGTGCCATCCTGCTCAACCACCTGCAGGTCAGCTACTCCTATGCCGTCCCAATGGGCAAGACGTCCAAGTTCTACGATGGCGTCGAGAAGGTCTTCAAGGATTATAAGACGGGCACGCACCGCATCGGTCTGGTCTATTACTTCTAAACCCGAAAACAACAAACAATCGGGGTGGCTCCGGCGAATAGGAGTCACCCCGATTTATTGTGTTATGATGCTGCAATAGGCCGGCTGCTTCCGAGGTGTTTTTTCGGGTGTGATTTCCCGTTGTTTTCGCGTAACCAAGCCGGGAGCGACAGCGCAAAATCCGCATTCGGCTGCCAGGAGTGGAAAATAACCGTAACTCCGCATTGTCAACCTTTGTAACCATGCAGATGATTTGTGTAATGATGTGCAAAGATTGTAACGCATTGTAAAACAATAATATAACTTATCTGTTCGTTTCCAAAACTGAAACAA
>CAVFPF010000013.1:0-57678 GCA_963624265.1 bacterium | reverse complement strand
TCGAGCCCCTCTGGAGTTTGCCAAGACAAGAGTACGCTCTGAATAATCCGCATGCTCTCTTGGTTGGCAAAACAATGTCAAACCCTGTCTAAAAAAGGGGAGTACTATAAGGTAACATGTTTCATCGTCTAACATATTCTAGTTCCTATGCTATACCGCATGGACAAATTCGTCTTGACCTAACAAACTATACGCAATATGTGGATTGGAATTTTTCAAATGCCTTATTGCATTGACTTCCACATAGGAACTTTCAATAGTCAATTAAACACTCTTGCATGTTCCCCAAATGCAATGATTTTTCTCAAGGTTTACGAGCACAAAGAAAAGCGTGGAGAACCTACCTGTTGTCTATTCCACGAACTGAGGCTCTTGCATTGCCTATCAAAGTTGAACAGACAACGTCAGAGCCCACGCCGATATGAAGAACCAATACATGCGGCGCAAAGCAAGCTGCGGCATCACCCCAAAGAAGGGACAATGATGGCCTGCATGCGACCACACGGGATTGATATAATCACACCCGGGACATCTACCGTTGCTAAGTTCAAGACTTTGATACTGATGATTTGCAAGATTTCAGTTCGTCAAGAACAGAGCGTTGAGTAAACGCCTTTATTATGTCGTGCCTCGTCTCCCACCCCAACCTCCTCGTTGCAGACAATGCCTGCCAGCAAGGCTCGGCGTGAGCTGAGGCTTGGATACACGGGCCGAAATATACAAACACTTCTGACCTCTGTATCCGGCAGCAAAGATACAAAGTCTTTTTGAATGACCAAAAGAAAATGGGAGGAAATGTACAAAAAGGTTAAAAAAACGTATGAAATTGGCGAATCGAGCCACAAAAGTGTAAAACAAGAGAGGCTGAATTCGCCCAAGGCCCCGCGACTGTCGCAGCCCATTAAGGGGAGAAAAGAATGTGTAAAAAAAGGAGAAGCCGAGAGAGAAAGAGACGGACAAAGATGCAAAAAAGCACCGGCCATGAGTGGAGCCAGCGCTTTGAAAAGAGATGCAAAAAGACAATAGTTCGTATCGGCCTACACGAACGTTCGCATCGGCCTGTACGAACGTTCGTGTGAGCCCATACTAACGTTCGTGTTGGGACGGGCAAAATCAACTGCTACAACGGGCATTTCTTCGAATGCTAACAAAAGGACTATACCTATTGATTTTCTCAACGGATATAGCCCTTCTGTTTTTTTGTTAGTTAAATAAAAGCGACCCGCATGCTGCAATCTTCCAAACGCAGATGCGGGCACGCCCAATGTCACATTCCTAATAACCAGGTATCGTCATGCATCAATATTGGCATAAGTCGCATTGCTCTCGATAAACTCACGGCGCGGGGCAACATCTTCGCCCATTAGGAGCGAGAATGTCTGGTCTGCCGAAATTGCATCCTCGATGGTAACCTTCTTGAGACGACGATGTTCGGGATCCATAGTTGTGTCCCAAAGTTGCTCGCTGTTCATCTCACCGAGACCTTTGTAACGCTGCACCTTAATCTTATCTTCCTTGCCCTGGCCGTACTTCTGGAAGAATGCGCGCTGTTCGGCATCGTCCCAACAATATTCTTCGACCTTACCGATGCTGCACTTGTAGAGCGGAGCTTGGGCAATATATACATGGCCAAGTTCGATAAGCGGTCGCATGTAGCGGAAGAAGAGGGTAAGGATCAATGTTGCAATGTGCGCACCATCGACATCGGCATCGGTCATAATGACAATCTTGTGATACCGCAGGTTGTCGATATCTAGGCTCTTGTCCTCTCGCAGATTGACGCGGAAAGCACGGAACATATTCTGTATCTCCTCGCTATCCAGCATCTTGTGGATGAGCACTTTCTCGACATTGAGAATCTTGCCTCGCAATGGAAGGATGGCCTGATAGAAACGATTGCGGCCAGTCTTGGCTGTACCGCCGGCCGAATCACCCTCGACAAGGAAAATCTCACACTCCTCCGGGTTCTTGCTCGAACAGTCGGCCAACTTGCCAGGCAGACCTCCGCCGGTCAGTTTGGAGTTCTTCTGCACATTCTCACGTGCCTTGCGGGCAGCCACACGCGCCTGTGCAGCCAAAATCACCTTGTCGATGATGGTATGAGCCTCTGAAGGATGCTCCTCCAGATAATTATCCATTGCATTGCGCACCGCTTTGGTAACGGCCGGACGCACTTCGACATTGCCGAGTTTCGTCTTGGTCTGTCCTTCAAACTGTGGCTCGGCCACCTTCACACTGATGACAGCTGTCAAGCCCTCCTTGAAGTCCTCCGACTTGATGTCGACCTTGGCCTTCTCGAACATCTTCTCCCGATTGCCGTATTCCTTGAGCGAAGAACCCAAAGCGCTACGGAAGCCATCGAGATGCGTACCGCCCTCGTGTGTATTGATGTTGTTGACAAACGAATAGATAGTCTCGCTGTAGCCTGTGTTATAGGTCAGAGCAACCTCTACCGGCACTCCATCACTTTCCGTTACAAGATGTATGATATGCGGAATGAGCGGTGTACGACTCACATCCAGCCACTGAACAAATTCCTTAAGGCCTTCAGTGCTGTAGAACTTCTGCGAACGCGGTTCTCCGTTAGGCTGCATAGCCTCCGGACGTTCGTCGGTCAGAGAAAGGCGGATGCCTGTATTCAGATAACTAAGGTCACGCAGACGCTCGGCCAAACGGTCCCACTCGTAGACAGTCTCCGTAAAAATAGAGGCGTCAGGATGGAAGATGATGGTTGTGCCGGTATCGTCAGCATCACCGACAACTTCTACTCCGGTCAGAGGTTTGCCGTAAGCATAGTCCTGCCGATAGATATGACCCTGCCTATGAACTATAGCCGTAAAGCTATCGGAAAGGGCATTGACGCAACTTACACCGACACCGTGAAGACCGCCAGAAACCTTGTAAGTATTCTTGTCAAACTTACCACCGGCATGGAGTACAGTCATAACAACCTCAAGGGCAGAACGATGCTCTTTCTGATGCATATCCACCGGAATGCCGCGTCCATTGTCAACGACCCGGATGGAATTGTCGGGAAGTATTGTAACCTGAACATCGTTGCAGAATCCCGCCAACGCCTCGTCAATACAGTTATCGACCACCTCGCTAACGAGGTGATGCAAACCCTTCACACTTGTGTCGCCAATATACATGGCAGGACGCTTGCGTACAGCCTCAAGACCCTCGAGGACCTGTATATGACTGGCGTCGTAGTTGTTCTGATTCTCTGACATAAAATAAAAGTTAAGGTATTGCGCACACGTGTACGTATGTATGTGCGCGCGTGAAAAAACATTTCACCCCACCACACCCCTAAAGGGCGAAGTGGGGATTAGGAATGACAACGAAGCAATCAAGCAAGACCGTTGACCTGCTTGGCCAACTTGCTCTTCAGATTGGCAGCCTTGTTGGCATGGATGATACCCTTCTTGGCCAACTTGTCGAGCATTGAGCTTACCTCGGGAAGCTGTTTGGCAGCTTCTGCCTTGTCAGTAGTGGCACGCAACTTGCGAACTGCATTACGAGCTACCTTACCAAAATAACGATTGCTCTCGTTTTTTGTAATGGTCTGTCTGATTCTCTTCTTTGATGACTTGTGATTTGCCATTGTCTTTTGTGTATTTTCTTTTTAATATTTTCTTCTTATGCTCTTCATTCCAAAAGCCTCTAAACCGCTCCGGCCCTGCGCCGCCAACCGCTTTGGCCGGTCTTGCCTGCACACGTAGTCAGGACTTAAAAAACGGACTTCTTACAATGAATTGCGGGTGCAAATATAGATATTTTTCACTTTCTACCCAATTTTCGGTCAGTTTTTTGTGTAAATTCTTGGTGTTTCACAATAAAAACGCTACTTTTGGCTTTCGAAATGACAAATTCAACTATCAAAACTACTGGAGTCGTACTGACTACGATACCATACAATGACCGGACGCAGTTCGTCCACATTTATACGGAAAGCATGGGCAAAGTGACTTGCAAAGTCACTCTCGGACGGATGCACCATGCAGGAGGGCAACGGACTCTCTACGCACCTCTGACGGTAGTAGACCTAGTGCTCGAAAGCAGAACCGGACGCGAAATCCTGCAAATCAAGGAAGCCGCTCTGGTCAGTTCACCATACCTGCTCTCTATGAGCGACGTGGCCAAGACCGCACAATGCTTGTATATGGCAGAACTGTTGGACAAGACCATCGGCGAAATCGGTGAACCCAATCCGAAGCTATGGGACTTCATCCGGCAGTCCATCGAATTGCTGCAGCTCACTGAACGAGGCGCAGCCAACTTTCATCTAGTTTTCACGACAAGACTGTGCCATTTAATCGGATTCCATGTAGACAATAGCCGCTATGTCGATGGTATGAAATTTGACATCAGTGAGGGAATTTTCACCTCCGCTCCAATCATGCACCCCTATTATCTGACGGCTGAATCAGCCCGGTGGCTTCACAAACTCATTGAAACGGGATTCTCTAACCTTGACTCACTACGGCTCACAAAAGAACAGCGGAATGTCCTTCTCGATATGATTCTCACCTTCCTTCGCATTCACATGCCCGAAATCGGCAATCTCCGTTCGGTCGAAGTCTTAAAGCAACTCTTTGCCTAACACACTGAGCACCAAACAGGAGCAACCGCTCAAAAGGCAAAACTTTTCGTAGTTTTCTTGCTTAGTCTGACTATTTATGCTTATATTTGCGCGACTTTTAGACTCTAAAATGACAAAACAATGAAAAAAGCATACCGTTCGAAACTGGTAATACTCGCTGCCATTGCCGTCGTTCTGCTATTTTGCTTGAGCAGACTCAACGGATGTATAGATAATCAAGGTCCCGAACTCACTTTCATACACACCAATGACACGCATAGCCAGATTGACTGCGTCCAACTCGACAAATACCCCTCAGGCGGAGTCGTTGAACGTGCCTCCTTCATTGAGATGATGAAGAAAGAAGACCCTCAGCTGGTTTATTTGGATGCCGGAGATATGGTGCAAGGGTCTCCTTACTTCAATATTTGGAACGGAATGGTCGAAATGAAGGCTTTGAATCTGCAAGGGCTCATTGCCACCACATTCGGCAACCACGAGTTTGACAACGGCGTAAAAGCCTTGTGCAACATGATGGAATATGCAGCCTTTCCTATCGTTTCGTGCAACTACGATGTAAGCGACACACCTTTAAAAAAATATGTACGCAAGGCTGTCATAATCGAACGCAAAGGAGTTAAGATTGGCATCACCGGTGTCACGCTCGACCCTAACAACCTAATCTCCAAACAAAACATAGAAGGCATCCGCTATCTTGACCCATTGACGTCTGTCAACGATCAAGCAGAACAACTTAGGCAAGACAGTTGCGACATCATCGTCGTGCTCTCTCACCTCGGTTATTATCCTTCCGATTCCGTCGGTGACCGCTGGCTTGCTGCCAATTCCCACAACATTGACCTCATCATCGGAGGCCACACACACCGCAATATAGAAAACGGCATAATCGTTCCCAACGCAGATGGCAAGCCCGTCATGATAACACAAACCGGAGCCAAAGCAAGCCCAATCGGTTATGCCAAAGTCAAGATGGAAAAAGCCAGAAATTCAAAATACGGCAACAAATACGAAGTCGCAGATATCGTATGCGGCAAACTCCATCCGGACCTCTACGACCTGCACATCTATGGCAGTGTGATGAGCGATTTCATCGCCCAATACCGTGATAGCCTCGACTTCAAGATGGGCACCCTATTGGGAACTGCAGCCCGCAACCTGCCTGCAGACCGACCACAAAGCCCATTGGGCAATTTGGTCAGTGACGTCATACGTAAGGCCGGCGCCGAATACTGCGGACACCCCGTAGATGTGGGCATCATGAATGTCGGAGGGCTACGTGATGACCTAAACGCAGGCGACATCAAGCTAGAAGACATCTACCAGATTTTCCCGTTCGAGAACACGCTTGTCATACTCAAACTAAAAGGCAAACATCTGGAAGAAGTCATCCATCAGATAGAAGAACATTTTGAAGCTTTCTCCGGAACTCAGATTACACTCGAGACCTCAAACGGACACACCAAGGCGAGCGACATTCTAGTCGGCAATGCCCCCATAGACCAAGAAAGGGTTTATTACGTGGCTACTATCGACTATTTGGCAGAAGGCAACGATGGACTGTTGGGCTTGACTCAAAACGAAGGGTATTTCAACACTGGCATCCTGCTCCGTGACATCATGATCAAATATATCCGTTCGCTAACGGCCAAAGGCACTGAAGTGGATGCCAAGTTAGACGATCGCGTCATTATAAAAGGAGACCCGAGCGGGACAAAAGAAGAAGGAATCTCAAAGAAGGACAAAAAGAAAAAGAAGGTAAATGTCTATCAAGACTAAACGACTACTGCTTCTCTACACACTATTCGTAATATGTAGAGCCGAAGCCCAAACCCTATATCACAGTGTCGACACCGTGAGTATGTACCAGTGGGCCGATAGCGTTATGCAAAAGATGACTCCCGATGAACGTCTTGGCCAACTCATTATGCCCATCGTAGACAGCAAAAACGATGATGCGCATAGGCAAATCATACGCCGAGACATCGAGCAGTATTATGTAGGCGGGTTGCTGTTCTCCAAAGGCACCATCCAGCAGCAAGCCAAGATGACCCGATACGGGCGAAGCCTAGCAAAGAAAGCGCCTCTTTGGATTGCCCTCGATGGAGAATGGGGACTTGGCATGAGGCTGACCGATGCCATCAAATACCCGCGCAACGGACTGCTCGGCACCATTGACCCCGAGATTCGGGATTCACTTATGTACCAATACGGGCAGGAAGTGGCCAGGCAATGTCGAGCAATGGGTATCAATATCAACTTTGCTCCTGTCATTGACATCAACTCCAACCCTCAGAATCCCGTCATCGGCAACCGAAGTTTTGGCAGTAAGGTTTGGGATGTTATTCCGCCCGCCCTTAGCTACAGCAAGGGACTTGAAGACGGTGGCATTCTGGCTGTTGCCAAACACTTTCCCGGGCATGGAGATACAGACACCGACAGTCACAAAACGTTGCCTCTATTGTCCCACTCCAAAGAACGTATGCTATCGTTCGAGTGCGAACCTTTCCGCTACTTTGTCAAATCCGGATTCGGCGGAGTTATGGTCGCGCATTTGGAAGTTCCGTCACTAGACTCCGTCTCCGGGCTACCCTCCTCCCTTTCCGAACCTATTGTCACTGGCTTATTGAAAGAACAATTCGGATTTCGCGGTCTGGTCTTCACGGACGGATTGGCCATGAAGGGCGTCAACACCATTCCCGACTATAGTGTCAAGGCTCTGTTGGCCGGCATCGATATTCTACTCGACCCCGTCCCTCTGCCGGTCCAATGGAAAAGTCTGAAGAAGGCCATCGACGAAGGGTCACTGCCCCAAAGTCTCATTGACGAGAAATGCCGCAAGGTTTTGTGCTGGAAGTACATACTTTGTGTCGGCAAGACCGACCATCTGGATGCAACTAATCTCGTACAGTGTATCAATACGGATGAGGCCTATAGGCTAAAGGAAATCTTGAATGGTGAGATCGAAAAAGCCAAACTAAAAAAAGCAGAAGAGAGGAAGCAAGAAAATGCAGCGGACTCCATTCTCCCCAATCCAGAAGAATATGACCCGACCATACAGGGATTGCCACCTGTGGCAGGGGCTTTAGGCAACGGAATTCAGACCAGAACACCTCAAATTGACGGGCTTCAGCCCGACGGACAGATATACAATGCCAAATTTCACCGCATAGATAGCCTGGTACAAGTAGGCATAGACAAAGAGGCCTTCCCCGGCTGTCAGATTCTGGTGGCCCACAAAGGCAAAGTCATCTACAACCGCGCATTCGGCTGGTTAGACTATGACCGCAGCGAACCCAACTCCATCCATACTGTCTACGACCTTGCTTCGGCCAGCAAGGCAGCCGCTACCCTTCCTGCCGTAATGTTGGTATATGACCACTACAACTTAAAATTTTCCGACCCCATCTGCTGGCATATTCCACTGCTACGCAACACGGACAAGAAAAACATAACCATACGGCAAGTGCTCCTGCACGAATCAGACATCCGTGACGGAGGTCCTTTCTATACCCACACTTTGGACAGTACCTCCTATGAAGGGAAGTACTATAGTACCGTCCCCAAACATCCATACACCATACAACAGGACAAAAAATGTTGGTTTCACGAAGGATTGCGCTTTGACACGGCTTGGATTACTACACGACCGGACGATAGACACTCGGTCAAGATAGCCAGTGACCTATATATCCGACCTGAATTTCGTGACAGTATCGTACGCATTATCAGAGACCTACCACTTCGGCCTCAACACCAATACCGCTACTCAGACCTAAATTTCATCCTTCTACGAGTGTTGGTCGAGACATTGACAGACCAAAGACTTGACCAATATCTCTACGATATGCTGCCGGACTTTTACGGAGACGGCAAGTTGTGTTATAACCCTCTCGACCACGGCATCCCCCTGTCGCGCATTGCACCGACAGAGAATGACCTCGCCTTACGCCGCCAGCAGATCAGAGGCTATGTACACGACGAGACTGCTGCGTGGTGTGGAGGTGTAGAAGGCAACTCCGGCCTTTTCGGCAGCGCCTCCGACTTGTACCCACTCTTGCAGATGATAATGAATGGCGGCACGCTGAACGGCAAACGCTACATCAACGAAGTGACTTGTCAACGGGTGACCACACAAAAGTCGCACATTTCGAGAAGGGGATTAGGGTTTGACAAGCCCGAGACGAATCCTCGAAAGATAAACCCTTGTTGCAAAGAATGTTCGCCACAGACCTATGGCCATACCGGCTACACCGGCACTTGCTTTTGGATTGACCCTCAAGAGCAACTGATTTTTATCTTCTTGAGCAATCGCGTCAATCCGCACAGATGGAACACCGGACTCACCGACGACAACTACCGGCCTCGCATACAATCGTTAATATATGAAGCCATAAAATGAAACAAAATACAAGAAAGACTTGTTTTTTTGCAAAAGGAGCGAAAAAACAAGTCTTTTTCTTGTTCATTATCGAGAAAAAATGTAAATTTGCGCACACAAAATTAAATGTGTTATATTAATAGTATTGTTGTTCGTTCAATCTTAAAATAATCTATGGAAGGACTTACCGACATGCAAATGGCGCTCTTGCTGATGGTTATCGGCATGGGTATGGTTTTCATCATTCTTTATCTAATCATCTACCTCTCGCAGTTGATGATTATAGTAGTCAACAAATTCGCACCGGAAGAAGCCCCGGTCGCCAAAAACAAAAATGTTCAGGCAGAGGCTCCAATCCCGGCCAACGTACAGAATGCCATCAAGGCAGCTGTCAATCAAGTCGCTCCGGGTGCTATCGTAACTAAGATTACAAAAGACTGACATACTCGGCATCCGTCTGAGTCAATTGCATTAATCAAGTAATATATACAAAAATAACCATGGCAAAAGAAGTTAAGTTTAGTCTGGTCTTCCGTGATATGTGGCAGAGTGCAGGCAAGTACCAGCCCCGTGTAGACCAACTCGTTAAGGTAGCTCCCAAAATTATTGAGATGGGCTGCTGGGATCGTGTAGAAACCAATGGCGGCGGTTTTGAGCAGGTCAACCTGCTCTATGGCGAAAACCCGAATAAAGCCGTGCGCGCCTGGACCAAGCCATTCCATGAGGCTGGCATCCAGACCCACATGTTGGACCGTGCTCTCAATGGTCTCCGTATGTTCCCTTGTTCTAAGGACCTCCGCAAGCTCTTCTACAAGGTCAAGAAAGCTCAGGGTACGGACATCACCCGCATCTTCTGTGGTCTGAACGACCCCCGCAATGTGATTCCTTCTATCCATTATGCCAAAGATGCCGGCATGATTGCCCAGGCTTCGTTGTGCATCACCTTCTCTCCCATTCACACCGTCGAGTACTACGTCGATTTGGCCAAGCAGTTCATTGAGGCAGGTGCTGACGAAATCTGTCTGAAGGATATGGCCGGCATTGGCCGTCCCCAGACGCTCGGCAAGATTGTAGCCGGTATCAAGGCTTACAAGAAAGATATCGTAATCCAGTACCACTCACATGCCGGACCAGGCTTCAACGTTGCCTCTATCCTTGAGGTGTGCAAAGCCGGTTGCGACTATATAGACTGCGGCATGTCTCCGCTCTCATGGGGCACAGGCCATGCCGACATCATCACCGTCCAGGAGATGCTGAAGGATGCCGGATTCCAGGTCAAGGATATCAATATGACCGCCTACATGGAAGTCCGCACCATGATTCAGGAGATGATGGATGACTTCCTCGGTTACTACATCCCCGAACTCAACCACCTCAACAACTCGTTGCTCGTCAAGCCGGGTCTGCCGGGCGGTATGATGGGTTCGCTGATGACGGATTTGGAGGAGAACCTCGAAAGCCTCAACCGCTGGAAGGAAAAGAACAACCAGCCCAAGCTCACCACCGACCAGTTGTTGGTCAAGTTGTTTGACGAAGTGGCTTACGTTTGGCCAAAAGTCGGCTATCCTTGCCTCGTAACTCCGTTCAGCCAGTATGTCAAGAACTTGTCTCTTATGAATGTGCTGCAGATGGAGAAGGGTAAAGAACGTTGGAGTCTGATTGCCGACAACATCTGGGATATGATATTGGGCAAGTCCGGACGTCTGCCGGGCGAGGTTGCTCCCGAACTCGTCGAACTGGCAAAGAGCCAGGGCAGGAAGTTCGAGACCGAAGACCCTCAGTCTTACTTCCCCGACAACCTCGACGAATTCCGCGCCAAGATGAAGGCCAATGGCTGGGAACTGGGCGAAGACGAAGAAGAGCTCTTCGAATATGCTATGCACCCGTCTCAGTACGAAGCCTACAAGAGCGGTAAGGCCAAAGCCGACTTTGAGGAAGATTTGGCCAAGCGCAAAGCTGCCAAGAATGCACCCAAGGGCGAAATCAAGGCTCAAGACCTTAAGATTACCGTCGACGGACAGACCTATACCGTAAGCATCGCTCCCAACGACGGCAAGGCATCGGCTGCTGCTCCTGCTGCCAATGCTGCTCCCGTAGCCGCTGGCGAAGGCACAGATGTACTCGCTCCGCTCGAGGGCAAGTTCTTCTTGGTCAAGAACGCCTCCGAATCGCCTGTTAAGGTCGGTGATATGGTCAAGAAGGGTCAGACCATCGGTTACATCGAGGCCATGAAGACCTACAATGCCATCGCTGCCGATATCGACGGTCAGATTACCTCCATCCTGGCCAACCCTGGCGATACGGTATACGAGGATGATCCTATCTTCAAGATTAAGTAAGTACCCTTAAAAGTATTTCTGTATTATGGATTACGGATCAATATTGTCCAAACTGTATGAGATGTCGGCGTTCAGCAACATTGCAGAAAGCCCCGAATATCTCATCATGTATGCCATCGGCTTCCTTTTTCTCTACCTTGGCATTGCCAAGCACTACGAACCTTTGCTGCTTGTCCCCATCGCAGTCGGCATTCTTTTGGCCAACTTCCCTGGTGGCGAGATGGGAGTGTTCGGCGCGCAGGATATCGTACAGAACGGCATTACCTACCGGAATGCTATACTTCTGTCCGACGGTTCCTTATGGTGTGATGCACAAGGTGTGCCCTACGATGTCTACGAAGTGGGTCTGCCAAAAATTGCCCACGACCTCGGTCTGATGAACATGATTTATTACTGGCTCATCAAGACTGGTTTCATCCCGCCGGTAATCTTCATGGGCGTAGGAGCCATGACCGACTTCGGACCAATGCTCCGCAACCTGAAGCTTGCCATCTTCGGCGCCGCCGCACAGATTGGTATCTTCACTGTTGTCTTGGTTGCCGTTGGTTCTGGACAGTTCACACCACAGGAGGCTGCTTCGCTGGGTATCATCGGTGGAGCCGACGGTCCTACGGCCATCTACACCACCATCAAACTGGCTCCTCATTTGCTCGGCCCTATTGCCATCGCCGCTTATAGTTACATGGCATTGGTTCCTGTCATCATTCCGTTGGTAGTCAAGGTTTGCTGTACGAAGAAGGAATTGGCCATCAATATGAAGGAGCAGGACAAGCTCTACCCGAACAAGTTCCAAATCAAGAACATGCGCGTTGCCAAAATCATCTTCCCGATTTTCGTCACCGTACTGTGTGCTCTCTTTGTTCCATCAGCCGTTTCGCTGGTCGGTATGCTGATGTTCGGTAACTTGATTAAGGAAATCGGTTCCGACACCTCTCGAATCGCCGATACCGCATCCAACGCGCTGATGAACATCGCCACCATCTTCCTGGGCTTGTCTGTCGGTGCTACCATGACGGTGCAGTCGTTCCTCAATTGGCAGACTATAGGCATCGTGGCCGGTGGTTTCTGCGCCTTTGCCATTTCTATCGCAGGCGGCATCATGCTTGTCAAGTTCTTCAACCTCTTCTCCAAGAAGAAGATCAACCCGCTAGTAGGTGCTTGTGGTCTGTCGGCCGTACCTATGGCAAGCCGTGTAGCCAACGAGATTGCAACCAAGATCAATCCGAAGAACAACATCCTGAACTACTGCATGTCGTCCAACATCTCGGGCGTAATCGGTTCGGCTGTTGCTGCAGGTGTGCTGATTGCCTTCCTCCGGTAATGTAAGACTGCGGGATTACACTTCACTTCCCCGCAAAGACATCCGAGATATATTTAGCCTCCCGGTGTGCACGAAGTGTGCGACAGAGCTTTGCTCCGATACGACACCATGCACGCCGGGAGATATCATATCACCGAAAACCTTGACCGCAACAACACAAAAAAACGCTGAACCATGAAGAGAATCCTTCTATTACTAACCATACTTGAATCCACATATTCGGTTATGTTAGCCCAACCTGCCTATAAGATGGAACGACTACACACCGAAAGTCTAGACCGCGGGTTGGTTGCCATGCGACAAACCCGAGACTCGCTTTCTGTCTCTTGGCGAATGTTACGTGAAGACCCCGACAACATTTGCTTTGACTTATACATGGACGAAAAGTGCATGGTCAAAGACACACGTTACACTTTTCTTAATTTCGGAGTCGCAGATGTCGACTTCTCTAAAGCCCATACATTCCGTTTGGCAGCCCACGCCTCGTCACGTCATAGCCGTTTCCCGCAAGAGGCCACATACGTTCTTCCGGCCAATGCCCCATTGGGCTATCTTGACATTGCGCTCGACAAGCCCGAAGACCAATGGTTAGACCTCTACACCTCATACACGTACAATGCCAACGATGCCTCAGCGGCGGACGTAGACGGCGATGGTCAATTGGAACTGATCTTAAAATGGGAGCCCTCTAACGCCCACGACAACTCCCACAACGGATACACCGGCAATGTCTACCTCGACTGCTACGAAATCACCGGTCAGGAATCAAGTGCAGCAGGCCATCGCTACAAATGGCGCATTGACCTCGGTCCCAATATCCGAGCCGGCGCACACTACACGCAGCCGATGGTCTACGACCTGGACGGCGATGGAAAAGCCGAAGTTGTGATGAAGACAGCCGACGGAACGACAGATGGCGAGGGCAAGGCGATTGGCAACCCGACAGCCTTCTGGGTCAATGACAACGGGCACATTTTGGACGGGCCGGAATATCTTACCGTCTTCAGTGGAGAAACCGGCAAGGCCCTATATACGACAGACTATGTACCAGGACGCGGCGAACCAGGACTTTGGGGCGACAACAAAGGCAACCGCAGCGAACGTTATCTGGCATGTGTCGGTTATCTCGGCAACGTCTCTGCCGATGGCAAAGAACTGGCCTCGGTCATCATGTGCAGGGGATATTACACACGTGCCACACTTGCAGCTTGGGACTGGAACGGAAAGGAGTTGCGTCAGCGATGGTTCTTCGACAGCTATGCTGATGGCCAAAAAGCATACTCCAGCCAAGGCAACCACAACTTGAGAGTGGCTGATATCGATGCAGACGGATACGACGAAATCGTTTATGGTTCTTGCACCATTGACCACAATGGCACAGGTCTCTATTCGACCGGCCTTGGACATGGCGATGCCATGCACCTCACTGCGTTCCTACCCGACGACAAGCACCTACAAGTTTGGCAATGCCACGAAAGCCATGGCAGAGGTTCTTCATTCCGCGATGCACTGACCGGAAAAATCATCTTCCAGATACCGTTTGACGAAGACTGCGGACGCTGTATGGCTGCCGATATTGACCCCACCAGTAAAGGTGTAGAGATGTGGTCGCTCTGTACAGGCGGCATACGCAACACGCTTGGGAAAAAAATTGCCGCTCCACGTGGGCTATCATACAATATGGCAGTCTGGTGGGACGGAGACTTACTAAGAGAACTGCTCGACCGAAACTCCGTAACGAAATACGACTGGACAAAGAAAAGCATCCGAACCGTTACTACATTTTTAGGTGTATCGAGCAACAACAGTTCGAAGTCCAACCCCTGCTTGCAGGCCGATATACTGGGCGATTGGCGTGAAGAAGTGTTAATGCGTTCTACCGACAGCGAGCACGTCTACCTCTTTATGACACCCTACCCGACCGACTACCGGTTTGACACCTTTCTGCAAGACATTCCCTACCGGCTCAGTGTCGTCACCGAAAACGTGGCCTACAACCAGCCAACGCAGCCCGGATTCTATTTCGGTCCGGACATGAAAATCAACAATAGAAACAAATGTAAACAATAACCCGATTCCATATCCTGCATAATAAAGCGCAAGAAATATCTGCTGATTTGTCGCGATTGGCAAAAAACGGGAACGGCATGTAGACAAGAAGAAGCGAAGGAAATGCAGGATATGAGTCCACAAATCTTACAACAATGAGAAGAGAAGCATTCAAGATGTATCTAAACCCCGGCATGAAGGAGGAGTACAAACGTCGTCATCAGAATCTGTTTCCCGAACTGCGCAAGTTGCTCTCCGAGTCAGGCGTACGCAACTACAGCATCTATCTGGACGAAGACACCGACACGCTCTATGCCTATCAGGAACTGGAAGGCGACGGCGGCAGCCAAGACCTCGGTGCGACAGAAATCTGCCAAAAGTGGTGGGCCTATATGGCCGACATCATGAAGACGAACCCAGACAACAGTCCCGTCAGCATCCCGCTGCCTGAGATGTTCCATATGGACTGACACGGATGTGACACGTCACACCGCAGACATGCCTGGGAAAGACGACCAGAGACACAAGAAGAAGAGACTTACTTGCGGAACTTGATGACAACCCAACCATTCCGGTTACGATGGGTGCAGTACTCAAGGCCCAAAGACTCAGCACACTCCCTTATTCGAGGCACATCATCCTCATAGAAGCCACTCATCAATAGGGTGGCTTCGTCTTTCATATCCGCCACATACGCATGCATATCAGACAGCAGCACGTTACGGTTGATATTGGCCAACACAAGGTCATAGGTCTGGCCATTGCCCAAGAGGGTAACATCGCCGCACTCTACCTGCACCTGACCGCTCATTCCATTGAGCAACACGTTGTCGACAGCATTGAGAGCCACACGGTCATCAATCTCGATGGCACGGACTCTCGCGCCCTTTATGGCACAGGCTATGGCCAAAACGCCAGTCCCGGTACCCATATCGAGCACCGAGCGACCTTTGAGAGCGAGGTCTTGTATTTCTTCCAGCAGTTGGGAGGTCGTCTCATGATGACCGCTGCCAAACGACATCTGCGGTCGGATGACGATGCTCTCCTCCCCGAACGGAATGGGAGTCAGCACGTTTTCCTTCTCCCACTGCTCATTCCAATCTTGAGTCTCCACCTCGCTGATTGACCACTCCACACTGACACCCGGCATAGGCAACTCGCCTACACACCGTTGCAGAGCCTCCTCGCTGAAAAGATTCTTTGGACAATAAGCCTTTAGGCATCCGTCTTCCGTACAGAAGCTGTCATAACCCAATTCCCCCAATTCGGCTGCAAGAATATCCGTATAGGTCTCTTCAAAAGGTGAAGGGACAAGCCGTACTTCTATATAGTTCATTTTCCTGTCATATTAGTTCCTTATCCTTTTGTTCTCCACAAGCGAATCTCAAGCACATACACTAGAGATGGAGAACGACTACAGCAATCTTGCAATTTCATTGTATTACAGTATATTTCATCCGTAGAACGGGACCTTTTGATTGAAAATACTTACAAAAAAATTGTTAAAGTACTGTTCACGCGTGCAAAGTTATGAAAATATTTGTATCTTTGTGGCATAAATAAGGCAAAAAAGCATCATAACGGCGGTAAAATGCCGTTTTTAGGGGGAGTTTTTTTGAAAGATTGGAAAAGATTGTACAGAAAAACCGAAAGAAGATTAGGCAGACAATCTGATACAGATTAAACAAAGAGATTAAACCGAACCCGTGCAAAAATGTCTTAATAGCGAACAATAACATAAAAACCATACGGCTATGAAAGAGATTATACTGACCACAACGGCTCTTGCGTTGATCGTCATGACGGCAACCGGGACACCTACTACGGGCACTTCTGCTCCGGACGATATCTATTATAGCAAGTCGAACACGAAGAAATCAATCTATGCCGAGACCGCTTCTGATTCCTGGTCGACCAACGCCAACGACGACTGGGACATTGACGAATACAACCGCCGCGGTGTATATGTAGACGAGACAACAAGTACGTCAGCAACGGGCACGTCCGCCTCTAACGGAACGGGCAGCACCGTGACGACCAATGGCACAATACCGACCGTACACATCAGCAGTGATGGCACCATACTGTACACGGACGACACAGGCGTCTCAAATGTAGACAAGGTAATCATCACCGATGCCTATTGCTATAGCGACCGCATCAGACGGTTCCACAACCCGCGCTTCAGTTTCTATGCCTACAGTCCATGGTACGACATCGCCTATTATGACCCCTACTATTGGGACTACTGCTACTGGGATCCGTGGTGGTACTGCACCCCGAGCTTCGGGTGGCGCTGGGGCAGCTGGTGGGGTGGCTGGGACTTCGGCTACTACCAAGGTTGGTATGGAGGCTGGTATGCTCCGTACTATCGTCCATATCCGCATCACTACGGACCAGCCTTCCATGGAGGAGGCCACCCGGGGCGTTTCCATACTGCACACCGCAACCGCGGACCTCGCAACAATATGGGCGGACACTTCCGCAATCGTGAAGGCTTCAGAGGCGCACCTCGCGGACAAGTGGCAAGCGCCAACGTAAACCGCAGCTACAGGTCAGGCAACAGACCTGCCAATACGAGGGTTGGTATGGGCGGAACGACCCGCAGCACTGTAGCCGGCACACCCCGCGGCACAACGGGCAACACACGCAGCAGTGTGCGGTTGGGCAATGGCGGCACGACGCGCAGCATGACGGCTTCAGGAGCCTCAAGAGGTGGAAGCAACCTAAACACCCGTACCGGATCGAGCAACATGGGCACACGCGGCGGCACAATGTCTGCAGCTACCCGTGAAGGTTCGAACACCATCGCAACGCGTGGCACGACGACACGAAGCAACGCCTCGAACGGCACAACACGTCAGAGTACCGGCACACGAGCATCGTCCGGCACAAGGCAGTCCGGCGCCACAACACGCAGTGCCGCAACGGCCAACCGCACCAGTTCGGTCAACACGAACCGAAAGAATGTCGCAACCGGGGCCTATCGCCAACAGACCACACGTTCGTCCAATTCTTCCGTCAGCGGCACAACGCGGTCCAGCTCTTCGTCGAGCAGAAGTTATAATGCCAACCGTTCGTCTTCTTCTTCAACACGCAGCTACAATAGCGGAGCAACAACGCGGAGCAACTCGTCATACAATAGCGGAAGCTCTACGCGAAGCTCTTCTTCATACAGCAGCGGCAGCTCGACAAGAAGCAGCAGCGGAGGAGGAGGCACCCGTAGCAGTGGAGGAGGCGGTTCTCGTGGCGGAGGTGGAGGCGGTCGCAGATAAGCACCATCGGCCCACCCTAGCAGAACAAAATCGCGCTAACTACAAAATTATGTTTCCCTAACTGGAAAATTATGTTTTCCCAACTGGAGAAGTATATTTTGTCAACTAGAGAACATAACCGACAAAAACAATCATCGCGCATAGGCGAATAAAAACCTTGCACACGACAAACAACAGAACATTATGAAGTCATATATTATCCTGTCATTTGCATCCTTGCTGGCCCTGCCTCTAGCGGCACAGTCGGTAGTGGACGGAACACGATTCGGATCGACTGACATTACGGGCACGGCACGCTACCGCAGTATGGCGGGTGCTTTCGGTGCTTTGGGTGGCGACCCGTCGAGCATGACCGACAATCCAGCCGGCATGGGCATCTATCGTGGCACAAGCGAGATTACATTCACACCCAACCTTTCGTTTGCCCACACGACGCTCGACGCGTCGCAGGAAACAAAGCGCCGTAAGGCCGACTGTTCTCTCAGCAACTTGTCATACGTCCTGTCGTTCAAGACCTCCAGCGCTGAGCATCTTGTCAACTTCAATATCGGCCTCGGGTTCAACCACAGTCAAGGATTGGTGCGCAAATACAAGATGGCACAGGACCAGTCGAGCAGTTCGTTCGCTTCTTACCTGGCCAACCGCACCAACAATGCGCTGCTCTACACCGGGCAATACAGCAATGCAGGTTCTTATATGGGAAGCGATGCGTCCTGGAGCAACAACTTCATCCCATTGTCCGCTCTCTATGCCTTTGACTGCTACGCTCTCGACCTGCCTAAGGATGACAATGACCAAACCATCAACAACCAAGGCGTAGTGGCGACCAGCTCATTAGGCTACCAACGTCTCTTTGTCAAAGAGCAAAACCGTAATGACGAGTACAATATCAACTTCTCGGCCAACTGGGATGACTTCATCTACGGAGGTTTGACCATAAGCATCGCCGACTTCAATTCAATGATCAACACGGAGTTTGACGAAGATGAGAACTATGACTATAGCGGGAACTTCATCCAGTATTTCAATGACCTCGAAACCAAAGGCACGGGTGTCAACATCAAAGCCGGCATCCTGATCAAGCCAACCGACAGATGGCGGCTGGGCGCGGCGGTACATACGCCGACATGGTATCACATGAAAGACTTGTATAGCGGATACATGAAGACCGAAAGCACCAACGACTACTCCGGAGGGGATACATACACCTTCAAGTACAGGTACTACTCTCCGTGGGAATATCAGATTAGTTCCGCTTGGGTGCTTGGTCAGAAAGCCTTGCTTAGCCTGGAGTACGACATAAAGAACTTCAAGTCGCAGAAGTTTAAAGCAGACTACGAGGACGACTACACTTCGTTTAGCGACCTCAACTCCACCATCAGGGACTATACAGCCATACAGCACACATTCAAGGCAGGTGCCGAATACCGCGTCACTGACAATTTCAGCGTCCGCTGCGGTTATGCCTACAAGTCATCGCCCTACGACAAGAGTCTGATGGACCATCCCAATGCCTCTCGCGGATGGACCAATGGTTACTATGGAGATGACAACACAATCCTCTTCGACTCATCGACAAAGCCCAACCACACGCTTCTCGACGATCAGCATTTCATCTGCGCAGGAATCGGATGGCACAACGACTGGTTCTTCATCGACCTGGCTTGCACCAACCACATTATGAAGGAGTTGGTTTCGGCCTACCCGACCACCGATGCTCTCTACAAATATGATTATGACACTGGCGAAGCGACCATGACAACCGACCCGAGCTATGGCGCCATGACAGGTGACTATTCCGACCTGAAGACCCACCTGCTGAAATGGGATTTGAGCATTGGTTTCAAATTCTGAATGCCGAAATACGAGCAGCGCATGCTCTTATACTCATTAAACAATCCCATAGAAGAAACCAAAGTCTGTGGAAAAGGACAACTATCTAGATTCGCTGAACCCAAGTCAGAGGGCCGCCGTAGAATATTGCGACGGCCCCCAGTTGGTTATAGCAGGTGCCGGAAGCGGCAAGACGCGAGTGCTGACCATGAAGATTGCCTACCTGCTGCAGCACGGCTACAACGCAGAAGGAATCATTGCCCTGACCTTCACCAAAAAGGCGGCACTTGAGATGAAGGCACGTATCCAAAGTCTGGTCGGACCTGGTCCGGCCCGCCGCTTGTGGATGGGCACGTTTCACTCGCTCTTCAGCAGAATTTTACGCCGGGAGTCTGCCGCTTTGGGCTTCAAGTCCGACTTCACCATCTACGACCAACAGGACTCCCGCAGTTTGGTCAAAGCCATTATCAAGGAGCTCAATCTCGACGACAAGATTTACAAACCGAACTCCATACAAGGGCAAATAAGCAACGCCAAAAACAACCTCGTCACACCGGGAATGTACGCAGCCAACCGCGAACTGATGATGTACGATGCACAGGCCAGAAGGCCACGCTTTGCCGAAATCTACCAACAGTACTGGAACCGCTGCTACCGCGCCGGAGCAATGGACTTTGACGACCTGCTGCTCTACACAAACATCCTCTTTCGCGACCATCCGGACCTGCTGGACTACTACAACGATTACTTCAAGTATGTGTTGGTCGACGAGTATCAGGACACTAACCGCGCCCAGCACCTCATCGTCGAGCAGCTGGTCCGCAAGCACAAGCGTCTGTGCGTAGTGGGCGACGATGCCCAGTCCATCTACTCCTTCCGTGGGGCCAATATCCGCAACATTCTTGACCTTCGTCAGCAGATACCCGACACCCGACTGTTCAAACTCGAGCAGAACTACCGCTCGACACAAAACATCGTAGATGCTGCCAACAGCCTTATCTCCAAAAACAAGGAGCAAATCCAGAAGACGGTATTCAGCGAGAAGGAACGCGGCTCGCGGCTGCAGCTCACCGGGTGCTACAGCGACCTCGAAGAGTCGTACAAGGTGGTCAAGCATATTATGTCGCTGCATGACGAGGGCTACCAATACCACGACTGCGCCATCCTATACCGCACCAATGCGCAAAGCCGTTCGCTCGAAGAGACGCTCCGCAAGAACAGCATCGACTACCGCATCTACGGCGGTCTGTCTTTCTACCAGCGCAAGGAGGTCAAAGACGTCGTTTCCTATATGCGTCTGGTGGTCAATCCGGCAGACGAGGAGGCGTTCATGCGCACCATCAACTGTCCGCCTCGCGGCATCGGCGATACGACAGTAGGCAAACTGGCACAAGTCTCCAAGCAACGACAAGTGAGTCTCTTCGAATTGTGTGCAGACCCTGCCCGCTACGAGATTCCTGTCAACAAAGGAACCGAGGGCAAGTTGCGCAACTTCGCCAGTATGATAAGTCGGTTTCAAGACCTCAACCAAAAGCTCGATGCCTACGAGCTCTCTGACCGTATCATCGTCGAATCGGGCATCAAAGCAGATTTGGCCAAAGACACAACGATTGAGGGCCAGTCACGCCGGGAAAATGTAGAGGAACTTCTCAGCGCCATACAGGACTTCGTCACCACTTGCAAGGAAGAAGGCAACGAACAGAACAAACTCATCGACTTTCTCACCGAAGCCTCCTTGTCAGGCGATGTAGAACCGACGGAAGCCGAAGCAACAACCGACTTTGTTCCGCTTATGACTATCCATCAGGCCAAAGGATTGGAGTTCAAGAACGTCTTTATAGTCGGTGTAGAGGAAAACCTCCTGCCATCCGACATGTCGATGGACTCTATCAGCAGCATCGAAGAGGAGCGTCGTCTGCTGTACGTTGCCATCACCCGCGCTGAGGAGAATTGCTTCTTGAGCTATGCGTCAACGCGATTCCGCAATGGCAAGAGCGAGATGTGCCGTCCGAGCCGATTCCTGAAGGACATCGCTCCGCGATATATGCAGACCATAAGTCGTCCGGACCCGTTCTCCGACTATGGAACGACCGGTGGCGGTTCTTTTGGCGGTGACACATTCGGAGGCGGTTCTTTTGGTAGTGGCTCATTTATCAGAGACCGCCATACTGCCACCTATAGCAGCGGAAGTTCATCTTCCGATGCAGGTCAAAGTGAAGGCATTCCGTCCGAACCAGCATCGAGCAAACCATCCGTCCTGGACTTCAACCGGCCAAAGAAGGTAGCCATCAGAGACACATCGTCACTACAATCGCAAGCCACACTACGCTACGGGTCTCATACCCTCACTGCCGGTACACGTATTATACACGACCGGTTCGGCAAGGGTACTGTAACCGAACTCTCGGGCAATGGTGACAGTGCACGCATCTCGGTAAACTTCGACACAATGGGCAACAAGACACTGCTGCTCAAGTTTGCCAAATTCAGAATAGAGGAAACATAGTGCACAAAAAAGGCAGCCTAAACAGACTGCCTTGTGAACCCGTACGGAGTCGAACCGTAATCGGAGGAACCGGAATCCCCTATTCTATCCATTGAACTACGGGTCCAAATCTTGAGTCAAATGCACCTAACCTAAGGAGCGCTTCTCTCAAAACCGCTGCAAAGTTAATGGCTTTTGCCGAGAAATCCAAATTTTGACCCGAAAATGTCATTGTAAACGATAGAATATAAACATTTCGCACCTCAAGCGCGTCAAAAGTACGGCCAATACCATTACTGTGTCAAACAGATAAAAAGAAACTATGCAAGTAAAGATCGAAGAATCGTGGCGCAAAGTCCTGCAGCCCCAGTTTGACAGTACCTACTTCGAACTGCTCACTACCTTCGTGCGCAAAGCCTACCAAAACAGCATCGTATATCCGCCCGGAGGAAAAATATTCGAGGCCTTCAACCGCACACCGTTCGACAAAGTCAAGGTGGTAATCTTAGGCCAAGACCCCTACCATGGGGCGGGGCAAGCGCACGGACTATGCTTCTCGGTACAACCCGGAGTGTCCGTTCCGCCCTCTTTGGTCAACATATACAAGGAACTCTCTACTGAATATGGTATCGACTACAGCAAACGCAATGGCGACCTCTCCCACTGGGCTGACCAAGGCGTACTACTCCTCAATGCCACACTCACGGTACAGGCCGGCATGCCAGGCAGCCATCAAGGCAAAGGTTGGGAAACTTTCACGGACGCGGCCATCAAAGCGTTGTCCGAGCAACGCGAGCACCTCGTATTCATGCTTTGGGGAAGCTATGCTCAGCAGAAAGGACGTGTCATCGACACTCGCCGGCATCTAGTTCTTAAAGCGCCCCACCCGTCACCATTGTCAGTCTACCGAGGATTCTTCGGCTGCGGGCACTTCGTCAAGGCCAATGAATATCTTGAGCAACACGGCGCCGCACCCATCCAATGGTAAGAATAAAAAAGAGGGCACTCAATTGAGTATCCTCTTTTCGTTTTTGACTACGCGAATCTGATAGATGCGCGGCACATAACTGCCTTCATCAGAAGAGATACGGACCACAAGGCTACGCTTTTCCTTAATGAAGTCTGCCGGCACATCAAAGACCTGTTCGTAGAACTTGTCCTTGCCTCCCGACTTGGGTTTGATACCCGACACTGTAAAGCGGGCCAACTCCGTGCCGTTGACACTGACAATACCCGAACGGCCCTTGTCGATGACAGACAAATCAAAGAGTATAGCCACGGAAGACTCGGGAGAATCTGCCAGTTTCTCAATATTGAGCGTGTACTCGAACCACTGATTCGGCTGGGCGTCACGGAATGTACGGCCGTTGAGATTGCCCCTCGAGCCCGTACTGCTCACCTTCAAGTTGTGAGTACGCTCACTGGCATTGTCGCCCGGAGTGACCTGATCGAACGTAAGTGACTCGATTTCCCTCCTGCGCAAGTTATTCTTGAATAATGGATTACGCATCCAATTGGCTTCTGTCTGCCGATTCCAATAGATAGAGTATCGGGTGTGGTGAATGTCGAAAAAAGGCTTCAGCAAGACGTTGCCCCATCGCGAACCGGCTGCAGAAACATCGGCTGTAAAGAGCAACTGCGAGAGATCTTTCACCTTTACACGCTTGGTCACATCCTGTGCCTCGCAAATAAACATAGGCGCATAGACCAAATCCGTCAACTCGGCACGCGACTTAGGCGAGTGGTCACGCATACCCTCACCTCCATACTCATGCGGCAAAACCTGATACAACGAGTCACCCGGCACATTGCTGCTCGTCTGTCCGGCCAAAAGGCAAGGACCATAGCGCAAGGCCACATAGTCGTGGTAGTTGGGGCAAGATTCGAGGTTGAGTTCCATCGGATAAGAAATCTCAATCACGTCGCCTGCATGCCACGAACGGCCGCACGACAGATAGCAAGGAGCACCCGGAGTAACCGGCCCCTGGTCACGGAAGTTCAGCACCTTGCCGTTCCTCTTGACGCAGAAGGCCGCTCCAGCCCAGCCCGGGTGACGGATTGCCAGCTGATAACTGCCCGACTTGCGTATGGTAATCTTGGATGTCGTACCGTAGGGGAAGTCTGTCTCCTGCACCAAAGAGACAAGATGGTTGTTGAGTTCGCTGGCAATGAAGAGGTTGACAAAAAGAGTGTCTTCAGTCATCGTATAGATAAACTCGCCATACTTGCTGTGACTCTCCATCCCCGTTCCGACGCAACACCACATCGACTCGTTGGGCGTAGAGTATATCTTATAGCTACCTGGGCGAAGAGACGTGAAGTAGGTGTAGCCGCCCGTGGCAGGGTCTATCGAAGCCAGCACATGGTTGAGCAGCGCCCGCTCATAGTATTCGGCATAACGGGCTTCACGCGTGTCGGTGAAGATGGTCTCCGTCAACTTGAGCATATTATAAGTAGTACAGAAGTCCGGGCCGTCGGCATTGTTGATATGGCTCTGCCCCTCTTTAGCTGGCACAAAATTCTGGTCTACACCCACACCGCCGATAGCCGTCATTCGACGCTCCACCACATCGTCCCAAAAGAGCCGCGCACTCGAGCGATAGCGTTTGTTCGATTTCACCTGATCAATGCGGGCCACGCCCCCGAACATAGCAGCGAGGCCATTGGTCTGTTTCTTGTCGAGGAACTTGTGCGTAGGGTCTGCGTTCATATTCTCGATGACAATCTGATGCGAGTACTTCTGCGCTGCCTTGAGATATTTGTTGTCGTCAAAGATAAGCGCGGCATCGGCAAGCACTTCATTCATACCGCCCGTCTCCCACTGCAGTATCTGCATCTCCATGACATCGCCCGAGAAGAGCGAGACAATCTCAATGGCCCAATCGCACAGCTTGTGATACACGTCGCTGGCCATCACACTACCGGTATAGACATACGCATCGCGCAAGCCTGCCATAACCTTGTGCACGCAGTAGAATGGTGCCCATGTGCCACGCTTGTTGTATGTGCGGTAGTCGGCTTCGTGCAGAGAAGTCCAAATGGAGTTGTCTGGGATTCCGCCCAGATAGCCCTTCAACCCTTCACGGTCTGAGTCGAAAGCATCTTGGCAATCCTTAAGCACACGGACGATATAGTCGATACGTTTCTTGTATTGCGCCCGTCTGATCTCGTCCTGACAAGACTGGTAGGAGATTGAAAGAGCCGAAAGATAATGTCCGAGAATATGCCCGTCCATAGCGAGCGCGGGATTCCAGGCAAAACTCTCGAAAGCCGGATGGTCAGATTCCCATTGGTAGTAAGGGCTGTCTGCCTTATCGGTAGAGCTAAGTCCTGACTGACGCAGATATGGGGTCAGCATCCTGTCGACATCGTAATCCAACAAGTGGCTTTGGTTGAGGTCTTGGGCTTGTTTGAAAGGGCTGTCGAGCAACGTGATATCATGCAAGTCGAAGCGTGACGGATACAAAAGGTTCTGAGCCCATGTCACCTGCCACCCCACGAGTGAGGCGGCAAATACTACCCAGAAGTGTAAGTGAGCCTTCATTTTCATGTCACCTGTTGTCTATGTCGGAAGACGATGCCCGTCCCCTCGCCTGTTTTGTTTTATTCCTTTTAATGTTCTTGTTTCGTCAATGCGCCGAAACCGCGATGCGAAACCCGCAGTTGACGAATGCACTTTGGCGGCTATCCTCATCCGAATAACTGCTCATAATGCAGTGTTTGCGATTGGCCACACTGAAATCGATGTATTTCTGCTGCATCCAACTGCCGCCGCGCAGAATGAGCGTATCTTGTCCGTCGCCATGCACAGACTTGCCTGTCGGATTGATTGTGTCGGTCACGGCATAATGGTAATAGGCATTTTGCACCCACTCCGACACATTGCCGCTCATATCGTAAAGTCCCAACTCGTTGGCTCGTTTCTCACCGCCGGCATGGATTCCATAGTCCTCGTTGCCTATCTTCTGCGAGCAGGCATTGCTATACCCCCACCCCACATCAGCATAACTGTCCGAACCAGCATACTTGTAGCCGCGGCTATAACGGCCGCCACGGGCAGCGCACTCCCACTCGGCTTCGGTAGGCAAGCGGAACTGCAATCCAGTCTTCGCATTGAGCGAGTCGCAAAAGGCCACAGCATCCTCGTACCAGATGTTGTAGGCGGCCACGTTATCGCCCTTGCCTATCTTGTCATGCCAAGCGGCTGTCGGTTCGCCCTCTACGATGCAATAGTGACCCGTAGGTTCACGGTGCATGACCGCAGTCCACTCACCTTGAGTGATTTCATAGCGGCCAATATAGTATTCGGGCATAGACACCTCAATGACCGGTCCCACCCAAAAGGCACCGTTCTTGTACACATTGGCATAGCACACCGTGTCGTGTTTCGTTTTGAGCGTGTCGACAAAATGGAAATCATGGGCATCGTAGTAGACGGTATCAGCCGTCTTGAGGTTGCGCGTAAATGCCTGGCCGTTGCGACACCACATAGTGTCGCGCGCCGTAAAGTAGCTGAAGTAATTGGCGCGCTTGTAAGTCTTGGCTTGCGCGCCCATATAAAACTGACACGGCTCCACCTGAACCATGTTGTCTATCAAATTAGTGATGACGGCTCTATCTTGCTCCGACACATCGCTACGCCACACGACCTCACCGACCGGGAATGTGGTCGTCTTATAGGAAATACCTTCTTCCGCTTCATTGCATGAAACGGTCAGTATGGCCATTGGGGCAAGGGCCAGGAAACACCTTGTGAATATCTTTCTGTTCATATCGGGCACAAATTTAGGCATAAAAAGAGAGACTGCCAAAATTTCGCGTCTTTATTTTACTTTTTTAGGGAAAAATCAAAGTTTTGCAGATAAAACGCCATTATATCATTTGAGTTCCGCAAGCACAAAGTCACGTGCGGCATCTAGAACAATGTCCCCTGCAAACCTCCCATACCCTTCATCTGGCGATTGAGGTGCCGGTAAGCAAGTTCCGTCGCCTCTCGTCCACGCGGAGTGCGCTTTATGAATCCTTCCTTAATCAGGTATGGCTCGAGCACGTCCTCGACCGTACCGGCATCTTCCCCTATCGCCGTAGCGATGGTAGTCAGGCCGACCGGACCGCCCCCGAACTTGTCTATGATGGCCGTAAGCAGTTTGTTGTCCACCTCATCCAGTCCGTATTGGTCCACACCGAGAGCCTCGAGGGCGTGTTTAGCTATCTTGATGTCGATGCGGTGGCCATCCCCCTTTACCATGGCGAAGTCGCGCACTCTACGCAACAAGGCATTAGCCACACGCGGCGTACCACGGCTTCGCAGTGCAATTTCTATCGAAGCCTCCTCCGTTATGCTCATGCCAAGTAACCCTGCCGAACGGGCAATGATACCTGACAACACCTCTGTATCGTAGTATTCGAGGTGCATATTGATGCCGAAACGGGCACGCAACGGAGCCGTAAGCAAGCCGCTACGGGTCGTCGCACCTATTAGCGTGAATGGGTTGAGGTCAATCTGTATGCTCCGGGCTGCCGGTCCTTTGTCTATCATAATGTCAATACGATAGTCCTCCATCGCACTATACAGATACTCCTCCACCACCGGCGAGAGACGGTGTATCTCGTCGATGAAGAGCACATCGTTCTTCTCGAGCGAAGTCAAAAGCCCCGCCAAGTCGCCCGGTTTGTCGAGCACAGGTCCACTGGTTACCTTAAAACCCACTCCCAACTCATTGGCAATGATGTTGCTCAAGGTCGTCTTTCCGAGGCCCGGAGGGCCGTGAAACAGAGTGTGGTCCAGGGCCTCGCCGCGCATCTTTGCCGCCTTGACAAAGACACTGAGGTTCTCTATCAATTTGTCTTGTCCGGCAAAGTCGGCAAAGGTGAGGGGACGCAACGCCCTCTCGAATTCCTTTTCCTGTTGGGTGGCGCTATTGGCCTCCCTTATGTCGAAATCGTCTTGCATGTATGTGTATCTGTCAAATCTTCTGTTGCATTTTGGAGAGACTGACCGCCTCTGGGCAAAACACACCTCCCTATCGTGGCGAGGTTTCCGCCGAAAGCGAGAAACTTCAAGCCCTGCGCAAAAGGGCATTTTGCAGGTGCAAATATAAAGATTTATTGTCAAAAATCAGATATTTTGTCTATAGAAAGTTCCCTTTTGCGCAAATATTTGCCTTTTTATTTGGCGGCATACGTTTTTTTCGCTATCTTCGCGCACCGAAAGTCATTATGCAAAGGGCGGGCAAGGCATAGCGTTCCGCAACGTATAATGCGATGTCTGGATAGTTCAATGGATAGAACGGAGGTTTCCTAAACCTTTGATCTGGGTTCGATTCCCAGTCCGGATACTTTTTCTTTCTCTAGGTTGCCCACACTACGGCAAAACGCCACACTGCGGCTCCATCTGATTCACAATTTCTTTAGGCTTCACGAGCCAACTAGAGAGACCCTTTACAACGCAAACTTTTTCGTATCTATGACAAGCACGACCTCCATTTCAAACCCCACCTCAAAACCAAGAATAGACTATCTCGACTTTCTCAAGGCCATCGCGATATTACTGGTCGTAAGTTGCCATATGTCGAATACGCCATCGTCTATATACAATCTTTCCGTAAGTATCCAGATGCCCATCTTCTTCTTTGTCAGCGGGTTGCTGGCAAAAGGCATCAACTTCAAAAGAAATGATACGAGCAGCCTAAAAAAGACACTCAAATTCGTAATCGCTAAAGCTCACCGGTTGTTATTGCCATATTTTGTCTACATCACACTACAGTGTATTCTACCTCATCTTTCCCATATTGAGGCATCCATCATGGCCTTCAGAACTTCAATAGAATCCCAAGGGATAACAATCTTATGGCAGCCTTATTGCAACCTGATGACAACTTTCTGGCAGTGTGGCGGATGGTTTCTAGTTTGCCTTTTCCTAGTATTTGTAATACATGCCGTAATATCTTGGCTCACTTTTCTATCGGGCAAGAATTGGATGGAATATGTACTATACGTAATTGCATACGTTATTCTTAGATATATATATTTATATCACCCCATCGCAGACGAATACTATAACCTATTCTGCATCGCCCATCTGTCATGGTACTTGCCCTATTTCTTTCTAGGTACAAAAATCAAAATTCTAGAAGAATGGCTGAGTAAAAATAAAGAAATCGTCATCGCAGCTATATGTCTGATTACATTTGCGATATCAATGTTCAAAGAAGGAAGAGGCAATATAAACTTGTCCTTCCACATCTATGCCATTACCGGCATTATCGGACTATACTACTTCGCTAAAAATACCTACCACTTGTTCAATAGCAAGATAAGGGCAGTCTTCAACTACATCGGGCAACGGACATTGGAGATATACCTGATACACTTCTTCTTGCTCAGATACTTCCACACGCTCTACGTCACCGACTTGATAGTCATCGTAGCCCTCTCACTGGTCATCTGTGCAGCGCTGCGCTACAACAAGTGGGTGTCATGCATCGTGCTGGGGACAAAACTCCCCGCAGGCCGCAAACAAGCGCAGCAGCCTGAAGGCGGCCAGTAGGATTTATCACCTTCGGCTTTACATTTGGCGGCTTTACATCAGGCAGCTCTGAGTTTCCCCTAAGCCAACCCGATTACAAGTTTAGCTTAACGTCTTTGCCGAACGGGGCCAGCGAAAGCCTGGCCATCTTGAAGTGCTGCTTGGCAAATGGGATGCCAATGATGGTGATGAAGAGCAACACTGCGAAGAAAATATGCATCAGCCATGCCCACAAGCCGCCGAAGATTATCCAAATGATATTGAGCGGCAAAGTGATGCAACTGCTCGGGCTGTCACAGTCTCTCACTTCTGCGCCAAACGGCCATAGACAAAGCAACCCTATCTTGAATGTCTGCAACGCTACCGGGATGCCGATGATGGTGCAAGCCATTGCCAGACTTCCCGTGAAATATCCGATGGCAGCTTCGAGTCCTCCGAAGAGCCACCACAACAGGTTTCCTACTATTCTCATATCTTCTTTCTTCGATTACATGAAATCCACCAGGATGCGGAACACCTTTCCCGGATTCTGGCTCCACCAACGCATAGTGTCCAAAGCCTCTGCCGGTTTGACGACCTTCGTTATCAACTTGTCTACTGGGCACACGCCACGCTCCAGATAGCGGATGACGGCGCGGAAGTCCTGTGGCACAGCATTACGTGAGCCGCGTATATCGAGTTCCTTCTGCACAAAATATTTGGTCTGGAAGGAGACTTCGCTCTTGGCATAACCGATACAAACGACACGGCCGATGAATGCCACCTCGTCAATGGCCATCTGATAAGTAGGTACACTTCCCACAGCCTCGATGACGACATCCGGTCCGAATCCGCCGGTTATCTCCTGTAGGCGCTGATGCACATTCTCGGTTCGGGTATTGACCACACAGGCCGCGCCCATCTCCTTGGCTATTGCCAACTTCTCGTCATCAATATCGGCAGCAACGACGGTTGCCCCACGCAGGGCAGAACGCACGATGGCGCCCATGCCGACCATACCGCAACCGATGACCAACACCACGTCGGTATCTGTCACCTGCCCTCTGCCTACGGCATGAAATCCTACCGACATCGGCTCAATCAGAGCACAGACCTTGGGCGTAAGCCGTCCTGCCGGGATAATTTTCTCCCAAGGCAAAACGAGGTACTCCCTCATCGCTCCGTCTCGTTGCACACCCAACGTCTCATTGTGTTGGCAGGCGTTCGCTCTGCCGTTACGGCAAGAGGCGCACTTTCCGCAATTGGTATACGGATTGCATGTCACCACCGTTCCGGGCTTCAGTTCGGCTGGCACGCCAGGGCCTGCTGCCTCTATGACAGCGCCTACCTCATGTCCGGGTATGACCGGATTCAAGGCCATCGTGTTGCCGTCTCTGAAGGTATTGAGATCTGACCCGCAGAACCCGACATACTGCAATTTGAGCAACACTTCCCCTGCGCCAAGGGCTTTCGGGGCTTCGATATCGATAATATTAAGTTCTTGGGTATGTGTGATTTGTATTGCTTTCATCTTATGTGCGTTTATTTATATGGTTTATCGTCAAAATGTCTCGTACGAACATTCATTCAGACATATTCTTGACGTAAGGCAGTTCCGGCAGGTCGTGGAATCCGTAAAAGGCATAGGCATTCTCGCCCAAAAACCGGCTCTTGAATGTGTCGCTCAGTTCTTTTGATTTCGCGACGAAGTCATAAGACATCCGATAGGTGACGGCAGTGATGGTACGCGGATAGTCGCTTCCCCACATCAGGCGGTCTTCCCCAATCCAATCTGCGGCTTCGCGTATTCTCCTTATCGCAGTCGGATAGGGATAAAACTCCGTGTTGTACAACCACGTGATGCCGCCCGACTCCACTTTCACCTGGCTGCCCTTGCGGGCCAGCATCACCTGCGACTTGAACGACGGTGTGGTCGGCATGCCGAAATGACCGATGGCTACCTTGAGTTGCGGGCATTCCTCTATCACCTCTGCCATCTCAGCTATCTGCCGCTCGTCATCGGCCAGGCAAATGGAGAGTATCAGGCCGTTGGTCTCCAGATATTTGAACAACGGCATCTTCTCCAATAGCGACCTGTCGGTCATGCGGTGAGCCGGTATGGCTATGCCCCGCAACCCTTGCCGTGCGGCACTCTCCGCTTGCTCTACGGTGTCTGCCATGCCCAAGCAACAGAAACGGATGGGATACTGGCGCTGCACGGCAGCCAGATAGCCGTTCTGATTGCCGTCAATGACTTCCTGCACGACCACGGCTCCGCCGACTTGGGCATAGTCCATATTTGACAGGAACACTTCGGCCGAGTTCTTGCCGTCGATCATGAAGGGCGGCAGCATCTGCACCTCTTCGCCAAAGAACAACGAGCGCGACCCGTTGGGTGACAAGGTGCGGATGGGCTGCCCGCCGACTTCGGCGTCTTGCTTCAGCCACAGATGGCTATGTGCGTCTATAATCATAAATAGATGGGATTACTGAAACAAAACTCAAGTGTTTGCCCAGCTGACACGCATCTGGTCGCCGATGATGGCTCTCACGTCGGCAACGAGCTGCCTGTCCATTTCCTGGTTAGCCCATTCGATGTTGCGCTTCACGTTCTCCGGATTAGCCGACGAAAAGAGTGTGCTGGAGATGCGCGGATTCTCCACACTGAACTGTATGGCCAGTTTCTCAATCGGGCAGTTATGCTCCTGGCAGTACTGCGCAGCCTTCATGCAGGCCTCAACCAGAGGTTTCGGTGCCGGATGCCAATCGGGCACACCGCGCCGGGACAGCAGTCCCATCGAGAGAGGTGAAGCATTGATGACACCCACGCCATTGGCCTCGAAAAAGTCCAAATAATCCAAGAGCTCGTCATCGTTCAGGCAATAGTGGCAAAAATTAAGCACACTCTCCACGGTTCCCTTTGGGCAATGGTCAATAACCCACTTGATGTTCTTCAGCTGCAAGTCGGTTATGCCGACATGTCCGACCACGCCCTTCTCCTTCAGTTCGACGAGGGCAGGCAAGGTCTCCTGGCACACCTTCTCCAGACCGCCCTGCAAGGCTGCCTGAAACTCTATGTCGTGCACATTGATGATGTCGATATAGTCCACGTTGAGTCGCTCCATACTCTCATACACGCTCTCCGTAGCCCGCCGGGCACTGTAGTCCCACGTGTTTTTACCATCTTTGCCGTAGCGGCCCACCTTGGTAGAGAGATAATACTTGTCGCGCGGAATTATCTTGAGCGCCTTGCCCAGCACGGTCTCAGCCTTGTAGTGACCATAGTAAGGGCTCACGTCGATGAAGTTAATACCGCCCTCTATGGCCGTTTCGACTGCTTTGATGCTCTCGGCCTCTTTGGTCTCATGAAAGACACTACCCAAAGAAGACGCCCCAAAACTCAGGTTTGAAATCTTCAATCCTGTCTTTCCCAGTTCTCTGTATTGCATATCGGAATCATTTATTAAGGTATGAAGTATGCTCTGATATTTCGCCGCAAAGTTACAGAGAGCGGGGCAAGACTCATCGCATTATTTTGTCGTATGATAGGACAAAATTGCGTCACCGCGCTTTCCGTCCCTCATCAACGCATAGAATTACGGTACACCATCGGCGTGATGCCCGTGGTTTTCTTGAAAAGCCGTATGAAGTACGAATGGTCGTTGAAGCCCAAGCTGTAGGCTATCTCCTTGATTGGCATTTCCTCCGTAATGAGCATCATTTCCGCCCGTTCTATCTTTTTCCTATTGATGTATTGCAGCGGAGGCACTCCCATTGTCCGCGTGAAGAGCCTGATGAAATGCGACTTGGTCACACAGGCGATGGAGGCCAGATCGTCAATGCTTATCTCACTGTATATGTTGTTGCGTATGTAGTCCAGGGTCTCCACCAGCCTCTTGTCTTGGGTCCAGACCCGTGGTGTAGCCATTCTGACGAAACGGGAGAAAAGCAACAGAATGCTGCCGCGCAGTTCCAGCTTGGCATCCAACGACAACTCGTTGTAGCGGTGCACATAGTCGACAAACTTGCCCATATAGTCGTACGACGACGGATCGCTGGCTGGCAACTCGAAGGTCGGATACCGCCTGCACATATTGCCGAATATATTGGCATCCATGTCTTCTGCCGCCACCCCTACGGGAAACTCATAGAAGTCCATGATATCCGTCTCCTTCTTGAACCCCTCATAGAAATGCAGGTAGTAGTGGGCGAACTTGCCGCTGCACACGTAGCTGTGTTCCGTATGGGCCGGTATGATGTACATGTGGCCTGGCTCCAGCCGCACGGATTCATCGGGCAGGCAGAGTTGGGCGCATCCCTCCGTGACAAGATACACACGCGTGAAGGGAGAGACGATGTGCTTCCAGTTCCAATCCCCGTCGTGGTGCGCGAGCCCCACGTTAAGCATTTGGAAATTAAGAGATTCTATGGGTATGTCCATCCTGTGTATATTACTGTTGTCTACAATTGTTTTTGCAAATATAGGGATATTTATAATAACCGCCAAACATCACGAAGAATTTAAACAAAAAATATGCAGACTGTGTATTCGCAAGGGGGTGCGTTGTAGCCCAACTGGATTTTTCTTGCTGCCTAACTGGAAATGTTTTGCATTCCAGTTAGGAAGACTTTTTTTCGAACTGAGCCATCCTTTTCCTTCCATATAAGGCCTGGATTATGGAAACTTGCGCCCCTTTTTCAGCAAATCTGCGCCTTTTCTGCCTGGCCTGAGGTGCAGGCAGATGTATCGTAGCCCATCCGGATTTACGACCCTCAGCGTTTCCATCATAGGCCTATTGCCTGGCTCTGGCCAAAGACAGGGCTGCTATGGAGGAGTATCTGAAGAACCATAAGCAAGAAGAACTGCAGCAGGCTGTAGAAGAGCAGAAAGAAATGGATGCCATTAAGCAAAAAACTATTGCTGATGGTACCTTTATGAAAGCTCCTAATGGTAAACATACTAATCTTAATGAGAGACTATGGGACAGAGTTTGCATGCCATGAAATGATAAGCAAAAGTATTGGTACCAAAATATACTTCGCAGACCCATACTCGTCGTGGCAGAAAGGGGCAGTAGAGAACGTAAATGGACTAATCAGGCAATACATCCCAAAAAACTCGGAGTTTTCCGCAGTGAATCATCAAAAAGTAACAAGCTATATGAAGAAGATTAACACCTGTCCAAGGGAAAGATTAAATTTTAGAACGCCAAGTGAGTGCTTTTACGAAAATATTTTGTAATTTTGCACTTGCTTGTTGAATTCACGGAAGCCGACCTCAATAAGAAGTGCAACCTCATTCTCCAGCTGAGAAGAAAAGGAAAGGTCTGCTTCCAGACAAAGTAAAGAATAAGGTAATGGGTAGGTCTGGAAGCCTACTCATTGCCATTTTCGTCCTGCTGAAAAGGCAGGACGTTTCCTTATAGTATAGTGACACAGATTGCATTAAAAAGCACTCTATATCATTATTCTCGTTTCTATATCCACTCCGTACCTTTGTTCTTAAACCTTTCGCCCACGAAGCCTCCACCTTCTTCTCCAGTGATAAGGTCAAAGTGTCGAAACTCCGGCGGAGTCGGCTTCAAGTCATAATAGTCAAGCTCTGCTATGGGCAGGCAGAAATACTCCAGCTTGTCGTAACTGGTGTAAAGACGTGGAAGGACTGGATTGTTATCATAAATCCATCTTTTCGTTGTATCGTCAACATTGAAGTTGACAATACCCGAACAACGTACCGACGTCTTGTCGGCAAAGGCCAACAGTTCTACATTCGGATTCTGTTGTAGTTCCTTGAATACTGCCTTTTCTGCGGATGTGGCGAAGTAAAGTGATGTGCCTTCCTGTTTCATAATCTGGAAGATACGCAATTTGGGCACTTGTCCCGAACAAGTGGCAAACGTTATTTCATAGTGTTCCTTCAGAAAATCCAAGGCTGTCTGTATGGTTGTCATGATTTTGATGATGAAAGTTGATTGATGATGGTGTTTATATCCTCTGTGAATGTGACAAGATTCATATTCCCTGAGTTCCATGTTTGTGGATAGTCGCGGTTGAAACGAACGAGGGTGGTATTGGGGAATTGGGCTGCCATGCGTTCGAAGGGGAAGCGGATGATGACGGGAGTGTTGAAACCTACGCCAAATTCCAGAAGCACCAGATTGCCCATTGCGGCTTTGCTGACGAAATCGCTGTAGCGGTCGGCCTGCTGATGCCAGTGCTCATCCTCCACAAAGGTATCATCGCAACGGAGATTCATGGCAATAGGCTTGCCATCAGGGGTATGGGGTATAAGTTCCGTAGGAATGCGACAGTCCTTGATGGCGGGAAGTGCTCTTTCCACCCATTCCTTATTATAATATAGCTCCTTGGGGAAACCGTTTGCTGGCTGAAAATAGGCATAGTCGCCTTGCGTGGCAAAGATGCGGTCGGGGTCGAAGCCTGACTTCTCGAACTGGCCGTCAACATTGGTGGTGATGACGAAGTAGTCCTTATCCTGCACTAATTTCAGGATTTGGCGATAAAGCGGCTTGGCCTCGGGCTGATAGCGGGCGAACCAGATGTGTTTTGCCCAGCAAGCCCAACGCTCTTCCTCAGTTTTGAAAGGATAGAACGACGATGAGTAAAGGTCGGTGATGCCGTAGCGGTCAATCCACTCGCAGAACTCACGACGAAAATCCTCACCAGCATAGTCTATGCCGGCGGCAGCTGACAGACCCGAACCTGCACCGATGATGATGTGGTCGGCCTCGGCTATCAGTTGGCGAAGTTCCTCAATTCTGTGCGAGATTGCAACGCCACACTCTGCATCTTTCAGGTCAGAGAAGTCGTTTGTAGATGTCACAGTCTTTATCCAAGAAAACATTGAATATGATGGTCTTTATACTTTTACGAGGGTATGCCAAGACTGTCTCTATGGCTATCTCGGCAGCCCGTTCATTAGGGAAATGGAACACGCCAGTAGAGATGCAACAGAAAGCGATACTCTCCAGATGGTTCTGCTCGGCAAGGTCGAGACAAGAGCGGTAGCACTCGGACAACTGCTCTTCCTTCTCTTTTGTCGGAATGCCAGTCTCAATGATTGGCCCGACGGTATGGATAACGTGCTTGGCTGGAAGGTTATAACCCTTGGTGATGATGGCATCGCCCGTTTTCAGCAGTCGGCCCTGCATAATGTCCGCGCACTCCTTGCGAAGTTGAATACCTGCGGCAGAGTGAATGCAGTTGTCGATGCAGTTGTGCAGCGGAGCCCAGCAACCCAGAGCCTGAGCGTTGGCGGCATTGACAACGGCATCAACCTTCAGCCGCGTGATGTCGCCCTGCCAGAGCTTCAAGCCCTCTCTGTCGATAGTTACCACACCTTTCTCCTCACGCTGCAACTGCAATTCAGCATCCTGGGCATCAAGAATCTCTTGCGGTACAGAATTAGGTTCCCACACATTCATTCCTGCCCGCATCAGTCGCTGACAGTCTGCAAGATTTGAAGGCATCTGCTGGCCGAATCCCTTATCAGCCAGCAGATACGTTATCACATGCTTTATGTTTTCAAGCCTGTCCATTAGTAGCCGATGGTGAAACGCTCCTTGTGGTGCTCTTCCTTCTCCAGTTCATCTACCATTGCCACAGCATAGTCCTGAACCGAGATGTGGCTCTGACCGTTCTCGTCCACAATAAGATCGTCCTTGCCGAGACGGAACTTGCCAGTACGTTCGCCCTTCTCATCGAAAGCACCTGCAGGAGAGAAGAACGTCCAGTCGATGCCGTTCTCGTTCATCAGCGTATTCAGATAGAAATCGCCCAATGGACGCACACCACCCATAATCTCCTCGGGGATAGCTCCGCTGTCGACTACACGCAGGCCAGGAGCGCAGAACAGGGTTCCTGCACCGCCCACGATGAGCAGACGCTTCACGCCCGACTTCTTGGCAGCCTCCAGAATCTTCGGATAGTTCTCAGTGATAAGACGGGCGATGTCGGGGTTCATCCAGCCCGGGTTATAAGCAGAGATGACGGCATCCTTGCCCTCTGCCAACTTTGCGATGGCATCCACATCAGCGACATCGGCCTGAACAGCCTCTACTCCTGCTCTGCCAGCGAGCTTTTCCACATTACGAACTACTGCGGTTACCTTGTGACCACGATTTACCAACTCGTTCAGAATGGCTGAACCAACGAAACCCGTTGCGCCAATAAGCAATACATTCTTTGCCATGATTTCTTTTATTTGATTGTTATACTTGATGTTATTTTATCGTTTTGCTGGTGCAAAGGTACTGCAAATTCCTCATCCCTACAAGAAGGCACTTTTTGGTGAGATAGTTACCAAAAAGTAGGAATTACGGTTTTACAGGGATTTTGATTTTACTACTTTAACATACTTTAATACAAGTTTCTTTCAGCACTGTTCTCCCTTTTTGGTAATTCGGTATCTTTTTGTTACCTTTGCAGCGTTTTTAAGTTTCATTCATCATGGCAGAAATAAAAGCTGAGTATCTGGCTTGCCCCATTCGGCAGGTCATTAGCAAGTTCGGTGACAAATGGTCACTACTGGTATTGTATTCCCTTCATACAAGTGAAACGGGGATTCTTCGCTTCAGCGAATTGCGTCATCACATGTCCGACTGTTCTCAGAAGATGTTGTCAGCCACTTTGAAGAATCTGGAACAGCTGGGTCTCATCCACCGTGAGGTCTATCCCGTTGTTCCTCCTAAGGTGGAATACTCTCTGACCGAGACTGGTAAATCCCTAATGCCAATACTTCATTCGCTCATCGACTGGGCCTTGCTTCATTTCGATGATGTAACGCACAAGGATATGTTTTCTTAGAACCCCTTTTTTAATCTCGTCAACATGCTTCAAAAATCTCGTCAACAAATTGATGTTTTTCGTCAACATACCCTGCACACGTAACGTGCAGAATATGAGCAAAAAGAAACGAGGCAAGTATCTGTTTGCCAAACACTTGCCTCGTATTTCACTAATTTTCAGCATTCGTCGTTTATTCCTCGACCGCGGCCTGCGCGGCGGCCAAGCGCGCGATAGGTACGCGGAATGGTGAGCAGCTTACGTAGTCAAGACCGGCACGGTGGCAGAACTTGACAGAGCTAGGCTCGCCGCCATGCTCACCGCAGATGCCGCACTTGAGGTTCGGGCGAACCGAACGGCCCTTCTCGACAGCCATCTTGATAAGCTGTCCTACGCCCTTCTGGTCGAGAACCTGGAACGGGTCGACCTTCAAGATTTTCTTCTCCAGATAGATAGGCAAGAACGAAGCGATGTCGTCGCGGCTGTAGCCGAAGGTCATCTGGGTCAAGTCGTTGGTACCGAACGAGAAGTACTCAGCGTGAGCGGCAACGGCATCGGCCGTGAGGGCTGCACGCGGCACCTCAATCATTGTGCCGACCTTAAACTCGAACGGCTCAACGCCCTCGGCCTTGAACAGGTCAGCAGCCGTCTTGCGAATGATAACCTCCTGCTGCTCGAACTCATGGTGCTTGCCTACGAGTGGAACCATAATCTCAGGATGCGGGTCTAAGCCCTCGCGACGGAGCTGGATGGCAGCGCCGATGATGGCCTTGGTCTGCATCTCCGTAATCTCAGGATAGGTATTGCCGAGACGGCAGCCACGGTGACCAAGCATAGGATTGTTCTCCGACAGAGAGGCGACACGGGCCTTGATATAGTCGAGAGTGACGCCCATTGCATCGGCCATCTCCTGCTGACCCTTGACATCGTGAGGCACGAACTCGTGAAGCGGCGGGTCGAGCAAGCGGATGTTGACCGGCAGACCGTCCATAGCCTTGAGAATGCCGTAGAAGTCCTTGGTCTGATAAGGCAGCAACTTGGCCAAAGCCTTCTCGCGTCCTTCCTTGTTCTCGGCAAGAATCATCTCGCGCATGGCCTTAATCTTCTCGCCTTCGAAGAACATGTGCTCCGTGCGGCAGAGACCTACGCCCACGGCACCGAACTGGCGTGCCACCGTAGCGTCGACCGGAGTGTCGGCATTGGTGCGGACCACGAGCTTGGTGTACTTGTTGCAAAGGTTCATAAGCTCGGCAAAGTCGCCGGAAATCTCGGCAGCACGTGTGTCAACCTGGCCCAGGAGAACCTGTCCCGTCGAACCGTTGAGCGAGATGAAGTCGCCTTCCTTGAGGAGCACGTCCTCAATCTTGACCGTCTTGGCCACATAATCGACCTGGATAGCACCGGCACCTGACACGCAGCACTTGCCCATACCGCGGGCTACGACGGCAGCGTGCGATGTCATACCGCCACGGCTGGTGAGAATACCCTCAGCAGCAGCCATACCGGCGAGGTCTTCGGGCGAAGTCTCGATGCGGACCATGACCACCTTGTTGCCGTTCTTGTGCCAAGCCTCGGCATCGTCGGCGTTGAAGACGATACGGCCAGTAGCTGCACCTGGAGAAGCCGGAAGACCGGTAGTCAAGACGCGGGCCTTCTTGAGGGCTTCCTTATCGAACACAGGGTGGAGCAACTCGTCGAGTTTCTGCGGCTCGCAGCGCGTGATGGCCGTCTTCTCGTCGATGAGACCCTCGTGCATGAGGTCCATGGCAATCTTAATCATAGCCGTACCCGTACGCTTGCCATTGCGGGTCTGAAGGAACCAGAGCTTGCCCTCTTGGACAGTAAACTCCATGTCCTGCATGTCGCGGTAGTGGTTCTCGAGCTTCGTCTGTATTTCGTCGAGCTGCTTGTAGATTTCGGGCATAGCCTCCTCCATCGAAGGATATTTGGCCACACGGTCGCTCTCGCTGATTTCTGCACGCTTGGCCCAGCGCTGCGAACCAATCTTGGTGATCTGCTGCGGAGTGCGGATACCGGCTACGACATCCTCGCCCTGTGCATTGACCAAGTACTCGCCGTTGAAGAGGTTCTCGCCCGTAGCGGCATCGCGGCTGAAACATACGCCGGTAGCGGAGTTATTGCCCATATTGCCGAACACCATAGCCATGACCGAAACGGCCGTGCCCCATTCAGCCGGAATGCCTTCCATCTTACGGTAGAGAATGGCGCGCTCGTTCATCCAGCTGTCGAACACTGCGCAGATAGCGCCCCAAAGCTGCTCGTAGACGTCAGTCGGGAAGTCGTTGCCCGTGCGGGTCTTAATCATCTTCTTGAACTCAGTCACCAGTTTCTGCAGACCTTCGACCGGAATGTCCTTGTCGAGTTCGACCTTGCACTCCTTCTTGACCGTCTCGATGATAGCCTCAAAGGGGTCGATATCGGTCTTGTTAACCGGCTTCAGTCCCATAACGACGTCACCGTACATCTGCACGAAGCGGCGATAAGAATCCCAGGCGAAGTGCGGGTTGGCTGTCTTCTTCGACAAGCCTTCCACTACCTCGTCGTTGAGACCGAGGTTGAGGATAGTGTCCATCATGCCGGGCATAGAAGCACGGGCACCCGAACGCACAGAGACAAGCAACGGATTGGCGGGGTCGCCGAATTTGCTGTTCATGAGCACCTCAATGTGCTTGACAGCGGCGAGAACGTCGTTCTTGAGTATTTCGACTACCTTGTCTTTTCCGACTTGGTAATATTCGTTACAAACATCGGTAGTGATGGTGAATCCTGGAGGCACAGGCACTCCGATCAGATTCATCTCAGCGAGGTTCGCACCCTTACCGCCGAGAAGGTTTCTCATGTCAGCTTTGCCTTCGGCCTTACCGTTACCGAAAAGGTAAACGCGTTTCTTGCTTTCCATAATCAAATGAATGGTTATTTAAATTAATATATGTGTGTTTGTGAATAATACGTGTTTGTGTGTGAATGATTCAAGCAAACGATTTAACCGGATGAAGCGGCTGCATCTTGGTCAAAGAATCGGATGCGTCCGCTCCCCCCTTTATGGGATTGCAAAGATAGGGAAATTTCGGCAGACGGCCAAATCCCGCAAAAGGAAAATACAACAAAATGCAAAGAAAAATCGGTTGCACTTTGCCTCGTATATGTTCTACGGCAGTATTTTTGCGGCTTTGTCGAGCGATTCTACCGTACCGCAGTCCACCCATTGGCTTCCCTCCGGCAGTTCTTCGCTGCGCAATGGCATTTCGTTGCATATCGACAAGTAGAAGTCCATAATGGAGAACGGGCAAATACGATGCGCGGCGGACTCTTTTGTCGAACCGATGCTCTCGCCGGACGAGCTGGAATTATCGCCGGACGGGCTTGGGGTTTCACCTTCCAGGCGCTTCAACCGCCTGGCATTACAGCGCTCGAGATACGGAAGGATGGCATGCGAAACGACATGAATGCCGGTGAAGGCACGTCGTACGGGAGCCATTTGGACTTTCACCTCACCGGTAGAGACATTGGTCCACCCACGCAGAAAGCCTTTAGAATCGAGGAGCAGATAGCGGCTTGTGGTCCGTTGGTTGACGAGGAGCGTTGCGCCGACTCGCAAGCCAACAAACCCGCAAACCTCTTCATACGCGAAGTGAGACATATACAGCTTCCTGACGTCGACGTCGCTGATGATGTCCACGTTGTGAATCAGCACAGGATCGTTGTCGGGAAAGAGTGGAAAGGCCTGCAGCAATGCGCCTCCGGTGTCGAGCAGGAGGTCACGTTCGTCGGAGATGCGGATGTCGGTGTCGAAGTTATTGTGCTCGGCAAGGAAACGCACTATCTGGTCGCCGAAGTGATGGACATTGACGACGATATGGTCAAAGCCCGCTGCGCGCAACTTGAGGATATTGTGCTCCAGAAGCGTCTTTCCGTTGACTTCGACCAAAGCCTTGGGCCGGTCGTCTGTGAGAGGGCGCAGCCGAGTACCGAGACCGGCTGCAAGAATCAGGGCATTCACTAAAGTAGGGTTGTTATTTAGCCTCGGTCTCTGCAGAAGCGGCCTTTTGTGCCACGGTCTCAGAGGTAGATGGTTGGTCAAACTTCTTGCGGTGGAAAACAAAGTTGCGACCGAGATAGCGCTCGCGCACCATTTGGTTGGCGGCCAGTTCTTCCGACGTGCCCTGGAAGAGGATGCGTCCCTCAAAGAGCAGGTAGGCGCGGTCGACGATCGACAAAGTCTCGGGTGCATTGTGGTCGGTGATGAGGATGCCGATGTTCTTCTCCTTGAGCTTGTAGACAATGTACTGGATGTCTTCGACGGCAATCGGGTCAACACCGGCAAACGGTTCGTCGAGCATGATAAACTTTGGGGAAATGGCCAGGCAACGGGCAATCTCGCATCTGCGCCTTTCGCCTCCGGAGAGCCGGTCGCCAAGGTTCTTGCGCACCTTATGGAGGCGAAACTCAGAGATAAGGCCTTCCAGCCGTTCGCGTTGTTGTGCGGGGGTCAGAGAGGTCATCTGCAGTGTGGCAAGGAGGTTATCCTCGACGGTCATCTTGCGGTAGACCGATGCTTCCTGAGCCAGGTATCCGATGCCGGCCTGTGCACGCTTGTAGACAGGGAACTTGGTGATATCCTGGTCATCGAGATAGATGTGGCCTTCGTTGGGCACCACGAGTCCGGTCGTCATATAGAACGTCGTCGTCTTACCCGCACCGTTAGGGCCCAGCAAGCCAACGATTTCGCCTTGCTTGACATCGATAGACACATGGTTGGCAACCGTACGCTGACCGTACCGCTTCACCAGATTGTCCGTGCGGAGTACGCTTCTGTTTTCCTCCATTGCATTTTATTTTGCGGCAAAGATAACCATTTTTTTCGTAATAAGGCTAAAAACGCAAGAAAATAGGGCAAAAAACGGCGCATTTCATTTTTGTTGACTATCTTTGCTGCCGTATATCGGCTGTCACTACGGTCATATACAGCAAATACCGCTATGGTCATAAACTGAAATATCACTACGGTCGCTTATGCTGATATCAGGCGCAATACAAACCCTCGGACGCTACGTCATGCTCATGCAGCGAGTCTTCTCCAAACCCGACAACTGGCGGATGTTCGGACGACAGTTCGTGCTCGAAGCCCAAAAGCTCGTCATCGACTCCATCGGCATCGTGTGTCTGATATCGGTCTTCATCGGCGCTGTCTGTGTCATACAGATTGTGCTCAACATGGGCGATGCCATCCTGCCCCGTTACATCATCGGCTATGCGACGCGCGAGATTCTGATGCTCGAGTTCTCGTCGGCCGTCATGTGTCTGATTCTTGCAGGCAAAGTCGGCTCGAACATCTCGTCGGAGATAGGCACCATGCGCATCACGGAGCAAATCGACGCGCTCGAGATTATGGGCGTCAATTCGGCCAACTTCATCATCCTGCCCAAGATACTCGCCCTGGTGGTCTTCATGCCGATACTGATTATCCTCTCCATCGGCACGGGCCTGATTGGCGCGTTGGCCGTCACGTGGATTACGGGCGACCCTCCGACCGATGCCTTTGTCGACGGCATACAGACATTTTTCGCCCCGGGTCACATCTATTACAGCATAGAGAAAGGCTGGTTCTTCGCCTTCCTGATTTCGTCTATCGCCAGCTACTGCGGCTACAACGTGCGCGGCGGTGCGCTGCAGGTGGGCAAAGCCTCGACCCAAGCCGTCGTGACCTCGTCGGTGCTGATTCTGATGAGCGACATCATCTTGACCCAGCTCCTGCTCTAATCCACTCTGCCGCACATGATTACCGTCAAAAACCTCAACAAGAGTTTCGGCTCGCAGCAAGTGCTGCACAACATCAACTGCCAGTTCCTGCCCGGTCAAAACAACCTCATCATCGGGCTCTCGGGTTCGGGCAAGACGGTGCTGCTCAAGTGCCTGATAGGCTTGCTGCAGCCCGATAGCGGCGAGATTCGCTACGAGAACGAGAACATCCTTGACCTCAGCGCCAAGCAGCTGAAGAAGGCGCGGCAGGAGATTGGTGTCATCTTCCAGGGCTCGGCGCTGTTCGACTATATGAGTGTGGCCGAGAACGTCGGTTTCCCGCTCCGGATGTTCAGCGACATGACACGCCCGGAGACGGACGAGCGCATTGAGTTCTGCCTGAACCGCGTCGGACTGCAGGATGCGATGAAGAAAATGCCCAGCGAACTCTCAGGCGGCATGAAGAAACGCGTGGCCATCGCCCGCGCCATTGCCCTCAACCCCAAGTACCTCTTCTGCGACGAACCCAACTCCGGACTGGACCCGCGCACGTCCATCCTCATCGACCAGCTGATTGACGACATTACCAAAGAGTACCACATCACGACTATCGTCAACACGCACGACATGAACTCCGTACTGGGCATCGGCGACCGCATCACATTCCTGTGTCAAGGCCGTGTGGAGTGGCAAGGCGACAAAGACGACATCCTGCAGACCGAGAGCTCTCTGCTGCAGGAGTTTCTCTTCGCCTCGCCCATCCTGCGCAAGATTCGGACAAAGGGGAACTCGGGACTATAATCGTGTCACGACGGAGAAATTTCTGTTCAAACGCAGTGGAAACTCTGAAAATCGGGGGTCGTTTCTACTCATTCGCACCTACGGGCTTTGGAAGGTTCGCATATTTGCACTACCTTTGCGTGGTCAGATTCCGTGCAGCCGGGAGCTTTGCACCTTCGGGTCTTGCCGAAATAAGACGGTCTTCCGAATGGGAATAGGACGGTCTTCCAACCTGGATTTGGACACGCTTCCGACCAGGAGTTCAGACATTCTCCCGACCAGAGTTCAGACGTTCTCTCAATATTACTACATATTTTTCAAAACTCACTATGAAAGTAAACACTTTGAGCAAGGGCCTCTTGTCCCTCCTTACCACGGCTACCCTCTCGCTGGCAGCCTCCGCACAGGCGCTCCTACCCTACCAGAATCCGGACCTCTCGCCCGAAGAGCGGGCCAAGGACCTGCTCGGGCGCCTGTCACTCAAGCAGAAAGTCTCTCTGATGATGAACGACAGCCCAGCCATCCCCGAACTGGGCATACACAACTTCAACTGGTGGAGCGAAGCCTTGCACGGCGCCGCGCGGTCGGGATTGGCCACGGTCTTCCCCCAGGCCATCGGCATGGCAGCCGCCTTCGACGACGCCCTGCTCGAACAGGTCTTTGACGCCGCCAGCACCGAGCAGCGCATCAAGTACATCGAAGCGCGCAAGGCGGGCGATGTGAAACGCTACAGCGGACTGGCCGTATGGACGCCCAACATCAACATCTTCCGTGACCCGCGCTGGGGCCGTGGCCAGGAGACCTACGGCGAAGACCCGTACCTCACCTCGCGCCTGGGCTACGCTGTCGTGCGCGGTCTGCAGGGCGAAGCAGCCAATCCGCACGTCAAGATAGAAAGTCCCTACAACAAACTGCACGCCTGCCTCAAGCATTACGCCATCCACAGCGGACCGGAATACGAACGGCACGGGTTCGATGCCACCGACATCTCGGGCCGCGACCTGGCCGAAACGTATCTCTACGCTTTCGAGCGGCTGGTCAAGACGACCGATGTCAAGGAGGTGATGTGTGCCTACAACGCCTGGGACGGCAAGCCCTGCTGCGGCAACGACAACCTGCTGACGCAGATACTGCGCAAGGAATGGGGCTTCGAGGGCCTCGTGGTCAGCGACTGCGGCGCTATACGTGACTTCTACGACGGCCGGCCGGGCTTCCACAACATCTTCCCCAATGCAGCCGAAGCTTCGGCCAACGCCGTGCTGAGCGGCACTGACATCAACTGCGGCGGCAGCTACAAGCACCTGCCGGAAGCCGTGGCCAGCGGCGCCATCAGCGAGGCCGACATCGACGTCTCTGTGCTGCGCCTGCTCAAAGCCCGCTTCGAACTGGGCGACATGGACCAAGTGGAGAAAGACCCCTGGAACAGCATCGACACCCGAGAACTCAACTCGACCTTCAACCAAGAGCTCGCCCTCACCATGGCCCGCCGCACGATGACTTTGCTTCAGAACAAAGGCAACGTCCTGCCCCTCGATGCCGGCAAAAAACTCAAGGTAGCCGTGCTCGGCCCCAACGCCAACGACTCGATCACGCTCTGGGGCAACTACAACGGCCAGCCTGCACGTAGCATCACCGTGCTCGATGCCGTACGCCAGAAACTCGGCGCCGATAACGTCTACTACCGCAAGGTGTCGGAATGGGTGAGCCGCGAAGAAATGCAGAGCCTGTACAGCCAGTGCGAAATCGACGGCAAGCAAGGCATGAAGGCCACCTACTGGAACAACACCAAGCGCGAGGGCGAGCCCGTTGCCTACGACCACCTCTCGGCACCTCTGCACTTCTGCACACTGGGCGCCACGGTATTTGCGCCGGGCGTCAACCTCACCGATTTCTCGGCCGTGTACGAGACCAACTTACACGCTGACCGCGACGAGGAGGTTATGACCGAGATGTACACTTGCGGCATCGGCGAACTGCTCGTCATGCAGGCAGGCGACACCATTATGAAGAACGGCTTCCGCACCGGTCACGGTCCGCGCAAGTATGTCAAGGGCTTCAAGGCAAAAGCCGGCCTGGACTACCGCATCGTCATCAACTTCGCATACTTCAATCCCGATGCACAGCTCAACTTTGACCTCGGAGTCAAGAGCCCGACCGACATCGCACAGGTCGTTGACGAAACCCGCGACGCTGACGCATATATATATGTAGGCGGCATCTCGCCTCTGCTCGAAGGCGAGGAGATGAGGGTCGACTTTGAGGGCTTCAAGGGCGGCGACCGCACCGACATACAGCTTCCTGCCGTACAGCGCGAGACGCTGCAGGCACTGCACCGCACCGGCAAGCCAGTCGTCTACGTCAACATGTCAGGCTCGGCCATCGGTCTGCAGCCGGAGACGGAGAGTTGCGACGCCATCCTCCAGGCCTGGTACGGCGGACAGGCCGGCGGACAGGCCATTGCCGACGTCATCTTCGGCGACTACAACCCCGCCGGACGTTTGCCCATCACCTTCTACAAGGGCATCGACGACCTTCCCGACTACCACGACTACAATATGCCGGGCCACACCTACCGCTACTATCAGGGTAGGCCTGTGTTTGCCTTTGGCGAAGGTCTCAGCTACAGCACCTTCGAATACGGCCAGGCCACGCTGCACAAAGCCGACCGGAACGGCAAACCGGGCAAGAGCGTGAAGAAATTTAAGGTCAAAGACAAGATGGTGCTCACCGTGCCCGTCACCAACACCTCGGCCCGCGATGGCGAGGAGGTAGTTCAGGTGTACATCCGCAAAGACTCCGACACCGAAGGCCCGCGGCTGGCTCTGCGCGGATTCAAGCGCCAGTTGATTCCGGCCGGACAGACCGTCGAGGTCGAGATTCCGCTCGACGAATTCAACTTCCGCACTTACGACAAGACAACGGCTTCGATGCGGACCACGTCAGGCAGCTACAAGCTCTACTACGGGGCCAGTTCGAAGGCCGAAGACCTGCACGAGATGACCGTTATCTGCAAATAGTTGGCCAATTATTTGTTTTTTCTAACAATAAACGTTACCTTTGCTCCGCAAAAACTGCAACAAGATGGAGTAAAGGTAATGTTTTGTTTATAAATATACTGGACCTTGCTCCGCAAAACAATACGAAAACGTGAGCAAAGGCAGCGTTTTTATTAAACACATATAATACATACGATGGAGCAACAGGTAGTGTTTATCAACGATATATGCCAGGCGTTGGAGAGGGCGACCTCAGACATCGGTCATGACCGGCTTTTCATCCTCTTCGACACGACAACCATACGGCTGTGCATGCCCGTACTGGTACCCTTCCTCAACAAGTATGAGGAAACTCACGGCGGGCACAAGATTCACCAGATTATCATCAACGCGACCGACCAGGCCAAGACCGTCGGGGCGCTGACCGATGTGTGGCAAGAGCTGTCGGACCACGAGGCCACACGCCACTCCCTGCTCGTCAACGTGGGCGGAGGCATGGTGACGGACCTCGGAGGCTTTGCCGCCGCGACTTTCAAGCGAGGCATTCCGTTCGTCAACGTGCCGACCACACTGCTCGGAGCCGTCGACGCTGCCGTGGGCGGAAAGACCGGCGTCAACCTTGGCAACATCAAGAACGAAGTCGGCGCCTTTGCTCCCGCATCGGCCGTATTGGTCTCGACCGAGTTTTTCGACACTCTCGACCACGAGAACCTGCTTTCGGGCTATGCCGAGATGCTCAAACACGGCCTGCTCAGCACTGAGCAGCATCTCAACGCCCTGCTCGACTACGACCTCGACCATTGGCAGCGCGACACGTTGCTGCCCCTGCTCGAGTACAGTGTCAATGTCAAGCGCAAGGTGGTTCGCCAAGACCCCTACGAGAAAGGCCTGCGCAAGGCCCTCAACCTCGGCCATACCTTTGGCCACGCCTTCGAGACCTGGTGCATGCGGCGTGAGCGGCCCGTGCTGCACGGTTATGCCGTAGCGTGGGGTTTGGTCTGCGAACTCGTGCTCAGTCACCAGCAGGTCGGCTTCCCGAGCGCGCTGATGTACAGCATCGCCCACTTTGTGCGCGACCACTACGGACCGCTGACCTTCACGTGCGACGACTACGACGACTTGTTTGCCCTCATGAAGCACGACAAGAAGAACATGGGCGATGAAATCAACTTCACCCTCATGAACGACGTCGGCAAGCCGGCCATCAACCACTCGGCCGACAAGGAGCAGATAGCCATCGTGCTCGACGTGTACCGTGACCTTATGGGCATCTGACATGCGACACCTCCTGACCACACCCTTCACCCTGCTGCTGTGTGCGGCGGCCTTGACCGCAGGGCCGGTGCGCCGCGAGACGGTCCGCCTGGCGCAACCCGACGGCACCACGCTGCTGGCCATGCCTTACGGCGACGAGCACATGCACGTGCTGACCGACGCCGTGACGGGCGACTGCCTCACGCAAGACACCGTGACGGGCATGTGGCGGGCGATGACGGCCAGCGAACTGGGAACGGCCATCCGGACCTGGAACGAGTCGAGAACGGCCTTGCGCCAAGGAGTGTGGGGTGACGAGGCTACCGACGAAGCCGCTGCGATGACAAGGATTTCGGAAGCCACTGACGGCACGACACGGGCCATGGCATCAAGCAGCAGCGCGGCACCTCACATGGGCGACCTGCGCTTTCCGGTGCTTCTGGTAGAGTTTGCGGGGACGAAATTCACGGAGCGGTGGGGCAATGCCGCCTATCTCGACTCGCTGCTCAACAGCGAGACCTGCGTCCGCCAAATCTACACCGACTCGCTCGGCCAGGTCTACACAGCCCGCTCGGCACGCGATTACTTCGTCTGCCAAAGCAATGGTCAGTTCCGTCCCACCTTCGACCTCATCGGCCCCGTCGCCCTCGACAGCACCTACGCCTATTACGGACAGAACACGACCACTGGTGGCTCTGACCGGCGCTGGAAGACCCTGGTCACCGAGGCTTTGGGCAAAGCCATCGACGGCAGCCTCATCACCGGAGCGGCGCAGTGGGACGGCGACAATGACGGCTACGTGGACCTACTCTGCATCGTCTTCGCCGGCTGGAGCGAAAACCAGCGCACCTCCGACCCCGACGCCATTTGGTGTAAGGAGGGCACATTCGGACTGGTCACCGCACCCGACGGTACGTGGTTCACACGCACTTGCATGACCGGCGAACTGATGTGGAGCAAGACGTTCGGCTACGACGACACGAGGGTCATGGGCGAAGGCATCGGCCCCTTTGTGCACGAGTTCTGCCACGGACTGGGGTTGCCCGACTTCTACAACACGGGCTACGGCGCCAGCTACGGCATGGATGCCTGGAGCGTCATGGACTACGGCTGCTACAGCGGCCACAACCACATACCGCCCAGTATGACCGTACATGAGCGGATGCTGCTGGGATGGATGGAACCCGACACCCTGCCAAGCGAGGGAACCGTCGTCCTCCCTCCCATCTCGACCGGCCACAAAGGGCTCATCATGCGCAACCCGGCCAATGCCGACGAGTACCTCACGTTCGAGTACCACAAGCACGACGGACGTTGGGACGAAGCCTGGGCCACGGGCCTCTACTCGAGCCGCTCGCTCACCGAAGGCCTGCTCATCACGCACGTGGACTATGACGAAGCCATCTGGAAGAACTTCACGCCCAACAACGTCGTCAGCCACCAGCGCTGCACGCCCCTGCCCGCCGATGGCCGACTGCGCCTCTACGACGGCTCGTGGGCCTGGTACCTCGACCTCGTGGGCGATGCCTTTGCCGGTCTGAGCGGAGTGACGACGCTCGACACCAGCAACCCATACGCCGTCTGGTGGACGGGCGACAGCATCGACATCCGCATCACTGGCATCCGCCAGCTCGAGAGCGGCGACCTGCAGATTACGCTGCACAACCCGCACGAGACGGGCATCAGCACCGTGACAATGGGCGATGGCGGCACTCCGCGCATCAGGCTGCACGATGGCCGTTACTGCATCGGCAATTACGACCTCTGGGGCCGAAGGCTAAGGTGACCGAAGCACGGAAAAGCATGCTCAGCAGGTGACCGGCAGGAAAGCTCTTGGCAAGAAAGTTCTTGGCAAAAAGATGTCCGGCAGGAAAGCACCTGCCCAAAAGGCACTTGGCAAAACAGACAGAACTAAAACGACAATAAAACGAAGCACGACGTGGACAACAACCCGCAACTTGACCTGGCGTACAACTACGTGCAGTACACCCGGCGCAATATCTTCCTCACGGGCAAGGCAGGCACAGGCAAGACCACCTTCCTCAAGCAGCTCCGCAAGCACACGACCAAACGCATGATAGTGGTCGCGCCTACGGGTGTGGCTGCCATCAACGCCGGCGGAGTGACCATCCACTCGTTCTTCCAGCTTGCCCCGGGCCTCTTCCTGCCCGACCAGGACATAAAGCGCAGCGGGGCGCAGAGCAAGATAGGCTACTCGAAGCACAAGATCAACATACTGCGCTCGCTCGACCTGCTCGTTATCGACGAAATCTCGATGGTGCGCTGCGACCTGCTCGACGCCATCGACGGCGTGCTGCGCCGCTACCAGAACCGCAACCGCCCCTTCGGCGGCGTGCAGCTGCTCATGATTGGCGACCTGCAGCAGCTTGCCCCCGTGACGACCGACCAGGAGTGGGACCTGATGCGAAGCTACTACCGCACGCCCTACTTCTTCGACAGCCGGGCGCTGACACAGGCTTCGTACACGACCATCGAACTGACCCACGTGTACCGCCAGTCGGACCTCGACTTTGTCGAAGTGCTCAACAATGTGCGCGACAACAAAATGGACGCCAAGACGCTACGCACGCTCAACAGCCGCTACCAGCCGGGATTCCGCCCCGCTGACAGCGACGGCTACATCACGCTCACCACCCACAACTACCAGGCACAGGAGATCAACCGCAACCGGCTCGACCAGCTCGACACCCCCCCCGAGGTCTATACGGCCACGACGTCGGGCGACTTCCCCGAGTCGTCGTATCCCACCGACGCCCGCCTCACGCTGAAAGTCGGGGCGCAGGTGATGTTCTGTAAGAACGATGCCAGCGGCAAGCACGAGTACTACAACGGCAAGATAGGGCATGTGGTGCGCCTGGACAGCGACCAGGTCGTGGTGGAAAGTCCCGACGAGGACGGCAAGGTGCAGGAAATCACCGTTGGCCCGCAGCAGTGGCAGAACACCAAGTACGTGACCGACGAGGAGACCGGCGAGATAGAGGAACAGGTGGCCGGAACGTACAGCCAAATCCCCCTGCGCACGGCCTGGGCCATCACCATCCACAAGAGCCAGGGTCTGACCTTCGACCACTGCATCATCAACGCCGGACGGGCCTTCTCCTTCGGCCAGGTATATGTGGCGCTCTCACGCTGCCGCACGCTCGAGGGCATGGTGCTGTCGACACCCATCACCTCCGACATCATCATGAGCGACCCGAGCATCATTCAGTTCAACGAATATGCCGAGCACAACCAGCCCAACGAGGCGCAACTCGACCGCGACCGGCTCGCGTGCATCGACGAGATTCTGTGCTCGATATTCGACTACCACCCCCTGATGGCCCGTCTGCGCTACATACTGCGCATAGCCGACGAGCACCTGCCGCAGAAGCAGAAAGCCTATGTGGCGATGCTCAAAGAGCTGGTGGCGCAATGCGAAGAGCAACTCGAGGATGTGGGCGTGCGCTTCCAGTCGCAGATACACAGGCTGATAGCCCAGGCGCCATCGTTCGAGGAAAACACACTGCTGCAGGAGCGCTACAAGAAGGGCAACGAGTACTTTCTGGTCCACACGACCGAGCTGCTCGACGACCTGATACGCGAAGGCCTGCCCACGATAGACAACAAGCGGACCAAAGAACAGCTGGACCGCGAGTTCGAACTGCTGCGCGGCGACTATGCGGTCAAGACGCTCCTGCTCATCCGCACGAGCCGCAAGTTCACGCTCGACGCCTACTGGAACGCCAAAGCCTCGGCCACGATGCAGGAGGAAGCCGACCACCAGCCCGACTATGCCGGACGGAGCAAGAAGCCTGCCAAACCGACAACGGCCAAGACCACGACGACCGGCAGGAAGAAACGCACTTCGCCGAAGAAAGAGTAGAGCCGAGAGGTCAGAGTGCCTCACCCCACGTGCTTAGCGCCTCATACTTAGCACCCCGTGCCTAAAGTCAAGAACGTAAAAATGGCAAAAAATCGCATAACGTAAAACATAAAACATAAAACGTAAAACACAACACGTAACACATATTGTTATGAACAAAACCATCTTAGCCACTATGGCAACCCTAGCAACACTGGCTGCAGCATGCAGCCCTAAGGCGGCCGAAGAGCCCACCGAGTATATCGGGCGGAGCACGATCCAGGCCGACCATTTGACGCCCGAACTCCTTCAGGAACTCGGCAAAATCAGCGGCCTGCAGGCTTCGCCCGACGGGTCGAAACTGCTCTACGGCGTGACCTACACGTCTATCGAGCAGAACACGAGCAACCGCGAACTCTACGTCATCGACCCCGAGCCAGGCAGCAAACCGCGCTGCGTCATCGAGTCGGTCAAGAGCGAACAAAACGCCGTGTGGGGACCTGACAGCCGCTACATCTACTACCTCTCGGCCGAGTCGGGCAGCATGCAGATGTGGCGTATGCTCACCGACGGCAGCCACCGCAGGCAGCTCAGCCACATGGACCGCGACATCGAAGGCTTCGTGCTCAGTCCCGATGCCAGCAAGGTCATCCTCATCATGACGCTCCCCACCGCCCGCATCGACAGCTCGCTCTTCGAGGGTCTTGACAAGACGACCGGACTGCTGACCGACGAGATGAACTACCGCCACTGGAACGAGTTTGTCAAAGCCTATCCGCACCCCTACATCGCCGACCTCGATGCTGAGGGCAATGTCATCGACGAGAGCCTCAAAGACATCATGGAGGGCGAACCGTTTGAATGCCCGATGCGCCCCTTCGGCGGTGTCGAAGCCTTCGCCTGGACGCCCGACGGCAAACAGATAGCCTACAGCTGCCGCAAGGAGACTGGCACACGCTACGCCTTCTCGACACGCAGTTCCATCTATCTCTACGACCTCGAGAGCGGCACTACCACCGACCTTCATCCCGGCGACCACGGCTACGACACCAACCCCTGCTTCTCGCCCGACGGACAGTGGCTGGCCTTCCAGAGCATGGCCCGCAACGGCTACGAGAGCGACAAGAACCGCCTTATGGTCATGCACCGCGACACGCCTGCCATGCAAAACGACCTCACCGACAGCTTCGACAACGACGTCACCTCGTATGTGTGGCAGCCCGACAGCCGCTCTCTGACATTCGTATCCTACAGCCAGGGTTCGGCACCCGTCTACAACGTCACGCTCCGGGGCGAGGTCAGCCAGGTCTCTGACCAAAGCGACCACGACTTCGGCGAGGTGTGCTACGTCGGCGACCGCCTCGTAGCCACGCGCCACGACATGCATTCGCCCAACGAAGTCTACCTCCTCGACACCGCCACACACCGGGCTGAGCAGCTCACGCACGAGAACGATGACCTCATTGCCCAGCTGGGCGATATGGGCACGATACAGAAGCGTTGGATCACCTGCACCAACGGCGACTCGATGCTCGTCTGGGTGGCCTTCCCCGTCGGCTACGACCCCGAACAGTGCACCCTTAACGGCAAGCCGGCCAAAGTGCCCACGCTACTCTACTGCCAGGGCGGACCCGAGAGCGCCGTGAGCCAGTTCTGGAGCCCGCGCTGGAATGTGGCCATCATGCAGGCTGCCGGCTATGCCGTCGTGCTGCCCAACCGCCACGGCGTACCCGGCTTCGGACAGGCCTACAAGGAACAGATAGCCGGCGACTTCGCCGGTCAGTGCATGCAGGACTACCTCACGGCCATCGACACCATGTCGGCCGAACCCTGGTGCGACAAAGACCGTCTGGGGGCCATCGGCGCCTCGTTCGGTGCCTACAGCATCTACTGGCTGGCCGGTCATCACGAGGGGCGCTTCAAGGCACTGGTGGCCCACTGCGGCATCTTCAACTGCGAGTCGATGTACGGCGAGACCGAAGAGATGTGGTTCGTCGACTGGGACTACGGCGGGCCGTACTTCGATCAGGACGCTCTCCAGCCGGGCCTCAGCCACACGCCACGTCAGCAGGGCATCAACGCCAGCTACACCGACTCTCCGCACCGGCACATCGCCGAGTGGACGGCGCCCATCCTGGTCATCCACAACGAGCTTGACTATCGCATCCCCGTCACTCAGGGCATGCAGGCCTTCAACCTCGCCCGCATGCGCGGCATCCCGGCCCGCCTGCTTTACTTCCCCGACGAAGGGCACTGGGTGACCAAGCCGCAGAACTCCCTGCTGTGGCACCGCGTGTTCTTCGACTGGCTCGACACCTGGTTGAAGCCCAATGAGTAGAACCGTATTTTTGTTATTCTAAAGGTAACAGAGGGCCGTATGCCCCGTTGAAAATGGTTTCTGCCATGCCATAACACAATCAAACCGCCTGACTTTATGAGGTCAGGCGGTTTGATTGTTTCGTTGTCAAGCACAGAAAAATAATCTGACGTTCTATAGACTCGAGGAAGAGTCAAAGACTACTTAGACAGAGACTACTTTATTTCTTTGCCTGTTGCGTCATAGACTTTATTGCCCATAACGATGTAGAGCTTGCCATTCACAAAGCGCTTGCAGACTTTGGTCTCGGTCTTTGTCCTGTCGGTTGCAAAGGCATGGATGTGAGCTGGCGTTTGCTCCTCACAAACAATCTTGATGTGTGTTACATTCTCGAGATACATACCCACATTTACTGATATTGCAGTTCCTTCCCACTTTATACCTGTTGTTGTTTTAGTCCACGCACCATATAACATAATCGGGTTGCAAGTAATCTCTATGCTGGTCATAGTCTCTTCAGATTCCGTGGAAATAGTAAAGCAGTTTTCTTCACGAGAATATCCCAGAAAACTAAGGCCTGAAACTTCGCCGTCGATACAATAGAACTTTATACCGTCAAAAATCTGTGAATCACCAGACGAGATATATCCGGCGTCGTTTAGGTCACTTTCGTAGACCTTTGCAGATGCAGTTGTAACTGCCATCATAGCGATGGCGAAAAGTAAGATAAAATTTTTCATGTTCTTTAAAATATTAATAATTTAAGATTCTATTTGCTCTCAGCGTTTCAGCCTCTTGCTCCATTCGGTTAACAAAATGATTCAAGAGTGCATCAGTAGTGCATCAGTTCTTTAAAAACGAAAAATAGTACATAGTGTATTATATTTCTCCGTCTCTTATGCAGAGACGTAAATGCTGGTGCAAATGTAAGAAGAAGAAGAAGAACAAACAAATGTTTTGGCAAAAATCTGATGGTTCAGTGCAAAAAATGCGCTTTTTTGCACTATTTTGCACTATTTTGCGCTACTTTTCTCCTGGCTTTACCGTTTTTTACTCAATTCCGCTCTGCCGGAGCGCTGGAAGGCAACGAGACCGAACCGCTCTTCTGCTGTGGCACCGCGTGTTCTTCGACTGGCTCGACACCTGGTTGAAGCCCAATGAGTAGAACCGTGTTTTTGTTATTCTAAAGATAACAGAAGGCTGTATGTCCCGTTGTAATTGAATTGCGCCCTTCTTCTTGATAATCTGCTGATTGCTCGCAAGCGACTGAAAGTCTGCATCTATTCCTTTCGGAAAATCGATGTTTTATAGGATTGGGAAAGTGAATCTATTGCCGCCATACACCGTCCGGAACTTCAAATCCTTGTCTTCCGAAAGATTTTCGCCCGAAAGTTTGGTGGTTTCGGAATTTGTGCCTATCTTTGCAGTAGGTGTTGAATTGCTTTGGGCTTCTTGCCCATAGGTATTCCGTTCATTCGGTAGGAGCAATTCAGCACCTTTTTCTATTTTATTGAGGAGATTGTTATCATTCTTTATGTGAACGGAACTAATGTAATCCTCCAACTCCCCATACTTATTTACTACCGCTACGTTATAGATGTGCTCATTCTCAGCATTTTTGTACCGTTTAATATACAGAATGCTCCCGTCCTTATCATGGTGTCCAAAGTCTGCGTCTTGCAAGGTCGGAAGGACAGTTCCCGATATATCCAAGCGAGATTTGCGAAGGATTTTGTTGAAGACCTCATCTTTGACCTTAACAACCTCATTAAAGGCAGAACGGATAGGATTAGCAAATACTTCCTTGAACTCAGCTAAAGTAGAAATCTTAGAAGGCAATTTGCGGTCCGTGCGTTCTCCCAACAGAGATTTCAACTTATGCGCGGCTTCTTCGCCTTTGAAGGTCTGGTAGTCCTCCTTATTTTCGCTCCGGCTTTTGCTGCCTCCCCCAAATAGGAAGATTTGGTCTTCTCGGCTCACATCTTCCGCCTTCGCTCCCTTCTCGCCAACGAACTGGTGACGCAGCGTCCCGTCCGTCTTCCCGAACTTTCTCGGGTCGACACCGTCAAGCAAGTCCTTCATCACGCGGTCAGCCACCTCTTCGGCCGATGTGT
>CAVFPF010000012.1:0-15076 GCA_963624265.1 bacterium | reverse complement strand
CCCCCTGCTTTTCCCTCAAAGGCCACTGCAGAGCGTGCGGTGTGCTTAGAGCTTGCGGTCTTGTGCCAGGCGCCGGCGGAGCATGAAGACGATTGCAGAAAACATCAGCCAATGCCAGTGACTGCCCTCAAAGAGATAGGTCGGAAACCGAATGGTATGAGGGAGTGCAGACTTTCATGTGGATGAGCGAAGACAACATCGTGGAAGTACCATTCGACAAGGAACACCCGTAAGAGTTATTGGCGCACGGCTGATAGCCCTATCTTGAGCAGAGCAATCAGTAAAGACAATCTGCGCAAAGCAGGGTATGCAACTTTAATCGGGGCTTATCTCGAATGGTACCCAAAATAGGAACCGCCGCATGCGGAACCGCACGTACGGTGGTGTGAGAGGTCGGTGAATGTGAAAGTAGGAGGCAAAAGCCTTTTATGATTAGCATTTACCTCCTACTTGATAGCGCTCTGTAAGCCACTGCTCAGCGCAGCAGTCGGGGATTCAGCTTCTCCGTCTGCACTGACACCAGGGGGCGCGTGAGTCAGTACATGAGGCCTTCGATATGGATGGCCTTAGGGCGGGCGGGGCAGTAGAACTCGCAGGCACCACAGCCGATGCACTGCGAAATGCGCACTTCGGGTATCTTGTGTCCGCCGAACTCGCGCAGCGTGATGGCCCGCGTGGGGCAATGCCGATAGCACGCGTTGCAGTCCACACCGTCGGTCTGCGTGATGCAGGTGAGGCGGTTGAAGGTGGCCCAACCCAGGCGGTCGTCGCCCTTCTCGGCATCCGTCTTGGCCTGTATGGCACCGGTGGGGCAGACCTTCGAGCAGCGGTTGCAGTAGCGCAGGCACCAACCGGCTTCGAACGACACGGTGGGCACTCCCTCATGGCCGGGGCCGTATTCGTCGGTGGCGGGCCGGAGGATGTGTTGCGGACACGCCTCAATGCACTTGCCGCATTTGTCGCACTTGGCCAGATAAGGCTCGCGGTCCACCGTGCATGGCGGCATTATGGCCGTGTAGCGCCGGGCTGCAGGCTTGCCGTCGGGCATCGTGGTGCAGAATCGCCTGGTGAGCTCTTCGCCGCCGTGGGTCAACACCTCGACCGAGCCGTCGTCGAGGAGAATCGTGTCTTTTTTGATGGGGTCCATACTGCTGCTGCGCTATGTTTTAATGTGTTCGGTCAAAAAGGGGTTGGGGGAGAGGAGGTCAAAACACGCCGTCGTCGCACAAGCGGTCGAAGAGGTCTTCCTGCACGCGACTTGTGAGATTCTCTATCTGCCTGAGCGATTGGGGGATAAGCACCCCGTGGGGGCAGAGAGGCGTGCAACGGCCGCAGCCCACACACCGGTCCGCCTGGGCCAGGCGTGGCACTTGCCGATTGAGCGCTTTGATGAGGGCTTTCCCCTCCGACGCATACTGCTTGCTGCCCATCTGACGCGGGTCGGGGAGGATGCCGCGCGAGCAAGCGCGGTTGTAGACGGCGATGTTGGCGCGGATGTCGATGCCGTAGGGGCAAGGCACACAGGCGCTGCACTCCCGGCACGCGATGCGCAGGTCAGATTGGTCGGGGTGTCCGCGCCGTGGACTGCACGCCATGGGCAGGGCTGACCACAGGCCGAAGCCCAGCAGGCCGAGCCCGATGCGCGCAAAGGCTTCGCGGCGGGTGATAGATTTTTCGTGTTCCATCTCGAGTGTTCGCTTATTGTACGGCAAAAGTACAATTTGTACGGCAAAGGTACAATCCTTTGTCCGAATTTCCAAATTTGTGCCGCCAAAAAGTTAAAACCAGGGCGTAAAAGGTTAAAAAACATGGGTTATTGGCATTTTCTGCCACCGGGCTTTGTTCATTTCGACCAAAATAACTAACTTTGTGCCGCAATTAAAAATCCGAATAAAGGCCGAATCCTAACCTCACAACCTCACTTGCCGACCGAAGTCAACGAACAGACTGGCGTTGCTTCGACGAACCGCCTGACTTTCGGGCAAGCAGATTGTGGCAATATCGAAAAAGCCTTACTTATACACACTATAATAATATGTACAAAAAACTCTTACTATCGACTTTGTTGTGCCTCGGTTGCCTCGATGCGGCCCTGGGACAACGGCAGATGGAGTCGCTCGACCGTGCTCTTGTGGCCATCAAGACCACGAAAGGCGTCTACACGTCATGGCGCATACCCGGCGACGAGTATTACGGCGTCACGTACAATCTGTATCGCGACGGCAGCCTTGTAGCCGAAGGGCTCAATGTCTCGAACTTCCTCGATGCCTCGGGCTCGCTTACCAGCACTTACACTGTGGCTCCCGTGACGAATGGCACGGTGGGCGCAAAGAGCGCCTCAGCCCCGGTGTGGAAGGGACAGTATCTGCAAGTCGACTTGCAACCGGTCATCAATCCTGCCACCGGCCGCGATGTCACCTCGGTGATGTCGGTAACCGACGGCACAGTAGCGGACCTGGACGGCGACGGCCAGTACGAACTCATCCTGGAGCGCCAGAATACCGACTTCACGGTGGGCAACGACTCGGCCTATACGCGCTTCGAGGCTTACCGCCTCGACGGCACCAGACTTTGGCAAGTCAACCTCGGACCTAACATGCGCGACGGCAACGGCTCGGAGAATGCCTGCTATGCCTTCGATTTCGACGAGGACGGCAAGGCCGAAGTCATCTTCCGCGGCGGCGACGGCACGATTCTGCCCGACGGCACGGTGCTCGGCAACGCTACGGTCAACTACCGAACGGACTTCACCGGCACGCAGGCCTTTATGGAGAACGGCAACGAATACATCGTCATGCTCGACGGCGAGACCGGCTCGACGCTCGACTATCAGATCTTCGACTCGAAAGACGGCGGTTACAACACGACGACCGACAACAAATCATGCCCGTCGGGCGTCTACGAACCCGGCACTTCCGCTCCTGGCAATAACCTGGCGCGCCGCAGTGTGGCCTTCTGGTACGGGGGAAGCAGCAGGGGCGACGGCGGACACCGCGCCACCAAGTTCTACTTCGGTGCTCCTTACCTCGACGGACGACATCCGTCGGTCTACATCGGCCGCGGCTGCTACACCAACTACCACGGCGCCACCTGGGATGTGGTGAACAAAAAGCTCGTGCTCAAATGGGCGTGTGCCGTCGACGACACAAGCTCGGAGTTCTACGGACAGGGTTACCACAACTTCACCATCGCCGATGTCGACCTCGACGGACGCGATGAAATCTGCCACGGCAATATGGTGGTCGACGAGTACGGCAAGTTCCACTCGAGCACCGGCCTGGGCCACGGCGACGCCCTGCACTTCGGCGACCTCGACCCCTTCCGCGACGGCGTGGAGTCGTTCCGGTGTCTGGAGGAAAATGCCGGCGCCGTCTTTGTCGATGCCAATACCAACGAGATTCTCTTCCGCTGGAAGCGCGGCAAGGACTGCGGACGCGCCCTGGCCGGCAACTTTACCAACAACTTCCCCGGCGCCCAGCTCTGGACCGTGGACGGCAACCTGTGGTCGGCTTCCACGACTCGCGACCCTGAAGACCGCTTGGCCACAACGGCTCCGGGCGTCAGCATGAACGCCCGCATCTATTGGGACGGCGACCTGCTCGAGGAATGCCTCGACGGCGTTTCGACTTCCAATTATCAGGTCTACGACATGCAGGTCACCAAGTACGGTTCGACCGAGCCCATCTTCAAGACTTCGGGCTGCCTGGGCATCAACTCGACAAAGGCCAACCCCTGCGTGCAGGCCGACATACTCGGCGACTGGCGCGAGGAGATCGTAGTGCCTACCAGCGACAACAAGTCGGTGCGCATCTACACCACGACCTATGAAACCTCGGTGCGCAACTACACGCTCATGCACGACCCGCAGTACCGTCAGGCCGTCTATTGGCAATCGACGGGCTATAACCAGCCGCCTCACGTGAGCTACTTCCTGGGCGACCTGGAGGGCATTGTGCTCCCGCCGCCTCCGTCGGTGACCAACGGCAAGGAACTGCTCAATGCAAGCCTCACAAGCGCCACTGACGGCAAGTTTGTGGCAGGCGTAGAGACCAGCGACAAGACCGTAACCGTGTCGGGTGCGGTTTCGCCGGCCTACCTGCAAATCAACACGCCCGCCGACTACACGCTCTCGGGCGGAACCTGGACGGGCACGACGACCCTGCTCAAGCAAGGCCAAGGCACACTGACCCTCGAGGGAGGCGTGTACAACCAGAACGGCCCGACCGAGGTGTGGTATGGCACGCTCGACGTAAAAGACAAATACACCTCTTCGCCCGTCACCCTCAAGCGTTTCGCCAAGCTCATCAGCAGCTCGGCGCTCGGCAATGTGACGATGGAGTATGGCGCTACGCTCTGTCCCGGCGGAACTTCGGCCATCGGCACACTGACGGCACAGAAACTCGACATGCAGGGCGGCGCTATCATCGACATTGACATCACCAACGACGGCACGGCATTCGACCAGCTGACCGTGGACAGCCTCATCATCGGCGCGGCCAACTGCATCGGAGCTACGCCCACGCTTTACATCCGCCGTACGGCCAGCAGCGAAACGCTCGAGCCAGGCACGTATGTGATTCTGACGGCCAAGAAGGGCATTTCGGGCAACGCATCGACCCTTACGCTCGACGGACTGAAGGGCCTTTCGGCTTCGCTCAGCCAGGTGGGCAACACCATCGTGCTTACGGTCGAAGACATGCGCCAGGCCGCCGATGTGGTCTATAGCGGCAAGGGCAACTGGGACCTCAACAAGTCGGAGTCGTTCCTCATCGACGGACAGCCGACCCGCTTCGTGTCGGGCGACCGCGTGACAATCGACGCCTCTTCGGCCGATGTCACCATCAACGTGGCCGAAGATGTCGAGCCCGGCTCTTTGACCATAGTCGGCGACCATAAGGTGACCATCAAGGGCACGGGCAGCATAGGCGGCACGGCCAGCCTCACCAAGCGCGGTGCGGGCATTCTGGTCATACTCACCTCCAACAGCTACACCGGAGGCACCCGCATCGAGGAAGGCATCGTCAAGATTTCGTCTATCGCAAGCCTGCAGAACGGCGGCGCGCTGGGTGCCTACTCGCCCTCTAAGGCCAATATATATATAGGTACGGGCGCGACCCTTTGGGGCATGCAGGCCATCACCAACAACAATGCCATACAGCTGGGCGACTCAGCCTGCCTCTATACGGGTGCTGACTGGGTGCAGCAGGCTGCTCTCAGCGGCGGCTGTCTCGTCAAGCAGGGCAGCGGCACACTGAGCTTCGAGACTGTGCCTACGGCTAAGAAAGTGGAGCTGCAGGCAGGTACTTTCAAGACGATGTCCACTACGTCCAACTGTCTGGGCAACATCGTGATACTGCGCGGCGGTACGCTCACCTTCGACGACAATGCCAACACCTACGGCACGCAGTCGACCACTTGGGAAGTGCCCGAAGGATGTTCCGTCACGGTCAATGTGGACCGGCGCTGCGTCTATTCGAATGTGCTCAAAGGCAGCGGCACGCTTACGCTCAACCTGCCTAACGACACGAGCTGTCCGCGTACCAACTTCACGGGCAACTGGTCGGCATTCAAGGGAACGCTCAAGGTCGTTACGCCCAACACGAGCCGTCCGCTCTCGTTCAACAACACCTACGGCCTGCCTAATGCTACCGTTAACATCGCCACTGAGGGCCACACCATCCAGCTGGGCGGCGACGGCAAGACCACTTCGGGCTCGTTCCGTATCGGCGCTGTGACCGGACGGGGCACGCTGGCCTATGGCTCGTCTTCGACCAACCGCTTCGAAGTGGGCTCGCTCAACAAGGACTTTACCTTCGCCGGCGTCAGCGACGCACCGCTCTATAAGGTCGGCACGGGCACGATGACCATGACAAGCAATACGGGCTCGGGTGCCATCACCGTCAGCGCCGGTACGCTCAGGGCCAGCAATGCCACATCGGCCACGACCTCAGCCACGGGCAAGGGAGGCATCACGGTCAATAGCGGTGCCAAGCTGACCGGCAAGGGCTATATGGCCAACAAGATTGTGGTCAAGTCGGGCGGTGTCTTCGCTCCGGGCAACAACTACGCTTCGACCCTCAAGACGGGTTCGTCGGTCGAGATTCAGCAGGGCGGTGTGCTCGAGTTCCGCATCAACGGCAAGTCGTCAAGCACGCCTTGCTCAAATGTCACCATCGGCAAGGAACTGATTCTCAAGGGCACGCTACGCATCATCGCAAACGATGGCTTAGACTACTCTGCGGGCGACAGCTACACGTTCTATACCTGCAGCAAGTACAGTTCGAACACCTCGCTTGCCACTCTCGACCTTCCGACCCTCGCCGACGGCCTGGCCTGGAATACCGACGCCCTCCTCAGCACCACGGGCACTTTGAGCGTCGTGGCAGCCGAGTCGGCTCTCGATGCGATTGAGGCCAGTGCTTCCGTCTCCGTGACTCTGTTCACGCTCGACGGCAAGCCGTTCGCACAGTACCAGACCGAGTATGGCAACGTGCAGACCGAGCTCCAGTCGGATGCTTCGCTCCCGAAGGGCATGTATCTGGTCAGCGTGGAGAGCAACGGTCAGGCCATTGAGCGCCGATTGTACACGAAGCGCTGAAACTCCACTCCCGGACAATGACTTCGACAAGGGGCTTTTGTACGAAAACACTGCAGTTTTGTCCGCATTTTGCCCAAAAACTGCGCGATAAGACAAAAAAAAGCCCTTTGAGACAAGTTTTTTGACCAAAAATATCGCCGGCATAAGATTTTTGTTTACCTTTGCAGCGTAAGCTTAAACTCTTATGCCGGTGAGTCGATTAAAACCGACCTTCGATGTATTGACTTTTGTGATGTATTTTTTGTAAAAACCACCATCGTAACAGAAACAGACCATCCGAGTTCGTAAAATCGACCATCAGCGACAGCAACTTGTAACCCAAATTATGCAATCAGCGACAGCAATCTGCAATCAGCGACAGCAACTTGTAACCCAAAATAAGGCAATCTGTAATCCTAAATACGTGAATTCAACTCATTCACTAATCCAAATAAAAACCAACTGACATGAAAAAGCTCTACTTATTTGCAGCGTTTTCAGCATGTTTTGCAGTGGCAGGTGCTCAGACGGAATTCAACTCTGACATCACGCTCGACTCAAAGTATGCCGACAATTACGATGGCAACGTGACCATCACCAACTGTACCGTAACCATCGGTTTCGAAGAGGGCAACACCACAGCCTTGCCTTTCTACTCGGCCGAAACCATCACCCTCTCGGAGGGCGGTAAGGTCAAGTTCTTCGACTCTCCCGACACCTACTATCCAGAACCGTCGGACGGCGACTGGTCAAATTTCCAGGATGCTTCGGGCAACAACATCACCGAACTTCCGTTCAACTGGATCATCGACGGCGACAACAACGAGATTTACCTCGATTCGTATTGCGCCCTCGGCGGAACCATGTCGGGTGCCGGTACGGTGACCATTTACACCACCAGCCGTGTGCTCTTCGACATCGTGTTGGGCAATGCATCCAACGAGACGTATCCGGGCTTCACGGGCACTATCTACCTCAAGGCGCTCGACGGCTATGCTTGCGACACCATCGTGATGGGCGGAAACTTCGCCAGCGGCTATGCTTCGGGTGTCTACACCTGTTCGCTCACCAATTCGAGCGTTGCCACTTACTCACCGACCACGTCTGTGCTCGATGTGACCGGCCTCAACAACCCTGTCATCAACTTCGCTACCAAGGGCGTCGGCATCATCCCGCAGATCAACGGCAAGTGCGAGATTGTCCTGCCCAGCAGCTATCAGGTGTTCTCTACCGCGCTTGGCAACCAGGGCTTTGATGCTACCTTCACCGGAGGTAACAGCGGCCGTTATTCTACCACCTACGGCGGACCCCTCATTTTCAACAATGACGCACGCTTCGATGCTTCGCTGAGCTACTTGTACGGACGCGTTGCATACCCCATCGTAGTCAATACGACCGAACCTTCGTTCTCTAATATAACGGAGGTAAACACCCGTGCTGCAGGCGGAACCGTGTGCGGCAACGGCTGGATTGACGCTACCGTGACCGGCGATGCACGCGCATGGTACTACACCCCCGGCGATACGACCGAAGGCAATGTAGGTAAGCTCACCGTAAAGAACTTCTACAACCGTGTGGGCCCTGTTTACCAGATTGACTTTGACAATGCCGGCAATGCCGACCAACTCGTCGTAACCGACACCTACACCTTCAACTCGGGCCGCAACGACTATGCTCTCCGCCTGCCCTCCGACTTCTTCGTCAACCCGCAGGTCAAGAACTACAAGGTCATCGATGCCGTCACCTACGACGCCTCTATGCAGTATCTCGTTGACACCATCGGCTTCTACTTCCTCGACGGAACGGGCTATATGGTCATTAGCCCGACCACGGGCGACACGACTACCTATAACGTGCTCGCAGGCCTCCAGGCCAAGTATCCTGAGGCCAAACGCACTATGGTCAACAACCGCGAGATCGACACCCTCCGCGTGTGGAACGTCGGTACGTTCACCAACGGCGAGGACCCCGAGACCTACATCAACACCGAGTCGGCTGACCTCTACGTGCACAAACACCCGTGGGAGATGGGCGGAGCTCTCGACTATATCGTCAATGACCCGGATGACTGGTTCTACAACATGAAGGACTCGCTCGAGCAAGTTACGGTCGTGCCCGGTTGCGGTGACTCAGTGCTCTACAACGGTCACAATCTCGGTGCTATCCCATCAGGCAGCTTTGGCTCGTTCGACGAATCAGGCAACTCGTACATCGGTGCCATTACCTATAAGTACTACTACTGGTCGGCCAACACCATCAAGCTCGCTGGCTTTACCTCCGGCACTTATTCGGCTCCCGACGGTTCGACCTTCAACATCGAGTATGGCGGCACGACTGCCGATTCGACCAACACCATCGGCATGAGCAAGTATGAGTTCCCTGTCGAGCGCCAGCAAATCGACAAGATTGAAGGCACTGACACAACCTACATCACTATCAAGGACTGGACAACCAAGACTTCTGCCATCCCGGTTAAGCAGGTTAATGGCGACACCATCTACTACTGGTTCAACTTCCAGAACTTCATGACCAACGGCACTATCGGTCTCTGCGCTCAGGTGCACCATGCCGACGGCACGATAGGTGAGGAGCAGATTCCGACCAACGACGACAGCAGCGACATCAAGACGATGCTCAAGGAGAACCATGCCGTTCTTGCCCGCACCATCATGACGCTCGACGGCCGCAAGGTGAAGGATTACCAGCCTGGCGTCAACATCGTCAAGACCGAGTACACCGACAATACGTACGAAATCCGCAAGGTCTTCTTCGCACGCTAATCCCCATAGCCAATGCAGCCGGGAGGTGGCCATTTGAGCCACTGCCCGGTTGCCTTGTGCTTTGCCTTAATTCTTGAAGGATAACAATCTTCTTGAAGGATAACAATCTTTTTGAAGGATAACAATCTTCTTGAAGGATAACAATCTTCTTGAAGGATAATAATCTTCTTGAAGTATAACAATCTTTTTGAAGGATTTCAATCTTCTTGAAGGATAATAATCTTCTTGAAGGATAATAATCTTCTTGTAGAATTAGAATAACTATTAAGTCTTAATACTAACCTAACTAAAAAACAATCACAACATGAAGAAAAAGCTATTATCTGTGATGGCTGCTGCCCTTTTTGTCGGATTGGCCGTAGCTGCCGGTAGCGGCTATAGTCCGTTTAGTCCCGATATGAGTGCCGTAGCTGCTAACCTTGAAGACGGCGGAGCTGTCGCCGAGGCTATACCTATCGCCGAGGCTATACCTATCGAAGGCGAAGGCGGTACTTCAGAAGGCGAAGGCGGTACTTCCACCGGAACTTCGGAGCCGACCGCTCCCGAAACAGAGTTCGTGACCCTCAAGACATGGGACTTCCGCGATGCAACCCAGTTTGCTGTAGATACACGTGTTGCAGTGGCTTCTTTGACCATTGAGTACGACACCATACCTTCGGGCATTAAGCTCTACAAGTCTACCGACGCCATGTGGGACGGACTCGTGTTTGAGCCTGCCAAGAACGACGGAACTCAGTCATGGTGGGTGCGCAACCACAGAACTGATCGATATGGTCTGGCTGCCGTCAACCAAACCCGTTACTTCGGCATCATCGATGTGCACGAGGGCTACAAGGTAACCATCGAGTCGAATGCTGCCATGCCTTTGGCCGACTCTACGATGGTATCTGAAATTGCCGACAATGCCTCTACCGCTTGCGGCCAGGGTGTAGGCAAGACCTACACTATCGCCAAAGACGGTACGTTCGCGCTCTACAATGCAGGTGTCTATATGTACCGCATTGTTGTCGAAGCTCCTGTTCTGACCCGCTATGTTGCCAACGACTGGAACTTCCGCGATGCAACCCAGTTTGCTGTAGATACACGTGTTGCAGTGGCTTCTTTGACCATTGAGTACGACACCATACCTTCGGGCATTAAGCTCTACAAGTCTACCGACGCCATGTGGGACGGACTCGTGTTTGAGCCTGCCAAGAACGACGGAACTCAGTCATGGTGGGTGCGCAACCACAGAACTGATCGATATGGTCTGGCTGCCGTCAACCAAACCCGTTACTTTGCCGTTATCGACCTCAAGGCCGGTGCAAAGGTAACTGTTGAGTCGAATGCAGCCATGCCTTTGGCCGACTCGACAATGGTATCTTCTATCGAGCAGAACGCCACTACCACATGCGGACAAGGCGTCGGCTACACCTACACAGTAGCCAAGGACGGCATGCTTGCCTTCTACAACGCAGGTGTCTACATGTACCGCATCTTTGTAGAGAAGCCTGTCAACTATTATGAAACAGAGACCAAGGACTTCCGCGATGCAACCCAGTTTGCTGTAGATACACGTGTTGCAGTGGCTTCTTTGACCATTGAGTACGACACCATACCTTCGGGCATTAAGCTCTACAAGTCTACCGACGCCATGTGGGACGGACTCGTGTTTGAGCCTGCCAAGAACGACGGAACTCAGTCATGGTGGGTGCGCAACCACAGAACTGATCGATATGGTCTGGCTGCCGTCAACCAAACCCGTTACTTTGCCGTTATCGACCTCAAGGCCGGTGCAAAGGTAACTGTTGAGTCGAATGCAGCCATGCCTTTGGCCGACTCGACAATGGTATCTTCTATCGAGCAGAACGCCTCTACGGCTTGCGGACAGGGCGTCGGCTACACCTACACTATGGCCAAGAGCGGTATGCTCGCCTTCTACAATGCCGGTGTCTATATGTACCGCATCACTACCGTGCGCTATGGTGGTCAGGACGAAGGCGTTGCCCAGCCGACCATCACTGCCGACGGCGCTGACTATGCTGCCAAGCTGATTACGTTGAAGGCTGACGATGGCGCTACCATCACCTATACGCTCGATGGCGGAGAGGAACAGACCTACAGCGCTCCGTTCTACCTCAGCAAGTCTGCTCTGATTGCCGCTACGGCTGAGCTCGACGGCGTCAAGTCGGATGCCGCTTACCTCGACGTTACTGCCGGTGCCGTATCTGCTCCGACCGTAACCGTTGTCAACGTCAACGACCTGGAGCGCACCGTTGTCATCGCTTCGGCTACCGCTCCCGCTTACCTCACCATCAATGGTGACTCTGTAGCCAACAACGATACGGTCAAGATCAATGCCACTACCGACTATAGCGTAGTTGCCATCTATCCGGATGCCAACGTGGGCAATATCCTCTCTGACACCACCACCGCTTCTATCGAAGCCGGCGTGATGGTCAACTGTGCCGGTGTTACTTACGCCAAGGCAGTCGATCCTGACTCGCTCACCGCAGCCCAGAACGAAGAGGCTATGCTCTACTACTTCGTGCTCAAGGCCGACCAGTCGTCGACGCTCTGCACTCCTTCTGTCAAGATTCAGTACACGCTGACTCCGCTCGGAGGTGTGGAAAGCGAACCTGTCATCGCCAACCCAGGCGATACGGTCAAGAACATCCCGGCTTCGACCAAGATTGCTGCCGTTGCCATGGCCGAAGGTTATGCCAACTCTGCCGAGACCCACATTTGGGTCAAGAAGCCGGCTGAGCTGACTCCGGTTTGGGAAATCGACTTCGACACTTTGGCCATGACCTCCCTCACAGTAGGCAACAACTTCACCTGCGCCGCAACGACTGAAGCTTTTGCCAACAGCAGCTATACGTTCTACCGCATCACTTACGATGCAGCAGGCAGCATGACCAACGAGAACTTCGGTATCGGTGCTGGCTCTATCAGTTCACTGCTCCGCTATGTCAACTCTTCAACACACGGCTTCTACTCGATGTGCAGCGGTACCCGTCAGATTGCATTCAACAACATCTTGGCCAAGCAGGTCATCAAGGTCAACGCCCACAACGGACAGTCCGAATCCACTACGGTTTCCGCCAACGTAAACGTTGCTCTCGATGCAGCTTCATCGTCTGACCGTGATTACGTCTTCACAGCCACTGGTACAGGTGTCGCTACCGTCTATCTGCCACGCTACTGGTACATCCACAAGGTGGGTGTTTACAACAGCTCGGAGGTTACTTCCGACCCGACCATCAAGGTGGCCAAGTGCAACGGTACACGCCGTTGGGTGGGCATGTCAAGCATCACCGAGCACGCTGACATCTACTACCGTATCGTGACCGAGAAGTACGACTCTTCGCAGTACATCGCACGCTACGACACACTCGTCATTCCTGCTACAGAAACTACTGAAGCTGGCACATACATCGATACTGTCTATGCTACGAAGGTCGACACCTCGCTCGTAGGCGGCGACTACACGCTCTTCACCGAGCCGTTCGAAATCACCGAGAACACTACCGTACAGGCTTATGCCAACTGCATGGATGTCCTCTCTGACGTGGTTACCACAACCATCGAGATGGACGGCCAGGAGATTCAGCTGGCACGTCCTGTCATCACATGGGCCGGCAAGACCGCTACGTTTACGGCCAGTGTGGACAATAGCGAAGTGCTTTCGGCTCCTGCCTGCGACCTCTACTACACTCCTGCCGGAGGCGTAGAGACCAAGGTGGAAGGCGAGTTTGAAATTGATCCTGCACAGTACGGCTGGATGAAGGTCGTAGCCAAGGCCGAGGGTTATGTCGACTCTGAGCCGGCTTGGCGTTATGCCGATGCCCGCGAAGCTTACGTCGAGCCTTACCTCTCGCTCTACGAGGCAAGCGACACAATCCCCGCCAACATCGCTTCTGTGGGTGATGTGGAAATCAAGGCCGGTCTCGTGCTCGATTCTATCCCTGCCGCTACGTTCAAGCCTAAGGGAAGCTTCTACTTCCACGTGGCTACCAACGAGAACTACGCTAACCTCGTTTCTCCGATTGCCATCTCCAACGCCGATGTCGAAAGCGGCAAGGCTGCTGTTATGGACGGTCGTGGCAATACTCTGACCCGTAACGATGGCTACACCATCTACAACATGGTGGCTGGTACAAGCGGCGCTCCGGCTCAAGGTACGTTCGCAAAGAACGAACTCGTCAGCCAGGCTCTCCTCGCTACCGATACCCTCGTACGTGCGGGCAACGTCACTGCTGCCGGCAACTTCCTCGTCAAGGTCAATCCCGCCCTTGCCGGTCTCGATCTCATCTTCAAGACCAAGGCTGCTTCGACCTTCCCGATTGCACAGAGCACCTTCACGCAGCCTGCTGCCGGATCATGGAAGCTCATCGCCAACAAGCGTCCGGAGGTCATCACGACCGATTTCAGCGTCTTCGTGCTCAATGCCGACGGTACTGCCTTCGTCAAGAGCAACACGGTAGCTCCTTACCAGACTGCCATCGCTCTCGACAGCGCTACAACGGCAGCTACGGCAAGCATCGTGCTGGTGGGCCACACCTGGTCATTCAACAACTGGAGCCAGGAGACGGTCAACAACCTCATGGCCGGTGCATTCGAGAACTCTGCTTCCGTTACACCTGCTGCAGGATGGTCGGATGTGGAGAAGGCAACTGGCACTGCTCCGAGCGACATCTCTAAGAACAGCTGCTTCTGGCAATTGACCGGTGGAGAGAGCACGCTGACAGCCAATGGTGTTGAGATTGCAGAGCTCAAGGGTCTTGAGTTTACCAACACCAACAACCGCTCATTGGCTATCGCCGTCAACTATCCTGCCACGACTCTCGGCACCTACTATGGTCCGCAGTACCTGTGGCTGGGCAGCAAGAACGTCGCTTACTTCACCATCAAGAATGTCAAGTGCGGCACTAACATCACTATTGGTGTCGAGTCGCACAAGCCTTCTGATACTCGCGGCATCAAGTTGTCTGTCGACGGCACTGAGCTCACCGCTCCTGACGGAAGCACCGTTGCTGCACCTAAGACATTCGAGAAGCAGACTTGGGCCGTTCCTGCCGGTGAGGGCGTTGTCGACGTCGTTGTGACCAACACCAACGGCTGCCACCTCTACTTCATCGACGCCGAAATCGGTCAGGCAGGCGGAGACGAGTCTTCTATCGAGAACGTCAATGTCGAGGAAGGTCTCAACTCGGTTTACGATCTCCAGGGCCGCAAAGTCCAGAACGTAACCAATGGCCAGATCTTCATCATCAATGGCCGTCCCGCTATCGTCCGCTAAGGAGAGCACAGCTCACCCCAGCGCGATGCAAGCTCATTGCAAGCTAAGGAGAGCGAAACTCATTCAAGCGCGATGCAAGCTCATTGCAAGCTAAGAGAGCACAGCTCATTCAAGCGCGATGCAAGCTAAGGAATTAGACATTCCATTATAGCAACACAACAATAGTTTCATGCCGTCCCTTTATCGGGGCGGCATGATTCTTTTTTCTCTTCCTTCAGAAAGTCAGTTCTCTTTCTTTCTTTTTTTAGAACTTCCCGAAGGCCACTTAGTTTATTCTTCAGGACTTTCAGAATGCCTTGGCCATTGTTCTTTTCTCCCTTCAAAGTTCCTTGGCCACTTATTCTATTTTGCACTTTCAGAAGTCTGTAGCCATTGTTTTTTTCTCTCCCTTCAAAGTTCCTTGGCCACTTATTCTATTTTGCACTTTCAGAAGTCTGT
>CAVFPF010000011.1:0-4815 GCA_963624265.1 bacterium | reverse complement strand
CAAACAATATTAACACCAAATAAACACACGAAAAAATGTTTGAAAATCAACCCAAAGGCCTGTGGACACTTGCTCTGAGCAACATGGGCGAGCGGTTTGGCTACTATACGATGCTGGCCGTGTTTATCCTGTTCCTGCAGGAGAATTTCAACTGGGATGCCAAGACGGCAGGTCTCGTCTATTCGAGCTTCCTGATGCTGGTCTACTTCCTGCCACTCTTCGGCGGAATGCTGGCCGATAAGTTCGGTTATTCCAAGATGGTGACCATCGGCATCTTTATCATGTTTGCCGGCTATGCGCTGCTCTCTATCCCGATGGGCGCCAACGTGGTGGCTATCGTCGTGATGGCCGCTGCCCTCGTGCTGGTCAGCTTCGGTACGGGACTCTTCAAGGGTAACCTCCAGGTGATGGTGGGCGACCTCTACAACGACCCACAGTACGCCGCCAACCGCGACTCCGGTTTCCAGCTCTTCTACATGGCTATTAACGTGGGCGCTCTGTTTGCCCCTACGGCTGCCATCCGCATCATGAGTTGGGCCCAGACCTCTCTCGGTGTGAGTGTGGCCGACAGCTACCACTTTGCCTTTGCCGTGGCTTGCGCTTCTCTGATTATCTCTATCGCCATCTACTATCTCGGTATGGGCACTTTCCGTCAGGTGCTTACAGCCTCCAAGGCTTCTGCCGCCGACGGCAAAAAGGTGGAGGGCGAAACACTCTCTCCGGCTGAGACCAAGGAACGCATCATTTGCCTGGGCCTCGTCTTCGCCGTCGTCGTGTTCTTCTGGATGGCTTTCCACCAGAACGGCGCCACGCTGACTTACTTTGCCCGCGATTATGTAGACCGCACGGCTACGGGCTTGACGGCCATGGAGTTTGACGTGACTAACCTGCTGCTCTGCATAGTCATTATCTACGGTCTGTTCGGTGTGCTGCAGAGCGCAAAGGCCAAAGCCAAGGCCATCTGGTGCCTTGTCATCGTGGCTTGTGCAGCCGTCCTGGGCTATAAATATTATAATGTGACGGAAATCGGCATTGAGGCTCCTATCTTCCAGCAGTTCAATCCCTGCTTTGTCGTGGCTTTGACTCCCATCAGCATCGCTCTCTTCGGTGCTTTGGCCAAGAAGGGCAAAGAGCCCAAGGCTCCCGTCAAGATTGGCTTGGGTATGTTGATTGCCGCTATTGCCTATGGCATTATGACGCTGGGCTGTCTCGGTCTGCCGGCTCCCGATGCCGCACATCCGCACTATATGGAGACGGCTGTCAACCCCAATATGCTCGTCAGCGTCTACCTCATCCTCACGTTTGCCGAGCTCTTCCTGTCGCCTATCGGCATCAGTTTTGTGACCAAGGTCGCTCCGCCAAAGTACAAGGGTATGATGATGGGCGGATGGTTTGTGTCGACTGCTGTGGGCAACTTCCTCGTTTCCATCCCGACCCTCCTTTGGGGACACGACCTCTATGTCGTATGGGGCACTTTGCTCGGCATCTGCCTCTTGGCCGCCGCCTTTATCTTCGCTATCATCAAGCGCCTCAACAAGGTCGCCTGATTCGGACAACAGTCTTTTTTACCTAAGCATTGTTACTCAAATTATACTCAGTAATCAATCACTTAGGTAATCAAATGCTCAAGTAATCAATTACTTAGGCAACCAATTACTTAGGTAATCAATCGCTCAAGTATAATCTATCTCCTCAGTATATGGAAACAATACACGTAGCGGACAAGGACTTCAAGCTCTATTTGTCCCAGGAACAAATCCTCAAGGCTGTCGACAAGGCTGCCCGTCAAATCAACGAAGACCTGGCCGACAAGAACCCGCTCTTCCTCTGTGTTCTCAACGGAGCTTTCGTCTTCGCTTCCGACCTCTTCCGCCGCATCACGATACCCGATGCGGAGATTTCCTTCGTGCGCCTCAAGTCGTACGACGGAACCAACACGACGGGCACTGTCCGCGCTTTGACCCACATCCCGGAGAACGTGGCTGGCCGCACCATCGTCGTCATTGAGGACATCGTCGATTCCGGCTACACTATGGACCGTATGGTGCGCTGGCTCGAGGAACTGGGTGCCGCCGATGTGCGCGTGGCCGTCCTTCTCAACAAGCCGCAAGCCCGCAAGGTCGAGACGCTCAAGATTGACTACTGTTGTCTTGAGATTCCCAACGACTTCATTATCGGCTACGGACTCGACTACAACGAGAAGGGCCGTAATTTGCCCGATATCTACGTCGTCACCGACTGACGGGTTACTCTGAGCTGAATAACAGACAAGTAACTTTGTGCTGAAAACAGACAAGTAACTTTGTGCCGGAACAACTGACTCAGAAAAAACCAATGACAGATATCCTGCTGCACTGTTGCTGCGCCCCGTGTTCGAGTGCCATCCTCGAGTGGATGGCAGCCCACGACGTCCGTCCCGTGCTGTATTACTACAATCCGAACATCTATCCGGAGGAGGAATACACAATCCGCAAGGAGGAACTGACGCGCTACGCTTCCCGACTTGGCCTCGAGATTATTGACGGCGACTACGTCCACGACGAGTGGCGGGCTTGCATCGCAGGTCTCGAAGACCAGCCGGAGCGGGGCGCAAGGTGCTTGCAGTGCTTCAAGATGCGCTTGCTGCGCGCTGCTGCCAAGTGCTCGGAGTTGGGCATTGCGACTTTTACAACCACGCTCGCCTCGAGCCGCTGGAAGTGCCTTGAGCAGATTAATGAAGCAGGGGAGTGGGCCGCCGCCCAGGTCAACGCCTCGCCGCAATGCACGTCTCCTGTCTGTTTCGACGACCGCAACTGGCGCAAAGGCGGACTCCAGCAGCGCCGCAACGAACTGCTCAAGGAAAACGGCTTCTACAACCAGCTCTATTGCGGGTGCGAGTTCTCGCTCGAAGCCATGAAGCGCAAAGGCCTCATCCCTTTTGACAAATATGTCACTCCCGACAAGGTCTGACGCTTAGCAACAGATTCGTTAGTATCTTACTTCGGCAGCCTTGCTTTTTCGTAAGCGGTCATGCACTCCGTGAGGGCTTCAAAGTCCTTGGAGTGGAGGATGGCCTGCGAAATGCCACGGTACTGGAAGGCGTAGAGGAAGTCGAGCGAGATGTGCCGGTCAGCGAGTTCCTTGAGCACGGGACTCATCGAACCGGGTTCGTTGGGGACGTTGAGCGAATAGACCTGTGTGAGTTCGACGTGGAGGCCCAGAGCGCTAAGGGCTTCGGCGGCGCGGGTGGCGTTGTCCACGATGAGACGGAGGACGCCGTAATCCGGTTCGTCGTTGATACTGTACGACAATATGTTGATGCCCTTGTCGGCAAGGGTCTGGAATACTTGGTACGAAGCACCGCTGCGGTCTTCTATCCGAATGGTGAGTTGCTGTATGATCATGGGTCGGGTATTACTTGTGTGCCGCAAAGGTAGGCAGAATTGGCCGGAAATGCAAATTCTTTGGCAAAAAACGAAGGCTATAGCGCACAAAGTGTCAAAAAAACCGGATAAAATGTATAATTTTTCACGCAAACCTTTTTTTGTTCGAAAAAATATCTACCTTTGTACCCAAAATCATATAATTCGACTTCGTTATTTTAATCTAACTTTTTATATGAACAAATTTTTAACTTTTAGTGCTTTGAGCACAGGACTTTTGGTATTGGCCAGTTGTGGAGGTAACAACAATGAGGTTGTCGAGCCCGTAGAAGAGGCTATTGCGTGGTCTGTGACCGGTGATTTCGACACCAATGGCGAGGCCACTGGCCGTGAGGTTACCAATTACGGAGTTGACGGCAAGGTGGTTTCTGTCGATGTCTTTACAGCCGACAAGACGACTAAGGAGCTGGTTCAGACTGACCACATCATCTATCAGAATGGCAAGCCCGCTTTCGGCAAGGCCCTGAAGCCCGACGGAACCGTCGAGGGTCGCGACATCTATACTTACGATGAGAAGGGTAACGTCACCGAAGAGGTGGTCGAGACCTACAGCGAGGGTCTGAAGCGCATTGCTCCGACCAAGCGTTATGTCTATACCTACGATGCCAACGGCGACGTGACAAGCATCAAGGAGCAGAGCAACAACCCCAAGGGTTGGGCTACCGACTACGAGTGGACTTATGGCTACGATGCACAGGCCCGTCTCTCAAGCCGTGCCGACTTCACCGGCGAAGGTAAGGAGCGCACTCAGTCTTGCCAGTACACCTGGTCTTATCAAGAGGGCAGCAACAAAATCAAGCAGCTCGACTTCTTCACCTTCGACATCAAGCAGCAGAAGCTGAAGCACGACTCGAAGACCTTCTATGAGTACAATGCGGCTGGTCAAGTCACCGAGGCCAAGGTTATCCGTCACAAGAACACGCAGAAGCGTGAGGACATCAACAGCCGCCTCTTCACCTACGAGTACAACACTGCAGGTCAGACCACCAGCATCCAGGAGCAGAAGTGGAACAATACTACCAAGACCTGGTATGAGGTGACCAGCACAAGCTTCGAGTACGACAACGCAGGCCAGCTCGTCCGCAAGCAGTTTATCAAGAGCACCAACCGTGGCATGAAGTTCATGACCGATGTCTACACTCAGGATTCTACAGCCACTGCTCCTGTCGTTGCTCCCGCTGCTCCCGCACTTGTCGTAAAGCCGGTCATCAACCTGGAGGGCAAGCACCTCACCAGCGTAGAGGAGGATTGATTTTCTCCTCGCGCGGAGATGACCATCCGGAGATATTCTTTCAGAAATGAATGTTTGGAGGCAAAATCTCCCGAAGACAACGTCCCAGGGATAATCGCCAAAAGATAATTTTCGAGATAATCTCTTAGAGGCAAGTTGCCT
>CAVFPF010000010.1:0-39852 GCA_963624265.1 bacterium | reverse complement strand
CGATGTCTTCGGTCGTGCAGATGTAGGTTTCACCACCGGGACTATCGTTCGGAGCGAACAATGCATAGAACTTTCCGTTGTGATGCTGCAGGGAAGTAGCCCACTGACCACGTCCGTACACCGTCCCCTCCTTCATGTCATATTTGGGAGAGTCGGTAAGTCGGGGGAAGATATAGTTCACTGTTTCCCAGTTCACCAAGTCCTTCGACTTCATGATGGGCGCACCCGGCATCAGGTGCATCGTGGTGCTTACCATATAGAAATTATCGCCCACACGCAGCACATCAGGATCCGGGACATCCGCCCAAAGCACAGGGTTCTCGAAACTACCCTTGTCTACTGGGGACGTTGCCATTATATTACCGCAAGACAATAGCGACAAAAACGAAAATAATATTTTTTTCATCCTATAGTTTATAATTATTGTAAATTAGCAGGTTCTATAATCCGATAGTTGCCACTCAAGTGCATGAAGGCGAAAAGCCTCAGCAGTCCGTCGTAATAGGCATCGAAGAATCCGTCTGCATAGGGTTCATGACGCGCAGTCCAAAGACGCTCTACAAATTCGCTGCCTTTCGCGTGTGTACATGCCAATGAGGCTGCAGCCGACGTAGCTACCAGTCCGATGGAGTGGCGCAGTCCTTTCTTGTAGTCACCTGCCTGTAAGGTATCGGTCACCATTGTACCATCCACATTGTACTGGTCTACGAAGTCGTCAATGCCTTTCGAATACAGGAAGTCCTGAATGGTGTTGGCATACTGCTGCTGCCATTCCTTGTCCCGGCACGACCACGAATAGTCAAGTGCCACATTCATCGGCACCCGCCAGGAGTCATAGCGGAATGCATCATGCATCACACCTGTTCTGCCGCCCAACTGGGTTCCGTCATAGTTGCTGTAATCTGGGGAAAGTCCCGTCTTTTCGTTCACACACTTGTGAAGATATTCCCTGCTCTTCGCAGCACATTCTTTCCAGAACTGCGAACGCCCGTCGTCAGCCCACTTGGCCCAAACCTCATAGAAGGCAGGCACATGATAGGAAGGGTCGGTAAACTTGCTGCCCCAATTCCGGTCGGGAGTGAAAGTTATCAACTTGTAGTCCAAGTCTACAAGTGGTGTCACCTGGTCCATACCCGCCTTTTGCATCGAACAGTCGAGGATGAACTGGGCTTCCCTGAGATAGTCGATACCTGTGTCATTTCCCCAACGGTTGGAAGCGAAGATGAGAGAGGTGATATAGTAGAGTTCACCGTCCGATGCCGGTCCGTTGGCATTACGCGTACCATCGGTCTTACAGCTCCAGGCAAAGTAGCCCTTTAAAGGTCCGCTTTGGTTTTGCATGTACTTCTTGCTCCACCGCCAAAGACGGTCGAAGATATCCTTGCGGTCGAACTGAACGGCAATCATCATTCCATACGACATACCCTCTGTTCTCACATCATGGTTCTTCACATCGCTGATATAACCCAAAGAGTCTCCTACCTCAAAATATACCTTGTTCTTGCCAAAAAACACGTCATCGAACACTTCCTTCAGTTTTTGGTCGACATCTGCCGACTTGTATCCCAGTTCTACGAAAAGATTCCGGTATTGACGAGTCTCGAAAGCTCCTTTCCACCAAGGCAACGCGTCAAAGCCCAACCAGTCGACCTCCACATCCTTTCCTTGCTGTAAGGTTACGCAAAGGGAATGACGGCCTAGTGGAGCATCCGTCACCTTGGCCTTGACATTCTGCCACACAACGCTCTTGGGAATCTTCACTTTGGCAACAATTTGCCCGTTGGCTCCATCTGTCCTTATGGTCAACGTGCCTCCTTTGGCGGACTTTGCCCGAACAGTAACCTGCTCTACCTTTTCCTGTCCGAAGTCCACATTATTATATATAAGAGTGTTTTGCGGACGGGAGAAGACAGTTTTCCATCCCTTAAAGTAATCGGCGGTATCCAGATAAGCTATGTCGATGCCCTTGCCTTGAAGAGCTGAATATCGGTCTATCTGTATACGGCTTCTGGCAGAGGTAATGCCTACACCTCGCAAGGTCGGGACAACTTTCCGTATGGTGCCGTCAGCATTGAACGACAGGGAGTCAATCCGAGTAGAACGGTTCTTGTCGAACTTCGGCGAATAGTCATTATGATGATAGAAGAGATACCACTGCCCTTGATATTCGACGATGGAATGGTGGTTGGTCCAGCACTTTGTAGGCGACTCGTCCATAAAGACACCCTTGAAAGAGAAAGGGCCCATCGGATGGTCGGCCATGGCGTATGCCAAGGTCTCCGTCCCGTCTTTCTCCCTCACCCAAGGGAAAGTGAAATAATACTTGCCGTTTCGTTCGAAGACGAAAGGTCCTTCCTTAAATCCGTCGGGCAATCCCTCCACCAATTGCGGTTCGGAGGCCAGTTCCATCATATTGGACTTCAACTTCGCCATACGAAGTCCCATGCCTGCCCAGTAGATATATGCCTGTCCATCCTTGTCGATGAGCACACAAGGGTCTATGCCACGGATGCCCTCGATAGGTTTCCACATCGGCATGAACGGGCCTTCCGGACTGTCGGCAACAGCGACACCCACACCAAAACCTTTGTCCGTTCCCTTTGGTGCAGCCGGAAAGTAGAAATAGTATCTGCCGTTCTTGCTCACGCAATCTGGCGCCCACATCGTGTAGGAATCCTCTTGCACCCACGGCACTCGGTCTTGCGACACGATGACCCCATGGTCCTGCCAATCGGTCAGGTTGGCTGATGAGAACACATGGTAATCGGGCATACAAAACCAAGTCTTCAACTTCTCTATCGGACTGGGAACGTCATGGGAAGGATAAAGGTATACCTTCCCATTGAATACGCGGGCCGTAGGGTCAGCCGTAAACTGACCGCTGATAATCGGATTCTGTGCCGATGCCGACAAGGCGCAGGCCAACGCAATAACTGTGATGATTGTTTTCTTCATCGTTACCGAAAATGTCTTTTGGAGTTTTCTGTAAAAATCAGAGCAAACCAATACCGCTGTATTTACTTCACACTGTATTTACCGCACATGAAAAAAGTCGAAGTCGGCATGACCGCCAAGCGACTTGGTCGGGAAGTAGAAGAGACCGAAACGCTGGCCGCAGAAGTCCGGCCAGTCGAACTTCATGTGGAGTGTGTCGCCTATCTTCTGCCACTTCTTTCCATCGAGGCTGTAGGCAAAGTCGCCTTCGTCCTTCCTGTCGGTAAAGTCACCATGGGCACGCAGATACACCTTGCTGCCTTTGAGCGGTGTCTTCTCTATGATTATGCCGTTAGCATCACCCTTCTGGGCGGCACGGCGCATAACGATGTATTTCGTCCCATCGATGACCTCGATGCCAACATATCCGTATTGGTTCTGGAAGAGGGTAAGGCCGGCGCAATCGCCGTCGTTCATGCCGCGCGTATCGAGCAAAGCCTCTGCCGTACACTCAGGGCCGAAGGTGCGTTGGGTTAACGTGTTGCGTGCATCACGGATGTTGTGGGCCATAATGCCGCCCTTCAAGCGGAGCCAGCCCTTGCGGTCGGTAAGCGACCAGTAGCGGTTGTCTGGATTATGATTCCATTGCCATTCTTTCTTCAGGATGGAAGTAGTGAGGTCGTACTCGCCGCCCTTGCCTAGCGAGTTGGCATATTTGTCGGAGATAAGATAACGATCTGCCTCCTTGCCATTTACGAATTCATCGCTGACTACGATGGAAGGTCTTCTGCCCGTAATCTGGTTCTTGACCGGCATGTCCATGATGACATCAGCTGTTTTTCCTCCGTCTTTGCCTATGACTGGCCAGCCATCCTCGCTCCATGTCATGGAGATCAGCACCGGCATTCTGCCCAGTGCACCCTGGTCCTGGAAGAGCATGGCATACCACTTGCCGTCGGGTGTGTCGACGATATTGCCCTGTGCCACACCGTTGTTGCGTTGGAAGAATGTGCCGTCGCTGTTCTTCATGTGGCCGGTGAACACCTTGCGACATTCCCATCCGTCGCCAAGAAGGCTCTTGCTGCGCCAACAAATCTGCTGACGCCAAGCCTCGCCATGACCGCCTTGTATCATGAAGATATAATAGTAGTCGCCAATCTTGTAGCCATGATAGCCCTCAGCGCGAAGCCCCTGTGACGGGTTATCAGCCTGCGTATAGTCGAGGAATTTCTTGCGTTCTCCAAGTTTCACATTGCCGTTGCCATCCGAGATAATTTCACACAGATAAGCCTGGTGCTCTTCGAGGCTGGCATTGGGGTGCAATACATATTTCTTGCATTCGGTGCCTGTGTCCTCAAAGAGGAAACCAGGGTCGTAACACATGCTTACCTCGTTGCGGTGCCATGGACCATGTTCGATGTCGCGTGTGGTGAAGATGTATGATTTTTGAGTAGTGTTGCAGGTCACGATGAGATAGAACATCTTCTCATACCTGTCATAGCGCAGGTTGGCAGCCCACGAACCTTTGGCATAGTCGTTCTTGCCGTTCTTCAGGGCGAACGCCTCGGTTTCCTCCAATTGGTCGTGCGCATAACCGGCCACCGTCCAGTTGACGAGGTCGTTCGATTTCATAATCGTGCATCCGGGCGACATGTGCATGGTGGTGCTCACCATATAAAATGTCTCGTTCACACGGATTACACACACGTCGGGCACATCGGCCCAAATGACCGGATTCTGGAAAGTGCCGTTGCCTAGGTCGCGCGAAGTCTGTGCCACTGTACCCATTGTACAGGCACCGATAATGAATAAAGATAATAACAGTGTTTTCATTGTCATGATTTTGTTTGTAGATATTCTGTGTGCAAAGGTAGCCGGAATAATCTGAATATGATAAAAGGCATGTTACAATAAATTGCAATATTGTAACATGCCCTATAGAGATGGAACACGAATCAAAGAAATGATACAAAGCGACCGCCTCACCTGATGGCCTTCGGCCCTTCGTGAGTGGGTTGGACGACCTTAATGCGTCCCTCTTTGTCAAACTCCATGCGGTCGATGCAGACTTGCCGGTGCGTGCCGGGCGACTTATCCTTGCCACGGAATTCCGGATTGATGCGGTGGTAGACGATGTACCACTTATCCCGGCCCGGCCGCTTCAGTACGGAGTTGTGGGCCGTGCCATAGATCTGCTTGGAAGGGTCTTGCTTCAGAATGACAGGCTCAGCAGCAACATCTATAGGGCCCAATGGGTTCTTGGCCGTACCATACGCCACATGATAGTTGTCGGAACGGGTATCGTCGACCGACCATAGGAAATAGTATGTCCCCTTACGGTAGAAGACATAGGCACCCTCGCGGAAAGCATAGGTCTGCAGAGACCCGCCCTTTGGTGTCAAGTCGACCTTGGTTTCCGGCTTGATGGACATCATGTCATCGTTCAGTTCAGCACCGGCCATGAAGCCGTTGCCCCAATAGAGATAGCACTTGCCCGTCTTGGGATCTTCAAAGACATCGACATCGATGGCCTGTCCGCCACGTCCCTCCGGACGGTCGGCATCGGTGATGATGGGATGTCCGCAATCGGTAAACGGCCCTATCGGCGAGTCGGACACTGCACATCCGATAGCCTTGCGATTCAACTTGGGGTCGTGGGCAGAGTAATAGAAATAATAGCGGTAGCCCTCTTTTGTCTTTTTCTCTATAATGCAGGGCGCCCACGCATTGCCTACAGCCCACTTCACCTGGTCTGTTGCCACATCCAGCATCTTGCCTTCGTCTTTCCAATGCTTCAAGTCTTTGGACGAGAAGACGCTGAAATCATGTCCACCCCAACCCGGTGTGCCGTCTGTGGTGGAGTATATGTAATAGGTCTTGGTCTGCTTGCTGTACAGCACCTCGGGGTCAGCATGGAAATCCGGAAGAATCGGATTCTGTGCCTTGCCTGTCAGCGTCAACAAACTAAGAGAGAAACAAAACATTAAGGCTTTGACGGTGTTCTTTTTCATTGTTTTCTTTGTATATGAGTTATTTTAAAGGTTATTTCGCGATATATACCTTCCTTCCGGACTGTATCAACAGACCTGTAGCGGCCTGGCCGACGCGCTGTCCATAGACATTATAGACGAGGCCGGCATCATCACCTTGGCGCACCTCGATGCCGGGGATATCCACACTTCCATCGGGAATGCCGGAGGTCGGCATGGTGATGCCGTCCCAACTAGCTAGAACTGTCAAATTGCCCAGTTTCTGCACATAGCCGCTGTAACTCTGGATGATGCCTGCAGCTTCACGGTCCGTAACATAGTCCCAAGTGCCATCGACCAGACGCAATGCTTTCAGCGGATAACGGGCCGAGGCAGAAAGCGTACCGCGCAAACCGTTGTAGTTGGTTTTTGCAACATTCACCTTAGCTCCGGTTTCAACGAACGAGACCGGTCCATTCCCTGCACTGTGGAAGATATAGGGACACCCGGCCACAATCGCATCCGTCTCCTCCTCCAGACAAAGGCTATAGTCATCGGCACGGATACCAGCCAAGCGATATAGCCGCACGCCCTCCGGACATAAAAACGTGTAAGGCAGACAGACAACGCCCCAGCCAGAAGAACCGGCAGCACACCTGTGCATCGGTATGTGGCGCAAGGAGAAGTCTGTGGCACACCACCAGCCCTCACGGTTGTCGCTTGTACAGGTTGGTGAAGCATAAGGAATGTAACTACCGTCAACAGCACCTTGCTTCGAGCCCTCAAAGCCGACAGTCACGGTGTCTCCGTCCTGCACATATATGTAGGGCGAGACGAGCGTCTGCCACTTATCGGCATCGGACACAGACGGCAAATCGAGCACACCGAAGGAAAGTGTATCGGTCAGCAACGTGTCTGTACCATAGACAAGAAAACCGTGCTGGTCCGTCTCGCACAGATGCTGTGTTGCGGCCTTTACCTCAATGGCATAAAGGCCGTGCGACAAGCCTTTAACCTGCTGGCTGACGGCCATGGTCTGGCCCTCGTTGCCGGCAGCCGGCAGACTCCACCAGGCATTCCAGCAAGTCCGGCCCGCCTGTGTCGTGAATTTTTGGTCACCACCGGCATAGGTGCCCGTCTTCGTATCCCAACCATATGCCGACGAAAAATTGGGAGTCTGGATGAGCGAATTGTCTGACGTATAGGGCATCGCTACAGCCAGGCTGCCTTGCAACTTATCAAAAGCTTCAACATATTCCTGTGCCGTCATGGCTCCGTCTGCTGCTTTCAATGCTTCTGACACTTCTGCATGACCCGGCAAGCCGTATTCTATAGCCAAAAGGGCATCCGGCCTAAGGGTTTCCGTCTCTTGTGCAGCCCGAATGGCACGCATGGCTTGACAAACGGCCTTCTCAAGGTCGGCTGCCGACAGGCCCGAAGCCACAAGGTCGTCAAGTTGGCTATTGAGTGCTGGAATCCATGTGTTGTAAGCCTTGAATGCCTCCACACGTTGTTTCTCACATTCGAGGGCATCAGCCAAAGCCTCTTCACGGGTCGCGAACAGACGCGACACGACAATGTCGTCAAACTGGGCCTTTCCTGCCTGGTTACGGAACTGTATCAAGAGTGTCGTATCAGAAGTAACCCGAAACGAACCGCCCTGTCGCGCCCATTCAGACACATCCTGCAACTGCACGCGCACGTTCAGCTCTACCTTCTCGACAGAGGTCGTACTGATGCGCTGATAGGTAGGGTTATTGTTACAGCCAGCTGCCGAAGCGTAGTAATATGTATTGCGCTGTAAGGCCAAAACCTTTCTCACCGACTGGGCATCAGTAGTCGATGTGCCGCTTCCATAGCACTGCAGATAGGAACCGTCGTCTATGCCGCCTTTCCGGACTGCCTGGAAATAAGGTGCGGCGAGAGGCTCTCCCGCACCGTTTGTCCACCCGGCAAGTCCGAATTCGAAGTCTCCATTAACCAACAGGTTGCCACCGAGGTACATGACAGATTCAGATGTCGACACCTCATCTCCAAACTCCAGGTTATCATTGACGGCTGATGCCTCGTTGGTATACCGAGACTTGTTGCTCACGTCGGTCACGAGGATGCGGTACTTGTATCCGTCCAGACCGTCAACAATCTCCGTATAATCGGCCGCAAACTCCTGCTGCACAACGGTTCTGACTGTCGTCCACTGCGAAGTACCGGGCACCTTCTGCTGTATCTCCATCGATCGGTTGTACTCTCCGTTCGGCTCATGCCAGGTCAAGGTCACCTGATGGCTGGTCTTGTCATAGGTGGCCACGAGGTCTGACGGGTCATACTGGCGGGGCAAGGTGGGCACCTTTTCACACTTCTGGCTATAGCCGACGTTGGTGGCCTTGTCTGCATAGTACTTACCCATCGGGGTCAAAGCCCCATTGAGGTACATGGAACGGCAGTCCTGCACCCAATTGTAGACTGCATAACGCTCCATCCAGTCGGTACTCTCGAGACCATCGATGACCGGTGCAAAATGTTGCTTCTCTATGGCAAAGTTGGCATCACTGCCCGACGTATCCGAGCCAGGCCAGCCTGTCCAGTTGGCACCATAGTTCATCTCGGTAATCCAAATGGGGCGACCGGTACGGTTGTGAATGTTCTTCAGTGTATTGTACCAGCTACTCCAATCGGAATACCAGTAGGCATGAACGGCTATAAAGTCGCATCGCCAACCGCGGGCATCAATGGAATCGATAAACTGATATAGCCAGCTATAGTTGCCCGACACTGCCGGCGAACCGAGACGTTTGCCCGTAGCCATCATAGCCGGCCAATTGGCCAACACCTCATCTACCGTATTGACCTGCTCTCTGGCATCGGAGGTATTGTCCGGCTCGTTGTTGGCCAAGGCATGCGGAGAGTGGTTGCTCTCGCCGATGGCGCTGATGGATGGCCATCCTTCATGATGGTGTTGAGGCACATACTCCCAATCGCTGGTGGCAGTACCGCCACAGTTCCAGTCATAGAACCAAGTCGCATTAAGGGCATCAAGCACGGTGGCATCACCTCCCGAATAACCGCGTTTGCCGCAGTCGTTCCACTGCATCACACGAATGGAAGACACTGTACCGCTCAGGACGGCAGGCAGGACAATCTTTCGGTCAGCCGCATCGGCTATGTAGACACGACTATAACCCGTGCCGTCGCTGTGTGTGGCCAAACATACCATATATCCGCGCTTCAGTTCGATGCTCCGAATGTTGTTGTTGGCGGCATGGCCAGCCAGAGACTCGCGCCCCGTTCCCACCTTCCATCGATACACGTCGCCCGTATAATCGGCATTGGAGTAGGCCGTTACGGCCGTTACGGCCGAACCGTGGGCAAGGATGATACAGCCATTACCGTAGACCTTGAACATACAGTTACGGCCATTATCGGCTGCGGCATCGCTTATCTGGATGTGCGACTTCAACTTCAGGGCTTCGGTGGGGATGACATTTTTGAGTATCAAGGTGGAAGAACCGCTGATATTCACCGAACCGGCATCGCCGAAAGGAGTCGTAGATGTAACCACATAGTCGACATTCTCAGCGACATCGACAGGTTCCGTCACTTGCGAGACCGTAACCACAGTGTTGGCTGCAATGGCCAGAACTGGCAAAAGCACCGACATCATAGCCGCAAATACTCTTTTCATATTGTCTGTCATTTACTTTAATTCCTGACTTTCACCTAAATAGCATATAGGGCAATAGACCCTATCCTCTTCGCCATGTCTCAGCGGTGCTGCACGACAATCTTCTTTCCGCCACAGACAAATATGCCACGCGCCCGACTTGTCACACGCTGACCTTGCAGATTGTACAGCACCCCGTCGCAATTGGCAGAGGCAGGGTCAGACTGTATGTCTTCTATGGAAGACGGCTGGATGATTTCGTCCAACGGCAAAGCACCGTAAGAGAATAGCCGGAAATGATCCAGTACCGTCCACCACGAACTGTTGGCATTCGGTCCTGTTACGCCTATCTTCATATTGCCCGCTGCCCTATATTGGGTCGAGACATTATCATAATAGCCGGCATCGAACCATGCACGGGCGCTGGCCATTGTATTGGGGACATAGGTATTGTCTGACAGTTTGACACCACCTGAATGAAGGCTAGTTGCCGTACGGTCGGACATCAGGTTCTTCAACGAAACTCCTTGCGATGCCTTATCGATATACAACTTGCACTTCACGCTGTCCAGGCCTGACGTGACGTAGGCCGTGTAAACATTGGCATACTTGCCCGGACGTTGGAAGCCGGATACCTTGAGGGCATATGTACCCTTGGGCATGGCCGATAGCGTCTGCACGCAGTTGACGTATTTCTCATAAAACTCGACCTCCTGGTTGCCGTAAGTGCAGGCTGATATCGTCCACCCTGCCGTGCTCGTATCAAAATCAGGGTTGACAATCAGAGAGGAGAGGTCGAACAAGCTGGCAGTATCAGACACACAGACCCCGGAAAGGAAAGTCTTGCCTGCCGTCAGCACTTCCGCAGCCAACTTCTCAGCCTCAGCGGCGTCGGAGGTTGTCGCGTTTTGTGCGCTCAGGAGTTCAAGGGTGTCGAGCAAACTCTGGTCTACCCCTTCGGTCAGCTCCAGGTGCGGAGTCTGGTACCATGACATGACTATCGACTTGTTCTGGTCGAATGCAGCACGTGCAGCAAGCAGTCCGGTATTGTCCATCGTCCGCACCTCGTCGGCTGTCAGGATTACCCAACGCTGGGCCTTGGCACTGTTGAGAAGGCTGAAGTTGGCCACAGCCGTCTTGCCTCCAGCAACAGCGGCCAAACAACCGGGAGCGGCATTATCGTTGTCAGGATGAATAATCCAATAACCTCGCTTAGGCGATATCACAATGCCCTCTGCAGAAGTCACATCGATACGGGAGCGCATCAACTGGAAGTTGGTGTTGCCGAACAAAGACAGACCCTCTTGAGTAACGATGCCGTTTGTACCGGTGGTGTTGTAGTTCATGTAGTAGCCGGTCGAAGCATTGCGGAACTGATAGTACTGGTTGTCGGGCGTGAAGGTAATGTACCATGCAGCCGAGTCATTGTCGACAGCCTCGTCAACACCCATCTCCTGCCATTGAAGCTTGTGGTCGGCGGTCTCGACCAAGAACGAAGTCTTCAGCCCGTAGTCCTCTTTCTCATTACGTATGTAGTACTTGATTGTATCCTCCTGGTCAAACGAATAGTAGGGAGTACCGAAAGCCTGCCCGCCGGAAGAACTCGGCAAGCCGTCCTCGCCCACAGCCTGGGCGAGCAGACTGCAGCCTATATACAAGATCTTCGTCCCATTGTCCTCGTGGGCCCCATTGATGCCATAAGGCCAAAGGTGTGTCTTGTCGCCATTGATGACCGACGATGCATTATTGTCCCAAAAGCGCACCAGCTCGGTGGCCCGGTCACCCAACCACTGACCAGTGCCGCTACCCGAACGAAGTGGCGATGACGACCCGTACCATAAGTCTGTCGTCCCGACACCGATGGCATGCAGGGCCTCGTGCATGATGGTTCCGGTCCGCTGATAGGAGGCATTGGGACCGACACGCATCCAACCGCCATAACTGCAGTCGGCTGTCGGAGTGCCCGAGCCGTAATGTACGCTTAGTGTCAAAGACGGAATGCTGGTCAGACTGTTCCAATAGTCTACGGCCTCCTCCACTGCCGACCGGATACGTGTATTCTCGGCATCAGAACCTCCGTCATCATAGTTCCAAGCTATCTTTCCTTTGGGCAAAGTAACAATCTTGATGACCTCGCCATAGCCCACCGACCCATCTGCGGCCACAGCATAAGCACGGGCATAGTATTTGGTGGCAGGTGTCAGTCCTCGCATCCAGAAGATGTTGCCGTTGTTATTTAGACACGACGTGGAATGTTCGTTGTCCACAGTCGGACTGGAGGTGGTGTCGCTCCAGCAAAAGCCGCGTTGCTTAATAGCATTGCCGCCGTTGGCCGAGAAAGAGGCACGACCGAAAGCCTGGTCAGAGCCACGGGCAAAACGGGTATCTGTGTGTACTGTAGGAGCATTCTGTGCAAGAATCTGAGGAAACAAAGCAGCCAGTAAAAGGAAAGAAGAGGCTGCCTTCAACATGATATTCATAATCAATTCATAAAATATTTACGACCTTTGACGATATAGAAACCGGGCAGGGACGGTTGGCTGAGCTGACGACCCAACAAGTCGTGCGTCACAGCGTTGTCACTAGCAATGCCGGTTTCTTCTATACTCTCTATACCCGACACTTCCTCTCCGTTCTTGAGACGGAGGATATCCTCTGCGGGAAGTGCATAGTTGTAGATGCGGAAATCATCGACAAGACCTTTGAACATTGGGTCGTCCTTAAACTGGCTGCGCCCCACATAGTTAAGGACAGGACAGATGTCAGACGGACGAATGGTGATATCGGCTGTAGCGGCCTTCAGCTCGCCATTGACATAAATCCTAACGGAATCCGTGCCGATGGTCACCGCAAGATGATACCATCCGCCGACGAGTTTAGGGGTCGACAAAACCTGCTCGTCGCTGCCGTTCCTGATGACAAAACGCATATCCTTGCCGCTGTTGGTCGTCAGGAACATATACTGGTCCGTACCATTGCCGAAATCGAAAACGCGAGTCCAGGAGACATCGCTTGCCATATTTTTGACCCACGCAGCAATGGTCAGAGACCGGTGTCGGGCAACGGCCGGCGGCAACCGGAGATACTGTTCGTTCAGAAAGAGCGACGACTTGCCCTGCTTCTTCACATAGGCGTTGGCAGTATATGAGCCGCTGACGACAGCATCGAAGACGTTGTCGGTCGCATCTTGCAGGGAATCGTCGAAGGTATAGTGAGCCAAAAGTTCCTTCGTGTCGTCCCATCCGTATGCAGACACCTCAACCGCCTCGGAAGGGGCTGACTGATTGCGGCTGGCATCCACAGCCCGCACCCGGTACAGATATTCGCAATCTGGAGCAATGCCGTTGTCCAGGAAATCCGTTCCCTCAATCATTCGGCCGATAACATCCCACTGCACACTGTCAGCGGAAACCTTCGTGCCACGCAAGACCATATAGCCAGCCATGTCGGATTCGCTGTTGGCTGTCCATTGCAGCCGTACAGAAGCCGACTGACGGACTGCCGTCAGTCCGATAGGAGCAGCGGGTGCCGTCAGTTCGAGAGCCGCATCGACCGGTATAAACCGCCAGCGCTGATGTGCAGCGCCCGTGTAGGCAGCCTGCTGCAGGCGCATGTTCTTAGTCGTTTTTGCCCCGTAGACCTCCAAATAGAGCCCAGAGTGACGAGAACGGATATACCAGTCACCATGGTCTGCATATTCGAAGAACCACTGCTCGTTGTTACCTCCACTCCCGGCATAACCCAACAAGGTGCCACCCGCTGCAGTGCTCCAATCCAAGAGATCCATGTATTGGGTCGTATCCCGTTGGCTCTTCAGCCAACAGTATCCGAAGTCTCCTCCGATACTGCTGCCGACGGGGCGCACGAGCCACTGTTGGTGCGTATTGGACTTGCATCCGGTATAGGTTCCCTGCACCAGTTGAATGCTGCCGCCCTTGGCTCCGTTATAGTAGCCGATGCACATCTTGCTGTTGACATTCATAATGACATAGGCACCGGCTTTAATGGGTTCGACAGGCACATCCTCTCCGCGGTGAAGCTGTATCATGCGCTCGGCATTCTTCTGGTTGGCTGACGCGTAGGTAGGGTCGCCAGGCATCTCCATCTGATAAGTATGCAACGGCCCATATCCGTCGAAATAGAACTCACGGTCGGCAGCGACAAGGTCAAAACGGCTCGTTAGGGCCTGACGTTCGCTGACCCCCAGGAATGCGTCCATCCTGCCATTGGGCCTTTTGTAAACCGCTGCAGCCGTCCAGGCCTCGCGATTCTCTCCGTATCCGATTTCCTTACCATAGTAGGTCGCCTTGCAGAACTCCCCACGGGCAGCGGCATCATATCCCCACCAAATGCCCGTCTGCATACCATAGTGTATGCCGACAATGGCTTCCATCACATTGTGCAACTCGTCGGCGGTGGCATGGTTGCCATCCTGACGCACTTTCTGCCAAAAGGCTGCATAATGGTCAAAGTCGCCAGCCAACTGATGCGTATTGCCCTCCGACACGTATGGCTTCATATAGGAATACCAGGCATCAGCCTGGTCACAGTTGAGCGTATTGCCCGCCGAAATACGGATGCCCTTCAGGTCAGGGTCTTCGCTGATGAGTTTGGCGATGGTTCTGAAATCGTCTTTCGTCCCCTCCCCCCAGTAGGTATAGTCAGGCTCATTGAAGGGGGAAATGGTTATGACCGAAAAACCTTTCGAGCGGATATAGAGCACACTTGCCCGGATAACCTTATACCACTCCTCAGGCTTGCCATAGTAGTTGTCGGAATTGAGAGCCTCATGGTCGCAGTTGAGTATCACATCGCGCACTCCACTCAGAGCGATGTGATTCAACCGTGACTGCAAGGCCGATTTTTGTGACGCGGACAGATTGCCGTCCGAACCAATCAAGTCACTTGGCTGGAAAGACACACGTCCGACAGAAAGAACATCCTTGCCGATGAAATTGGTGCCGCGCACCACATTGTCCTCACTGTCCCAAGCGACATCCAGGCCCCATTGGACGGGAGCCTCCGGGAGCAGAGTGGAGTCGTGTATATCCGTACCGTCCCTAAATACAACCGGCGTTGCGTCGGCAGACCCGGCCTCCATCATCATAGATGTGCGCGGAATGCGCTGTGCAAAACAAAATCCCCCTTCCGCTCCCCCAACGAGAGGCAGCAGAAAGAGGATTGTACTTACTACATTACGTTTGTTCATTCAATTCAGATTAGTCTCCTAAGCCGAACTCTCCGTTCCATTTGAGATACCAATTTTCCTTATCGTTAAGATCGACAGAGATACCCGAATCCGCACCTTCTCCGCGACGGGCATAAACCTTCGTGGCCAAGAATGACGGGTCATTGCGGCGCAAAGCGACACGCATCAAGTCGTAGAAACGATAGCCTTCGAATGCCATCTCAAGCGCTTCCTCATCGACAATCATATTCTCAACTTGCACCTGCTGCCAGGCAATCTGGGCAAGCGAATCGGTGATGGTTGTATCGATCGGCATCTGATAATCTGCGTTCTTCGGTGTGTAACCGCATCCGCGAGAGTGTATGCCCTGTGTATTGCCATTACTGAAGTCCGACTCCGGGTCTTGGAGGATATAGCGGGTGTTGGGGAAGTTAAACTGAGCCAGCTTGAGAGAATCGGCCGTATAGTAAGGCATGACATTGTGCTGAATCACCTGATTGTTAACACCCGTGGCGAGAATCTGATAGGCAAAATGGGGATACCCGGCACAGTTGAGAGCCTCTGCCAGACGCAGATATACCAACTGACGACGGTAGATATGGATATTCTTCGTCCGGTACTTGTAAAGCATCTGACTGTCGTAACTTGTGCGGCTGCCAGCCACAACGGTAACGCCGTTCTCCATAAACTGCCAAGAGCCATATAGACGAAGGTCGCCCGAACGGTTGTTGGTCAATCCTTTAGGCACCGTAAGATATGCATCGCCATCGTAATAGCAGAAAGTCTGCTTCGCTGACAAATCCTGCAAGCTCTGCGATGCCGTAAGGCTCACCTCGCCGATGGTGCCATCGTAGATGGAATTGAAGATGCTTCCCAACTCGCTGTAGTAACCCTCAGAAGGAATCGAGTCGCCTGGAATAAGGGTTATGAGTTCGCTGTTGGCAGAAATATTCTCGTTGGTGAAGTCTGCACGGTACGAACTGCAAGACCCCATATTGACACTCGTCCACGTGCTTGACATCCAGTCGAGGGCAATCGTTCCGGTAGGATAAATTGTATTGGATCCATTGCGTGTGCTGATGTAGTTGTAATAGCACTTGGCTGCCTCAAGATAATGCGGGTCTCCGTAGTCATTGCCAGCCCAAAGGTGCAGGTCGCCCAGAACAATATACAACGGGAAGTAGAACATCTGAGACGGAATGCCTTTGATAGAGCCGTAGCCCGGATAGTCGACATCGACATACTCCTGCAGGTTGTCCTCGTTCAGGAAATAATCGCAGATGCCCTTGATGTCCTTGATGGGATAGTCTTTCTCGGCATCGGCCTTTGACAAGACAGGCTCGGTGACGAAAGGCACCTGTCCGTAGTTGAGGACCAACTGCAGATACGTCCAGGCCCGAATGGCCTTGACTGCAGCATACTCCTTGAGGAAGAGATATTCGTTGCGGTTGTTCTTCAATGCGACATCGGCATTGGCCAGAAAATAGTTACAGTTGTTGATGACGGCATAATAGTCGCGAGGCTGGTTATAGACGTTGTCATCACCAATGTTGAAGAGAGAGACATTTCTCAAGTCGGCCGGAGTATGGTCAGTCACATCGACCAAATCACCGCGCACCTCACCCAACAGAATGGTACGATCGGCAATGGCCTGCAGTTTGTTGAGGATGCCAATCACTGAATAGATGGTATCGTTCGCATTGTTCAGATGATCCTCTTCGGCATAGATGATATGGTCCGAGTCTGTCTCAAAGAAATCCGAGCAGGATGCCAGCGGCAATGTCAAAGCCAACGACAGAAAATATATATACTTTTTCATTTCACTTCCTTTTAGAGATTTATCTTGATACCTGCCACGATGCTGCAACTCTGTCCGACACGGCCCAAGTCAACGCCCTGTCCGATGACGGACGATGTAGCCGAAACTTCCGGGTCAGACCCCAGATATTTGGTAAGAGTGAAGAGATTGTTGCCCTGCACCCAGAACTGCAGACCCTGCAAGAACTGCATATTAAGCGGCAAATCGTAACTCAAGGTCACAGACTTGAGCTTCAGGTAGCTGCCGTCCTCTATCCAACGGTCGCTGAAGCGGCTGTTGCCCATCGGGTCCTGGAAGGTGACGCGCGGCACGTCCGTCTCCTGCCCTTCTGCTTGCCAGCGTTTGGTCAGCGACTTTGTTTGGTTCATAAAACGACTTCCACCCTCAAGCTGCGAACGCATGTAGTTGTAGATGTCGTTACCCAATGAGTAGTTGAAGTTGACGTCCAAACGGAAACGCTTGTAAGCCACTGACGTAAAGATATTGCCGTAGAAGTCTGGGTTGGGGTCGCCGATTACGACACGGTCGTCCTCGTTGATTTCGTGATTGCCGTCCTTATCAAAGAAAATGATATCACCGGCTCCGAAATAGTTCTTGTCGACACCGTTCTCGTCTATGACATACAGTCCGGCTTCATTGGCCTTCTCGGTAGTAGAGAAAACACCTTTGGTCTTGTAGCCATAGAACTGATTGGCAGGGCTCCCCACCTCCGTGCGTATAGTACCGCTATAAAGGTCGGTATTGTAACCGCTGACGCCTTGGCCGAGACTCTTGATTTCATTCTCGTAATGGCCCATTGTCGCACCGATTTCCCAAGACCAGTTCTTCGTGACAACCGGCTTGACACTGAGGCTTACGTCGTAACCGGTGTTCTGCAGTTTGCCGTCATTGACCCAGTTCTGCTCAAGGCCGGAAAGGTAGCCGAGCGTCTGCATGGAGAGGAGGTCGTCAGTCTCTCCGCTGAAGTAGTTGGCACCAATGTGCAGGCGGTTCTTGAAGAAGTTGGCTTCGACACCGACATTGTAACGGCGCGTCGTCTCCCATTTGATTTCAGTATTACCAATGCCACCGAAGGTAAGACCCGAGATGGTGTTGAGGAACAACTGAGCACTGAAGTAACTGCGTGCAGCATCATTGTCGATACCATCGTTGCCACTTATGTCATAACCAGCCGTCAGACGGAGATAGTCAAGCCAATCAATCCCGGCAAGCCACTTTTCGTTAGTCAGCACCCAACTGGCCTGAACCGACGGGAAGATACCCCACACCACACCGCCGAACTTCAGACCACCGTCAGCATCCTTACCGAAACGGGATGAACCCGATCCGGTCAGGTTGACTTGGGCATAGTACCGCCCGGCGTAGTTGTAGTTACCCTGTACATAGACATCCATATTGCGCCAGCTGTCGTTGATGCCGTCGGATGAGGAGTTGAGGAGTGACGCCGACATAAACGGAGTCTTGTCGCTGCCGGTATTGTAGCCCAACTGTGCGTTGCGCGTGTAGTTTTCCCAATTGATGCGGACGCCGCCGAAGAGCTTCACATCGTTTGCGCCGAAGCGGTTGCCCCAGGTCAGACGTGTATCGCTCTGGATGGAATTCTGCTTGGATGCCAACGACCGCACCTCATTCTCGCGAGTTGCACTGACACTCGACACGTAATAGTCGGGCACACCATTGACAGGAATATAGTACTTGTTGTTGGTGTTGACCAGTGTGTAACTGAAATGCGAACTCAAATCCAGATTGGGCGTAAACTGGAACTTTGGAGTAACAGACACGTTGAGCATCGAATTCTCAAAATGGTTCTTGTTCTCTGCATCGCCATATTCGTTGAGGGCCCAAGGGTTGCCGAGACGGTAGTTGTAACCATTGTACGTGTACCACGAAAGGGCCTCGTCCAAATAGCTCTCGTCAGTAATGTCGTAGAACGATTTGCTGAAGACGTGGTTGCCGTAAGCATAAGGGCTCATGAACGGCGACTTGGTGTAGGCCAGGAACGACGGAGAGGTCGGTGTGCCCTCATCGTATGACAGCGGAGCCCCGTCATCACGCAGGTTGCGGTTCGTATTGCTGAACGAAGCATCGAAACGCACGCTGAGTCGCTTGAAAATCTTCATGTCCGTATTGAAACGCACGTTCAGTCGGTTCATGTCGTTGTACTCCAGGTTGCTCTCGTTCTGGACATATCCGACCGAAAGGCTATACTGGGCCACATCGTCACCGCCTTCGACATTGATACCGTAGTTCTGGGTGATAGCCGTACGATAGACTTGATCCTTCCAATCGGTATTGTTGTGGTACTGCGGATAGTAATAGTAATCGGGGTCGGCATTGAGGAACTTGAAGTCGGTTATCGTCGTCTTTGTACCGCGCAGCAGTTCGGAGGCATAGCCACGATACTGCTCTGCATTCATAGTGGGAATGTATTTCGGCTCCATCGACACACCGGCAGAAGCATGGGCCGTAATGCGCGTTGCCATAGACTTGCTCCGCTTGGTGTTGATAATGACGACACCGTTGGCACCCCTTGCACCATAGAGGGCTGTGGCATTGCGCATGACGGTTATGTTCTCAATATCCGCAGGGTTGACACCCGTAAGTACATCGTTGAAGAATCCGTCATGAAGCATCTCCCGTCCGTACTGCTGGTCGAGGATGACACCATCGAGAACAACCAAAGGCTGGGCGTTCGAATTGAGGGAGTTGAGACCCTGCACGAACATGACATTGCCTATGCCGGGAGTGCCGCTCCTTGATACATTGTAGGCGTAGGCCCCGAGTTGCTTCTGCACCTCTTCTTTTATATTGGCCGCACTGGTGTATTCCAGGTCAGATGCGCTATGGTCATTGAGCAGGTTGAGCTGTTCGGTGTAGTCAGGCTTGAATGCCGACGACACCAGACAGGCTGTCTTCTGGTCAGCACCGTCAGAGAGTCCGAGCAACAGCATGTTGTAATCCGGGCTCTTGATTTGCAAGGCTGATGAGAAGACGGGCACTTGCAGTTCGTAAGTACCGTCGTCTTCGGTCAAGGCACCATAACCTTCGACGCCATTAGCCTTCACGATTGCGCCGCCCACAGGCTGTCCGGTCGCAGCATCGGTCACCTTGCCCCTCACGAGCCGAGTCTCGTACTTCGCAACAGCGACAGCCTTCTTTTTCGACGTCTGGTCTGCACCATTGTCATTGTAGTCGATATCTTGAGCAGAAACCGCTGACAACGCTGCAAAGAGCGTCAATCCAAATAGAATATATCGTTTCATTTCTTGTCCGTTTGTGATGTTACATAATTATTCTTCATGAGGCTTGAACACGATACAATCCACGCGCAGCGTCTTGGTATGCGTGCGCTTGTTGACCTCGCTATTGCTCACACGTCCCTCAATCAGCAACTTCACCTGCGCCTCGTCCAAACCGTATGAACAGGTCGGGAAGGTATAGGTTCCGACATAGACAGAATCGACCTTGGTCGGATCGGTCGTCAGTTTGTCAACACTCTTGTACGAAACTTCTTTACCCGTCTTGTCGTGGTAACTGAGCGTGCAGCGGAATTTGGTAGGAACCCTTTGGTCGTCAGAGACAAGAGTATCACCGGCCACGGCAGGAACAGCTACGACATACACGTCGTAAGGCACATTGGAGAGGACGTTCATGACCTGCAGCAGCGCCTTGTAGTTACTGTTGCCCGATGGTGCCAGTATGGCGAAGTAGTTGTTCGACACCAGATTGTAGTACGGGTTGTAGGTAGCCACATAGCCGTAACTCGGCTCACGGGTGCTGATAGAGTAGACCGAATCGAGGAAATACGAGCTCTCGCCTTCCATCACAATCTCGCGGTAGAAAGTAGAAGCCTTGTTGATGTTCCAAGTATTAGCCTTGAGAACTTTGCCATTGCTGCAGGCCACCTCGTCCACTCCATCGAATACACCTCCAGCATCAAAAGGCCGGTCGTACTGGTAGTACTTCTTGGCATACGAACCATAGACAGAGCGTCGGAGAGAGTAGCGGACGGCATTGGTCGACATGGCAGAGTCCTGCATTGAAGCATCCGTGTTGCGTGTTCGGCTGAAGACGGTGCCCTGCACGATAGCCAGACGTGGATAGTTGTACATCAAGGAGTCACGGCCCTCGACCTTGTCATCATACTGATAGTAATTGGAATAATCGGTCAGAAGTGAATCCCACACCTGATTGACGGGAGCCATCATCCAATAGGTACTGTCCTCCTCGTCAATGCCAGCGCCAATCCAAGACGATAGCAGTTTGTTTCTCAGCACGGTCACGGAGTCAAGGTACTGTGTCTTGCCATTGACAATCTCGCCGGGGACACTCTGTGTGGCATCGAACTCCTCAATGCTATAGCCGTAGATGTAGGAGGTCAGACTGTCAAGGGCAGCGTCTCGGCCCAAGTACTCGTAGACATTGGGCATATAGGTAGAGATGCCTGACATCTTGAACAGGACTCCGTTGGCAGCCCTGACATTGCTGGACACAAAACTCCGGTCGCGGAACGACCCGGTCTTCAGCATTCCGTATTTGCCGTTCATCATAACGATAGAGTCGCTGGTCAACGAAGACACGGAATAGTTGTACAGCGCAATGTGGTTCTTGACGAACTCCTTGACGGCAGCATTGCGCTTTTCCGACACACCGGCAGCCACCTGCTCCCTATAAAGGCTGATGACACTATCACGCTGTGCCTCAGAAAACTGGCTATCGGTCGGTGCAAAGACCGTAAAGACCTGACTGCCGTCCAAAGCTGCCTTGTAGCCCGTTGCCTCAATGACAGCAGCAAAATTGTTGAGTTCACCGTCGTTCTTTATGGTCTGCCACAAAGAACCGCCTTCTTCCGAAGACGAATTGCCATAGTGGTTGTCCCATTCGTCGGTACAGGAACAGGCCAATCCGAGAGACAACACCATAACGGCTGACGTGATTTTATTGTATTTCATGTTTCTTTTCATTTTTTACTTGCGTGTGTAATGCAATAAAAACGGATGTGCTTACAAATCGTCTTCCTGAGCGCCCTCATCGGTAACGCCATAGACGCTCTTCGGGACGAGTTCAAGATAGTCGAGCATGACCTCATTGTTGTTGCCTTGCTTCGAAGACACGGCACGCACTCGGATATAGTAGTCCTGACCGGGCTTCATATGTGCCGTACACAACACCATACGCAGTGTGTTGGCGATGTCTGAGAAGTGCTGCTGATCAGAACCGCCCGTACGATAGCCGCCGTTGGCTCCACGATAGAAGCCGAGGTTCTTCAGAATCTTGCGGTCTTCGGTCTTCTCGTCGTCCGACATGGTCGTGTAGGTCTTGAAGTCCGTACCGAGGATGGAGGCATGCGACAGGTTGCGCGTCATATCCAACGGAATGCCCTGTGGTACGTATGTGGCCGTCTTTGATGGGTCCCAGAAATAAATCTGCGCAATGCCACGGATGTCCATGGCTGCATAGCCCAGACGAATCTGCCAATCGCCCTCAAACGGAACAGGAGGCAGACGGAAGGACACATCATAATTGCCCTGACAGATGAACTCGTCACCATGCAGAGACCAATAGCCCTGGCGCGGACGACGATAGATGAAATATCCGTTGCCACCGACCGTGACACCATCAAGGTAACCGTCGGGGAAATAGTAGTTGCGTCCGTACTTGAAGGTGTGGTCGTAGGAGGTGCTGACATTGTCGTCATCCTTGGTTCGGTCACCGTTCATGCGCATATCGTTGGTCATAACTTCCGGGAAGACGGTGGAGAAGTCCATGCGGATGCGGCAGTTGTCGACCTTGTTCTGGACATCGGAGTCGAACTTGAGCACATCATCGATATAGAAATAAATACCGTTGAGAGCGATGTGCTTGTACGTCTTGTCAGCACTCGTGTTGGCCACCTGCACACCTCTGATGGCATCATTGCCCGTATAAAGGTCATCGGTACGGCGATTGAGATACCTACCACCGGTCGAAGTCTCGGTACCGACCCATTTGTTGGCCGTCAGGTGCTCGACCTTGACCATAGCCGAAGTAAGGAATGTCGTATACCAGTCAGTCGGGTTCATCATGTTGGTGATGGTGCCGAAGTCATCGCGCACCGTGAGGAAGTTCCACCCCTGCACGTTGCGGTTGAGCAGATGGTAGGCCATGAAGCGGTACAACGGATTCTTGGGGTCAGACAGGTTTTCAAACGAGTAGCTCTCGTCGTTGGGATCTGTGCGCCACAGTCCGTCAGGGTCGTCAGACGGGCTGATGTTGTCGTAGATATCGCAGGCGAGTTTATAGAGACCCTTCAAATCGGTTATGTTGTATTTCTCCTCAAGCACAGAATCGGGGACCACGAAAGCCGTGTAGCCGTACAAGTGCTCATCGGGTGGTGTGGCCGACTCGTGGATGTTGGAACCCGTGATGTAGTCATAGAATTCCTCCGTATCGACATACGAGTCATCCTTGTAGCGTATCATCTGGCTAGCCAGACCCGTCTTCGAAAGGGCTTCACAATAGATGGAAACGGTCGGATTGGTAGCTATCAGGTCAGGCAGCGTGTTGGTGTTGCTTTCCAAGACCTTGTTGATAGGCTGCATAATGCCGTTCTCCACCGAGTCGTTCTGCGTTTCAAAGAGAACGATGGCCTCGCCATTGAGGATGACGACACTGTTTCGGTTGTCGTCCAGGCCATGTGTAATCTCGATAGGGCGCTTGTTCATATTCTGGGTAGCAAGCACGCCGTCCTTCATCTCAAAGGTAGAGTACATCACATTGACCAAATGCGTACGAGCGATAGTGTCACAATCGGCATCAGTCAAGTCGTCTATCGACGACCAACCCTTCTGCTGCATAAACTGCAGCATGGCAGAGTCGTCGGGGCAGAAACAAGTGAAGTGGCCGTAAGTCGAGAGCAAATCCATAAGGTCTGCACGCACCACAACCTGCGAGAACAGGCTATACTGCTCGCGGTTCTGCAGGTACTCGCTCATCATCTGGCCATCGAACGAGTAATAGTGCTCACTGTCCGGCTCGTCATTGCATGACGTAGGCAACACTGCAGATGCAGCAGCACAGGCAAGACAGAAGATTGTATATAAAAACTTTTTCATAGTTAGTCAGACTGTTAATTGGCGGTTTTTGAATAACTGCTGTTCTCACCAGAGCTGAATGCCGAGTTCTGCTTGAGGTTCTTGTTGACTTTCGTCTCGTCAAGATTGTAAGGCCAGTACATACGGTCCATCTTCTCGAACTGGTTCTCAATGACGGAAGCATTGTCTGTGCTCTTCAGCTTGACCTTGCTCTTGAGGTAAGAGGTATTGCCCTCTCTGCGGGCACGACGCACCAAATCGTAGTAACGCTTGCCCTCAAACATCAGCTCGCGCTCGCGTTCGTCATACACCAGATTGGTGATGTCGAGTTTGGTGGCGTAGTTGCTCATCACCAGCGTATCCTTGAGCGTGGTCTGGTACAGCGAACGCTTGTTGACGGCATTGACCAAAGTGAACGCCTGGTCGCGCAGCACGAGGTCATCGTCGTTGAGCACGGCATCGTCACTGATTTGCTGGGTCAAGGCCTCGGCCTTGAGCAGCATGATGTCGGTCAGGCGGTAAAGGATAAAATTCGACTTGTTACGTGAGTCATAGCCCGAGCCGTACGTATCGTAGAACGTACCCCAACTGCTGTTCTTGAGGAACGAAGTAGAGACAGACGGGTCGTAAAGGTTGACGCCCGTGCTGTTGGAATACTTGTTGATACCGGACACTTCCCCTCCCTTGTAGTAGAAGTTCTCGTAAGCGCGGCCGTCGTACTTGTTGTTATAGACCACGGGCGTGGCTTTCGAGATATCCTCAGCGATGTAGTCAGAGCCTTTGCAGAAAGGAGAACGGCCGTTGTTGCCGTAGAAATTGCTTACCGGGCCATTGGACAACGTCGTTCCGTCGTTGCCGACGAAAGTCAACTCAAGGATACCCTCCGAACTGTTGCCGGTGACAAAGATATCGTTGAAGGCGGCTCCGAAATACGTCGACATATTGTTGAGACGCGAAGCAATCAGCGGGAAGCCGTTGAAGTCACTATAGTCAGAAGCGAAGAAATGCTCGCTCTCCTCTGCTTCCTCAAGTTTGCGCTCTATGACCAAATCTGCATACTTGATGCAGTTGGCATAGTCGTTCTGCCACAGATACATCTCGCAGAGCATGGCATAGATTGCCGTGCGTGTGATACGGCCTGTGTCGTAATACTTCGCATAGCCCGTGCCTTCCGGGTATTTGGTCACGGCATAGTCCTTTACGGACTCAAGCGAACTGATGAGCCGTGCCAGCACATCCTCGAAAGGCGTGGCGGGGAGGTCAAGAGTCTGGTTGTCATCGAGGAAAGCCTCCTCGGAGTAAGGGACATCACGGAATGTGCGTATCAGATAGAAATAGCACAGCGAGCGGAGTGCCGTGGCTTCGGCGATGTGTGCCCACATCTCGCTGGAAGTGTAGGCGGGATCGTTGGCGGCCACCTTCGGAGCCCGTTCGATGATGATGTTGCACCGGTTGATGACCTGATAGAACTCGGTCCAGTCCGTGTAAGCGTTGTTGGCCGTGATATTCTCGTCGAGGATACGTTCCAGGTTGACATCACTCTCAATGGTGTTGGCATAGGAGACGATATTCTCCGAGCGGAACTCTCCCCAAATCATCATTCTGGCTATCATACCATACGACTGCATGGCGCTGTAGCATCCGTTCACCACGCTCTCGACATCCGACTCTTCGTTCCAGAACTGGTCGATGGTGACGATGTTCTGCGGCTCGATTTCCAGGAAATCGTTGCAACTGCTCAGCGTTGTTGCTGAGAGCAGCAGTGCTGCCGACATATTTAATATATTTCTCTTCATTTGTACGTATAGGCATTAGAAGTCAACTGTCAAACCAAAAGTAAACGAACGGGCGCGCGGTGTCTGCGCATTGTCTGTGGCCGGGCCATAGCCGCTGCTGCTGATGTCGGGGTCGACACCCGTATATTTGGTAAGGATAAACGGATTGTTGGCACTCAGGTAGAAGCTGACCTTGTTGAGGTGTGCCTTCTTGACCCAAGCCTTCTTGAGCGAGTAGGACAACTGAGCATAACTCATACGCAGGTAAGAACCGTCCTCGACAAAGCGGTCGCTGATCAGCGTGTTGTAGTTGGTCGTCGAACCATACATGGCACGCGGAATGGACGTTACGTCACCCTCCTTGCGCCAACGGTAGTTGACGGCTTGGCTCTGGTTGTTGTTGTTGACCATAGCCTCGGCATCCAGACGGGCCAGGTTGAGAATTTTGTTGCCGACACGATAGGTGAACTGGGTGCTCAGACGCCAGTCTCCGTAGGTAAACGACATACCGAAACCACCGAGCAGTTTAGGCAGCGACGAACCCAGGTAGACAATGTCGAGGGCATTGATTTGACCGTCGTTGTTGACATCCTCATAGTGGGCATCGCCACCCTTGAAGTAGTAGTTCTTGCCCGAACCGTCGTTCGAGTAGTTAAACATCATACGGATAGGCTCGCCATTCTCGTTGTAGATGACGCCGCCATTGGCATTGAGAGCGACAGGAGCGGTCTTGCCGGCTGCCAGAAAAGCGGTCTGCTCGTCAGGGCTCATAGCCGCAAAGGTCTCATATTCGTACTGGTAGACACCCTTGCTCCGGAATCCGTAGATAGAACCGAACGGGTTGTGCAGCTGTATACGGGTGAGCACATCGCGGTTGGCATTGTCGAAGGTAGAGTTGAGGTTGTCGAGCACGGTCTGGTCCATCTCAAGGATTTCATTGCGGTTGTTGCCGAAGTTCATGTTGAAATCCATCGTGAACTTACCCTTGCGGATCAGGCGGTTCGTGTTGATATAGAACTCCCAACCCGTGTTGCTCATCTTGCCGCAGTTGCGGTAAGCGACTGTCTGGAAACCAGTATTGGACGGGATGCGGAAGTTAGACATCAACATATTGGATGTCGTTGACTTGTAGACCTCAAACGTTGTGGTCAGACGGTCGTCCATAAAGCCGAGGTCGAAACCGAGGTTATACTGGTTTCTCGTCTCCCACTGCAGGTTGGTCAGCTTTAGGTTGAGAGGAGCCATGGTCGGCACACCCAAGTAGGAAGAGGCTGAGCCGTACTGCGACACATAGAGATAGTCCTTGTTAGGCGCGTTGCCGGTCATACCCCAGCTGGGACGAACAGACAGCATCGACAGGCCCTTCTCCTTCAGACTCTCCATAAAGGGTTCGTCCACTACATTCCAACGGACGGAAACCGACGGGAAAACGCCCCAACGCTTGTCCGGACCGAATTTGGTCGTAGCATCGGCACGGGCCGAAACATCAAGCATATAACGGCTCTTGTAAGCATAGTGGGCAGAAAGGGTGAAGTAGAGAGACCGCCACTCGGCATAACTTGAACTCAAGCCCGTATTCTTGCCGCCGGCATCCGGACTTGTGATGCTGCCTGAAGGCAAACCGCTGCCCGAGGTAGACTGTCCGGTCGAATTGCCCGAGTTGAGTTCCATACGGGCCATGGCCATAATGGAATGGTCCTTGTTGGAGAAGTAGGGCACGAGGGTCAGCGTGTGCTTGGTGGTCAGAGACACGCTCTTGTTGCTGGCCGAAGACGAAGTGTTGTGACCGGATGTCCATGTCGTAGAGACAAGTTCCGACGGATAGTAGCGGTCTACATACTCATTATATATGTTCATGTAGACCTGACCTCGCCATGTCAGGCGGGTGTGGTCTTCGTCAAGGCCGAGCAGCTCGTAGTTGAGCACCAACTCAGGCGACAGGTTATAGGTGGTCTGCTCGTTCTTGGCCAAATGAGCCGAAGCGACCGGGTTGACATAACTGCGCTGGTCGTCCTTGAATGCATCGCTGCCGATGTTGGCACCGCTCTGCAGCATGTTGTAGAAACGGCTGGTGTTTTCACCCGTATTGGGGTCTTGCTCGTAGATGCTCATGTTAGGCATCTTCTTCTGGGCGATGGACAACAAGCCGTCAGAGTTACGGTAGTTCTTGGTGTAAGTCATCGAGAAGTTGGTCTGCACACGGATGCGCTTGCTGACATTGTAGTCGAGGTTAGCACGTGTGGAGAATCGGCTCAACTCCTGCTTGATGACGCTACCCGTCTCGTTGTCGAATCCGCCCGAGATACGGAATGTGGCACGCTCGCCACCGCCAGAGATGGTCAGATAGTGGTTCTGACGCAGACCCCACTGTGTGACGGCATCACGCCAATCAGTATTGTTGTTATACTGCTCATACTCCGAAAACGACGGGTCGTAGTTGATTTCGGGGATGTTGGAAGCGGCATCGCTTTGCTGCGGGTTGAAATAAGACTCCTTGAGCAGCATCGTGTAGTCGTCACCGTTGAGCAGCTTCATGCCCTTGGGCTGGTAGGTGCTGGTCAGCTTCATCGTGTAGGTCAGCTTCGGCTTGCCGCGCGTACCGCGCTTGGTCGTCAACTCGATGACACCGTTACCGCCCTGCGAACCATAGATGGCCGTAGCCGAGGCATCCTTGAGCACCGTGATTGAAGCGATATCTTCGGTGTTGATATTGAGCAATTCGGCAAACTTCTCGTCATTGCTTGCAGCAAGGTCGAAGTTCGACATATCGACATCCCACACATTGCCGTCGACGACGATCAGCGGGTTCTCGTTGGTAAGCGATGACAGTGACGATGCACCACGCAGACGCATCGTAGATCCCGAACCGAGGTTACCCGAAAGGGAAATGATGTCGAGACCGGCGATACGGCCCTGCAGAGCCTCGTCGATGGTGTTGATACCGAGACCCTCAAACTCCTGTGCGGAGATAGACTGCTTGGCAAACGAGACCTCTCGCTCGGGGATGTGGAGAGAGTTGCCCTCCATACGTTTCTCGCGCACGACGGTCACCTCCTTGAGCGTCTGCCCCGACTCCATAAAGACCTTGTAGGTCGTGCGGTCGATGGGCAGTGTCTTGGTGTTAAGGCCCACATACTGGATGCGGAGCTTATCCTTCGGATTCATAATCTTCATGGAGAAGTTGCCGTTCATGTCGGTCAGTGTCGAAGAAATCACACGGCCATTGGCATCGACTTCCACTACCGTAGCTGCCATCAACGGACCGAATTCGTCTTCAACGGTGCCGTGTACGGATGTAATCTGCTGAGCCAGTACCTGTATGGTGCACGAAAGCAGCAGGCAGGACAGCAAGGCCACAGTTTTATATAGTATATTCGTCTTCATAATCTGTTAGTTATTTCGTCGCAGGCAAGTGTTTTCTCCAGTCGGTGAACTGAACGTCCCTATCATACAGGAGCACACCGTCTATCTGATGCACAACGGCATTGGATGATGAGTAGATTTTCCTGTTGGCGGCTACAGCGGCCGAAGTGGCTTTCGTCGTAAACCAATACTCGCGGCTGGTCTTGTTGTAGAAGCCCTGGTCCTTGATTACTTTGTGAGCCACGCCGATCTTTCCCTTGTTCTCCTGGTCGAGTGTCCACGCGTCCTTGATGGTCATCTCATCGCGGGAGGCGGTCACCTCGAGCGAGTAGAAACGCTTGTTCTTCAAGTTGAGCTTCGACGACTCGTACTTGACGCCATTGACAGACTCGCCTCCGATGTAGACAGCATTGTCCTGAATGTGGTAGCGCAGGAAGCTGTGGATGATGTCGGCTATGCTGTCCTGGGCAGCCAGGGCATTCTTGTCGCCGTTGTCGACAGCGTCACTATAGGCCTCATAGTCGGCCCATGTGGGCAGATAGCCCATGTCAATCATGTTCTGCACAGAAGAATCGGCAGGCACATAGACCGTGTAGTTGTAGTTGTCGAACAGACGCATGTTCTTGTTCGTCTGGTCGTTGGCGCAGTAGTATTTCGTACCGCTACCGGTCTCAGAAACCAGAAGAGCATCGTTGGTCGGGTCAAGAGACAAAAGATCGAAGAAGAGGGTTGAAGTCGATCCCGGCTCTTCGGCTGCCTCTTTAAGAATCTCGTAGACCGACTTGGAAGCGGTAAGCGGAACGCACAGGCCGTTGCCGATTGAATCGCCCACGCCATAGGAAATGCCGTTGCCCTTTCCATTCTTTTCTTTGGTCATGTCGTAGATACCTTCGGCACGGACTTCTATTCTCTCGCCCGTTTCCATCTGGTAGCCACCCTGGAAGGTCACTGACTGCCGCGGATCGTCGGTCACGGCACGGATTACGCTTCCGGCCTTGGTCTTATAGTACTCCTGGTTGGGTGTGAGCAGACCTACGATAATCAGATTGTCGATCAAGTCGCTGAGACGGTTGGCTATGATACCTGTGCTGGTTGCGTCCTCAAGTGTCGACAGCTTCCGCATATAGGTAATCTCGTGGGTGAGAGAGTCGACGGTGACCTCCCAGCGGTCGGCGGCTGGAGCCTGGCTCTCGTCGTCGAAATAGAACTCGTAAAGGACTTGTGTAGACAAGCCATACGACGACGGATCGAGATAGAGTAGTGCTTCATGCTCACCGCTGTGGCTTGTAGTTACATTGTATGGGAGTATCAGACTGAACTCCGACTCCATGGAGTTGAGGAACGGTCCGAAATCATAATTGTCAATGGCATAGTAGATGACGCCCATGATGCTCTGGTGCGCCAAGGCCGGGTAAACGACCGAACTGTATTCGCTCGGGCCGAACACATAATTGACGAGGTAGACCACGCCGTTGCAGCCCATATAGCACTTGACGACATTCTCTGGTTTGATGCCGAGCTCGACTTTCGAATCGTCGACGATGGTGCCGAACTTGGATGGAACAGCATCGACAAACGAAGAAAGCATATTGACATTGAGGAGTTTTGAGATAGTCAGAGCCGGCACGTTCTCCCAAGAGCCGTACTCCTGTTGCAGGCCTTTGCCTGCGTTGTTCCACCAGTTGTCGAGGGCTTCGTCGGTCGGCACAATCATTGCGCCGGCATCGTAGTGCATGTCGTAGCCCATCGTATTGGCCCACATGTACTGATTCATGCCCGGATCGAAGGTGAGGGTGGCAGGGACACTGTATCCCTGCGGGGTCTTGCTTAGCACAGCGGCTCCGTTGGATGCTTTAGAGAAATAGCGGAGCACATAGCATGTGTCTTGCGTGTTATACAGACGCTGGAAGTTGGCGAGCGTAGAGCCCGTGGCCGGCACCGGCGTGCTGAAACGGTTGAGCAGGCTGGCCCAACGCGACATCTCCGGTTCAGTCCGGATTATCTCGGCCATGTTCTTGTTCGACTCGATGACACCGTCCACCACATAGATGTAGCCGTTCTTGCAGGTCTGCTCTGCACTGATGACTTTCTTGCCGTTGATCCACGAGTCGGCGATGCTCTTGGAGTTGCCGTTGGTCAGAATCTCCAGGTCGCTGTCGGTAATCTTGTTTTTCGCCATAAATTCAGGCAAGAAGTGAATCATAGGCGCTGCGTCGTCGTCTTTCAATATACGGATATCCTTGCCCTTCTCGCGCAGTGGAGCCCATGAGTCCAGACGCGTCTTCTGCAGGGGGTCGACAGGCATCTCGCTGACCGTCATAACCGGCACAGAGTCGTAGATGCTGGTTGCCGTCGGGCGGCGCATGCAAAGGCCATCCTGCGGCGGGTTGCCGCTCACGTTCGACATCAGTTCGAGCAGATAGGCATTGTTGACCATGGCATTGTTGAGCAGCAGTTTCTTCTGCGTCAGAGTCAACTGGTCGTAGCTTCTCACACCCCAGTCGTTGGTCTTGAACCACTCCGCATAGGCTTCGTCGGTCGTGACGAAGAGCGTCTTAGAGCCCGTCTTCGACAGCACTTCCGTCTGGCCCAAGTCGTTGATAAGGTTGAGGGTAATGTCGAAACTCTGCATCTGGCCATTGACCTCGATGCCCTCTTCCAAACGTTCGTAAATGGAGTTACCCAACCACTCGGGTTGTCCGGTCAGAATGTCCTTTTCGCACGACTGCAGTCCTGCTGACATCAGAAGGATGCCGCAAGCCATCCGAATCTGAAGCGAAGTCTTGTTCTGCTGCCGGGACTCTTTTCTGTTGGCAAGTCTATTGTATATCATAGTCGGAAAAAGAAATACGGGGAGCGGAGCTGGCGGTCAGCCGCCCCGATCCCCGTATTTTTGTGTTATTAGATTATATCAGGTGTCATTTTATTTGACAATGACTTTGCGTACGGTTACAATGCCGTTGGCCGAAGTGGTGCGTACCAGAGTAATGCCCTGGTGGATAGCATTGACAGCCCTGCCGTTGACATCAAACATCTCGACAGCAGCTACAGGAGCATTGTCTTCGATGGCAGCAAGACCTACACCTTCCTCCTTGGCGCTGTTTTCGCCATAGTAAGTCAGTGTCCACTCGTCCATAATCATCCAGCCGGCAGTTACGCTTTTTTCCTGCTTGACACCGATGCGGAGCTTGCCGTCGGTTACCTTGACGTAAACGGCATTCTCATACTTGCCGTTGTCGAAGTAGTTGCGCGATGACTGCATGTCGTTGGGCACGTACTTGATAGAGCCGCCGAGGGCTGTGGCCGTGAAGGTAGTTTCAGTGCCGATGCCCTGTTGGTCGTCGCACGCTTCCTCATGACTTGCCAGGTGCTTGATGTGGGCCTTGACGGTATCGTTGGCGATAGCGTAGAGATAAGCCAGGCCATCCTCACCAGCCACGTAGTGTGTGTAGTCGTCGTTAGTGGAGCCATAGCGGTAGAAAGCGTTAACCTTAACCTTGTAGAGACCGTTAGGCATACCTACTATGTCTTGATACATGTCGTAGGTCTTCTCGTAGAACTCGAGAGCCAGAGCTGCCTTCTGCGTGTCGTTGTTACCGAAGTTGCCGGAAGATGCACCAGTCCAGCCTTCAATAGAGTTCACGCCGTCCTTGTCAAAACCTGGAGTCTGAATCAGACCCGTCATATCGAGCGGATTCTCGTCAGAAGCAGTGTCGACACCGGCAGGAATGGCCAGCTTGACAGTCATCTCGGCAATCTTGGTGATGGCATCCTGCGCATCAGCGTCAGTGTAAGTACCATTATTGATAGCATCGTCGATTGCAGAGTAGAGCTCGGCTGCTTCAGTCTTGGTAGCATCAGAAGCCTGGCTTGTCGATGTAGCGATAAAGAATGCATCGTTCTTCGACTTCAAGTCAGCGAAGATGGCTACAGACTCAGAGATAGAGGTGTTGAGCGAGAAGATTGAAGCCAAAACATTGAACATAGCCTGACCGTCAGTCTGGTCGACAGCAGCAGCCTTATCCTTGATATCAGCAGCCTTAGCCTTGATGTCCTTGCCCATGGCAGCAGTCAAATCGAGGCCGTCAATGGCCTTCTGGAGCTCGGGCTGGATGATAGAGGCCTCAAAGCCTTCGTAAGTCAGTTTGCAACGGGTGAAGATAGCCCAGTTGTCGCCGTCAGCCAATTCGCCCTTCATACCCACGCGGAGAGAATCGCCCTTCTGGGCCACAAGACCGAAGGCCGACATCTGGTAGGCTCCCTGGTCGAAAGCCAATCCTGCACTTGTCATGTCGTCCGGATACCAATATTCGTTGTTCGGATCGGTATATTTGTTGCCGCTGGTATAAACTTCGCCCACAGGAGTCTGATAGTCAAATACATACGACAGAGGAGTCTTGTTGTCGTTCATATAGACATAGGCCGTCGGAGTAGGAGCATTCTCCAGCTTCTCGCCATACTCATCGAAGTAGAGCTTCCATGCAGCCTCACCACGACCCTTGCGGTAGAAGCCCTGTACGGTAATCTTGTAGACACCGACCGGAGCGCCCTTGACAATCTGGTAGATATCGAAATTGGCCCTCCAGCCCTCAGCGCACTTGGCAGAAGCATTGGCGGTACATGTCGAACCAGAAATCTTGTTGAATGTCCAGCCTGTGGTGCCCTTCGAGAAGTCGGTGTTGGTCAGATAGTCAGAGAAGTCGGTGCCGGGGGCAAGACCGTTCTGAACGGCAGCCTCGCGCAGTTCTTTCAGTTTAGCCTGCTCGGCGGTAACCTCTTCGGTAGTCAACGACTTTTCGTTCAGAATGTCCTCAAGCTCCAGATCCACATAGTCGGCAAGAGCCTGTACGTCCTCACCACCCACTGACTGGTTGCCGGCCACCTTCTTGGCAGTTGTGACCTCTGCAAGGAATGCATTCCATGCGGCAACGTTCTTGCTGATGGTGTCTTTCAGAGCATTGATGTCGAGCTGAGCCTGCATGATTTCGGCAGCAGTCTCACCATTGAGATACTTGTCTACGCATGCATTCCACTCATCGCGCAAAGAAGCGGTGATATAGTCTTCCTCCGAATACTTCTTCACTGACGAAGAAGCAGTAGCGGCTTTCTTGAGCGCTTCATCCGACTGTCCGAGAGCATAGATGCGGTAGTTCTTGTGAGCCAACCAGTTGAAGTTGGCATTCTGCAGCTTCATACCGAAGGTCAAGCAGCTGTCGGCCGACACAACGGCATAGACCTCGAAGTCCTCCTTCCAGTAGCAAAGCATGCTGTTGTATGTAGAATATGTGCCCTCCTGCACGTTCAAGCTGGCCTCGTTGAGGTTGGCGAAAAGCGAAGCACCGGTAACGGTCTCCGCGCCCGACTCGTTGTAGCAGCGCACCTTGGCCGTAATGCGGTAAGCGCCCGGAGCCACCTTGACGGTGTCGTGCTTAACAATCTGATCGGAAAGAATGTTGCCCTTTGATGCCCAGTTCTCGATGAACGGAGTGAGCATGCCGGTTCCATCGCTGGCGCCTTCTGTCGACCAGGTGTTGCACTTATGGCTACCCGTCGAGCCCTCGCCCGTGAACGCTTGCGTCCAATTGGTGATAGACGAGCCGTCCACGTTGGCAATCTGCGCAGTGATTTCTACAGGATTGTCGAGAGTGGCCTGGCTTGCCTTGTTGTTGACGAATTCCAAATAGTCGGCTGAGAGGTCGGCTATAGCCTGCTCGAGCTCAGCCACGGTCTTGTTCTCGTCAGCGTAGGTTTCGTAGTACTTGGAAGCATCATAACCGCCTTCCTCAACCTCTTCAATCTTGGCCTTCAGCTCTGCGGCTTTATTATATTGTGCGGCCAAAATGCGGATGGTCTCCTTATTTTCAGCAATAAAGGTCTCATAATCCTCCACACTAACAGCGGCCCACGTAGAGCAAAGCTCAGCTGAGTCTGCCTTGACCAGGTTCAGATAGATACCGACCGAAGTGGCTCCGTTGACACCTACAGTGCCCACATCGCCGCGGAAGCCACCGAGTACGGTGCCAGGATAGGCTGCATTGCTGATGTTAAACAGCACTTTGCTGCCCGTTTCAGGAGTAATAACCCAAGAGTTGCAGTTGGCGCCGCCATTGTTGTCCACCCAAATGCCAGTGGTTCCATCGGCGAAGACTTTGCGCCATTGGTTGAACTTAAGCACAGAGTCGTTGAGCGACACGAAAGTCGTGTCACCTGCCAGATTTTGGTCCTCAACGTTAATCTTGAATTTGTAGCCAAGAGTATCGTCGAGCGTGGCGCGGGTCATCCAGTTGTTGGCTCCGCGGAAAAAACTCTGGGCTTTGACATTGTACAGATACTGCGCAGTCTCTCCGTCCTGCACCAACTCTGAGAGCACAGGCGCCGGATACGTCGGATAGTGACGCGGATGGACTTCAGCCACTGCAGCGGTGCCTGCAAGCAACAGCGCCGCCGAAACAACAAGTAATCTTTGTTTCATAATAAAGTTAGATTTAATAAGTAAATTTATCACGGTTATATATAGTAGTAATCTTCTGTAGTGTTGTTCACCTTCTTTATTCCAGCGTTGTTCACCTTCTCTACAATCTTCTTTCTGTCCCTAACCTTCTCATTTCCCAATCGTTACTTCTTTCTCGCTATCAATTCGTCTTGCCCCGAGCACGGCGATTGCGGCTCATGGATTAGACATATTGTAGTTATTCCAAGAATTTAATCTTTCGGGTACAAAATTAAACATTTTTTAGTATTTCCCTCGGGTTTTCCCCGAAAAAGCCCGCCAACGCATTAAGAATCTAAGGAAGATGGCAGATTTGCAATCCAAAGGTAACAAACTCCCCGGCCTTTACGGGCCTTCCGCCAGCACATGCATGCCGACAAGTCGCCCCAACCACCTTACCCATATAAATAGGTGTTCTGGAATGCGGCGCGAGAGTGTCGCTCTACGCGCGGCCTGCGACGCCGCCGATTAGCGCACAATAACGACCTTGCCGTCGGCCGCATAGATGCCGCGTGCCGCACCTTGCAGGTCGATGCGCCGGCCCTGGAGGTCGTAAGCCGCGCCATCGTCCGCGCGCACATCGGTCTTCACCTCGTCGAGGGCGCTGTAGTCGCCCACCTTGAGCAGATAGTTCTTGCGGTAGGCGTAGCCGTCCTTGCCCACATTCAGCGTCAAGTTTACTTCGCCGGCGCCCGTCACTTTGCCCTCTGACGTAAGGATGGTCTCGTCAGACGAAGTCCAGGTGACCATTGTACCAAGCTTGGCGGCCGTCGGGAGCGAAAGGTCGTTCTTCACCTTCAAGCCACTGACAAGGGTGACCTTCATTTGGTCGAGCGTGTACTTGATGGCGGCCTTCGGGTCGGCCTTTGAACCCCAAATCGCGCGCTGGGCCGTTGCTCCTGCCGTACCCTTTGACGAGACGACAGAGAAGCAGACTGCCTGTATATTGCTGTACTCGACCGTTTGGCGCGTCAGCACGCCGTGGTATTCCACATTATATATTTTAAGGGTGATGCGGTTGCTGCCCTTCTCGCGCGTCCAGGTGCCGTTGCCATAGCTGACCGTGCCCGTATAGGGGTCAGACTCCGATGCCTTGAGCGTGATTGTCATGGGCTTCTGATAGGCCATCGTGTCGTACTTGAGCTTGTAGTTGTGCAGCAGCATCTGGTACGAACCCGGAATCTCGCTGTTGTCGATGGTCTCGCTGCTGTCGACCTGCGCCTGAGTCAACGTCTCGCCCCTGAACTCGTGCGGAGCGGCCACGAGCCAACCCTCCTTGTTGAGGAAGAGCTGATGCACGCGCACGCTGTGGCCCGCCGTTCCGTCGTTGAACTTAGTGTGATAGACCACGAGCATTCTGCCCGCTGCATCGGTAAAGGCGCTGTTGTGGCCCTGCGAAACCTCAGCCCAGGGCATCTGGTCCCATTTGTAGGCGCTCATAAGCTTCATGCCGCCGTAGAAAGCCTGGTTCGGACCGTAGTTCATCTTGTACGTTGTGGCGATGGGCGAAATACCCTTGGCATCGGCATAAGGGCCATCTGGCTTGGCGCTGCGGTACATGCGCATTTCGTAGCCACCATCGGGGGCAAAGCCTCCGTAGCTGACGAAGAGGTAATAGTAGTCGCCGAAGCGCTCGATATACGAACCCTCGCCGCTCACGTAGTAGCCGCCGGCTATCTTGGTGCCGAAGTACGGGTCGGAAGTCTGGTTGGCGGCATCCGTACCGGTTCTGTAGGTCAACGGATAGGTGACGGTGTAGTCGCGCAGGCCCGTGTTCTCGTCGAGCTGGAGCATCCAGATGCCGCCCGACCACGAGCCGTACGACATCCAGAGCCGTCCCTCAGCATCGTAGAAGACACAGGGGTCGATGCAGTTGGGCCAATACGTGCCCCACTTGCTGCCCTTCTTGTAGCGGGCCGGCAGCGACGTTTCGCCCGTGGCAATGGCGAAGTCGGTGTGCTTCCAGTCGTCGGCAGCGGCATAGGCATTGTGCTTGTACGTGCCCTGAAAGCCAGAAAAGACCACCGGACCCTGGCAGACAAATGGTCCGCGAGGACTGTCGGACGCAAAGCAAACGACCGACGAGCACCAGCTGTCGCCGTTGAGCGACTCGTAGAGCAGCCACTTCTTCATGGTCGGGTTGTAGATCATGTCGGGCGCCCACTGCATGCCTGCCACCGTATTGCCGTTAGCTTGCCAGCCGTGAGCGTCGAAGGGGCCGAAGTCCACTTCCTCTCCTTTGCAGTTCTTGACCCGCGTGACGCGATGTGTGGAGTAGGCCTTGTCGAACGCAGTTGTCTTCTTCCCCGTCGTGTCGGCAAAGAAAGCGCACGACGCGGTCTCGCCCTTGGTGATATTGTCACCCGCCGTCCAACCGTAAAGGGTGGTGGAGTACGACATGCCGAGATGCGAACCGATCACATAGTAGCGGTTAGACCCTGCCTTGCTCACCGTGTCGAGGAAGACCGACGGGTCGTGCACCGAGGTGCGGCTGTAAGTTCGGGCAGCCCAGGCATTCTTCAGGTCGCTGTCGCTCAGCAGGATGTCATCGGCCTTGGCCGACGGCGCTACTTGGGTCATCCCCAGCACCATGGCGCACAGGGTCAGAAAAGAAGTATAGTTTTTCATTGTCCGGTTTCTTCGAAGTCAGTTGTTTCGTGTTAGAGGGCGTAAAGATAAGCATTTCTTCCGGATTGACCAAATTTCCAACCCGAACAATAGGCCTTTCCGCCTCAATTTAACACTTTCGGTGCCGCTTTTGCCAAAAGACATTTGAAAAATCCGCGCAATAATACCGGTTCGCATACGTTATATTATAAAGAACCGCTATCGGAAATGATTATCTACAACACTACTTTCCACATCGACGGAGAGCGGCACGTGGCCCACTTCCTCTCCTACCTCCGCGACAGTTACTACCCCGCTGTCATGAGCCACGACGCCGTCCGGAATCCACGCATCATCCGCATCGTCACGAGTGTGGGCGAAGACACCTTTGCCTACGCGCTGATGTTCGAGGCCGAGAGCATCCGCGACCTGAAGCGGTGGAAGGCGGAAGTCGGACAAAAGGCCGAGGCTGACCTGCACGCGCATTTCGGACAAAAGGTACTGGCTTTCTCGACCCTGATGAAGGACGTGACGGAGCTGGTCAACAAAGCGCCCGAGGCCGCCACAGAAGACGAGGAAACCCTATAGCCGGACAAAACCGGTCCGCCCCGTGACTCCCGGCAAAAAGCAAGTGCCGTCGGCAAAACGGCCAACGGCACCTGACAGAAGCGGAGAGAACGGGATTCGAACCCGTGAAACCCTTTGGAGGTTTACACGCTTTCCAGGCGTGCCTCTTCAACCACTCGAGCATCTCTCCAGGGTTGTGCTTCACGCGACTCCGCACGTGTTGCATTCGGATTTTTCGGGTGCAAAGATAGGCATTATTTCAACATCCTCCAAGAATTGGGGTAAAAAACCGCTATTTTTTTGACGTTTGCCGAAAGTTTCGGCCAAAAACACTATCTTTGCCGCAAGAGAGAGATTTCACCACCCGAACCGCACAATATGGAAAGACGCTTCGACTACAGATACCGCTGGCTGGCCGCCATCTGCCTGTTCATCTTGTTTATTTTAATGTACAGGCGCGAGGCGCGCATACGCGTGGAGATGGAGGAACAAGAAGCCCGAATAGCCGCACTGGAGAACCGCCTGGCCGTACTCGAAAGGCTCGGCTGGGGCTCGGGCAGTGCGGCAGGGGCAGAAGCCGACTCGACCGGCGCACACCGCCAGGAAACCACGACCAAAACCAAGTCGGCGAGCAGCCGCACGAAGGCACCCGACAGAACGAAAACGGGCGGCAAGGGCAGTCTGGACGGGATTCTCGCCCAAAGCGGACAGGAGAAAGCCGAAACCATAGCCAAGGCTCTGACCGACGACCGGGAGAAGACGACAAAGTTCGCCTCGGTGGTGCGCCAGGAACTGAACACCGTCGACAGCACTACGCTCGTGCGCATTCCGGGCATCGGAGCCCGGACGGCCGAAACCATCCTGCGATACAGGAAGAGGCTCGGCGGATTCTACTCGCCCGAACAGCTGCGCGAAGTGCTCACCTGGGACAGCGCCCTCCCCTACCTCGACACCTGGTGCGGAGAGTGGTTCTACGCCGACACCCGGCTCGTCAAACGGCTTAACATCAACCGCCTGCCGTTCAGGGAACTGCTGCAACACCCTTACCTGGAGTACGACGAGGTGAAAGCCATCTTCAGCTGGCGGCGTCTGAACGGCGACCTGCACAGCAAATCTGACCTCGAACAACTGGGTGTGTTCGCCGACGAAAAGCTCGAAAAGTTGCTGCATTATATCGAGTTCTAAGTCCCTGACCGGGCGTCGGGAACTTGATCGACCGGCAGATGAATGCACCATATAGATACAAAGACGGAAATCTCTGTGTCACAACTATTTTCACACACTATTCCCACACAGCGTTTCCGCTACTTGCCAAACCGCCGGATTCCGGTCGGCAAGCGGACTCTTGCCTGGGGCTTCCCTCCCGGCTGCGCCGGCCTTTGACCATCGCCACAGACAACAGCCCT
>CAVFPF010000009.1:0-2941 GCA_963624265.1 bacterium | reverse complement strand
GCCGGCCATCTACGATGACTTCTGCATACTGGAATCTTATTACAACAAACAGCGCTATGCAGGAGCCGTCAAGGACGGGAAGGCAGGTCGCCTGACGTGGGAACAACGTTTCGTGTCGGACGAGGAGAACAAAAAGCCGCAATAATTTTGAGATTTGAATACAAATCCCTACCTTTGCAGCGAAAACAAGTAACACAACGGCTAATAAGGCGCGGTTTAGGAACCGGCCATATCTGGCGTTGGACTTGCGGAACCTGAAAACATTATCGAACATGAAAAGTTTTGGAAAGAAAGCGTGGCTGTTGCCACAACCGGTGCTGATAATCGGAACATACAACGAGAAAGGCGTTGCCAATGCAATGAATGCAGCATGGGCAGGACAGTGGGATGCCCACGAAATTATGATTTCGATGGGTAGCCATGCCACAACGGAAAACCTCAACCGCTGCGGTGACTTCACCGTGGCCTTTGCCACTAAAGAGACCTTGACGGCAGCGGACTATGTGGGCATCGTCAGCGCAAAGAACGAGCCGGACAAGATGCAGAAAACCGGATGGACGGCAGTGAAAGCCGAGGAGGTGAATGCTCCCGTGTTCACCGACTTCCCGCTGACGCTCGAATGCCGCATCAAGCGGAAACTCGACGAGAGCGAGACGGGCTACTACATCATTGCCGAAATTGTGGACATCGTCTGCAAGGAGGAATATCTCGCCGAGGACGGCAAGCCCGATATGGAGAAACTGAACCTCATCACCTTCGACCCCATTCACAACGGATACATCCAGCTGGGTCAGCGTGTGGGCAATGCGTTCTCTGACGGCAAGGAACTGAAATAGAACATCTTCGCATGTCAAGCAGCGCTTCACTGTATGGCACGCATGACCCAATCACGAACAGACAAGTGACTGCTTAATGTATCAGAAATTCATCATAGATCAAGACGGCGTGCTTCGCTTCGGACACGTCTATCTCCATCGGGATATGCTTGCCCCAGGCGAGCGGTGCGTCTACGGCGGCGGACTGTGGAAGATTGACGAAGGGCGTGGTGCAATATTGCTCTATGGACGCTCATTCGATTTCGGTGCGCCGGACTTCGACTATGTCCGCCGGATAGAATGGAGCGGCATCGGCGGCAAACCGGTCCCTTTGTTCTACATCCCGAACTGGCCGGACGAGGATGTGCTCGAACCTGTTTACGCGAAGCCCTAAGATGTAGTCGCCGCAACCGAGAAGTGTTCTGCCCTCAAGCCTCAGATTCCACTTTCACCCTTACGGGCAAAGAAATAAAAAACCATAAAAGTTTTGTGATTCGGATTCAAATCCCTATCTTTGCAGCAAAATATAAACGCTCCAGCATATGAAGTATCCTATCGGCATACAGAGTTTCGAGAATATCATCGAGGACGGCTTTGTCTATGTAGACAAGACCGACTTGGTGTATTCGTTGGCCAACGAAGGTAAGGTCTACTTCCTGAGCCGCCCGCGCAGATTCGGAAAGTCACTGCTGGTGTCTACCCTGAAATGCTATTTCGAAGGACGGAAAGAGCTGTTCAAAGGACTGAAGATGGAGGCGCTGGAGAAGGACTGGAAAGTGTATCCCGTGATTCGTATCGACTTCAACTGTGACGACTTCACTCGGGTAAATGCGCTGGAAGGCGCCTTGAACTCCATCGTAACGAAACTGGAGAGACAATATCACGTAGAGGTGATAGACGGCACAAGCATAGGACGGCGGTTTCAGGATGTCATTGCTGAAATACATCGGCAGACAGGTATGCGCGTCGTTGTGCTTGTGGACGAGTACGACAAGCCTCTGCTCGATGTGATGGGTATGACCTGCCATGTAGATTACCAGGGTATGGAAATCTCGCTCGAAGAGTACAACCGAAACACGCTCAAGTCATTCTATTCGACATTCAAGGCTGCCGATGCAGACCTGCGGTTCGTGTTCCTCACGGGTGTGACCAAATTCTCGCAAGTGAGCGTGTTCAGCGGCTTTAACCAGCCCAAGGACATAACGATGGCTGCGCAATATGAAACCATCTGCGGTATCTCGGAAAAGGAAATGGAAGAGTATTTCCATCAGCAAATCGGAGAAATGGCAGACGAGAACGGCTGTTCGGCCGACGAAATGAAGCATCGGTTGAAGAGGCAATACGACGGCTACCACTTCAGCACGAATATGAGCGAGGTCTACAATCCGTTCAGCCTACTCAATGCGCTTCAGGATAAGGAAATCAGAAACTTTTGGTTTAAGACCGGCACACCCGCATACCTTATACGGCTGATGGAGCACTTCAATGAAAATCTTGACGAAATCACCGGTAAATATTACTCAGAAGAAGACTTTTCCGACTACAAGGCAGACATCGAGCGCCCGCTGCCGATGATATACCAGAGTGGCTACCTCACTATCAAGGACTACGACGCCGATGTCCAAGAGTTCCTGCTCGACATCCCCAACAACGAGGTAAAGCAAGGTTTCATCTCGCTCCTTGCCAACAACTACTTCAAGGCCACCGACACAGCAAACTCTTGCATCCGGCTTTTGGTCAAATCCTTGAAGCGCGGCGAGGTGGAAAACTTCCGCCAAAACCTCACTTCCTTCCTCGCCAGCATCCCCTACAGCATGCGCCGCAAGGAGAACGAGCATGAGCGGGAGCGTTACTTCCACTACACGTTCTACCTCATCTTGCGCCTTCTCAGCACCTACATGGTCTACACCGAGAAGCAACTGAGCCAAGGCCGTGCAGACTGCATCATCGAGGCCGAAAAGTATGTCTACATCTTCGAGTTCAAGCTCGACGGCACTGCCGGTGAGGCCCTCCAGCAGATAGAGGACCGTGGCTATGCCCTGCCCTATGCGGGTGACGCCCGTACGCTCTACAAGATTGGCTGCAGCTTCTCGTCCGAAACAGGCACGATAGAAGAGTGGAAATGC
>CAVFPF010000008.1:0-5516 GCA_963624265.1 bacterium | reverse complement strand
TGAAAAATGCGCTTTTGGGCTTGTATTTCGTAAAAACTTCCTATATTTGCAGCATCAATCCATACACTAATCAGTATGACCGAGCCCACTCTATCCATGCCGGACCTATATATGCCGATGCTGGCCCATCCTGACGCGCAGACCCCGACGGCCCGACCCGATGTGCTGGCAGAGCAGTATCGCGTCAGCCGATATTATGACACGGAGAAAACGATTGAATGGTAAATTATCTGCGCGACAACTTATACGATTGCGGGAGAAGTAATGTTTCGCGTTTAACAACCTAATGATAAACACTATTTTGAAATGAAAAAGCTAATCCTGTTTGCAGTATTCGTATTTATCGCTATGATTTCTTATGCCCAGTCTAATACAAAAAATACCATTGCATCACCAGATAGTAATGTTAATTTTCGTTTGTATCAGACCAACAATATGTGGACATTCCTAAAACTTGACACCAGATCTGGCATTATCACACAAGTGCAATATGATGTTAAAGGAAATAATCGAATGGAAATCGATACTAAATGGCTTCCCTCTTGTTTCTTTATCTGAAACTCAACCAGGTAGATTCTTTCTCTATCCAACTGAAAATATGTTTAATTTTATTCTTCTGGACCAGATAGACGGAAGGGTATGGCAGGTACAGTGGAATATAAAAGAAGAGAATAGAGGAGTGTGCAGGATTATGTAATTGAATAGACAAAACATGCAACAGCCAGTATCACATCATACAGTACGTAAACTTACATATGCTTGCGATTCTGACGGGGCGCTTCGTTATATAGATGAAGTCCCCAATGGTAACGCTTGCGGATGTGTTTGTCCTGCGTGCGGGAAACCATTGATGGCAAGAAATCGTGGAGAAATGCGCATCCATCATTTTGCGCATCAAACTGGCGCAGAGTGTGAATATGCCTATGAAACTATGTTGCATCTGCTTGCAAAAGAGAAAGTACGTGACGCTTTTCTTTGCCATGATTCCTTTATAATGGAATATGAGTATAGGTCGTATTGCTCCAAAAAGAAAGAATGTCATTGTTGGAGTCAAGGGGATTGTTTTACCAAATTAAGACGGAATTTTAACTTGAAAGATTTCTATGATTCATGCGAACAGGAGGTGGCTTATGACACAAGTCGGAGACGTTCGGATTTGAAAATATATTCAGCGAGCAATCCTACAAGGCGTCCGATTTATATAGAGTTCTGTGTTACACATCCCAGCGATTATGAGAAACTGCATAGTGGAGATAAAATCATAGAAATTATGTTAGAGTCTGAAGAGGATGTTGATAAACTTGTACAAAATGGATTTGTGGAATCGGAGCTACAGCAAGAGCAAACCCCTTTACCTGTTGCATTTTATGGATTCGACAAAAAGGAGGATTACAACAATAATTCGGTAGATCAAGAGATAGAAATTGTTCGATATGTATTATATCCGTCTGGAAAGACACTTTGTCGGTCCGAGTTTGCTTCGTGCCGCAACTTGTCTAGATACCCAAATAGCTTGATGGAAATTGTTTTCCATACACCTGTGGCTTATGATTTATATGAATATGCTAAATATGTTGGATATTTCATGCACAAAATTCCCAATTGTATGGTTTGTAAAAATTATATCAAGGGCTGGGATGATCAACTATTCTGTAAACTCTACAAGCATCTGAACCTTGCCCCTTTTGCAAAACATGACACGGCAAGAGCAAAAACATGTCCTTATTTTAAGGTCGATCAAAACGAGATGAGAGATAGACTGGAACAAGGATGCAATTATCCATTCGATATTTTATAATTATTGAGAACTTTATTTACTTACATAACTTGCTTAAAACATTCACATTATGATACAATACACTCTTAATATCGGCGACAAATCGGGGGCTGTCGAAATTGTCGACCAAGATAGGTTGTGCTATCAGGTAAGGAGCACATCTAAAGGGTCGCAAGGCTTGCGTACAATATCCAAGCAACTGCTGGACGAATTTGTTCAGTATGTGATGGAGCATCCAGATGCTTCTGCTGCCGACGCAAGAGAGGCATTGAGTGGAAAGTCGGAGGTAGATAAGTATGAATATGGATACAACTCCACCTTGCTGATATTGGCCAAAATGGTCGTAGATGGAGCAAAATCGAAGGGTGTTTCTATATCTCAAAATACAACTTCCCCTCTCTCTCTCCAGCAAATCTACTATGGTGCGCCGGGAACGGGAAAGAGCCATGAGATAAAGAGGCAGACGGCAGGGAAGGCCGTGGTGCGCACCACGTTCCATCCCGACACCGACTACTCGACATTTGTGGGGGCATACAAGCCGACCATGGAGGATGTGGAGGTGCAGACCGTACCCGTGGTGGTGGCCGGAGGCATCACGCTCGACACCAATAGGGGGACGTACCGAGAGCGGAGAATCACCTACAAGTTTGTGAAGCAGGCCTTCCTCAAGGCTTACCTCGCCGCGTGGAGGAAGTACGCCGAGCGGGGAGAGGGAGAAGCGGAGCCCCAGTACCTCGTGATAGAGGAGATCAACCGAGGCAACTGCGCACAGATATTCGGCGACCTGTTCCAGCTGCTGGACCGCCAGGACAACGGCTTCTCGACCTACCCCATAGAGGCCGACACCGACCTGCAGAGGGAGATAGCCGAGTCGCTCGCCGAACCGGGTGGAGAATACGCGCTGCCCGCCGAGGGCCTGCGCCTGCAGGGTGCGGTGGACGACTATTGCGGCGACTTGGAGGGCGACATCACCGGCGGCAAGGTGCTCCTGCTGCCGCCCAACCTCCACATCTGGGCCACCATGAACACCAGCGACCAAAGCCTCTTTCCCATAGACTCGGCCTTCAAGCGCCGCTGGGACTGGCAGTATGTGCCCATCAGCGATGCGGGCAAGGGCTGGGTGGTGCGCGCCGGCGGCGCGGACTACGGCTGGTGGGACTTCCTGCAGGCCATCAACAAGCGCATCTACGACGCCACCTACTCGGAGGATAAACAACTGGGCTACTACTTCTGCCGCGCTCAGGGCGGCGTGGTCAGCGCTGAGACCTTCGTGGGCAAGGTCGTCTTCTACCTCTGGAACGACGTGTTCAAGGACTCGGAACTGGAGGGCGACGCCTTCCGCGACACCGACGGCACGAGGCTTACGTTCGACAAGTTCTATACAGTAAGCGGAGGCCGCACCCAAGTGGTCGGCAGCAAGGTGGAACTCTTCCTCAAGAACCTCGGCCTCGAGCCCCTGGTCGCTGCTGCTCCTGATGAGGCGGACGAAAACTAACTTTCACCATCCAGACATTTTGACTCGTAACGCATAAGCCATGCGCATCCTGATCGAAGAATATCCGTACGACGCCGCCGACGTGCACGACGAGCTGCAGGGCCTCGATGTCCTGGAGAGCGTGGAGGGTAAAGTGGTGGTTCGCTATGTGGGTTATTTCTACAACAACCTGCTGGGCGACTGCGTGTTTATCCTGCCCAAGGTGATGCTCAAGAAGGATGCAGACGGACGGGAAAAGGTGTTCGGCAAATACGAGCCGCGCGACATCGTGCGCTTTGAGGCGGGACGAACCTTCGGCGACAGGGCGGAGGAGGACTTCGTGTATAAGTTTGCCGTGTGGATATACCGGGCCATCGTGGTCTACAAGAACGACGCCCGCCACGACTCAGACATCGTCTACCAAAAGCGCATAGCCCGCTCCGGGCATGGCCGGCGCCGCCTGGGGAGCACCTACCTCGACATCCTGCTGGCACTCATCCAATGGCGCAAGGACAACAGAAGTTTCTTCTTCTACGTGCTGAGAAACCTGCATAGCGGCCTGAGCAAAATCAATTGGACGCGCACCATAGCACATACGCCAGCCATCGTACAAGAAGGCAGCGCCGTCTACCTGAACCCCGTCAACCGGAAGCGACAGGTCAACTTCGACGAGGAACTGCTCGTCATCTACAGCTCCATCCTGCACTACATAGCGGGGCGGTTCGGATTTGCCGAGACCGCCGACTGCAACGTGCCCCTCATCACGGGACGCCAGTTCGATAGGTATCTGAGAGGCTACGGCAAGGTGCGCCTCGGGCAAATCAAGTACAAATACTTCTCCGACAAGGCCCTCCAGCTTTGGCAGCTCTGCTACGCCTTCTTCGACGAGTCGCGGCAGGTTATGGTCCACTCTGACCAGAGCGAGTATCTGCTGGTAGGGAGCTTCCATGTGGTCTTCGAGGCCATCATCGACGCCCTCATCGGCGACGAGACGCTGCCCGACGGCATGGACAAGAAGCAGGAGGACGGCAAGATTGTCGACCACCTCTACACCGCCCGTAGCCTCATAGAGAGCGAGTCGCGGCAGACCTACTACATCGGCGACTCGAAGTACTATAAGATGGACCACGAGCTGGGGCGCGAGAGCATCTACAAGCAATACACCTACGCCCGCAACGTCATCCAGTGGAACCTCGACATCTTCAACGGCATCGGCGACCACCCCAGCACCTCGGGCATCAAGCTCTGCGACGATGTGACAGAAGGATACAATATCATCCCCAACTTTTTCATCTCGGCCAAGATGAACGAGGCCTTCGACTACACGACCGACGACATCGAGCAGACCGACCGCAGGAAGAACAAGCACATGAGCTACCAGTGGAAGAACCGCCTCTTCGACCGCGACACGCTGCTGCTCTTCCACTACGACGTCAACTTCCTCTTCGTCCTCTCGCTCTATGCCCGCAACGATGCGGGGAGCAAGGCGCAGTGGAAGAAGAAGATACGCGAGCGGTTTCGCACCGAGATACAGGAGTGGCTGCAACAGGACTACGACTTCTACGCTATGCGGGCACACCCCGACGTGGACGGCGAGCGCTACGTGCGCGACCACTTCAAGGAGCTGCTGGGCAAGGTCTACACGCCCTATGCCGACCCGCAGACCTACTCGCTGGCGCTCGACAAGGCCGACGAAGCGCACAACGCCGCCCTGCTGGCCACACTGAGAGGGGCTTTCTATGTCGAGCCGTGCGCATTGGGCACCGCGCCCGATGCCGTCCTGCCTCAGGTCAGCACCATAAGGACCTCCAATGCCGCCCTGCCCCAGGATAGCGCCGAGCGCAACGTGCTAACCTGCCTCGTGCGCAAGATGGACGCGGGCTACGATGCCTTTGCCTGCCACAAGGGCCGCAACTACATTATGGAGCGCGTGCCAAGCGTCAACCTTATGGCCGTCCGCTACCTGCTGCCCATGGTCAGAGGTTCGATTGACGGGTACTACGACCTGGAGCGCATTGCGGTGGAGGACGACAACGGACAGGCTCATCTGCGCATACGTGTGGGCGCATATCACGCGCTCGGCACGACGTGGGTGTCTATCTACCGCTCCCAGATGCAGCCCGGTGAACTCATTTCGCTCATCGAAGCTGCAAAGCTCGCCCATCCCGCTTCCGACACGCCGTAACGCTCCGTCATCGTCGGCGAAACGGGGGACTTGCGCTTAACTCGCTATGGGTGAGGAGGTTAGCCCGTATGGACGACTCG
>CAVFPF010000007.1:0-40379 GCA_963624265.1 bacterium | reverse complement strand
CCTTCTTGCCTTCTTGCCTTCTTACTTACTTTCTTACCCGCCTCACCCGAGCAGGAACCGGATAAATTCGTCGCGCTCGAGCAGACCGCAGGCACCGTCGAAGCAGGCAGCCTCGTCGAAGGTCTGCACCTGGTCGGGCACTATAGTGGCGGCGTCGCCCGGAGAGGCCGACGGGTGGTTCTGCCAGATGGCGAAGGGCACGGGCGTCATGGTGTGGGTGCGGTATTTGATGGGCGTGGGATGGTCGGGCAGGACAGCCACGCGCACGGCTTCGTCCCAGTGCTGCACCTCGTCGAGGATAGGGCCGATGCACCGCTTGTCGAGCATCTCGACGCAACGCTGCTTGAGCCGGGCGTCGCCGTCGTGACCGGCTTCGTCGGTGGCCTCGACATGGAGGAAGACGAAATCCTTGTCGCGCAGTTCGCGCAGGGCGGCCTGGGTCTTGCCCTCGTAGTTGGTGTCCCACAGTCCGGTGGCGCCGGGCACCTCGACCTTCTTGAGGCCGCAGTAGACGCCGATGCCGAAGATGAGGTCGACTGCCGAGATGACGGCTCCCGTGCGGATGCGGTTGGGGAAGAGCTCGTGGAGCGTCTGCATCTGCGGACGGTAGCCGAGACTCCAGGGCCAGATGGAGTTGGCGGGGTCTTTGCCTTCGGCGATGCGCTGCAGGTTGACGGGATGACCCTTGAGCTGCTCCTGGCTCCACAGGATGAGCTCGCGGAGCAGTTGCGCCGTCGCTTCGGCTTCGGGGCGCTCGGCGTAGGGCAGTTCGGGGCGCCAGGGCTGGCCGATGCGGTCGTGAGGTGGCGTGCAGTGGACAAACTTGTTGCCGCCCCTGACCTTGAGCAGGTGGCGGTAGCTCACGCCGTCGAAGAAGCGGATGTCGCCGGCGGTGAAGCCCGTCGACGAACGGAAGTCGTGGAGCCGGTCGTTGAGGTGCCCGACGAGCACCGACGCCTCGGTGTTGGAGATGTTGCCGGCCGAGTGGTTCTTGATGTTGTCGCCGTCGAGGCAGACGATGTTGCAGCGCATGGCGACCTCGCCGTCGTCGATGGGCACCTGCATGGAGGCAGCCTCGAGCGAACCGCGGCCCTCAAACACCTTGGCCACATCGTAGCCCAAGAGTCCGAGGTGGGCTATTTCGCTGCCGGGATGGAAGCCTTCGGGCACGGTGACCAGACGGCCGTTGACGCCCTCGCGCGCGATGCGGTCGATGTTGGGTTTGCTTGCCGCCTGCAGCGGCGTCATGCCTCCGAGCTCGGCGAGCGGTTCGTCGGCAGCACCGTCGGCCAGTATGATGATGTATTTCATAAAATGCGTTTAGCTGATGGGTGGTGTGCGCGATATTTGCAGATAACGGTGGCGCGCGCGTTTAGCGGATATTGACGATAGAGATGATGTCGGCAAAGACGCCTGCGGCAGTGACGGCGGCACCGGCTCCGTAGCCCTTGATCTCCATGGGCTGCTCCATGTAGCGCGCCGTGGTGAGCAGAATGACGTTGTTGGAACCCTCCAGGCGGTAGAACGGGTGCTGGTCGTCGACCTCACAGAGTTCGACGCGGGCCTTGCCGTTTTCGAGCGTGGCCACAAAGCGGAAGCGGTGGTTCTGGGCGGAAGCCTTCTGGCGCATCTGCTCAAAGTGGGCGTCGAGCTGCGGAATTTTCTGCCAAAACTCTTCGACCGGCCCCTCGAAATACTCGTCGGGAATGAAGAGGTGAGTCTCGACATCCTCCTTCGAGATGCGGTAGCCGGCTTCACGGGCGAGGATGACGATTTTGCGCACCACGTCGCTGCCGTTGAGGTCCATGCGCGGGTCGGGCTCGGCAAAACCTGCTTCGCGCGCCATGCGGATGGCCTGGCTCATGGGCACGTCGGCGTCGAGGACGTTGAAGATATAGTTGAGCGTGCCGCTCACGACGGCCTCGATCTTGAGAATCTCGTCGCCCGAGTCGCGCAGGTTGTTGATGGTCGAGATGAGGGGCAGACCGGCGCCCACGTTGGTCTCGAACAGGTACTTGACGCCGCGCTTGCGTGCCGTGCGCTTGAGCTGGCGGTAGTTGTCGTAGTCGCCCGAGGCTGCCACCTTGTTGGCGCAGACCACGTTGACGTTGTGCTCGAGCAGGGTCTCGTAGATAGAGGCAATCTGGGTCGAGGCAGTGCAGTCGACAAAGACGGCGTTGAAGATGTTCATCTCGATGATCTTGTCGCGGATGGCTTCGGGCGACGACACTTCGGTGCTGGCGGCGAGCTGCTCCTCCCACGTGCTGAGGTCGATGCCGTCGCGCTTGAGCAGGCAGTGCTTGCTGTTGGACAGGCCGACGACCGAGAGCTTGAGATTGCGGTGCTTGAGCAGGTAGTCCTGCTGCTTGCGTATCTGCTCGAGGAGGTTGCGGCCCACGAGGCCGACGCCTGTCAGGAAGATGTTGAGCACGTTGTAGTCCCAGAGGAAGAACGAGTCGTGGATGACGTTGATGGCCTTGCGCAGGCACTCGCTGGTCGTGACGAACGAGATGTTGGTCTCGGAGGCGCCCTGCGCGCAGGCAATGACGTTGATGCCGTTCTGGCCGAGAATCTTGAAGAGCTTGCCGGCAATGCCCGGAGTCTGCTTCATGCGTTCGCCCACGATGGCGATGGTGGCGAGGTTGTGTTCGGCGGTGATGGAGTTGATTTCGCCCATCTCGATTTCTTTGGCAAACTCGGCGCGCAGCAATCCGGCGGTGCGCTCGGCGTCGCCGTTCTTGACACCGATGGTGGAGGAGTTCTCCGACGAAGCCTGGCTGACGAGGAAGCACGAAATGCCGTTGTCGGCCAGGGTGGAGAAGATGCGCTTGTTGACGCCGATGACGCCTACCATGCCGAGGCCCGAAATCGTGACGAGGGCCGTGTCGTTGATCGACGAAATGCCCTTGATGACCTTGCCGCTCACGTGCGCGGGGTTGGCGTGGATGAGTGTGCCGGGCGCAGAGGGGTTGAAGGTGTTCTTGATGACGATGGGGATGTTCTTGTGGTAGACGGGGAAGATGGTGGGCGGATAGATGACCTTGGCGCCGAAGTTGCAGAGCTCCATGGCCTCGACAAACGAAAGTTCGGGAATGACGTAGGCACCGGAGATGACGCGCGGGTCGGCGGTCATGAAGCCGTCGACGTCGGTCCAGATCTCGAGCTGCTCGGCGTTGAGCGTGGCTGCCACGATGGCTGCCGTGTAGTCGGAACCGCCGCGGCCCAGGTTGGTCACTTCGCCCGTCTGGCTGTCTTTCGAGATGAAGCCGCCCATGACGATGATGGGGTTGGGGTGGGAGAGACGGCTGACGACGTTGGGCGCCGTGGCCTCGAAGTCGCAGACGTTTTTGTCGAACACGCGCACCGTCTTGATGATGTCGCGGCTGTCGACCCACTCGGCATTTTTGATGACGGTGGCGATGATGCGGCTCGAGATGCGCTCGCCGTAGCTGACGACGGTGCACAGCGTCTTGGGCGAGAGCTCGCGGATGAGGAATATGCCCCGGTAGATGTTGCACAGCTCCTCAAGGATTTCGTTGATGAAAATCTTGACGGCCGTGAGGTCTTCGCCGTCGAGCAGCCCATTGACCACGTCGAGGTGGCGCTGGCGTATGAAGCGGAACTCCTCCATATAGGTCTCGTCGCTGGCGGCTGCCTTGTTGGCAGTCAGGATGAGACGGTCGGTAATGCCGCCCAGGGCGGAAACGACGACGATGACGGGTTCCTGGCGTGATTCTACTATCTGTTTGACGTTCTTGATGCTTGCGATAGAGCCAACGGATGTGCCTCCGAATTTCAGTACGTGCATGGGTGCTGCGGTGTTATGCGTTATTACGTTAATGTGAGTGGCTTCGCCTTTGCCCTTCGGGCAGCGGACAAAGAGCCGTTATTGTGCCGCAAATATATGAAAAAAATGCGTAGTCAGTGCATTTGCAAATCAAAATAGAAAAAATATTGCGGATTTCGCCCCGTTTTGGCCGTCTGAATTTGTAAATTCACTATTTTTGCGACCCGGAAAGGATTTTGCCTTGACCAGAAAGTCTTTGATTCTGGGAAAGTCTTTGATTCTGGAGAAGTCTTTGATTCTGGAGAAGTCTTTGATTTCGAAAAGTCTTTGATTTGGGAGAAGCTTTATTTTGGGAAAGTCTTTGATTTTGGAAATCACTTTGACCTTGGAAGAAAAATCCTTTTGACCGGAAAAAGCTTGGCAGAGATGAATATACAACTGATGAATATCGTAGTGGATACGACGGTCGACGGCCCGGGCTGGCGGTCGAGTGTGTATTGTGCCGGATGCCGACACGCCTGCAAGGGCTGCCACAATCCGGAGACGTGGTCGTTCAAGGCGGGGACTTCGGTCGCTGTCGACGAGATTGTGGAGAGGCTGAGAGCGACGGAGGGCAACATCACCTTCTCGGGCGGCGACCCGATGTATCAGGCCGAGGCCTTCACGGAACTGGCGCGGCGCATCGTCGGCGAACTGCACCGCACCATCTGGTGCTACACGGGTTTCCTCTACGAAGAGGTGGTGGCCGACCCCGTGATGAGTAAGCTGCTTCCGTATTTGGAGGTGCTCGTGGACGGACCTTTCGTGGAGGAACAGAAAAGCCTCGACCTGATGTTCAGGGGCAGCCGTAACCAGCGCCTCGTCGACGTGCAGCGGTCACTCGAAGCCGGACGGGTCGTGGAATTCGAGTGGAACCCCTTCCCGAAGTTCTAACCTGATGTCGGTGGCGTGAAGGAGCAGGCGGGGGGTGTTGCTCCCAGCTTCCGGGCAAAGGCTGCTTTGTGGAAAGCTTTCGCTCTCGGCTTCCGGGCAGGGCGCGCTTTGCGGGCAAAGGCTGCTTTGTGGAAAGAGCTCGCTCCCGGCACAACGTTCGTTATAAAGCCTGTCGCCGACGATGGGGCAGTCGAGCCCGAAGGGGGAGGCGGCATGGAGGCGCAGCTGGTGCGTGCGCCCGGTGAGGGGGAAGAACTCGACGAGGGTCCGACCCCCTTCTCTTTTCAGCACGTTGTAGCGAGTCTGTGCCGCCTTGCCGAATTGCCAGTCGGTGACTTGCCTGGGCCGGTCGTCGGGATTGGGACATAGGGGAATGGACAGCAGTCCGCAGTCGCTCTTCAGTGCGCCGTCGAGCCAGGCCACATAGCGCTTGTGGACGGTGCGCCGCTCGAAGCCCTGTTGCAGCTGCCGGTGCGTCAGCGCGTCTTTGGCAGCCAGGAGCAACCCCGACGTGGCCTGGTCGAGCCGATGGGCGAGCATCGGTCCCTTGACCTCGGGATACTGCCGGTGCAGCCACGACTCGACGTCGGGCTGGCTGGCGTCTTTGCCCGGCGTGCTCAACAGACCGGCTGGTTTGCTCACGACAATCAGATGCCCGTCTTCGAAAAGGACGGTGGGGGCGAGGGGCGCTTCCTCTTTATCCTTTATTTCTTCCTTATTGCTTAATCCTTCTTTATTCTTTTCTTTTTCTTCTTCTTTGCCCTTTATTATTTCCTTTAATAACACTTCCTCACACCTTATTTCCTCGTTATCCTTTACTTNNTCGTTATCCTTTACTTCTTCGTTATCCTTTACTTTTTCCTTATTCATTATTTCTTCCGAAGTTTTTACTTCCTCCCTACCCTTAACAGATTCCGAATCGTTGGTTCCTTTCTCCGCCGTGCGCATCATGTAGGCCAGAATGGGGCTGCACTTCTCGATGCAGCTCGGATAGAACTGCCTGTGCACCCGCAGGATGGCCCGGGGCGAACGGCCGTACCAGAACTCGGCGAGCGCAGTGGGGGTGAGGTGATGCTCGAGGGCAAACTGGAGCAGCCGGGGGGCAGCACATTCGCCAGCGCCTCCCGGAGGAAGACCACGTCCGGCGTCGCGGAAGATGTCGACAATGTTCTTGTACTTGCCACGGGAATCGGAAAAGTCGAAGCGCGTGAAGATTTTGAGCTGAAGGTCCTGCGAGAGCGCCTTGCGCCGTTCGGTCAGCCGTCGGACCGTGTCGGGCGAAAGATCGGGCTCGAGCAGCCGGCGGTTGATGGCGCTGATGGCTTCGTCGTCAGAAAGATAGAAACCGTCGGGGTGCGTGAGGTCGTAGACGGGCGGGACGAAGTAATGCGCTTCGTCGACGATGGCCGCATTGCCGCTGTAGGCTTTGAGTATGGTGCCGTCGGCGCAGAGAAGGACGCCCAGCATCTTGCCCTTGCCGAACTCTTCGTCCCACGCGGGCCTCTGCCGGATGTAAAAACAAATATCATCCACAGCCGTTTTTAACAACGGATGTGGATGATATAGATATGGATTGTTCATAGCGCCTTTAGTGACGGATGTGGATGATAATGTTCACGGCCGCCACAAGCGACGAACCGCTTTACTCGTTGCTGCCGCCACGGTAGTCGGGACGGTCGAAGTCGCGGCGCGGACGGTCGTCACGACGGGGACGGTCGTCACGGCGCGGACGGCTGTCACGGTCCTGACGCGGACGGTCGTCACGACGCGGACGGGCTTCGGGCTCAACGTAGCCTTCCGGCTTCGGCTTGAGCGCCTTGGCAGAGAGGCGGTACTTGCCCGTCTTCTTGTCAATTTCAAGCAGCTTGACGGTGAGGACGTCGCCCTCCTTGATGCCAGTCTGCTCCATGGTCTCGTAGCGCTTCCAGTCGATCTCGCTGATGTGCAGCAAGCCGTCCTTGCCGGGCATGAACTCGACGAAGGCACCGAAGCTCTGGATGTTCTTGACAGGTCCGGTGTAGATTTCGCCTTCCTCCGGTACGGCTACGATGGCCTTGACCTTGGCTACGGCAGCATCGATGCTGGCCTTGTCGGCAGAAGAAATCTCTACGTGACCCTTGCCGTCGGTCTCGTCGATGGTAACCACAGCGCCGGTCTCTTCCTGGATGCCCTGGATAATCTTTCCGCCGGGGCCAATGACGGCTCCGATATACTCCTTGTCGATGTCGAAGGCAACCATGCGCGGAGCGTGGTCCTTGAGGTCGGCACGGTGCTCGGGCTGGGCTTCGAGCATGCAGTTGAGGATGTGGTGACGGCCCTCCTTAGCCTGGTTGAGCGCCTTCTCGAGGATTTCGTAGCTCAAGCCGTTGCACTTGATGTCCATCTGTGTGGCGGTAATGCCCTTTTCGGTGCCCGTCACCTTGAAGTCCATGTCGCCCAAGTGGTCTTCGTCGCCGAGGATGTCGCTGAGCACTGCGTACTTCGGACCGTCTTCGTCTTTGATGAGTCCCATGGCAATGCCCGATACGGGACGGATCATCGGGATGCCTGCGTCGCGCATGGCGAGGGTGGCGCCGCAAGTGGTGGCCATTGACGACGAGCCGTTCGACTCGAGAATGTCAGAACATACGCGCACGGTGTAAGGATAGTCCTTCGGAATCATGCCCTTGACAGCACGCCAGGCCAGGTGTCCGTGTCCGATTTCGCGACGACCTACGCCACGCTGTGCTTTGGCCTCGCCCGTAGAGAACGGAGGGAAGTTGTAGTGGAGGAGGAAGCTGTCGTAGTCGTTGCGGAGCACGTCGTCGACCATCTTCTTGTCCATCTTGGTGCCGAGGGTGCAGGTGACGAGCGCCTGTGTCTCACCACGGGTGAAGATTGCCGAACCGTGAGGGCCCGGAACGTAGTCGGGCTCAATCCAGATGGGACGGACCTCGTTGAGGGCACGGCCGTCGAGACGTGTGCCTTCGTCGAGGACGCAGCGGCGCATGGCCTCGCGCTCCACGTCGTGGAAGTAGCGGGCTACCATGCCGAGGGTCTCCTCGTCTTCCTGCTTCTCGGCAGGGAGCGTAGCCACGAAGTTGGCCTGCACTTCCTCGAAAGCAGCTTCGCGCTCGTGCTTGTTCTTGTTGCCGCTCTTGGCAATGTCGTAGCAAGGCTGGTAGCAGAAGTCGTGGCACTGCTTGCGGAGGTCTTCGTCGTTGACCTCATGGCAATATTCCATGACGGGCTTGCCAACGGCTTCCATAAGCTCTTTCTGCACCTGGCAGTGAACCTTGATGGCTTCGTGTGCGGCCTTGAGAGCGCCGAGCAGGTCTTGCTCGCTGACCTCGTCCATTTCGCCTTCGACCATCATGATGTTCTCGTAGGTGGCGCCTACCATCAGGTCCATGTCGGCCTCCTTCATCTGCTCGAAGGTCGGGTCGATGACATACTCGCCGTTGATGCGGACAACGCGGACCTCAGAGATGGGCCCTTCGAACGGAATGCCCGAAACGGCCATGGCGGCCGAAGCGGCAAGTCCGGCCAAAGCGTCGGGCTGGTTCTGCTTGTCCGAGCTGTACATCGTCACGTTGACGAATGTCTCGGCGTGGTAGTTGCTGGGGAAAAGCGGGCGGAGTGCGCGGTCGATGAGGCGGCTGGTCAGGATTTCGTAGTCGGAAGCCTTGCCCTCACGCTTGGTGAAACCGCCGGGGAAACGGCCCGCAGAAGCGTATTTCTCTTTGTACTCGACGGTCAGCGGCATGAAGTCCGTGCCCGGAGTGACTGTGCGTGCTGTACATACTGTGGCGAGCAGCATCGTGCCGCCCATGCGAAGCTCAACGGCACCGTCGGCCTGCTTCGCAACCTTACCCGTCTCGAGCGTGATGGTGCGGCCATCGCTCAGGGTAATGGTTTTCTTGATTGGGTTAACCAAATTGTTTACCATAAAAATTGTTCTTTATTCTCTAATCCATTATAGATTTTTCGGGCGCAAAGTTAGCAAATTTTCATCGACCGGCAAAATAAAAAACAAAAAAACATTCGTTTGTGCGAAATTTTTCGGCAAAACTATTGCACCGTTCCTTTTTTATGCTTACCTTTGTGCCCGATAAGTCAACAATGCAAGAGCCGATACCCGGGTTACTCACTGCGCAGTGCCCGATGTGTCGGCCCTCTAAATTGACTATTGAATTATATCTCTGTACATAAAAAGCACTTCGTTTACAATTATGAAGTACACATTTGCTAAGGGAGTGAGAACTCTCTTTTTGACCGCTCTTGGCGTCGCAGTAGTGACGGGTTGCAGCGACACGCGCAAGGCCCGCATAGAAGGTAACGTCACCGGTGCCGACGGACAGCTCCTCGTGCTCGAGCATCTCTCGGACGGTGCCCCGCGCATGGTCGACACGCTCCGGCTGGATGCGGAAGGCCGCTTTGAGTTTGCCCCCGAGGTGGAGGACGGCCCGGATTTCTTCAGCTTGCGTGTGGGCAACAAGTCTATCTCGCTCGTGGTCGACACGCTGCTCACGCCCGTCCGCGTTGTGGCCGATGCCGCCCAGATGGGTGCCTATGAGGTCGACGACGAGGCCAACCGCGAACTGCACGAGGCCGTGACGCTGGGCAACCAGCTGCGCGGTAAGGTGCTCGCCCTGAGCAATGCCTCGCTGGGCGGCACGATGTCGAAAGACGCGGCCCGCGACTCGGTGTTGGCGCTCGTAAGGGCCTACAAGGCACAGGTGCTCGACCGCTACATCTACCGCAATCCTGCCAGTCCGACCAGCTACTACCTGCTCTTCGAGACCATGCAGGGACTGGTCATCTTCGACGCCAATAACCGCGACGACCTCAGGGCCTTCGGCGCTGTGGCCACGGGGTGGCAATACAACTACCCTGCCTCGCCGCGCAACAAGGTGCTTGAGAAAGTCACACTGGAGGGCCGTGCCCGCCAGCGTGAGCAGATGCAGCGCGTGCAACGCACCGACTCAATCCTGTCGACCAAGCAGATAGAGACCCGCGCTTACCCCGAACTCCTCCTCAATGACGTCGACGACCGTGCCGTGTCGCTGAGCTCGTTGGAGGACGGCAAGAGCGTCATACTGGTCGACTTTACGGCTTACTATATGGACTTTTCGCCCGCTCACAATATGGCCATCGGCAGCCTCTATGAGAAGTACGAGGGCAAACTGAAGGTCTATCAGATCTGCATGGACTATGACGAGAACTTCTGGAAAGTGAGCGCCGACAACTTGCCGTGGGTCACGGTGCGCGACCAAAGCTGCACCTACGACCAGCGTGGCAATGTAATCTATTCGGCTTCAGCTCTCTCTTACAACGTCGCCTCGCTGCCCACCACATTCGTCATCACGCGCAACGGCGAACTGCAGTATAGGGTAGAGAACGACGACAAGCAACTGGCCGACGTCGTGGCCAAAGCCGTCAAGTGATTGGAAAAAATATATTGTATAACACCATAGATTACCATACATTATGGCAGCAACTTACATCAGCGAGGAAGGCTATAAGAAAATCCTCGAAGAAATCAATTATCTGGAAAGCGTAGAAAGACCAAAGGCAAGCGCCGCCATTGCAGAGGCAAGGGAAAAGGGCGACTTGAGCGAAAATGCAGAATATGATGCAGCCAAAGAGGCTCAGGGAAAGCTGGAGAGCAAAATCGCCCTCCTCAAGGACCAGGTGGCCAACGCCCGCATCATCGATGCCTCGAAGCTCAATAACGACAAGGTGCAAATTATGACTACCGTGCGCCTGATGAACCGCAAGATGAACAAGGAAGTGACATATACGGTTGTGCCCGAGAGTGAGGCCAACTTCAGAGAAGGGAAAATCAGCGTCGCTACGCCAATAGCCAAGGCCCTATTGAACCACTCCGTCGGCGACGTTGTGGAGGTCAAAGTGCCCGCCGGCGTGCAGAGCCTCGAGATTCTCGAGATTTCCCTGTAAGCTCTGTCTTGTGCCGGAAATTTTCTGCGTAAAGGATTCTTGGCTGAAGATTTCCTTCGGGAAAGACTCTTTGTCGTAAAGATTCTTTTGTCGTAAAGATTCTTGGGCGGAATAGCTTCTTTTGCTGTTAAGGATTTTTGGCCGTAAAGACTCTGGGCTATAAAGACTCTTGTCCGTAAAAAGCTTCTTTGCAAAAGCATCTTGGCCGGAAAATCTTGCATAAAGGATTCTTTGCCGAAGATTACCGTTGTAAATGATTCTTGGCAAGAGACTTGCATAAAAATATTTCGCCACTCACTACGTACTTCCAAAGCGTACACCAATAACAACACTACACATTATATATATAATATATGAAGAGCCTTTTCAGTAAAATCATAGCAGGTGAGATACCGAGCTACAAGGTGGCAGAAGACGACCGGTTCTATGCCTTCCTCGACATTAACCCGGTGGCCAAAGGACACACGCTCGTCGTCCCGAAGCAAGAAGTGGACTATATCTTCGACCAAAGCGACGATATGCTGGCCGCCCACATGGTCTTTGCCAAGCGCGTCGCCGCAGCTATCCGACGGGCAATTCCCTGTAAGAAAGTTGGCGTCTGCGTAATGGGTCTCGAGGTGCCTCACGCCCACATACATCTGATGCCGCTCAACGAGGAGGGGGATATGGATTTCCGCAAGGAACACCTGAAACTCTCGCCCGACGAGATGAAACAGATTGCAGAGAGCATTGCCGCCAACTTCGAATAAGCATCAAACACCCACTCAAACCAACACAATGAACAACAACGAATTCTACAAATACGCAACCGGACATCTGGGAATGAACGGACATGCACTCGACGACTATATGCGCTTCCAGAGCAAGACAATGAGTCCGCGGGATTCTTATATCAACCCCAGCATCATCGAGGAACGCCAACTCAATGTCGCACAGATGGACGTCTTCAGCCGTTTGATGATGGACCGAATCATCTTCCTCGGTACGGAAATCGACGACTACTGCTCGAATGTGGTGCAGGCACAACTCCTCTTCCTCGCTTCGACCGAGAACGACAAGGACATCACCATGTACCTGAACAGCCCCGGCGGAATCGTGAGCGGCGGACTCGCCATCTACGACACGATGAACTACATCACCTGCGACGTGTCGACGGTGGTGACGGGTATGGCTGCCTCAATGGCTTCGGTGCTCCTGGCCGCCGGCACAAAAGGCAAACGCTACGCTTTGCCCCATAGCCGCGTGATGATTCACCAGCCGTTGGGCGGAACGCAAGGACAGGCTTCGGATATGGAAATCGCCGTCAACGAAATCAAAAAACTCAAGAAGGAACTCTACACCATCCTCGCCGAGTGTACGGGTCAGACTTACAAGAAAATCGAGGCCGACTGCGACCGCGACCATTATCTGACCGCACAGGAAGCCCTCGACTACGGTATGATTGACAAAATATTCCAGAAGAAATAATGGCACGACACACAGAAGATAAATGCAATTTCTGCGGACGTGGCCGTAGTGAGGTTAGTCTGCTCATAGGCGGTTTGAACGGCTTTATCTGCAGTGAATGTGCGGAACAGGCCCACATGATTGTATTGGAATCCTTCGAGCGTATGGACCAACAACGGGCGCTCGAGCCGGACCTCGACTTGAAGAAACTGCCCAAGCCCAAGGACATCAAGGCTTTCCTCGACGGCTATGTAATCGGCCAGGACGAGGCCAAGAAGAACCTCTCGGTGGCCGTCTACAACCACTACAAGCGTCTGATGCAGCCCAAGGACAAAAGCGACGTCGAAATCGAGAAGTCGAATATCATCATGGTGGGACGTACGGGTACGGGCAAAACACTTTTGGCCAAGACCATAGCCCGTATGCTCAATGTGCCCTTTGCCATCGTCGACGCTACCGTGCTGACCGAGGCCGGCTATGTGGGCGAGGATATCGAGTCAATCCTGACACGTCTGCTGCAGAACTGCGACTATGACGTCAGAAAGGCCGAACGCGGCATCGTCTTTATCGACGAAATCGACAAGATTGCCCGTAAGGGCGATAACCCGAGCATCACCCGCGACGTGAGCGGCGAGGGCGTTCAGCAAGGCTTGCTCAAACTGCTGGAAGGCAGTATGATAGGCGTGCCACCGCAGGGAGGCCGCAAGCATCCGGACCAGAAACTCATACAGGTCGACACAAAGAACATCCTCTTCATCTGCGGCGGAGCCTTTGACGGCATCGAGCAGCGTATCGCCGCGCGGTTGAACACCCGTACGGTCGGATTCCACACCAATGAGAAGCTGCACGAAATAGACCGCGACAACCTGCTGCAGTACGTCACGCCAGCCGACCTCAAGAAGTTTGGCTTGATTCCGGAAATCATCGGCCGACTGCCTATCCTGACTTATCTCGAGCCTCTCGATGCCGAGGCGCTGAAGCGGATTCTCACCGAGCCTAAAAACGCCATCATCAAGCAATACACCAAACTCTTTGCCATGGACGGCATTACGCTGACCATCGACCCCGAGGTGTTTCAGCTCATCGTGGACAAAGCCATCGAATTCAAGTTGGGCGCCCGCGGACTTAGAGCCATCGCCGAAAGCATCATGATGGACGATATGTACAGTATGCCGTCAAGCAAGAGCAAGACCTTGCACATCACACTGGAATATGCCAAGCAGAAACTTGCCGTGGCTAATTTGGAACGGATGAGCGCATCATAACGGGAAATCCCCTTGCCAAAAGGGGATTTCTTTCTATTATAAAATATGTGTATATGAAAAATATTCAAGTTCAACCAGCCGACGGAAAACTGGGTGTTTTGGTCGTCGGTATGAGTGGCGCTGTAAGTACCACCTTTATCATCGGTACATTAGCAGCCCGCAAGGGCTTGGCCAAACCTGTCGGCTCTGTCACACAGCTTTCTTATCTGAAGGTGGGAAAGAAGGAAAACCGCCGGGAGGGTTTGATCAAAGACCTTGTGCCTTTGGCAAGTCTCGACCAACTGGTGTTCGGCGGCTGGGATATTTTCCCGGATTCTGTCTATGACGGCGCTATGCACGCTCAGGTCCTCAATGAAAAGGACATCAACCTGGTGGCTGACGAGGCTAAGCAAATCAAGCCGATGAAGGCCGTGTTCGACCCCACCTTTATCACCCGTCTCAACGGCACCTGGTGTAAGGAGGGAAAGAGCAAGTGGGACCTGATGGAGCAACTGCGCGAAGACATCCGCCGCTTCAAGTCAGACAATCATTGCGACCGTATCGTAGTCATCTGGGCAGCTTCGACCGAAGCCTATATGCCGATGTCGGAGGTGCACATGGACTTGGAAGCCTTTGAGGCTGAAATGAAGAACCCGTCGACTCGGCTCGTCGCTCCGTCTATGTGTTATGCTTATGCGGCTATGATGGAGGGAGCTCCGTTTATCAATGGTGCACCGGCTTTGACCGTCGACTTCCCGGCTATGTGGCAACTGGCCGACAAGACGGGTTGCCCCATCTGCGGCAAGGACTACAAGAGCGGACAGACCATGATGAAGACGGTGCTTGCCCCGGCTTTCCACACGCGTATGCTGGGCTTGTCGGGTTGGTTCTCGACCAACATCCTCGGAAACCGTGACGGCGAGGTGCTCGACGACCCTGCTTCGTTCAAGACGAAGGAGGTGAGCAAACTCTCGGTCATCGACTCTATCCTCGAACCGGAGAAGTATCCTGACCTCTACGGCGATGTCTACCACAAGGTCCGCATCAACTATTATCCGCCGCGCAACGACAACAAAGAGGCTTGGGATAATATCGACATCTTTGGCTGGATGGGCTATCCGATGCAGATTAAAATCAATTTCCTCTGCCGTGACTCAATCTTGGCCGCCCCGTTGGCACTCGACCTCGTGCTGCTGACTGACCTCGCCAAACGGTGTGGTTTCAAGGGAATACAGAAGTGGCTGTCGTTCTACTTCAAGAGCCCGATGCACAAACTCGATGAAGTTCCAGTGCATTCGCTCTTCGAACAGGATGCAATGTTCCGAAACAAACTGCGTGAAATCATCGGCGAGGAACCGTACGATTACACCGAGGAGTAAAGGACTTGCACTTGAAGATTCTTTATGAATTTGTATAAAGATTCTGTAAGTTTTCATAAAGATTCTGTAAGTTTTCATAAAGATTCTGTAAGCTTTCAAGATGACTCTGTAAGTTTTCAAGAAGATTCTGTAAGCTTTTTGAAGAGTATCTTTATAAAAGCGCTTGAGGGGAAATGCACTTTCAAGGGCTCACACAAAACCAGTGCAAAGAGGAAAGCACTTGCATAAAGCACTTACATAAATGAAAAAGGGCGACACTCACGTGGGGCCCTTTTTTCTAATAATTACAAACCTTAGAAAACCTTACTTTTTCTAAATCCAAATAAAAATGAGAAAAAAGGGATGTGATAGTTCCTTATTTCCCTAACCTAACATAAAACTTCTTTGTGAAACCGAATGTTTTTAATTTCTGCGGCAAAGGTACTGCTAAATTTCTATTATGAAGCATAAAAATAAGGGGTAAAATTGTAGCATGGACAATTTTACCCCAAAAAACGGATGAAATTACACAGAAATAGCCCTGTTTGGCGGATTTTTATGCTTTTCTTTTACCTTTGCTGACTACGGTTTGCTTTATAAACCTTTTACGACTGTAATCATCACCAGGTAGAACATCATCGCAGGAGCCGCCATGATCAGTGAGTCGAAACGGTCCCACATGCCGCCGTGGCCAGGCAATATCTTGCCTGAATCTTTGACGCCGACGGAACGCTTGACAAAGCTTTCGACCAAATCGCCGAATGTGCCGAAGATGCTGATGAACACTCCGAGACCAATCCAGTCTAACCGAGTGTAGTGCTGAAGTTCGTGGAGGTCCTGGCCGAAGAAGCCCCAAAAGGAAGCCTGATAGAAGGCAAGCGCCAGAAGGACGTTGAAGAAAAGTCCGCCGAAGAACCCTTCCCACGTTTTCTTGGGAGAGACGCTCTCAAACAACTTGTGCTTTCCGCAAGTGACTCCGGTGAGAAACGCACCCGTGTCGTTGCACCAAAGGAAGAAGAACAAGGCCAGCAGCAGTATGCTGTTGTAGTCATCGTCGAAATTTCCCAATGGAATGGCAATGCTGTGGAAGGCAATGGTGTTGAGCAGCGAAACCGGCAAGGCTATGTAGACTTGGCCAAGGAGGATAAACGCCAATTCGCGCATCGGCGTCTGCTGCTTGCTGTAAAGTCGGCTGATGAAAAGCGCCACGAGGTACACGAGGTACAGGATGAAGATGTTGTTGCCGATACGAGTGATGTGTGAAGCTGCTATGAAGAAACACCAGAAGAGCAACACACCGGCCAAAGCATGGAAGCCTCGCGTGATGTGACACTCGCGGCTGTAGTTGGCCAGTGTGTAAAACTCCCAAAGCACCCCGAATATCAGGATGGAAAACAGTCCCAGATAACTATATGGGCCGGCCAATATGCACGTGACAATGGACGCAACGACACACACACCGGTAATGGTGCGGATCAGAAGACTTTTGTTGAATAGTTTGCTTAGATTCATCTCTCTGTCTATTCGTTATTATAGATCAACCTCTGGCTTGCTCTCTGATTCGGCGTTCGCTTTTTCGTCGGAATCGGCTTTTGCCTTTTCGTCAGCACTTACGTCTGCCTTACCGTCCGAACCGGAGTGGGCGCTCTCCTTGGATTTTGCATCCGTCACTTCGCTTTCCTCTATCAGCTCTTCTGTGCGTGACGTCCACTGTCGGGGTCCAAATATGTCCTGTACATCTTCGGTGAAGATGACTTCGCGTTCCTCGAGCCTTTGGGTAAGGGTAGTGTGTCCGTCGGCGTGTTCTTTGAGCAGTGACTTGGCACGTTCGTACTGTTCGGCTATCAGCTTCGACACTTCTTCGTCGATGATGCGGGCGCGCTCGTCGCTGAATGGCTTTTGAAAGCCATAGTCTTGCCCAGAACTGTCGTAATAGCAGATGTTGGGCAATGTGTCGCTCATACCGTAGTATACAATCATGGCATAGGCCTGTTTGGTCACACGCTCAAGGTCGTTGGCTGCTCCGCTCGAGATGCTGCCTACAAACAGTTCTTCGGCGGCTCGTCCGCCAAGCAGCGAACACAGTTCGTCGCACATGGCTTCCTTGATTGTAATCTGCCGTTCTTCCGGCATATACCAGGCTGCGCCCAAGGCTTTGCCTCGTGGCACAATGGTGACTTTGACCAGCGGAGAACCGTAACGCAAGTGCCAGGACACAGTGGCGTGTCCGGCCTCGTGCACAGCGATGCTATGCTTCTCCTCGCGTGTCATGATTTTGGATTTCTTCTCCAAACCGCCTATGATGCGGTCGACAGCATCGTTGAAGTCGGTAGCATCGACTTTCTTTTTGTTGCGACGGGCGGCAATCAGGGCTGCCTCGTTGCAGACGTTGGCAATGTCAGCACCGGAGAATCCCGGAGTCTGCCGTGCCAATTTCGTTATGTCGAGGTCTTTGGCCAATTGCAGCGGGCGGAGGTGCACCTTGAAGATTTCGATGCGGTCATTCAGTTCGGGAAGGTCGACGTGTATCTGACGGTCAAAGCGTCCGGCGCGGAGCAGCGCCTTGTCAAGGATGTCCGAACGGTTGGTGGCAGCCAGAATGATGACGCCGCTGTTGGTGCCGAAGCCGTCCATCTCGGTGAGCAGCTGGTTGAGCGTGTTCTCCCGTTCGTCGTTTCCTCCCGACATGTTGCGCGAACTGCGGGCGCGTCCCACGGCGTCGATTTCGTCGATGAAGATGATGCACGGAGCTTTCTCCTTGGCTTGACGGAAGAGGTCGCGCACACGGCTTGCGCCTACGCCGACAAACATCTCGACAAAGTCAGAACCCGACATGGAGAAGAAAGGTACGTTGGCTTCGCCTGCCACGGCTTTGGCCAACAGCGTCTTGCCCGTACCCGGAGGGCCGACCAGCAGTGCACCTTTGGGGATTTTGCCTCCCAGGTTGGTGTAGCGCTCGGGGTGCTTCAGAAAATCCACGATTTCCTGCACTTCCTGCTTGGCTTCCGACAGGCCGGCTACGTCTTTGAACGTAACGGCAATCCTGTTGTCGCCTTCATAGACGGAGGCCTTGGAACGTCCGACATTGAAGATGCCGCCGGGTCCGCCGTTGCCGCCCATTTTGGAAAAACCGCGGAAGAACAGGAAATACATCAGGATAAACATCAGGATGAGCGGACCGAAGTTGCCCAGGAGATTGAGCCACATGCTGTCCTTCTCGTATTTGACCTTCAGAGACTGGCATTGGCTGTCAGGCGCGTTTTTCCACTCTTCCACCTCCTCGGCAAAGCGGTCTCCGCTCGGGATGGTGGTGTTGACCATAACCGCGCCGACGCCCTGTTGGCTTTCTCTGAAGAGCGTGCCGAGCTCGTTGTCCAAAGCAGTCGGGTCTTTGACCAGCTTGCCTTCTGCCTCGACATTGCGGATGTTGACGGTTATCTGGTCAAAGTAACCGCCTTTGGTCAGTTGCTGGAAGACACTGTAGTCGACAGTGCGTATGGAAGCTCCTCCGCCGTCGGTGAAGAACATCACGGTCAGGAAGAGGCCTATGAGTAGATATATGTAGAAGAAATTGAGGCGGAAATGGAAATGGTAGCTTCCCTTTCCGTCGTCTTTTCCAATCTTGACGAAGTCTTTGCCGCCGTTGCCGCCGGTCTGTTTGTTTATGTCTCTTTCTGCCATTGGTTTGTTATTTCGTTTTGTTGTGATTCAGTTTTGTCGTGATTCAGACTGTCGTCGGATTACATTGCCGCCCCGATGTGCGGCTCCTCGTCTGGGTCCTTGATTTTGGAGATTTTTGCGTCTTCCCAAAAGGACTCAAGACGATAGAACGACCTGACTTCGGGTTGAAAGATGTGCACGACTATGTATCCGTAGTCGATTGCGACCCATTGCCGGTTTTCCATGCCGACGGTTCCGTAGTCGCGTCTGCCAAGATGCTCCAGCACGTGCTTGACCAAAGTGCCCGCAATGCCGGATATCTGGGTGGAGGAACTGCCGTCGCAGACGACGAAATAATCGAAGGCCGCTTCTTCCAACCGGCTCATGTCGATAACCTGGATGTCGTGAGCCTTGCTGTTTTGAAGACCTTCAACAATCGTTTTTAATAGTAAATCTTTCATAATTCCGAGCGCGAAGTTAATAAGAATTTGTGACATTGGCGCAGAATCCGATTAAAAAATAGGTTTTTAATGTTTTTTTGCAGAAAAAGTTGGACATGTGCAAAAAAACACCTATATTTGCACTCGGAATTTTAATAACTACACATTTATATATATAATAGAAATTATGGAAATCAAAGGAAAGGTCATTCAGATGCTACCGCTGCGTCAGGGAACGAGTCAGCGAACAGGCAATCCCTGGAAGTTGCAGGAGTATATACTTGAGACGTATGATACTTATCCGAAGAAAGTGATGTTCTCCCTTTTTGGAGACAATGTTGACAAATTTCCGATTCAGGTCGGCGAGGATGTCAATGTAAGTTTTGACCTTGACAGCCGTTCTTATGTCGGCAGAGATGGCGTAGAGCGCTGGTCGACCGATGTGCGTGCATGGAAGGTCGAGAAGGTTGATCCGGCCTCCGTTCAGGCCCCCGCTTATGGCGCTCCTGCTTACGGTGCTCCTGCCTACGGCGCACCGGCTGACCCGACCGCACAGCCGGCTCCTGCAGTAGGGCAGTTCCCGTCACAGCCTGGCGATGTTCCAGCCGCTCCCAATCCAACGGAAGACCTTCCGTTCTGAGGTAAATAGACTTGCCACTCGGATGATAAGTTAACTTGTCATTTCGGTGGCAATTTCTGTAAGAGGACATTGTTTTTATGCAGTTTGTTTGGCTGTCAGAATTAAATTGTGTATTTTCGCACGGTTAAAAACTTGAGGCCTGCCCGGACCTGCAAACGGACGGGGAGACAACAGCGACAGAGACAAAGTCTTGAGATTAGTAAATCAGTGTTATTATCATATTTATTAACAAATATCTAAAGGTATTATGGCAAAATTAGATTTGGCAAAGTATGGCATTACGGGCTCTACTGTAATTGCACACAATCCTTCGTACGAGGAGTTGTTCAAGGCTGAGACCGATCCGAGTCTCACTGGTTATGAGAAAGGTCAGGTTACCGAGCTCGGCGCCGTCAACGTTATGACCGGTGTCTTCACAGGCCGTTCGCCTAAGGACAAGTACATCGTAGACGATGCACAGAGCCACGATAAAGTATGGTGGACCTCTGAGGCTTACAAGAACGACAACCACCCGATGTCTGAGAAGGTTTGGGAGACTGTCAAGGGTATCGCCCAGAAGGAACTCAGCAACAAGAACCTCTATGTAGTCGATGCATATTGCGGCGCCAACAAGGCTACCCGTCTTGCAGTTCGTTTCATCGTCGAGGTAGCTTGGCAGGCTCACTTCGTTGAGAATATGTTCATTAAGCCTACGGCTGAGGAACTGGCCAACTTCGAGCCTAACTTCGTTATCTACAACGCCTCAAAGGCAAAGGTAGAGAACTACAAGGAACTCGGTCTGAACTCAGAGACTTGTGTCGCTTTCAACACCACAAGCCACGAGCAGGTTATCATCAATACATGGTACGGTGGCGAGATGAAGAAGGGTATGTTCTCTATGCAGAACTACTACCTCCCTCTCAAGGGCATTGCTTCTATGCACTGCTCTGCCAACACCGACATGAACAAGCAGAACACTGCTATCTTCTTCGGTCTCTCAGGTACCGGTAAGACTACTCTTTCTACCGATCCTAAGCGTCTCCTTATCGGTGACGACGAGCACGGCTGGGACGACGAGGGCGTATTCAACCTCGAAGGCGGCTGCTATGCTAAGGTTATCAACCTCGACAAGGACTCTGAGCCCGATATCTACAATGCCATCCGTCGTGACGCCCTCCTCGAGAACGTTACTGTTGACGCCAATGGCAAGATCGACTTCACCGACAAGAGCGTTACCGAGAACACCCGCGTCTCTTATCCTATCAACCACATCGAGAAGATCGTAGCCCCTGTATCTGCAGGTCCAGCTGCCAAGAACGTTATCTTCCTCTCGGCTGACGCCTTCGGTGTGCTGCCTCCAGTATCTATCCTGAGCCCAGAGCAGACCAAGTATTACTTCCTCTCTGGTTTCACAGCCAAGTTGGCCGGTACTGAGCGTGGCATTACAGAGCCTACTCCTACTTTCTCTGCTTGCTTCGGTCAGGCATTCCTCGAGTTGCATCCTACCAAGTATGCTGAGGAACTCGTCAAGAAGATGGAGAAGAGCGGTGCTAAGGCTTACCTCGTCAACACTGGCTGGAACGGCACTGGCAAGCGTATTTCTATCCGCGATACCCGTGGCATCATCGACGGCATCCTGGGCGGCGCTATCCTGAAGGCTCCTACCAAGACCATCCCGATTTTCAACTTCGTTGTTCCTACTCAGCTTGAGGGCGTAGACACCAACATTCTTGACCCACGTGACACTTATGCCAACAAGGCTGACTGGGACGTTAAGGCTAAGGATTTGGCTGCACGTTTCATCAAGAACTTCGGCAAGTACACAACCAACGAGGCCGGTAAGGCTTTGGTTGCCGCTGGTCCTCAGCTCTAATCTGTTAGGACGCAGACGCGGTGCTGTCTGACTCAGTACCGCAACTACTATAAGTTTCCCTCTGGAGGCGCAACCTCCGGAGGGATTTGTTTTTCTGTCTACTCACGTATTGTAGCGCCGCGGCCGAAATATAGTCTTGTTGAGATAAAGGAGTGCTTGTTATGCTTTGGTCTCCGTCTTGTAGTGTGGTGGCCGACATGTAGTCTCTCGCCAAATCCCGTGCAGTTGGGACGGCCGTCCCATATTGTTTGGATTGCCCAGTCCCGTTCAATCAGGATTGCCGTCCCGTACAGTCGGTACTGCAGTACTGAACGTTCGGTACTCCAGTACCGGTTGTTCAAAATTTAAAGCAGGACTGCACGAAGCCTGTATCATAACATCATGGCCTGTGCCGGATGAGTCGGTGACATAAGCCAATACGTCTGTCCTTCGGAGAGTCAATCTGAAATCATAAGTTTGGTTGCCAATAGTGGTGTAGATGGAAAAGAAATTGTCGCGACGGAGGTTTTTTATGACCCATAATTTGATAGTTCCGATGATTTTCCGTAACTTTGCGCGTAATTTTTACATAAAAGTGGAATACAATTTCTGAATCGAAATGAACAAGAACACGATTGTCGGCAGCATTTTGTTGGTCGTACTCTTCATGGGTATGATGTGGTGGAACGGGAAGAGTGCACAGGAGCGCAATAAGGCTCTACTCGAAAAACGTGCGAAGATTGAAGCCGAAAATGAGCTGAGACGCACCCAGGAGGCAGAGTTTAATGCCATGATGGATACGCTCACAGCCCAGCAGAAGGACAGTTTGGCCAATATCGCAGCCATTCAGGACAGCCTCAACGAAGTGAAGCACTTCGGTCCGTTGGCCAGTGCCGCATCGGGAGAAGAGCAGACCTTCACTCTCGAGAATGAGGTGCTGCGCGTGACCGTCAACAATCATGGCGGCATGATAGAGAGTGTGAGCCTGAAGGACTACACCAACAACTACGACTCGACCGAACTGCAGCTTTTCGATGCACGCAACAACAGCATATCACTTTCCTTTGAGGGCCGTGGCGCTTACCGCGACGATATCAGTTCGAGTGAACTCTACTTCCAGCCAGTGGCTGTGTCCGACACTTCGGTGACTATGCGCCTTGCTTCGGCTGAAGGCGGACAGTTGGACCTTGTCTATACGCTCAACCCCGGCAGTTATGTAGTCGATTTTGACATCAAGACAACCAATCTTGACCGTCTGGCTCACGACAACCGCTTTAATCTCAAGTGGAATCAGAAACTGCTCCGTACGGAGATGGGCCGCGACTTTGAGGAGCGCAACAGCAGTCTTTATTACCGTTTCGCCGGCGAGAGTCCTGACGATGACGACCTTGAGAGCGCAGACAAAAATGGTCAGAAGACGGTGAGCGGACCTCTGACGTGGTTCAACTTCAAGAATCAGTTCTTCTCGTCGATGCTTGTCAGCCGCAACCTCTTCACCGATGGCGATATGCGTTCCTCGTACATTGACGAGAAGGACCCGCAAGGCAGAATCTATCTCAAGGACTATTCGGTCAATCTCTATTTTGACATGGACCAGCCGGAGGAGCGTATGTGCTTCTACTTCGGCCCCAACAACTATCCGTTGCTTAACAAACTGAGCGAACAAGTGGCAGAGCGCGTGGGTCTCGGTGACGAAGACATCGAAATGGAACACGTCATTTATCTCGGCTGGCCTATCGTACGTTGGGTAAATCTCTTCATCGTACTTCCGGTCTTCCACTGGTTGGACAGCTATCATCTCAATTACGGTCTGATTATTCTGTTGCTGACTGTTCTGATCAAGCTCATTACATTCCCATTCACCCGCAAGTCTTATATTTCGTCGGCTAAGATGAGGATTGCGCAGAAGTTGCCGGAGGTGCAGAAGATCAATGAGAAGTATCCCAACCAGGAGGATGCCATGCAGAAGCAGCAGGAAATGATGACGCTGTACAGCCGTATGGGCGTCAACCAGATGGGCGGCTGCATCCCGATGCTGTTCCAGTGGCCAGTGCTCATCGCTTTGTTCTATTTCTTCCCGACCAGTATCGAACTTCGCGGCGAGGGTTTCCTTTGGGCCAATGACCTCTCGACCTACGATGCCATTGTGTCGTGGAATACTTACATTCCGATTGTCGACTGGATCTTCCAGCAACACATTTCATTGTTCTGCGTGCTGATGACCGCCGTCAATATTTTCTACACCTGGCTGATGCAGAAGCAGAATCCGGCTCAACAGAACATGCCCGGCATGAAGATGATGATGTACCTGATGCCGCTCATGTTCCTGGCCATCTTGAACAACTACTCGGCAGGTCTTTCTTACTATTACTTCCTCTCTACTTTGTTCAATATCGCAGTCACCTACATCAATCGTATGACCATGAACGAGGACAAAATACTGGAGCAGATGAAGTACAACCTCACCCATCCGAAGAAGAAGTCGGAGATGTCGGGTTGCGCAGGTTTGATGGCCCGTGCCCAGGAGGCTCAGAGACTGCAACAGCAGGAGATGAAGAAACAGGCAAGAAAACAATACCGTTAATCTCATAAAGTCATGGCTGACAACAATCAACGATATATGCTGCGCGGCGTAAGCGCCAGCAAGGAAGACGTTCACAACGCCATCAAGAACATCGACAAGGGCTTGTATCCGAAAGCCTTCTGTAAGATAATCCCCGACATCTTGGGCGGCGACCCCGACTACTGCAATATCATGCATGCCGACGGGGCAGGGACCAAGACCAGTCTGGCTTACATGTACTGGAAAGAGACCGGCGACCTCTCTGTGTGGAAAGGCATTGCGCAGGACTCTCTCATCATGAATATCGACGACCTCATTTGTGTCGGCGCAGTCGACAATATCCTGGTGTCGAGCACGATAGGTCGCAACAAGATGCTCATCCCGGGAGAAGTCATCTCGGCTGTCATCAACGGCAACGATGAGTTGATGGCCGAACTCCGTGAGATGGGTATCGGTGTATACGGTACCGGAGGCGAGACGGCCGATATCGGCGATTTGGCCCGTACCATTATAGTTGACAGCACCGTGACTTGCCGTATGAAGCGTTCGGATGTCATCAACAACGCCAACATTCAAGCCGGCGATGTCATTGTGGGATTGGCAAGCTATGGTCAGGCTACCTACGAGAAGGAGTACAATGGAGGTATGGGCAGCAATGGTCTGACTTCAGCCCGTCATGATGTCTTTGCCAAATATCTGGCTGAGAAGTATCCGGAGAGTTACGACCACGCCGTACCTGAGGATTTGGTCTATAGCGGCAAGTTGCACTTGACCGATTCCGTAGAGGGCAGTCCGCTCGATGCCGGCAAGCTTGTGCTCAGCCCTACGCGCACTTATGCGCCAGTGGTCAAGCGGATGCTTGATGTGATGCGTCACGACATCCACGGTATGGTACACTGCTCCGGCGGCGCACAGACCAAGGTGCTTCACTTCATTGACCAGCTGCATGTCATCAAGGACAATCTCTTCCCGATTCCACCGCTCTTCCGCACCATTCAGCAACAGTCTGGCACGGATTGGCAGGAGATGTACAAAGTCTTCAACATGGGACATCGCCTGGAAGTTTACTTGCCGGCCGACAAGGCTCAACAGGTAATCGAAATCAGCAAGAGCTTCAATATCGACGCTAAGGTGATTGGACATGTTGAGGCAAGCGACCGGGCTCACGTGACTCTCCATACGGAAAACGGTATTTTCGAGTACGGAGAGTAATATTTCCCGCGGTGAGCCCCCGTTGAGATGGGTAAAGTCTTCCTTGCGATATGCTTGTTGAGGCGAGTCGTGTCTGCTTGGAGAATTGCCCGGTAAGAAAAGTCCGGTCGTCCCGGAGTGTAATTTGTTGAGGTGAGTTGCGTTATTAAGGATATAGAGAAAAGCGTCAAGGTTTTGAAGAGTGCTGTAGTTGCTGCACTTGGTCTTTGCGCGGCAACACTTTCCGTGTCTTGTACGGGTCTATTTGACGGCATTTATGACGAGCCTGAGCGAGGCCAAAGACATGAGGTTGACACGGCAGAAGACACCGTACGTACTACTTTATATATTGAGGCCAACCGTTGGGACTGCTGGTATTATATAGATCTGCATGCTGTCCAGCGGGTGGCATTGTTGTTTGCTGAAGCCGGCGATACGGCAAGCATCGAAGACTTTAGTTTCGAGCCTTACACCATTCCCACGTCTTTGACCGACAGACGGGCGGAAAGCGCTGGTGCCGGAGATGATGGAAGCTCTGATGAAGGCGAGGAAGAAAGCGCTGGAGACGGCGAGGAGTACGCTTACATCCACACATACCGGTTCCGTATTCTCACGGGTGGCGGTTTGTCCGACTACACTTGTATGGATACGACTGCCGTTGACCCCCAACCAGAACCCGAACAATGGGATTTTGCCATCCATCGCAACAATGTGCGCACCAATCGAGGAGCGGCAATGGAGACGGAATACACCTCACTTGATGAGCTGCCGGCCAATAGCAGTCTGCTGTTTGACCGTATGATTGCAGCTGGTCAAGACACGACATTCCGAGCCGACACCCCCAGCGAACGAGACGTTTGGATAGACAATTCCAATATGATTAAGGAGTTGATTCCTTGCCAGTCTATTGACATCAACGAGGTTATTTCGCGCTGGTTGACCATCGAGATTCCGCCTATTCCGCCTTCATTCAACCATCGCGGCAATGTCTACTTGCTGCGTATGTCCGATGGTTCGGTTGCAGCCTTGCGCTTGGCCAACTATATGAGTGCTAAGGGAGTGAAGTGCTGTATGACTATCGAAGTGAAATATCCTTATTAACAAAGAAATGTGCAAAGTCCGCCGTGCCTTGACGATAATTGTGCCTTTGTCTGTAGTCGTGTTGCAGGCGAATGCTGCTGATGTGCACGAGCATGAGGCAACCACCCGTTACTCTACGCAGGCGGCAGCTGACAGTGCTTATAGTGACTGGGAGAAAGGTTGGGTAGACCTTGATGCTGTTGTAGTCACGGGAACCAGAACCCCCAAGCCCCTGAAAGACACGCCTATACAGACACGTCTCATCACGGCAGCGGACATCAGCAAGACGGATGCTTCGAATATTGAGGACCTGTTGGAGCAGGAGATGCCGGGCGTGGAGTTTTCGCAGTCGATGAACCAGCAGACACACATGAATTTCTCCGGTTTCGGAGGTCAGTCCGTATTGTTCCTGGTCGACGGTGAACGTTTGGCAGGGGAGACGCAGGACGATGTTGACTTCACGCGCCTCAATATGGGCAATGTGGAGCGTGTCGAGATAGTGAAAGGCGCTGCTTCGGCGCTGTATGGCTCCAATGCAGCCGGCGGTGTGGTCAACGTCATTACCCGGCAACCTTCGGAGAAGTGGTCGCTCCATGTGCATGGCCGCGGGTCAAAGCACAACGACTGGCGCTATGGCGTCTCGCTGGGCCTGAATGGAGGAAAGGTGCAGAATGTGCTGTCGTTCAATAGCTCAACTATCGACAACTACAAACTGCGCAGCAAGGAGAACCAGCAGGCTCGTGTCATCACCGACTTCTATGGCGACAAGACTTACAATGCGCAGGACAAACTGATTTGGCGCCCGACCAAGGGACTGAAGTTTACGGCCAAAGCCGGTTACTTCTTCCGTGAGCAGGTGCGTACAGAGACCGTGCCCGAGCGTTATAGGGACTTTACAGGAGGGATTAAGTGCGACTGGGACATTACGACGGCCGACCATCTTGAGTTAAGCGGCAACTTTGACCAGTACGACAAGTCTGATTACCAAAGGCTTGCGCGGTTGGATGTGCGCGATTACAGCAATGTGCAGAATTCGCTCCGGGCCTTGTACAATCGCCACACCCGTTCAGGGGACATTTTGACCTTGGGTGCAGACTACTTGCACGACTATTTGTACAACAAGAATCTGGAAGGGCAGAAGCGAGAGCAAGATTCTTTCGACATATTCGGACAGTACGACTGGACTTTGACCAGGCAGTGGGAGGTAGTCGGTGCGCTGCGTTACGATTTCTTCAGCGACGGGTCAGAGAGCCGTTTGACTCCGAAATTGTCGGTCCGCTATCAGCCGCTGCAGAGCGTTAACGTCCGCGCCAGTTACGGAATGGGGTTTAGGGCTCCGAGTCTGAAGGAGAAATACTACAACTTCGACATGGCCGGCATCTGGATAATCCAGGGCAATCCTGAACTTGTGCCGGAGGTTAGCCACAACTTCAATGCTTCAGTCGAATACGTCCGTTGGCACTATAACGTCACCGTGTCTGGCTATTACAACAATGTGCGCAACCGCCTTACGACGGGCGCGCCGTATGTAGATGCTAAGATTGACCCGTCGAAGCCCGACCAGCTCTATCTGAGCTACATCAATCTGAGAGACTATCAGACGTATGGTTTTGACATCTCCGTGCGTGCGAAGTGGGACAACGGAATCGGCGCAAAATGTTCGTATGCTTTTGTCCACGAGGAATTCCCGAAGGATAGGGACGGAGAGAGCATCAACAACCAGTATGTGCCGGCCCGGGCACACACGCTGACGGCACGTGTCGAGTGGGACCGGCAGTTGTCCGGTCACTACGGACTCAATGTGTCAGTAAGCGGACGGGCCCTCGGTGGCGTCGACAATCTGGAGTTTGTCGACTATCGGACTATGGGTGACGACGGCAAACTGCTGCGCAAGAAGATTCACTATGCGCCCTATACCTTATGGAAGCTGAGTGCGGTGCAACGCATCGGCGAAGCGTTTCGTTTGACCATAGCTGTCGACAACGTGTTCAACTACCGGCCGGACTATTACTACCTCAATGCGCCCCTTACTGATGGCATAAAACTTCAGGTCGGTATGAGCATGGATGTAGAGAAGCTGTTCAAATAACTACACACAAAAACTTTCAAACAGCCTCGCCCAAAGCTTTCAAATAGCCACACCGAACAGGTGTTTCGTTTCTTCAATGACAAAAGTACTCTCGAGCGTGCCGAGCATAGGCAGGTTGCCCATAATGTCGAGTACGAATTGCTGATAGTACTTCATGTCGGGAGCGTGAATTTTGAGCAGATAGTCAAAGCGTCCGGAGATGTTGTAGCACTCGGTGACTTCCGGAATTTCGTTGATGCGTCGGCAGAACTCTTCGGCCGACTGTTTGTTGATTGGGTTTAGTTTGACGCTGCAGAAGACGACAAAGCCCTTGTGCAGTTTTTCGGCATCCAGGACCGTGATGTAACGTTTGATGTAACCTTCCCTTTCCAGTCGTTTGATGCGTTCGAAGACTGGCGTTGAACTCAAGTTGACTTTGACGGCCAGTTCTTTGGTCGTCAGACGTGCGTCTTGTTGCAAGGCACGAAGCAGTGCGATGTCTGTGTCGTCGAGATGCTCGTAAATCGTTTTAGTTGCCATAATCGGTTGTTTTTATGTTGTGATTATTCTAATTGATGCAGCAAAAGTAGATATATTTTCTATTGTATGCAAATTTTATTGGTTAAAATGACTGTCTGTCCTTACCTTTGTGCCGTGAAAACAATAAAATGCTTTCCGGATAATATAAAAACGGTACGTATTATATAATGGAACGACAATGTTATAATGTAGCATAAAATTGAACAACGACTTTATAACAATGTCAGTTAGTTAGAACTACCATATTAATATAATGGAGCGACTAAATATAATAGCGTGTCAATATCAATAGAACAACAAGACAACATAAAATAACAATCAAAACATTACACATCATGGCAAACGAACAGAAACTTCATCTTGAGACATTGGCTCTACATGTAGGCCAGGAACAGGCCGATCCGACAACCGACTCACGGGCAGTGCCTATCTATCAGACCACCTCGTATGTGTTTCACTCTTCGCAGCATGCAGCCGACCGGTTCGGCTTGCGCGACGCCGGCAATATCTATGGCCGTCTGACCAACACCACGCAGCAGGTTTTCGAAGACCGCATTGCTGCACTCGAAGGTGGCGTGGCCGGCCTGGCCGTTGCTTCCGGAGCAGCTGCCGTCACTTATGCGCTGCAGAATATCGTCTTGGCCGGTGACCACATCGTTGCCGCCGACAACCTCTACGGCGGGTCGTTCAACTTGATTACGCACACCTTGGCCAACCAGGGCGTGACCAATACGATTGTCAACGTCAACGACCCAGTCGCGCTCGAAGCAGCCATCCGTCCCAACACCAAGGTCGTCTATGCGGAGACCTTTGGCAACCCCAATGCCGAAGTTCTCGACATCGAGCAGGTGGCTGCCATTGCCCACAAGCACCACATTGTGTTTATTGTCGACAACACCTTTGCGCCCATACTCATCCAGCCGCTCAAGCATGGTGCGGACGTGGTGGTTATTTCGGCAACCAAATTCATAGGCGGACACGGTTCGAGTCTGGGAGGAGTCATAGTGGACGGCGGCACCTTCGACTGGAAGGCCAACGCCGACAAGTATCCAACACTTGCCAAGCCCGACCCCTCGTACCATGGCGCTGTCTTTGCCGACGTGGCCGGCCCGGCTGCTTTTGTGACCCGCATCCGCGCCGTCATACTCCGTGACACTGGGGCTACGATTTCGCCATTCAATGCCTGGATTCTGCTGCAGGGGACGGAGACGCTGCCTCTCCGCATCGAGCGTCATACGGCCAATGCGCTCAAGGTTGTTGACTATTTGTCGCGCCATCCCAAGGTTACCAAGGTCAACCATCCGGCGTTGGCATCGCATCCCGAACACGCGCTCTACGAGAAGTATTTTCCAAACGGAGGCGGTTCAATCTTCACTTTCGAAGTCAAGGGCACGCAGGAAGACGCCTGGCGGTTTATCGACTCGCTCAAAGTCTTCTCGCTGTTGGCCAACGTAGCCGACGTCAAGAGTCTTGTTATCCATCCGGCCACGACGACACACAGCCAGTTGTCGCCCGAGGAACTCGCCGAACAGCACATCACGCCGACTACCGTGCGCTTGAGCATTGGTGTGGAGCATATCGACGACATCATTGCAGACCTCGACCAGGCTTTTGCACAAATATAAGCAAAAACGCAAGAAAACCCTTCGAAAATGTTTGCCGGAGAAGATTTTGTCCTATCTTTGCATCGTCGAAAGCGAAAGTCGAAACGGTAAGTGCAAAGCAAACAGCAAACTACGAATACAAATTTCTAAAAAATAAAAGACTATGGCTATTTACAATTCCATCACCGAACTGATTGGCGGAACACCTCTGGTAAAACTGAGCAAGTTTGCAGAGAAACGAGGACTCAAGGCAAATATCATTGCCAAAGTGGAATATTTCAATCCCGGCGGAAGCGCCAAAGACCGCATTGCGCTTGCGATGATTGAGGATGCAGAGCGCCGTGGCATTCTGAAGGAAGGAGGAACCATTATCGAGCCTACATCGGGCAACACCGGCGTCGGACTGAGCCTGGTGGGGGCTGTGCGGGGTTATCGAGTCATACTTACCATGCCCGAGACCATGTCGATAGAGCGCCGCAAACTGGCTGCAGCTTTCGGCACAGAGATTGTCCTCACTCCTGGCAGTGAAGGCATGAAGGGCGCCATTGCCAAGGCCGAATCGCTGAGGGACACCATTCCCGGAGCCGTCATCTTGCAGCAGTTCGACAACCCAGCCAATCCAGCTGCACACGAGGCTACGACGGGTGAGGAGATTTGGGCCGACAGCGAGGGTAAGGTCGATGTGTTTGTGGCAGGAGTCGGCACCGGAGGCACCGTGTCGGGCGTTGCTGCCGTGCTCAAGAAGCGCAACCCAAATGTCCACATCGTGGCCATGGAGCCCGCCACATCGGCAGTCCTGTCGGGTCATCCGAGCGGAGCACACAAGATTCAGGGCATCGGAGCAGGCTTCGTTCCCAAGAATTTCAACCGCACACTGATAGACGAGATTCTGCCCGTGTCTAACGAAGACGCTTTTGAGACGGCCCGTGCTTTGGCCAAAGAAGAGGGTCTGTTGGTCGGCATTTCATCGGGAGCTGCCGCTTATGCTGCCGCCGACGTGGCCAAGCGTCCCGAATTTGCGGGCAAGAACATCGTCGTTCTGTTGCCCGATACAGGCGAACGTTACTTGAGCACACCGCTCTTTGAGCTTTGAATACCCCTCTGTTTAGGCCGTAAAAGGGCGTCTTCGCCCGGCAAAACTTGATTTTTTATATCCGTCTGAACTGTATTTCGAAAATTATATCTATAATAGCGTTTGGAAAACATTTCAAACCAATATAGACCGATAGGGCATACAAAAAGTAGTTTCGGCATTACACTGAAACTACTTTTAACTTGTAATAAGACACCGAAGGACGTCAGAAACCGAAAAAAACGGGTGCATTTCCGGGTGCTATTTGTCGAAAAGTTCCATGCTCGAACGCCTGGCGGAATCTGCGATGGCGACATACGGCTTCATGGACTCGTAGGAGGAGTGTCCAGTCCACTGCATGACGATGGATGGGGAAATGCCAATTGACAAGGCATGAACGATGAACGTATGGCGTCCCCAGTGGGTTGTAATGGCGTCGCTCTTGTCGACCATCTTCTCGGTGACTATAGCGCCGGAGAAGGAAAGCTTTCTGACCTGGCCTTCGATGCCGGCAGCCTTCGCTATCTTACGGAGTCCATTATTCATGGTGCGTTCACTGACCGGAGGGAACACGCGCTTGTCGTCGTTGCCGGGTTCGCGGTGTTGACGGTCAAGAACGGCACGCGAGTACTTGTTCAACTCGATGATTGTAGGCTTTGCCGTCTTCTTGGCCACAATGGATATATGCGGCGTGTCGCAGCCGAGGTGGACGTCTGACCATTTGAGTTTGACGCAGTCGGAGATGCGCAGACCCGTGGCGCAGCAGAAACAGAACGCGTCCCTTGTGGCGACTTGCAGAGGGTTGCTGAGGCTCACAGAAAGAATCTTCTTGAACTCTTCCCATTCGAGATAGTAGACGTCCTTCTTTACAAGGCCCTTAAGGCGCGGACGGAACTCCAGATGCAGAGCGCCGGCATACAGCTTGTGCTGCTTGGCAAAGCTCAGAACCGAGCGTATCCTGGCGAGGTATTGGCTGACGGTCTGGTTTTCCATCTCGTCAATCCAAAGCTCGGAGATGAAGTCCGAAAGATCATCGCTCGTGAGCGTATCGAGAGGACGCGCAGCGAAGGCAAAGTGCTCAAGTTTGTTCATAGCACATATGTATGCCTTGGCGGTTCCTGGCGTCAGCGAAAGCGATGGCTCGGTAAGGTATAGTTTGAATGCCTCCAGGAGGGTGCACCTATCTGCCGCTGGAGACGCAGCCCTGCCGAAGCGTTTGTCGAACTCCTTCTTCAGTGCCTCCGGTTCAGGCGTGACGCCGTCGAGCTCAAAGCGAGTAAGCATTTCGCTTATGGCTGACTCGAACCTCGACAGCTCTCGGTTGATGGTGGCGGCGGACTCTTTATACCTATTGGATGAGCCGGGCTTCATTCTCATTGCCTCTGCGTCCCATTTGTCGGGAGGACACACGTAGCCGGTGCGCAAATCCAGGCGTCTGCCCGCGTACCCAACCCTTATGCGTATGGGGAAATCGCTTGCCTTACCAGCGACAAGGGAGAACTTTATGGAGAGCTTCATTTGATATACGGTAGAAAAAATCGGTGCAAAAAATTTGGACGCTACGCAAAGCTGTCTTATCTTTGCACCGCAGTCGATATTATTTTAAGTTCTGGGAGGGATACGCCGTGAGGCGCGTCCCTTTTTTCATTTCTTCTCAAGAAGTGTGATGAGGCGGTCCATCTGTTCGCTCCTTTTGGATAGTTCCGCCAGGAGGGCAGTATTTTGGTCGGCCTGCATCTTCATAACCTCGACAAGGGCAGCGTCCGTGTTTATCTGGATGCCTTCTCCCGTCTGCATGTTCCCAGACCCTTTGTTCTCGTTCTTCTCAATATTAACAGAGGGTGTCGCCGGCATTTCTGTTTTGTCGGCATACTTCGATATGGCTTCATAGCCATATTTGTCAATAAGAATCTTTGTGAACAGTTTGGAAAGAGGTTTACAACTATTTTCTAAAGAAGAAACATTAGATTGCTTACACCCAAAAATTGTGGCTAAATCACTCTGTGAGAGCTTGTAGTCGTGTCTGAATTTTTTTAAGTCCATAGTAGTAAATATTGATAATAACAACAATATTGATATTTAGAGTTAACAAAAATGATAAACATGGCAATTAATATTGATGATTTTATTGATATTATCAGTTGAAATAACAAAAATACCAAATTTATCGATTATCTTTGCAGTGCGATTTTAATAAAACATTGCTGCAAAGATAACAAGGAAAATCCAGCAATGGAAATAAAAAAGCAAAAAATTAAAGTATAACTTAAAAAATCGACGATTATGACACAGCGCGAGTTTGAAAACCTCATCGGCAAGACAGTAACAGCCGAAGAGTTCGAGGCAGCCAACGCACTTTACATGAGTGCCGGAGACATGGACAAGGAAACCTTCTGCGCAGATTGGAAGGAACACTGTGGAAGCGCAATTCTCAAGGAGCTTTGCAACGTGGTTCCACAACTGGAGGCCGCGAACGAAAAATTACAGGGCCAACGAGCTGAGAGCCACGACACAAAGGAGACCGTCGGAAAATTCCTTGCACGCAAGGCAGAGGAGTATCAAGACAGAGAGATGGAGCGCATGGCAGAGGAGCTGCTCGGTACAAAAGGACTCATCGAGTACAAACTCAAGAATGGCTACAAGCTTTATCCCAGGGACATTAACCTCATCCTGGCCAAGTTGTCGAACATAACAACTACAGAGGACTAATGGCTGGGTGGTACGCAATAAAGAGCATCAGGCTCGAGGACTACGACGGGCAGGTTAAAATCTGCCCGCTCGGCCAAATCCTTCCGCTCTGCTTGAGGACGGAGAACAGGCCGGTGAGACTCATCGAAGACAAATGGCTGAATTGGTGCAGCAAGGTTTATGCGCACAACTGGACCAAAATCAAGATTGTAATACAATATCTATAAGGCAGTATGAGACACAAGACAGAGTTAACACCAGGCATGCATCGAGGCTTCAAGAAGGGAATTAGGCAGGCAGCCAAACGGCTGCCGCTTGTAGACTACCGAAAGCTCAGAACCGACCTGCGCAAGGTCATCGGAGGAGAGACTGGAAGCAAGGTGCAGTACTACATCAACGGGAAGACAATCGTCTACCCAGACGTGGCACAAGCAATCGAGAAGGCATTTAAGAAGCGTAAAATCAACCCGGATGACATCTGGGACATCTAAACAAAGCTATGGACATAACCACAAGAATCATCGACCTAACAGTTGGGGAGTTCCAGGCAATCATCGCCCGCGAGGTTGACAAGCGGATATCAGCCATGAGTACCGGAATCGATAGCCGGCCTACCGCGCCGGAAGCCTATGACGGCCCGTACTACGGAATCAAGGGCATGGCGGAGGCTCTGCACTGCTCTAAGTCAACGGCCCAGGAGATGAAGAGCCGCGGTCTGCTTGAAGGCGGATATCAGCAGGTGGGACGCAACATCATTGTAAAATCAGCACAGGCGCTCAGAGACATCGCTGAGCGATCGATGAAAAAGACAAGAAAATAACTAAAACTATCCACAACATGAAAAAAGTACGAATCAGAAGCCTTGAGATGCACTACTTCAAGGGAGTGGTGTCCAAGACAATAGAGTTCGGAGAGCATGAGACGACAATCTCCGCACCGAACGGAACGGGCAAGAGCACCATAGCAGACGCCTTTTTTTGGTGTCTGTGGGGCAAGAACGCCGCAGGACAGAGCGACCAGAAGTTTGCAGTCAAGACGCTCGACAAGGGCGGGGTCGAAATCCCGCACGTAAACCACGAAGTAAAGATTGTCCTTGACGTGGACGGAGAGGAGCAAACGTTTAGACGTATTCTTGTCCCGGAGTACAACAAGGACGACGTACTGAATGGCAACCACACAGAGTACTACTGGAACGACGTGCCCATGAAGAAAGGCGATTACGACCAGAAGGTCAACGATGTGGTCAAGGAGACCGTCTTCCGGCTTGTGACATCGCCATACGCCTTCCTGCAACTTGACTGGCAGAAGCAGCGCGAAACGCTAATGCGCATGGCCGGCGAGATAAGGGACGAGGACGTTGAGGGCGACTTTGCCGCCCTGGTGGCAATCCTAAGGACGAAGACGCTCGAGGAGTACCGCGCAGAGGTGACAGCGAAACTGAAGCGAGTAAACGAATCAATGGCGGGCATCCCTGCACGCATTGACGAGGTGCGGCGCGGAATGCCGGAGATGCCGGACACAGAAGCCCTGGAGGACGAGCGCAAGCAAACGGAGAAGATGATAGCAGACATCGACAAGGAAAGCAAGGACGATGCCGCAGCCATCAACGCCAAGAACGCAGAACGCAACGCTATAGCCAAGCAGATATCAGACCTCAAATTCAAGCAGAGCCAGATACTCAACGATGCGCAGGCCAAGGAGAGGAACGAGATACACACTGCCAACGCCAAGTACAACGAGGCAGAACGGCAAATGAAGGTACTCGCAGCCGAAGAGGAGAACGACGCGGCTGCCTGCAAGACGCAGAATACGTTCGTAACCTCAAGGCTCGACAAGGCGCGTGAGAACGAAACCTTCATCGAGAAAGAGCTGGCAACGCTCAGGGAAACCTGGAAGAGCGTCAACGAGCAGAACTTCTCGGCTGACGAATATCTGAAGTGCCCGCTTTATGGCCACCTCTGCCAGGACGGAAATGCCTGCAGCAAGTACGACCAGAACCAGGGCGCAGCCTTCGACAATTTCTTGGCAGACAAGAACGCAAAGCTCGCAGCCATCAACGCCAAAGGACAGGAGCTGAAGACCAAGCTCGAGGCTTCCATTGAGGATATCACAAAGGCAGAGAACGACCTGAAGGCCATCAAGGAAGGCTATGAGGCAAGAGCGAAGGACAGACTGTCGAAGGTGGCCATGTGCGACGAGACGATGAGACAATACCCTAAACGTCCGCTTATCTCGTCGGTCAAGGGCACGGATATCGAAGAATGGGTTGAACTGGGACTTCAGATTACAGAAATGGAGGCGAAATTGAGCACCATGGTGGAATACACACCGGAGCCGGACAACTCGAGCGCGGAACTACGCGGAAAGCTTATGCAGCGCCTTGGCGACATAACGGTGCAACTCGGCAAGAAATCACAGATAGAGCAGGCAGAGAAGCGCGTACAAGAGCTTGAGGAGGAGCTGCGAAATCTGGCAGCCCAGAAGGTTCGGCTCGAGATGGCCAAGACCTTGTGCCGCGACTTCGAGGTGGCCAAGATGAACATGATAACGGACAAGGTGAACCGCATGTTCAAGATTGTCAAATGGCAGATGTTTGCGCACCAGGTCAACGGAGAAGAGATACCGGCCTGCATTTGCCTCTGCGGAGGAGTGCCATGGACTGACGCCAACGAGGCAGGCAAGCTCAATGCCGGAATTGACGTTGCATACACCCTGAGCGAGACAAGCAAAATCAGCGCCCCGATGTTCATCGACGGAGCAGAAAAATCACTTGACATATATTACCCTGGCGGACAGCGCATCCTTCTGAAGGTTGCAGCCGCCGAATCAATAACAACAAAATAAACGGTTTAACTATGGAACAGAAAACAACAGTGGTGAGTAATGTGCTTCCAGCACAGGTGCTCGAGATGCAGGACAAGTTTGCGCTGGCATGCCAGACGGCACAGAACATGCAGCTTCAAGACAATGCATGCGCAGCCTTTCAGGCGGTGGTCGTGGTAACCCAGCTCAAACAGGCACTGACAGACCAGGTGATGGATGCGGTGTTTATGCCGCTGATGAACACCACCATCGGCTTCCGTACCGACAAGGACCCCAACAAGCAGACGAAGCAGAAGGACGGTTCGTACAAGGCTTCGCAGCCATACAGCCGCGAGATTGTGAGAGACTGCCTTATTGACGCCATCAGCATTGGCCTCATGCCCACGGGCAATCAGATGAACATCATCGCCGGACGCATGTACCCAACCAAGGAAGGCTACACGGCCTTACTGAAAAAAATCGCCTGCAAGTACATCATCAGCGTCGGGCAGGACCAGCAGAAGCCAGACGCACCCTTTGCCGAAATCCCTTGCAAAATCAACTACGACTGGAACGGAGATAAAGGAGGTTACACCTTCGTGGCTACGGTTAAGAAGGACTCCTACTCATCAGCCGACCAGCTGCGGGGCAAGGCGGAACGGAGGGCCAAGAAGAGCCTGTATGAATATCTGACGGGCTGCGACTTCGGGGAGGCGGACGAGGACTCATCGACACAGGAGGCAACACCTAACGCCGTTGAGGTGGCATTCGAAGAACAGCCACAACCAAAGACTCAGCGAGAGGCGATGCAGGCGGCTGCAGCGAAGGCAAAGACAGATTGGCGCCAGCGGGCACAGGCTCAGCAGGGCGCAGGTGACGGTCCAGCATTCTAAGACATGAAGCTGACGGTAATCAACAGCGGAAGCAAGGGCAACTGCTACATACTCCACAACGAGGATGAAGCGCTGATGCTTGAGGCCGGGGCACCTTTCACAGAGGTGCTCCGTGCCACCGGAGCCGCAGTGTGTGAACGCATAGAGGCATGTCTGCTTAGCCATGAGCACGGAGACCATGCCAAGTATGTAAAGGACGTCTTGGACCACGCCATCCCGGTATTCGCCACGGAGGGCACGATAGAGGCGCTGAAGGGAAAGCCAAGCAAGGTCTGCAGACCGACGTGCTTCAGCTATAAACCAAACGATGCCGACAACGCGCTGCCTTGGCGGTTAGAAAGGATAGGAGGCTTCACGATACTCCCGTTCAGAACCATACACGATGCCGCAGAACCATGCGGTTTCTACATCCGGCACGCAGACTTCGGCAACCTTCTCTTTGCCACCGACACGAAGTTCTTGCCCAACAGGTTCAAGAACCTCACGAACATCATGATTGAGTGCAACTACGACGAGAAAAGGCTGGCAGCCAGGACAGACATCCCGGACAGCCTCAAGGACAGAATTCGCACGAGCCACCAAAGCATCGACACATGCATCGAGGCTCTCAAGGCGAACGACCTGAGCAAGGTGTGCAAAATCATACTGATGCACATCAGTGAAGGTGACGGCGACGTGCGGGACTTTGTGGAGCGCGTAGAGAGGGAGGTGCACAAGCCAACCGTGGCGGCAGTGAAAGGCAGACAGATAGAGATTTCGGAAACCCCATTTTAACACACAAGGCAATGAAAAAGTACGATTTGATAACCCAGGTATCGAGCGAGACCGGCAAGAGTTTCTACGAGACAAAAGTATTGGTGGCTGCCATTATCGAGCAGATGACCAAGGAGCTCCAGGGCGGTGGGGTAATCAAGCTCAACGGCTTCGGGACTTTCAAGGTCAAGAGAACTGCGCCAAAAAGCGTGAGAAACATCAACACAGGAGAGCAGTATGTGATGCCAGCCTCAAGAAAGGTGGTGTTTGAACCCGGAAAGAACTTAAAATTTTAAGGACATGGATGTAAAGGACAGCTGCGTTTTCTACGCCGATTGGCTGGAGGCCGCGCACACAATCGAAGACCCTACGCTCAGGTGCGGCTTTTTTGAAGCTGTCCTGCAGTACGCATTAACAGGCATGGAGATGGACACGCCTCCGGAGCTCAAGATTGTAATGACCATTGTCAAAAAATGCATCGATCGAGACAAAGACAAGTACGAGAAGAAAATAGAGAAGAGACGAGAAGCAGGCAAGATGGGTGGTGCTCCATTGGGCAACCAAAATGCGCGTAAATACCTCGAACAACCAAATCAAGCAAATGGTTGTTTAATCAACCAAAATCAAGCAAATCAAGCAAATCAAGCTGTTAATGTAAATGTTAATGATAATGGTAATGTAAATGGTAATGTAAATGGTAATGTAAATGGTAATGTAAATGGTAAAGATAATAATGTCTTTAAACCTTCCCCCAAACCCCCAAAGGGAGGGAGGGCTTTAAATTTTGAAGATTTTTATTTAAGGGTTGCTGGTGTCAGCATACCGAAGGCCATCGAGGAGCTGCACTACGAACGGCAGTACGTGTGGCGAATGGCAGAAGGCATACCGGGCTACGGGATGGAGATAGCCGAAGCCATTAAGACCAAGACAGACTCGGATCTTCAGAATGCCATTGCTGACATCAACAAGAGATACCAACCGAAGACAGCGTTTGAATGTGTGAAGCTCGCGATGGAGACGGTAAGGCTGAAGACATCGGCTCAGAAGAAGGCAATCTTTGAAGAACTCAGACGGTCGGAAAACGAGCCAGACATCATCAAGACACTGACAGAGAAGGCAGAATACATCAACGCCGGAGGCCGCGTCACAAGCCTGGCGGGCTTCATGAAATCGAGAAAATAACACCAACAAGCCCACAACGCTATGAGATACTACATCGAGGTGACGGCAGAATGTGCCGAAGAACTGAAGCGGATAGGCGTCAGCCCGGACAACATAATGGTGGTGGACGAGGCGTCCCGACAGAAAAGGCACAGTCCTCTGCTCAAGGCACTGGAGGAGGTGACGGGCGTAGCGCCCGCACGCATATTCAGCAACGAGCGCACGAGGTACGTGGTCATGGCGCGAACGATATACACGCATTACGCCAAGATAGACGGCGACGGCATCGAGCAGATAGCAGCAGACATGGGCAAGAACAGGTGGAACACGAACTACTATCTGCGAGACTATTATAACAAGCTCCAGGGAGACATGGAGTTCAGAAAGGCAGAAATGCGCGTCAGTGAACTTTTGGCGGCAGACCCGGAGTGGAGTCCACCGAAGGTTGTAAAGCCCGCCATACCGCATAAGAAACGGCACAAGGGGCGCGGAAAGGCGAAGAAACGCAAGACGATAAAGCTCGTGGCGGTAAAGATGCCAAAACAACTTGAAATATTATTCGAAAAATAAAAAACAACAGTTATGAAAAAGTATTTGAAAAACTGGCGATATTATGTAGCCGTCATTTTGCTGGCCATCGCCTTCCTTGGGTTGGCGGCTGTGCCCAACGAAGACCTTCCTGAAC
>CAVFPF010000006.1:0-21347 GCA_963624265.1 bacterium | reverse complement strand
ACCTCTTGGCACTTTGCCTTAGACGGGCATATTGCCGTGCTTCTTGGGCGGATTGGACTTGTTCTTGTTGCGACAGCAGTCAAGGGCCTGAATCAAAGCCTTGCGCGTGTCGGCCGGCGCAATGATGTCGTCGATAAAGCCGAGTTCGGCTGCGCAGTACGGGTTGTTGAACTTCTCCTCATACTCCTTGATGCGCTCGGCCTGCTGCTCGGGCGTCTCCTTGCGATAGAGGATAGACACTGCACCCTTGGCTCCCATCACGGCTATCTCGGCACTCTCATAGGCGAGGTTGATGTCGGCGCCGAGCTGCTTGCAGTTCATGACGATATAGGCGCCGCCGTAAGCCTTGCGCGTGATAAGCGTAATCTTGGGCACAGTGGCCTCGGCAAACGCATAGAGCAACTTGGCTCCGTGACGGATAATGCCGCCGTGCTCCTGGTTGACACCTGGCATAAAGCCGGGCACGTCTTCGATGGCGATAATCGGAATGTTGAAGCAATCGCAGAAACGCACGAAACGGGCGCCCTTCTCCGAAGCATCGATGTCAAGCGCTCCGGCCAGGACTTGCGGCTGGTTGGCCACGAAGCCTACGGTGCGTCCTGCCATACGGCCGAAGCCAATGACGATGTTCTTGGCAAAGCCCGGAGCAATCTCGAAGAAATACTGGTGATCGCAGATGGGCTCGATAATGTCCTTTATATTATAAGGAATGTTCGGGTCGGCAGGCACAACGCCCTCCAACTCGTGCACCTCACGCGAGAGTTCGTCCGTGGCCTGATGCACGGGAGCGTCCTCCATGTTGTTGTTGGGCAAGAAGCCAATCAACTCGCGGATGGTCATAAGACACTCCTCATCGCTGTCGCACACAAACTGACACACACCCGACTTGGTCGAGTGCACGTCGGCGCCGCCGAGGCTCTCCTTGTCGCAGTCCTCCTGCGTGACCTGCTTGACGACGTTAGGGCCGGTGATGAACATTTGCGACTCCTCGCGCACCATAAGGATAAAGTCGGTCAAAGCCGGCGAGTAGCAGCTGCCGCCTGCGCAAGGACCCATAATGGCCGAAATCTGCGGAATGACGCCCGAAGCCATCACGTTGCGGTAGAAGATGTCACCAAAGCCGGAGAGCGACTCAATGCCCTCTTGAATACGTGCTCCGCCCGAGTCGTTGAGGCCGATGATAGGAGCTCCATTGCGCAAAGCAGCGTCTTGCACCTTGGCTATCTTGGCAGCATTGGCAGCGCTCAGCGAACCGCCCAGCACGGCAAAATCGAATGCATAGACAAAGACCAGACGGCCATCTATCTTTCCGTAGCCACACACGACACCGTCGCCTGCCACCTTCTTCTTCTCCATGCCGAAGTTGGTGCAGTGGTGCTTTACATATTTGTCGACTTCGACGAAAGTGCCCTTGTCGAGCAACAGGTCTATTCTCTCTTGAGCCGTCAGTTTCTTATTCATTGTTGCTTAGCAATTTTAGTGTTACCAATATCTGATCTGCCATCACGTTGTCGTTCTCCTTACACCGGACATCGACCACAGCACACTTCTCCGAAACGGAGATATTGGACTGCATCTTCATGGCCTCGATGGTGAGGACAATGTCGCCCGGATTGAGTTCCTGACCCGGTGTCGCATAGACTTTGACAACCTTGCAGGGCATCGGGGCCTTAATCTTGTCGTCCTGCTTCTCGTTGTCGTTCTTCTTGCGCATACGCATGTACTTGGCCTGCGAGTCGAGCATGTCGATTTCGTAGGTCGAGTAGTTGACGCCGACGGAGTAATGCTTGCCCGTATCGCCCTTGATGAGGGTGGCGTCGTACGAGATTCCGTTGTTGAGGATGGACACCTGTCCGTTGGGGAACATGCAGATGTCGACGTTGTAGACTTTGCCGTCTATCTCTATCGACACGTTGTTGCCGTCCTTGCTCAGCAGAGTGACCTCAGCCAGTCTGTTGCCTATCTGTATTTCCATATTCTTTTCGTCTTAATGATACTGCACGCGTTTGTACGGCTTTGCCAATACTACACGCGCTTATTACACTACACGCGGAGCACACCCTTCTGGAGTCCGAAAGCACGCCAGCGGTTCAGTGCATTGCCGTTTTCGGCCGAAGTTTCCGACATATTCTCCTCATAATTCATCAAATAGTCGATGTAAGCGGCTATGACGGCCATGTCTTCGGAGTCGTTCTTGAAGCCCGGACGCGGACGCAAACGCTCTTGATTGACCTCGATGAACGAAGTGTCGTAATTGCCCTCCTTGAACTGCGGCACGTCGATGATGCGGCGCAGATAGCGGATGTTGGTGACTAGACCGGCCACACGGTACTCGAAGAGGGCGCGACGCATACGCTCGATGGCGAACTCTCTCGTCGTGGCCATCACTATGAGCTTGCCTATCATCGGGTCGTAATACATCGGGATTTCATAGCCCTCATAGACGGCCGAGTCGATGCGGATGCCCGGGCCGTGAGGCTCTACCAAGCAACTTATTACGCCCGGAGCCGGACGGAAGTTGTTGTCGGTGTCCTCGGCACAGATACGGCACTCGATGGCGTGTCCGCGCTGATGGATGTCGGCCTGCGTGAAGGCCAGCGGTTGTCCGTCGGCTACAAAAATCTGCTGCTTGACGAGGTCTATGCCGACCACCTCTTCTGTAATCGGGTGCTCTACCTGCAAGCGGGTGTTCATCTCAAGGAAGTAGAAGTTCTTGTGCTTGTCGACCAGGAACTCAATCGTACCGGCGCCCACATAACCTACGGCCTTGGCGGCAGCTACTGCAGCCTCACCCATCGTCTTGCGGAGCTCGGGGTCGAGGAACGGCGACGGAGACTCTTCAACAATCTTCTGATGACGACGCTGTACGGAGCACTCTCGGTCGTAGAGGTGCACGACATTGCCGTACTTATCGCCAAGTATCTGGAACTCAATGTGATGTGGACCTTCGACAAACTTCTCGATATAGACTGTATCGTCGCCGAAACCAGACATGGCCTCGCGCTTGCAGGCGTTGTAGGCTTCAACCACTTCCTCCTCACGGTGCACCAGGCGCATTCCCTTGCCGCCTCCGCCCATACTGGCTTTGATCATCACCGGGAAGCCAATGGTCTTGCACACGCCAATAGCCTCTTCGGGGGAGTTGAGCTTGTCTTGCGTGCCGGGCACAACGGGCACTCCGGCAGCTATCATGTGACGGCGGGCCTGAATCTTGTCGCCCATATCGACCATAGTCTGCGGATTGGGGCCAATGAAGATAATGCCCTCCTCCTCGCAACGTCTGGCGAACTCGGCATTCTCGCTCAGAAAGCCATAACCCGGATGGATGGCGTCGCACTTGTGGCGCTTGGCTGCCTCGATAATCTTCTCGATGCAAAGATAACTCTCACTCGAAGGGGCAGGACCGATGCACTCTGCCTCGTTGGCATAGAGCACGTGGCGGCTCGTCCGGTCAGCTGTGCTGTACACTGCTACCGAGCGGATGCCCATCTCATAGCAAGCACGCATCACACGGATTGCTATCTCGCCTCGGTTGGCTATCAGTATCTTTCTAATCATAGATTGTATTTTTGCATTTACACTTTGGGATTGCGCAAATGTACGGATTTATTTTAAAATATGTCACTCCGCGCTCTTTTTTCTTTCTTTCTCTATAGATTTGACCGCTTTTATGGGCAAAAAGAAATCCCCGCTTCTCATACAAACGTCGCGAATGGTGCTCCCAGCCACGTGCGGAACAAGGCGAAACAAATCTAACGACAACGAGGAGGCAGCGCTGTGATTACCATCAGCAGGGCAAGCACAGACAAAAGGCTTGCTTCAAGCATCGCTTCCCGTTCACTGCGAAGCACGCTACTGCACATTCATCGGCCCTAAGAAACATTTCCTCTTTAAATAACTGGCTCTTTAAATGACTGACTGCCTCCAAGCCAAATTTGTTCTACAACACTTTCTTCTATCCTAAGAAACGCTTCTTTTTTTCTGCGGCGCTTGCATCAATGCCACGACGCCTTCGTTAATCTTATAAATTGTCAACTATATCTTACAAAACAATTCAAATCAGAGGGAAAATCACAGCTGCCTTGTCTTTCTATGCTTGAAGAATGCAAGAGTTATTCAGATTTTCCCTACCTTTGCCACCGCAAAACAAGCAAGGGGGATTAGCTCAGCTGGTTAGAGCGCTTGCATGGCATGCAAGAGGTCATCGGTTCGAATCCGATATTCTCCACCCTATTCCACCGCAGTCTAGACCGGTCGCAAGACTAAAGGCTATGCTGAGGTGGATTTTTCTTTTAAAAGGTGCGATTTCTACGAACATTAGTATGAGCCTCTACGAACATTAGTCCCAGCACACCCGACACTTTGCTCCGTACTGCGGTTTGGATGGTGCCAAACAGAAGTTAGTCACACACTGCGCCCTTATCTCTTCTCATAGTGGAAGTCTGACACCTTCACGCCACCCTCGCCGTAGCAATACACTCCAGGCAGCAGACTTAGGAAGTCGGAGAGTGTATTGTGGTTATAGCCCGACAGTTCCAGTCCCCATTGCATCTTGTTCCATTGCTCTCCGTCACGGCTAAGGTATCCGTAGGCGATGTTGTCCTCAAAAACGAACTTTATCCAGAAAACGTGCCCCATGCAGTTGCTGCCCTTGTTTCGTCGTTGACCGCGACGCCAATAGTTCTGAGTCTTGGCCGAACATCCGTACCCACCGAAGAAGTTCTGATTATAGTAAAGTACGAGTCCTGCTTCCGCCTCCCCTTCTGTTTCGAAGCGTGCACTCATCTCATAATCTCTGTCGGGTGCCGTGAAGAGCAGCGGCGACGATGATGCAGGATCAGTGCCTTTGGCCTTGACGAAGAGCGTATCATGGTTCGTGGCGAAACGTGTGGAATCATAGTCAAGAAGCCCTTTCCACTCTTTCCCTATTCGGAAGTGAGAGAGAGCTTTGTCAAAGTCGTAGGTATAGCCACACTTCTCCGTCTTAATATTCACGGGCATAGCCATCGGTTTGTCCACATCAGCCCCAGTAGGTGCTATAAGCCATCCGTCGGCGGTCAGTTCCACCGGTTCGAGCAGCATCTGTCGTCCACGGTTCAGCCGGTCCTTACTGTAAGCATGATAGATGACCCACCACTTGCCATCGGGCGTATCGATGAGCGAAGCGTGTCCTTTCGACCACCATTGTTCCTTGGCACTGTATGTGTGGACAAGTGGGTTGTTGGGGCAGTTTTCCCATGGTCCGTCCACGCCTTTCGCCCTGGCCACAACAGCCATGTGGGCGGTAGCCGGGCCGGCCGTTCCGCCCTCGGCATTGAGATAGTAGTAGTATTTACCTATCTTCTTCACCTTCGGGCCCTCAAGCGCCATTCCTTCCACCACCCAGTCTTTCGGAATGGGCCATCCGTCGTATATTTTCTCCAGCGAGCCAACAGTGGAAAGTCCGTCGTCGGCAAGTTGTATTCTGTGTCCGCCGCTCATAAAGAGCCATCGTTTGCCCGTCTTCTCGTCGTATACGTGGCACGGGTCTATCCATTTTCCCACATTCAGGTCTACAGCTTTGCTCCATGGACCGCAGATAGAGTCGGCTGTCACTGCATAGGTGTGGAAGCCGGCCTTCTTCGTCGACACAGTGAAGTAGATGTAGTATTTTCCCTTGTGCCTGCAGATGTCCGGTGACCATACCGAACCCAGATTTTCATGCAGGGCACACGCCACAGGTTCCCAGTTGACTAGGTCTTTAGAGTGGAATACTGTGAGTCCTGGCAGATATTCAAACGAGGAGTGGGTCATGTAGTAGTCTTCTCCTTCCCTCATGATGGTCGGGTCGGGATGGTCACCGCCCATTATCGGGTTTGTGAAGGTCTGGGCTGTGGTTGTAAGCGCCAGCAGCAGGAAAACGATGACTATGGTTTGTCTCTTGATTCGCAGCATGTTGAGCAGTAAAGTATTGAATGTAATGTACATGATTGCGGAGACTCTTGTCTATGTCTGTGGCTTATAGCGAACTTTGTGGAATGCCTTTCGGCTATTCCTATTGGTAGATGTCACTTGAATATCTTCTTTGTGGTCTTGAGCCACAGGTCGGCCATGCGCTTGTGGCCTGCCGGAGAGGGATGTATGCCGTCCCATATCCAATAGGCAGCACCTTCATTTTCCTTGCACAAGGTCTCGAACAATGCATGAAAATCGACCAGTGTCGCCTTGTAGTCTTTGGCCATCTGCCTGATGCGCTCTGCCATCTCGGCTATAAGCCTTTCGCGCAAAGCATAGTCTTTCCGCTGCCCGATTTTTCCCACCGGAGCCACGAACGGCGTGCATAAAACGAGCCTCAGCTTGGGGTTGGCCATCAGGCTTTGGTCCAGCAAGGAGCGATAGCTGCTTTCCCAGCGCTGCATATCGAATGTAGCCCCGGGGCACTGCAATTGCCCATTGGCTATACTGTCAAGGAAATAGAGCACATCGTTTGTGCCTTCGAGCAAGGACAGCACATCGGGTCTATTGTCAATGGCATCGTGCTGCCAACGGCGGCCAAGACGCGTTATATCATCGCCACTTATGCCACGGTTCATCATCACATACTGACACTGCGGACAGTAGGCCTCCATCTCTGAGGCGCACAGCATCATGTAACTATGCCCGTATATGTGGTTTTTGTCACCATGGTTGCGTTGGTCAGACGGAGTGCTGTGCCCCGCGCTTCTGCCCCAACCTCCATCGGTGACCGAGTCGCCAATGAACAGTACTCTACATTGGGCAAGAGCCATGGTGGAACATATTACGCATGCCAACACGAACAATAAAAAAATTCTCTTCATATTTTTTGTGTTTTTAATGGTTGCGGATTGAAAAAACATTTATAAGATTCAGTCTTTCTTCATTCGCAAGTCGAGACCGGCCAAAATGGTGTCGGGCTTGAAACTAAACACGGCAGCCATCTCGCCACCCATGCAGAAGCCGCACTTGTCGCACACATCATACTTGTAGCCCATACACATCGGTGTCTTTGTCCCGTCGGAGAAGACGAAATTTGTAACCCAGCAACAGCGCTTGAAGGGCGGCATGTGCGAACCTTCCTTGACGCCGAATTTGGCCGAATAGTCACGTCCGTCCACCTTGGCCATGTTTTTCAGTCCGGAGAGGGAGTTCATGATGGGATAACCTTTCTTCTTATACTGAATGATGGTGTCGATAACCTTCTTGCGATTCTCCCAGTCTAGCATTAAGTGCTCCGACCCCTCAAAGGGCGTATGAAAATTGAATGATATGCTCTTGATGTGCGGGTTCTGCTTCACATACTCCAGCGCCTCGACAACATCGACATAGTTTTCGTTGTTGACAACCATATTGACCGAAAGGTCCTTAACACCCGATTCGGCAATGTTCTTCTCCAGTCGGGCAAATGTTCCCTTGCCTCTGATAGCCTCATGATAAGGTCCGACACCATCCATACTCACCCACACGCTGTCGGCATGAATACCCTTAAACGGCATCTGCGCATTGGTCGTGATGGTGCAACTATAGAAACCGATTCGCTTGGCCAAATCCAGGAGGTCGTTGATGGTCTTGTCGCCATCGCGCCAAATCATCACCTCACCGCCCTCGAAGTCGATAAACCGCGAACCGAGCCCGTAGCAGTAGCGCAGGTCTTCCTCAATCTGCTGCATCGTCTTGACGCGCGGATTGACAACACGGTACACGGTACAATGCCGACAGCGCAGGTTGCATTGGTCAGAAACAAAGACAACGCTCTGCAACGGAATCTGACGGCCCAGCAGACGCACCTGAAAGAACCACCAGGCGAGGTAAAACAGCTTTTTCATGACGACAGGGTTTCTTTTTTCAGAAAAACAACAGCACTTCGGACAAACACCGCACGTTTCAGTCAAACAGCAGCACGACTTTGACAATGGCCAGAATCAGGCAAAAGCCGGAATTGACATTGCGCATCACATACCAGCGCACGATGTAGTAGTCATTGCCGGCGGCCACGAGTTGCTCCAGATTGTCCATCGGTCCCAACCATTTGGCAGGATGCGCCGTATCGACAGGTTCCTTGCGGGCAAACTTCACCATCGACCACATGCCCCAGCACATCTGCGGGAACACAAGGAAGACGAAGAGGTAAGCCCAATGCATGTAGCCTATAGCCACACCACCGGCTATCAAGAGGAAAGGCACGAAGGCTAAAATGGCATAGGCCGTCAGACCGGGCACGTCCTTACGGAGCAGCACAGCGAGCGTGGTCTTGTGCGAGACGGCATCTGTGTGGCGCTCGATGAAGCTGTGCGTGTAGAGGATATTGGTGACAAACATGCCGATAGCCATCGAAATGAACACGATGGGCCAATAGACACCATTAGCGGGCGTGTACAAAGCCCCCGTGGCAGCCTCAAAGACACCGCACATCAGGCACGGGCCGAAGCAAATGCCGATGATGAGTTCACCGAAACCGTGAAAAGCCAACTTAAGCGGCCAGCCGGAATAGAAATAGCCAAGGAAAGCCACCACAGCTGCGATGGCAAGTACCATCCATCCCCGGTAGAGGAAGATGACGATGCCGCATGTCAAGGCCATGGCCAACATGACCGCGATGCCCCAACCCAACTGGCGGTGGGTGATGGTGCCGTCCTTCAGATAGCGGTATTTATCCGTAAAGGCCTGCTCGCCTTCTTCCTTGAGTTTCTCTCTGTAGTCCAGCAGGTCGTACTTGTAGTCGAAGTAATCGTCGAGCATATTCATGGCCAAATGAACCAATGGAACGGCTATCAGTGCCAACACTGCGCACAGCACGCTGAAATTGCCCAAAGGCTGCCCGTCGGCATCTTCCAGTCCAAGCGACAGAACTACGGCCAGGACGGCTGGGGTGACGCACTGAGGCAAGGCAAATCCTCGCCCGATATAGAACCAAAGTTTGATGTAGTGTAGTGGAGACTTCATACTCTCGTGATTTTTCTGTTTGTGGTTTTATTTTGTAGTTTTGTCAATTTGCTACAGAGGTTTTCTATTGCCGGTGTGCTTCCTTTTTCTGCTTGAAAATCTACCCCATACGGCAACTCTGCGGACAAAGATAAGCAAAATAATGCACACGGCACTAGATTAGCGTCGCGAAATTTGGGAAACCCGATGGAAATGCATACCTTTGCCATGTTCAAATATCTAAACATGCGCTTGTACCTTCTTCTCTCTTGCCTCCTACCGGCCCTCCTGCTGACGGTTTCATCCTGTTCGCGTCCGGTGAGAAACGGCACTTTGGCCACCACCACAGCTTCCGACACCGGACACTCTGGCTACGTGCACTTGCCCGACAGCGTCTTCCTCTACTACGATTGCCACGGCAATGGCCAACCACTCATACTGCTGCACGGCCACTCGCTAGACCACCGCATGTGGGACGAACAGCTCCCTACCCTAAGCGAGTACTTCCGGGTCTATCGCGTGGACCTGCGCGGCTACGGCCTTTCGTCGCAACAAGTAGAAGGCCAGTCCTTTGTACATGCCGACGACATCATCGCGCTAATGGACTCGCTGGACATTCGGCAGACGCACCTAGTCGGTCTCTCGATGGGCGCCTTCATTGCCGGCGACCTCCTGGCCATATACCCGGACCGCCTCCTCTCCTGCACGCTAGCCTCGGGCGGCATTCGTTCGGTCAAAGGTCCCTCTGAACCAATGGACAGTCTCGAGTCGGCCCAGCGCGACCGGGAGATAGCGGCGCTACGGGCCAAGGGTGTTGATGTCTATAAGAAGGAATGGATTGAAGCCCTGATTAGCTCAGGAGGGACGGACCACGAACGGATGCGCGCACCACTGACGCAGATGGTCAACGACTGGTCGGCCTGGCAACCCCTGCACAAGGAAGCCCGGTGCTACTATGCCCGCGAGGCCTGGGATTCGCTCAAAGTGCGACGACCCGCTGTGCCAACGCTCTTCCTCAAAGGCGAACGCGACGGAAGCGGCAAGAGTTCTATGATGCAGTACCTGCCCAACAGCCGCCAGGTCGTCCTCCCCAACTGCGGACATATGATGAATATGGACCAGCCAGAAGCCTTCAACCGCGCCTTGCTCGACTTCTTGCTGCCGTTGCGGGAAAAGTAGAAAACTTAAAATAACCATTATGAAACTACGCACCGAACTCGAGCGCACCCGTCTGCAGCACCCCGTCGACTGCGGCCAGCCGCTTTTTCTCGTGGGCAGCTGCTTCACCACGCACATCGGGCAGTGGCTAACAGATTGTTTGCTGCCGGTGTGCTGCAACCCGTGGGGCACACTGTTCAATCCCGCCTCTATCGCTATGAGTCTGCAGCGAGCCAATACCGACTCAGACTATGTACCCACGCTCCTGCATGCTCCTGACGGCACTTACTGCAGCTTTGACCACCACGGGCTGTTCAACAGCAAGGATGCCGGACACACTCGCGCCGAGATTCTCCGGGCCGAGGCGGAAGCTAAAGAGAAGTTCCGCAGCGCCGCGCACGTGCTCGTCACCTTCGGCACGGCATGGGTGTTTGAGAGGGAGGGTATGGTGGTGGCCAACTGCCACAAACTTCCGGCGCGTGAGTTTGTGCGCCGCAGACTGCAGGCCGATGAAATCGTGCAGATGTGGAAGCCCATCCTTGAGGCTAGCGACCGGCACTTCATCTTCACCGTCTCCCCCATCCGCCATCTCGCCGACGGCCTGCACGGCAATCAGCTCTCCAAGGCCACGCTGCTGCTCGCCATCGACCATCTGCAGGCACTCTATCCCGGACGAGTGGAGTACCTACCCGTCTACGAACTTCTTATGGACGACTTGCGTGACTACCGATTCTATGACGAAGATCTCGTCCATCCGGCCCCGATAGCGCTGGAAGCCGTTCGCGAGTTGTTTCTCGACGCCGTCGCCACACCACGTCTGCAACAATACATACAGCGAGCGAAGCCCCTCGTCAAGGCGCTCCGCCACATTCCTTCCGACCCCAATAGTGCGGAATACAAAGAGTTTGTTTCCCTTACCCAAAACAAGGTCGACGCGCTAAGACGCGAGTACGGAATTTGAAAAGCAAATACAGGATTTAGCCACCGGATTACATGGCCAAATGTCTGGGATTAGCGGCCCTTCTTCTCGCCCCTGATCAGCATCAGGTTGCGCACATAAGCCACAAGACCGAACGACTGCCCGACAATAAGCACGATGTCTTGGCGGATGACGCCGTACGACACGATGCACAGCGAACCGACCAGACTAATAATCCAAAATCCGGCAGGCAGACTCGACTCGCCCTTATGATGAGAATACAGCAGTTGATAAACGAAGCGCAGTGTAAACAAGACCTGACCTGCCGAGCCGAAGAGCAAAAGCCACAGGGGCACTTCCTCGTTGAGTAGGAAGCGGTTGACAAAAGCCTCGGCGTGGCCCGCCACAAAGCAGACAACCACTACGGGCGTTACAAACAAGACGAAGCGCAGCAAAGCCGGAAAACGCCGCCACACCCCTTTGACCTTAAGATTCCACAGATAGACATAGTAGGAGATAAATTGCCCGAACACAATGGCAAAGTCCTCGCGCATCCAGCCATAGATAAAGAAGAGGTACGAACCTGCCAAACTAAAGGCCCAAAAGAGCGAGGGCGAAAGCACGTGACGGGCACGTTCGGACAGCACCCATTGCACCATGATGCGGGCTGAAAAGAAGCCTTGGGCCAAAAAGCCAATGGCCAATGTCAAGACAGAAAATTCCATATTGCGCCTCTGCTGTTATTTTTTTTCGTTGCTTTCCCTCAAGTTCTCTTTTTTATTTGCTTCCTTCAAACACATTATTCGTTGCCCTCGTCGAAAACACCATCGGTGCTTTCGTCGGATGCATCTTCGTGGCTATCGTCATGGCGCACCGTTACGATGGCATAACGGCCCACGGTCTGCATCTCGACATCGGGATGTTGCTCCAGAAGTCCGGATTTCTGCAGCCGGTCCATACGCGTGAGCAACAGGAACGGAGTCTCCACATTGGCCCATGGGTCGTCGTCGGACGCAATCACCCGCACAGGGCAGTGCAGATAGACATCCATATTGTCTGAGCGCGAGATACGCCAAGTGCGGAAGTCTTTGACCCCTTGTGCATCGGCAACCTCCAAAGCCTTGTCGCACAGTACACCGAAGCCCGTATCGGCATTGATGGCCGGCATTGCCCATCCACCCACTGCCACAGCCAGGAGCATACCGAAGCCGATGCAGCAGACCGGCAAACCGATAGTCCGGCGTCGTTGGCCTTCGGCAGTCTGCACCTTGCCGTATAGCAAGCAGAGCGCAGCCACGCCCGACACCGACAGGACGGCCGCAGCCGCATAGACCACACCCTCGGTCAGATAAGGCACGCCGACTTTCGGAGCAACAACCAAAAGGGCAGGAAGCGCCAGGGCAAAGACCACAGCAGGCACCGTCAGCGCCACACGGCTCCATACGTTGCCACGGTAGCGGGGCAAGAGCAGGGCCGCAGCATAGACCAATAGCGGCATGGCAGGCAGAAAGTATATCTGAAGTTTGCCGCTGATGCACGAAAGCAGCACAAAGGTCGTGATGGCGACGGCCAAAAAGAAACGCGTCAACTGGCCTTCCACAGCCTTGCGGCACAAGGCCACAGCCACCACTCCGATGATGAGCAGCGACCACGGGGCAAAACAGTACCAAATGCTGACGGCATAGTAATAGAACGGCTCATCGTGGTGGAAAGAGTTGACGGCACGTCCCACGGTCTGGTGCACCACGAGGTTGTTCAGATAGTCCGCACCGCCCTCTGCATAGACCGCGCCAAACCACAACACACAGCCCAGCAGCAGCACGCTCCACGTGCGCCAGCCCCAGTAGCAGGCAAAGCGCTTGAGGCTGCGCGACAAGGCCAGAAATACGGCCGTGCCTGCCAGCGGGATGAGCAAGCCCAACGGACCTTTGGTGAATACGGCCAGAAAGAGGTACAGCGGGAAGAGCCTTCGCGCCCGTCGGCTGCCGGCTTCGTCCTTCCACATCTTCCAAAACTCCCGCAGCGCCAGGACAATGAAAAGGCACATCAGCATGTCCATACGCAGAGTTGCGGCCGAGCCCACAAAGAGTCCGCAAGTCAACAGCATCACACAAGCCAAGGCGCGCACTTTGCCATCGGCCTCGCGGGCTACCCAACGGTCCAGTGTGCAGGCTACACCCAAGGCAGGCAGGAAGCTGAGCAGCGAGAGCAGCCACATCTGATGCGCTCCGGCCACCCATCGGCACAGCATCACGGCCCACAGATAGAGCGGCGGCTTGTCGGCATAGGGCACTCCGTGGTTGGTGAAGGCGAAGAAGCGGTGGTTGGCCAAAGCTTCGTCCGCAATGCTTAGATAGCGGAGTTCATTCGACGGCGTGAAGTCACGGAGCAGGAACACCGGGAGCATCGCTGCACAGAGTGCCACACACAGCAGGACTTTTATGCTTTTGGGTTTCATTGGCTGATCTTGTTGATTGTAGGGTCAATATCCCAATACGCCGTCTACAAGGATGACGGTGATGCGTTCTGCCGGATGACACTGCCGCAGTATCGAGAAGTAGTTGCATATCGAGTCGGGTGACAGGCAGTCCTGGCAGAGGCCCGTCTTTGCGCAGGGCGTATTAAGGTTGAAACGCTTCATGTTGAGCGGGGCTGCCACCTCGCGGGCGCGCCGGATGGCAGACTCCGTATCCGGGCAGACCTTGTTGAGTCCGGCCACCAGGATGACGTGCTTAGGTCCCCAAGTAATGGCGGCCACACGATTTCCGTTGCCGTCTATGTTGACTATGATGCCCGACTCGCTGATGGCATTGATGCCCGAAAGGTAATAGTCGCACTCGAAGGCCTTGCGGTATATGGCCACCTTCTCCTCGGGCGTCTTGACGTCGTCGCGGTCATAAACCTCATAATTACCGGCCTTGAGCATCGTCGTCACACCCGTATCGCGTATTGTGGCCGAACCGCCCCAAGTGACGCTGCTGCCCTCCGGTATCAGGTTCCGCACCGTATCGCGCAAATCCTGTACGTCGTGGCAGTAGTAAGCCTCGTAGTGCCGTTTCTGCAAGTTGCGGATGACTCGCTCAGCCAGTGCTCCGCTTTGTATGGTCTGTTGCTCTTCCATATGTGTAAGTAAAAAATCCAAGCGTGCAAAGATACGCACTTTTTTTGACACCGCGCTTCATCGGCCTCTTTTTTTGCACAAAGGCAAGCAATGCCGGGAGAAATGACAGACAAAGTCAAGAGAACAAAGGACTATGACAGGAGAAATACCGGACAAAGCAGGGCGAATTTGCGAGCAAGACTGGGAGAATAAATGACCAGGCCTCGTCTCATCACTTGATGTTACGGCTGGGCATAGTCGGAGATATTCTCCACGCCTTGTATGTTCTCTTCGTGCCGCTCCCCGTCCAGCAGTGCCCGCAGTTGGACCACAGAGAGGGTGTCGGTGGGGTTGAAAGCCCGAGATGTCATATACTGGCGAATAGAACGGGCAAAGGCTCTTCCCTCCGTCCACGTCGAGATGGCTTGTAGGTCGCACATGCACAGCATCAGCCGGCCACGGCCCACACGCAGTTCCATAAGCACGCCCATGTTGTGGCAGCGGTTCACGTTGTCGATGGCACGCACTATGGGATGCAGTTCTGCCGGAGAGCCGTCTAGGATGAGCGGGCGTGTGTGCTGGGCAATGCACCACCACTGCCAGTCCGTGTGCGTTTCGGTTGGGAACGAAGCCAGCGCCCCGTGTCGGCTATCGATGAGGTAGCCCAGCGTGCCGGGACTCACCATCTTGCGGTTGTTCTCCGAGATGGTCTTGAACATAGCATAGTTCCAGTAGTCGTTGGTAAACAAGGGGCCGACCGTGTTTTGGGCCGCTTTTGGCGTAAGCAACACCGTAGCGCCCTCCTCTAGCCGGCGTGCCGTGGCTGCGTCGAGCGTATCGGTCTCAATAAAGGCCGTCTCTGGCTTATGTGCCAACTCCAACCCGGGAGTTTTTTCCGACACAAAGGCCTTTCCAGACACATACGCTGACTCCATCTGTGCCGATTCGGGGTAGACCCATAAGTTGTACGTGTTGCGATAGGCACCCGTAGTCAAAGTCAAGGTCATGCGTTGCGCTTTCTTTATCTTCGCGAGGCTGACCGACGCACTGCCCACATGGGCGACGTCGCCTTGCCCCACAGAGACCGGGCCGATTTTGCCCTTAAGGCGACAACCTTTGCCGGTCAGCGTCCAGCACACCGACTCCATCCAATCCGACTCGCTGTAGTTGAACACCGACACATCCAGTGTCAGCGTCCCCTGCGCTGTGCTGATGCAGAGGCTGTCCATCAGGGCCAAAGGCACGACCGGAGAGCAAAACTCCCTGAATTCGTCCGCAGTCACGATGCCCTTGCTCTCCATCATGGCATCGAGCGGGCCACACAACGCCGAGCCCTGACCGGGATAGTCCTGCAGGTCCAGCATCTGATAACCGCACATCTCGGGTGTGCGCAGACAGTACTCGATGTCGGCCTTGTCGCAAGCCACACTCCATAGGCCCGAGGCCTTGGCAAACGCCTTGCCATAGCGACCCAATCCGGCCTGGTCCAGTCTGTCGCGAAAGACCTCCAGATTGTACGGATAAAGCACGCCCGTATACTTGTCTATCTGCTCAAAGTCTGGCCAGATCTGGAACTGGCACGTCTCGTGGCTGATCACAGGGCGCGGACACGCCAGAATGGCTTGCCGGTAGTTGCGTCGGGTGTTGGGCCGCATCTTGTTGAGTAGGCCGCCCCCGTCGGCATCGGCAAACGAGAAGCTCGAACGCACATGACTGCTGTAACGTGCTTCCGGCACTATGCGCGGGTCAGCGTCGCTTTGGTCGACCTTGCCGCCCACACGGCACGTGGTGTAGTAGTCCTCGCCGTCATGCGGACCTTGCCATCCCAGCTGGTTGTTCGACCCGTAGTTGTATAGGTGACGGCCGTCCTCGGCGCGGAAGGCATCCAGCCACCGGTGCATCTCGTCGACGTCGCCCCAAAGCTCGTTGCCCAAGCCCATCATGCAGAAGGAGGGCGCATTGCCGCACCAGTCGAGGAGCATGCTTCCCTCCCGCCTTAGGAATTCGTTGAGCGTCGTGCGCGACGGGTCGATGGTGCCCCACAGCGGCAGTTCCGGTGCCAAGTAGATACCCACCCTGTCCGCTGCCTCAAACGCAGCCTTAGGCGGCGCCCAGCTGTGGAACCGATAGTGGTTGATGCCGTAGGCTTTGGCCGTGCGCAGCACCTTCTCCCACGACTCCACATCCATCGGAGCGTAACCCGTAAGCGGGAAGACGCAAGCATCGTGCTTGCCGCGCAGGAAGATGTAGTTGCCGTTGAGTTTCAGTCGGCGTCCATCCACCTCCAGTTTGCGCATGCCGAACGTCACTGTAGCCGTATCGCACTCTCCGGTCACTTCAGCCGTCGAAGTCAGTTGGAGTCGGTACAGTGCGGGATGGAACTCGCTCCATAACTCGGGCTTCACGTCGAAGGTCACCTCTGCCGTATAGGTGCTTTCGCCCTCGGGCACATCTGCCGTCACCACCACGCGCTTGGCCACCGGCGCTTTTTCACCGGCATTATTCTTACCGCCGACTTTGTCCTTATCCCCTGCTTTATCCTGCTCGTCTGCCCTATAGACGCTCAGCACGAAGCGGGCCGGCTGACGGTTTTCGCTTCCCACCCTGTATCTGACCCGTATGCTGTTCCTGTCCACATCCGGATAGACCTGCACGTTGTCGAGGCGCAAAGATGGCAAAGTCTCGAGGTAAAATTCGCCCAGGATGCCGTTCCAATTGGTCTGCGTGGCATCAGTCCAGGCATGCGAGCCCTGTATCTCGGTTGGCACAGACTGCGGACCATTGTCCACCGCGATGCGCAGCGTGTGCCGGCCCTCGGCGAGTCCCGTAATCCGATAGACGTGAGGCGCGTAGAGATGGTCTCGACGACCTATGCTATCGCCGTCCACCCACAAGCGGCTCGGCTTGGTGCGTTCCATCCAAAGTTGCAGCGGCCGGTCGGCCATTGTCGGCGGCACCATGATTTCCCTTTCGTACACAACCGCCCCGACATAGGGCCAAAGCCTCGTCAGCTGATAGTCCACGTCGGTCGGGTGCAGGCCGCCGCCCAGGTGGCTCTCGTCGGTCGTACCAGGCAGGCTGCATTCGCCGAGGTTCGTGCGCCACTGTCCTGCCAGTTCCATACGTTCCCGACCCTGCACTTCCGGCACACCGCCCCCTTCCACTGCCACAAGCAGCAGGGTTAGGAAGAGAATATTCAATGCTTTTCTACTCATAGTATGCTGAATTGCAATATGCTTGATCGTGCTGAGCGGCGAGGTAGTTCTTTTAAGATCGGGCTCAAACCCTCCTTTCACGGCCTTGACGGTGCAAAGATACGAAATTTTTCCGAAAGCAACAAGAATACAGGATAAAAAATTACAGGGACTGTGACGGGGCGTTAGAGAGGGGGTACATTGCTGCCTAACTGGAAATATTTTGCTACCCAACTGGAAATATTTTACTACCCAACTGGAAATATTTTACTAGCCTATATAATCCCGTTCATGCCCCCAAATCTTAGCCATTGGCTCGGTTTCCATATCATGCTTAAAATCCAGCAGGTAATCTCGCCATGAACAACGCGGTTCGTATCCCAATTCATTTCTTGTCTTACTTATATCAAGCACGAACTGCGTTCCGTTGGGTTTTTCTGGCCTATAGAGCATCGGTGAGGGATGGTCCTTAGGAGAAAACACATCCACAATACCTTTGATGCGCTCACCTAAAGTTGTTCCTCCACTGCCGACATTATAGATGCCACCATCCACATGGGCTGTCAAACACTTCTCCACTATCTGAAGGAAATCCTTAATACATATGGTTTCCAACAGACAATCAGGATTGCCCCACACCTCAATAGGGTCACCTTTCATTGCCTTGTAAATAAGCATTCTGTCTGATACCATAACCTTCTTCCCATTAGTAAAGGTGTAAGGATTAGGATGATAGAGATATATGCGAGACAACCGTAAGACAAAACGCTTTATACCGAATGCCTTGTAATAGTGTTCTATCATATCAACGGCAGCATTTTTAGCAATGACATACATCCAGTGGTCTCCTTCCGGCACCTTCCGAACTGCATCTGCCGGAATAGGTACTTTCGAGCCAAATAGATAGCGTACATCAAACAAGGTTTGCGGAAAGACAATCCTCTCAGCACCAACTTGGCGGGTATATTCCAAAACATTCAGTGTACCTTGAATGATAGATTGAACATAAGGGGTAGCATCAAAACCTTTCATCACGGCTGGCAATATACCGGCAAAATGTACAACGGCAAATACATTTTTTGTCGGCAGAGCACAAAAATCGTCCGCATTTTCAATATTCATTGAGACATAGGGCATTCCATAGTCCGCAAAGAATCCGTTGTCGTGCTTTCGATGTCCTACTGGAATCACGGCATAGCCCAAACTGTGCAAATGCAGAGCAATATGTGCACCGAGATTGCCTGTCGCACCAAACACTACTACAAGTTTTTTCATTGTTCTATGTCTTTAGTTGTTATCTTATGGTTCGCTTTGTACAAGACATAACCGTTTCTTTCGTAATTGGAATGGCTTTCTTGCAAATTCTCCGACCAAATAGCACTTCGTACACACCAAGGTTGTGAGCTTGCTTTTTTGAAAAATGGAAGCAAGTCTGCTGTTTGTCTACACAAATAATAGATGCCGGAACAGGCGTTTTCAGACAAAACCGGAGGTTCAAAACGATTTAAAGCCACATCTATCATACACTTGAGATAGTCAATGCCAGTGCTCAACTGCACCAAAGTATTGGATATTTCGTCTCCACCTCCACGCAGATTCGCTTCTATCAAGTATATTTCCCCCCCATTATACTTTATCTCCACGTGCGAGGCTCCGTCAGTATAGCCGATGACAGAAAGAAGACATGGAATTACCGACCTTATCTTTTCTTCAACACCAACCGGCAGGACTGCAGGCTGATGATGGCCAAGTTCGACGAAATGCGGAGCCGGCCCGCTATCCTTATCCGTGATCTGCAACACATAGTGTCTGCCATGGTAGGAGATGCTCTCCACCGACAGTTCCTTGCCCGTAATGTACTCTTCTATCAGTATATCACGATTACCGTCCGCTTGGGCATAGCCAATAGCCTCAGCAAAACCTTCAGCATCACTCACAAAAGAGACACCGACTTTCGCTGAGCCTTCACAAGGTTTCACTACGCAAGGATACAAGCCTTCATCATAACCACGATACTTATAGAACTTTGTAATCCCAAGACCTGCCACATGCTCAGTAAGGGCACGCACTTTGTATTTGTCATGCAAAGAATGGAGGATATCGTAATTAGTTCCGTTTAGATGAAGTTTCTCTGCTATTTTGGCAACGGCTTCAGCTGTTCGGTCCGATGTATTAGACACAACACCTTCGACACCTTCTCTTCTACATATTGCTGCTATTTCATCCGTTTCAGAGATGGAAATTGGATAGTAGTGATCCACAATCTCCTTGCAGACAGCTCCTTTATCCCAAGCGAAGCAATAAGTTTCCAGGTTCAGTTGCTTCGCTTTCCGGCATAGTGGCAACTGTCCCGATGAGGCTCCTATAATGGCTATTTTCGGCATACTTCTATTTTTACAAAGTGTTATGGGTTGACTTCTACATGGCACCAGGAGGAGATTTGACACATAGCTTTGTTAAGTTGCTCATCAGACTCGAACCGCATAACCAAGGTACCGATAGCGTGGTTCGCGCCATCGAAACACTCCACCATGTCGCCTGCAGATACCCAAAGGTCTTCTTCCACAACGTATGGACGCATTTCCTCTGCTATGTCGACATGGTCAAAAGCGCCAGCGCATTCAGCATGAAGAATCACTTCCGCCCAGTGACCGTTGAGAGGCCGTGGGGAGATATCGCCTACGGGGTCGCCCACTGCGGCACGTACGCAGGCAGATATCATGTCTACACCCGTCGCATATCGCCACATCTCTGCCAAACGGTTTCCACCACCACGGGGAGACACCTCCATAATGTAGGTCTTGCCGTCAACACCGACACGAGTCTCAATATTATAGATGGAAGTATTCATGTGGAGGAGGTGGAGCAAGCGCTGAAGTTCCGAATGGAGTTCTTCTTCCTGTTGGCCGGTCATAGACGAAGGCCATGAATAAGCTGCCGGAACATATATACCTGCAGCCTTTCCGTCAAATCTTTGCGCAGAAAACGTCACAATCTTCAGTTGACCGTCAAGAGAAAAACTGTCAGAGTCAGAAGAAAAACCTTGTTTCTCGATGAAATCTTCAACAATAATGCGATGTGAGATAGAATGTGCGAACGCACTATCAATAGCCGACTCCATTTCATTGCACGAGTCTACTCTCGTTACCCCTTTACTTCCGGCAGAATCAGTAGGTTTGACGATGACCGGATATTGATACTTGTGCTGGGCTGAAAGGGCCTCATCTTTCGTACAAAAGGAAAATGCTTTAGGAACATTAAAACCATTGTCACACAGAAATTTTCGAAATCGGTCCTTGTTCTGCAAGATACAGACTGATTCGTATGGACCGAAGGACGGCAATCCCATTTTGTTTTGCACATAAGACGCAGCAACGACTCCTGGATCGACGCCAAAAGACATTATGCCGTCTATCTTTTTTTCTTGAGCAGCACGCAGGACAGCCTCTTTATCGATAATGCTGACATTGACATACTCATCAGAATATTTATGGGCGATGTTGTCAGGCAGATAATCTGCAGTAATGACGTAATATCCCATTTCATGCGCGGCCTTAATCACAGGAATAAGGTAGCGTATTCCACCAAGAAGCATAAGCCTTTTCGAGTCCATCAGAATCAAATTTGAGTTTAAACGACATGGCAAATTTAAGCATAAATTTTGAGAAGTATACCAATGTCATGAAAAAATCTGACATTAAGTAGAAAGTTAGTAATAAATTTGACTAGGATTAAGCATTATACCATAATAAAGAGAAGAGCAAGTAGAGAGGAAGACGTAAAGAAAAAGGGGAAACAAGAAGCGGGTGAACAAAGAAAAGGAAACAAAGATAGGGAACGGCGAAAAGGGAACAAAGATAGGGAACGGCGAAAAGGGAACCAAGAACAAGGTGAATAAGGGAAAGAAACAAAGATAGTAAATTAAGAAAAGGGAAAAAAGTAAGAAGTATAATACAAAAAAGAGAGAAGACTCTGTTATCGAATCTCCTCTCTCATGTAAGGGGCCGCTTCCTACTCTCCCGCGTTGGCAGTACCATCGGCGTTGCAAGGTTTAACT
>CAVFPF010000005.1:0-18002 GCA_963624265.1 bacterium | reverse complement strand
GGTCACCGTTCTCGAAAGTCTGCGTGCCAGTGGTGGCATCGGTTGCCACACGGGTCAGGGCGTTGATTTCGGTAGAGACCGTGATATATTCAGAAGAGACGGAGTGGCTGTTCTCTTCGTTGCCACAGCTGTTCAAACCAAAAGTCATGGTTACAAGGAGCGATGGGATAAGGATTCTTTTCATAATAATATAGTTTTACTATTTATATTCCTGGAATGATCAATATTCTTGGGTTGTGATGTATGTGTGCCAGTCACCGGATAGGTGGGGTCAGTTCTCGGGATTAAGGATTTCGCTTTCGTACGTCCACCCTTCCGTCCAGTCGTCGATGGTGCAACCCGAGAGATGCATAAAGGGACGTATGTTGTGGTAGTCGAGCGTTATCCGATACTTCCGGCCCGGCTTCATGACAGGTGCCTCAATCTCGAAATCGTTCCCGACGCCATTGGCCGTGGAGATATGGAACGACAACCGGGAACAACTCTCGCCGTCCTTGGTCGGCATCAGCCGCAAGGTGTCGGTCTCCAGCACAGTGCCCTGCGCTGCAGCCGCAGGTATGTTTACCTCGTCGGCAGAGGCGTGCGACTTGCCGTAGTCACCGTCGGCATCGGCTATACACGGATAGAAACCGCTGGCTGCATTCTTCACCCTACCCGTCAAGACAGCCGAAGCGGGCGCATTGTTGAGCGTGACAGTAAGTTCGGCCAAAACGTACCGCAGAGAGTCGGTCACGAGGGTTACGCAATCCGAACCTCTTACCGTAACGTCGGCCACTCCGTAGAAAGCCTGTTGCGGGGAGGCTTGCGGGCTGGTTGGCGTCAGGAGCAATTCGTCCATCTTATCAGTACCAACAACCACGAGCGGAGACTCCAGGTTGGCAGTAGCCAAAATGCGGTATTGTCCGGCTTCCAAAGGAAAACGTTGGGCTGAGAGTTGGCGCACATCGTCATACTGCAAGTTGCTGACAGGCGCGCCCATGGCAACATCGTATATCCACAGACGGAGGCCGGTTATGTCGACAGCTTCGCTCTCATCTTGCCAGGCAAGCGCTACCGACAGGCCGCCCGTCTCGCCATCGTGCGCGTCCTTGTCGCATGCAGTCAGCAGGGTCAATGGCAGACACCACGAGAGTGCCCGCACCCACAGTTTCGTGTTATTTTGCTTAGTTTTCTTCATTGCCTACATTATTATATATATGGTCTTTTATCGTGAACCATTTTGGATAATACACGTTATATACCCACGATACTATCTGTCTGATTCCGATTGCTGTTCGGTCGAAGCGCGACGGGCCTTGGCTGCATCCTGAGCCTCAGTGTCACTGCCCATACCGATGGCCTCGATGCGGTCGGCGCTGATGCCGCGCTTGACGAGCCATGCCTTGACTGCCTCGGCACGCTGGCGAGAGTAGATCTTGTTGACCGAAGCCGGACCTCTCGTGTCGCACCAGCCCTTGACACAGACCTTCATATCAGGATTAGACTGAAGAGTGTCGAAAATACGCTGGAGCTTCGTAGTCTCGGAGGCCGACACGCCGATACGGTTGAAGCCGAAATAGATGTCGGGGAAGGTGACGGCTTCTGCCTTGTCGCCCTCAGCGTTCTCGTCGGCAGACGATGCAGCCGGCTCTTTGACCGGTTCGACAGACACCTGATTGACGGGTGCGGCCTCAGCGGGAGCTTCCGTTTCGTCCGGGCAAACGGTGCGCTCGGGTTCGGGTGTAGTGGCGACCGAAGCATTGCCTGACGGTGTGGTGTTTTCTTCCTTGCCGAAGAGGAAGCCCAGACGCAAGCCACTCTCCCACACGAAGTTGTTTTTGTGGCGGTATTTTGGCATAGCGTCCATCTTGCTGCCCGTCAAGGCGGTCAAACCCGTATAGACGCCAACTTGCAACTGCGGGGTAATGAAGTAAGCGCCGCGCACATCGCCGCCATAGCCGAGATGCCACTTTGTGTCGTGCGACAGGAAATCCTTGCCGCCGTCCATAGTCTGGAGTGAAGACTTGGTGCTCACGGCATAGAGATGCGGCGAGAGGTCGACAGCCCAGCGGCTTTGGCGTGTGCGCTTGAAGAAGCCGAGCACGTTGACATTGAGGCGTGCGCCGTACTGCCCCATGCTGACCTTGCTCTGCAGGTCGCGGTAGTTGTAGCCTTCCATGCCGAGCACGGCTGCATTATACCGCACACCGTCGGCACCCAACCAGTATTCCCGCGTAGCGCAGCAGTCTTGCACGGCGAGCTTCAAGCCACCGTATTTGGCCACCAGTTCGGCCGAAAGCACCGGATTGAAACGGTAACCGCCATACAGTCCGGCCGTCCATCCCGGTCGTGTCTTGTCGTAAGCGAAGCTCGAGAAAGTGCTCACACCGAACGGCAGACCGCCCTCAAGACCGGCATACCAGCCGCGCGACGGAACGTCAGTGTCGGCAGCGATCGCCCTCGGCGCTACCATAGAGGATGACAGCACGACCAGAAAGGCCGATATCATCAATAGTCTTTTGTGGTTTGTCATTGCAGTATATAAAACTTGTCTTTTCGTTGAACTAATAGAATTCGTAGTACTGATAGATTGTGTACCAAGATTCCGAAAAAAATATTATGGTATAATTCATAAAGGCATCGGGCACCAGTGCCTACTGTCCGCGAAGGTAAAAAGAAATCGGCAGAGTTCAAAACAAACCCTGCCGATTCTGCTGTTTTTTGTACAATTTTGTTCAACTTTGTACGGATTTTTCATTGTTTGGCACTTCAAACTTCACATTGTGCATGTCCCCGCTCCGCATAAATTCCTCGTGGAAAGAGAAGGCGTGGTGCAAAGACAGGGGCGTGTGACCTGGGATGCCGTCAGTCAGTTTGAGGTACTCGCGCAGCAGCGGGCGGTAAGACGGATGGGCGCAGTGCTCGATGATGACCTCGGCGCGCTGCACGGGCGAGAGACCGCGCAGGTCGGCCACACCCTGGTCGGTGATGATGCACATCACGCTGTGTTCCGACGAGTCGACGTGCGACACATAAGGCACGATAGCGGAGATATTGCCGCCCTTGGCCACACTCGGGCAGATGAAGATAGAGATGTAGGCATTACGGGCAAAGTCGGCCGCGCCACCCACACCGTTCATCATCTTGGTGCCGAGCACGTGCGAAGAGTTGACGTTGCCGAAGAGGTCCACTTCGAGCGCCGTGTTGATTGAGATGATGCCCAACCGGCGCACCACCTCGGGATGGTTAGATATCTCGAACGGACGGAGCACGATGTGCTGCTTGTAGAACTCGATATTGTCCATCACCTTGTCGTAGACGGCATCGCTCAGGGCCAAAGCGCCCGTCGAGGCGAACGTGCAGCGTCCCATGTCGATGAGGTCGATGGCCTGGTCCTGCAGCACCTCGGTGTAGAGTTTGAAAGGCGGAATCTCGGTGGCCTGCTGCAGTTCGTGGAGGATGGCGTTCGACACATTGCCCACACCGCTCTGCAAAGGCAGAAACTCGGCCGGGATGCGCCCCGCTTTCAGTTCGCCGATGAGGAACTGGGCCACGTGCTTGCCTATGCGCGCCGTCGTTTCATCGACGGGATTGAACGGCTTGACGCCGTAGCGGTAGTTGCAGTCGACCACAGCTACCACCTTGCGCGGGTCGACCTTGAGCACCGGACTGCCCACGCGGTCTTGCGGTTCGTAGATGGGTATCTCGCGGCGATGGGGCGGGGTGGCCGGAATGTAGATGTCGTGCAGGCCCTTGATGCGCGCATCGTAGGCCGAGTTGAGCTCGATGATGATCTTGCTGGCCATCTGCGCATAAGTCTCGACACAACCTATGCCGCCCGAGAGGACGATTTCGCCCTCATCGTTGATGTCGAGCGCCTCGATGATGCAGTAATCGATTTTGCCCAAAAACCCGTAGCGCAGATATTGGCCCACGACGCTCAAGTGCATATCGAAGTAGTTGATTTCGCGGGCGTTGATGCCGGCGCGCATGACCGGCGAACCCTGGAAGGGCATACGCTTGTCGATGGCATGGACTTTGGCCAAAGCCTCGTCCACACATTCGTTGGTCAAAGCACCGGTAAAAAGGTTGATTTTGAAGGGGCGTCCGGCTGCATGTTCGGCCTCAGCCTTGACGGCCAAAGCGGCCGTGACTACACGCGGACTGCCTGCTGCAGTAAAACCGCTGACACTGACCGTTTGGCCGTTCTCTATCATCGCTGCCGCCTGCTCAGCGGTCATTTTAGGATAATTCATACTCAAAATTTGTTCGTTCGGCAAAAAATATATACCTTTGCGCTGCAAAAACCTGCAGTCGGGCAACAAATACAATACCTACCCTATCAAGGCAATACGCACCTGATTGGCGTGGCAAAGGTAGTGTTTTTACAAAAATTTGCAAAATGCCGCCCCCTTGCGCTAAAGAGGTTTAGGCTAATTTAACAAAAAGCAACATGAAGAAACTCTTTATTGAAACATACGGCTGTCAGATGAATGTCGCCGACAGCGAGGTTGTGGCCAGCATCATGCAGATGGCCGGATACGAGATGTGCAGCGACATCGAGGAGGCCGATGCCGTCTTTGTCAACACCTGCTCGGTGCGCGACAATGCCGAACAGAAAATCTACTCACGCTTGCGCTTCTTCCAGTCGCTCAACAACAAGCGCAAGACGGCCAAGGGCGAAGAGGCCCAGGGGAGGCTGCTGGTAGGCGTGCTCGGATGTATGGCCGAACGTGTGCGTGAAGAACTCATCTCGCAAGGCGCCGACCTCGTGGCCGGACCGGATTCATACCTCGACCTTCCCAACCTCATCGCAGCTGCCGAGCAGGGCCAGGAAGCCGTCAACGTGCAGCTCTCCACAACCGAGACCTACCGCGACATCATCCCGACGCGCATCGGCAACAGCCGCATCTCGGGCTTCGTCAGCATCATGCGCGGCTGCAACAATTTCTGCACCTACTGCATCGTCCCCTATACCCGTGGCCGCGAACGTAGCCGCAGCGTGGAGAGCATTCTCAACGAGGTGGCCGACCTGCGCGGCAAGGGATTCAAGGAAGTCACCCTGCTCGGTCAGAACGTCAACAGCTACCGGTACTGCAACGAAGAGCGGCAGGAAGGCACCGACTTTGCCGACCTGCTCGGCATTGTGGCCGACGCCGCCCCCGACATGCGCATACGCTTCTCTACGTCCAACCCCGAAGACATGTCCGACAAGATACTGCTCGCCATGGCCGCACACCCCAACATCTGCCACCACCTGCATCTGCCGGTGCAGAGCGGTTCGAGCCGTATACTCAAGAAGATGAACCGCAAGTACGACCGGGCATGGTACCTGGACCGCATCGCTGCCGTCAAGCGCATACTGCCCGACTGCGGACTCTCGACCGATGTTTTCTGCGGCTTCTGCAGCGAGACGCTCGAAGACCATGCCGAGACGCTGAGTCTGATGCGCGAAGTGGGCTACGATTCCGCCTTCATGTTCAAATACTCCGAGCGTCCGGGCACCTACGCCGCACGTCACTTTGAGGACGATGTGCCGGAAGAGGAAAAAATACGCCGTCTGAACGAAATCATCGCCCTGCAAAACGAACTCTCTCTCGCCTCCAACCGCCGCGACATCGGCAAGACCTATGAGGTTTTGGTCGAAGGCTACTCGAAGCGCAGCCGCGAACAGATGTGCGGACGAAGCCAGCAGAACAAGATGGTCGTTTTTGCCAAAGGCAATGCCAAGCCCGGCGATTTGGTCAAAGTGCTCGTCACCGATGCCTCGTCCGCCACGCTTATCGGTGAATTGGCGTAAAGACCGGTTCACTCTTTCTAAAGCCAAGTTTTAGCCCTTAATCTAAAACTTGGCTTTAGCTATTAAAAACTTTGGCTATTAACATAAGCCTGGCTTCGGCCAAAGCCTGCACACTAACCTCAACTCACTATGCACCGCTCCAAGCTGCTGCTTTCTCTCATTCTCACGCTCTGCGCCTGCAGCCCCTCTCCCGCCTGCGGAGAAACACTCTACCGGCCCGATGCCGACGAAGACGCCCGTCCCTGGACTTTCTGGTACTGGATGCACGGTGCCGTCAGCCGCCGTGGCATCACAGCCGACCTCGAAGCCATGCGTTACGAAGGCCTGGGCGGCTGTTACCTCGTGCCCATCTACGGCCCGGACCGCGCCCCCGAACTGGGCGGCACACTCCGTCAGCTCACGCCCGAATGGTGGCAGATGGTGAACTTTGCCCTGCACGAAGCCGACCGCCTCGGTCTGAAGATAGGCATGCACATCTGCACAGGGAACAAGCTGCAAGGCCTTCCTTCTGAAAGGAAGAACCAACTTAATTTCTTCTCGGAAGGAAAAGCAAATTTCAAAATTCCTTTTACCAATCAGGGGAAAACGCTTCACAACTTTTTATAAGGGGGAAGCCGCTTCACAACTTTCCTTCCGCGGGGAAGCACAGCTTTTCCAGCGTATCGACAGCCTCTTTCATATCATCGCCGAAACGCGAGTGACAGAGCAGAAAGTCAGGCCGGCCCTTGGCAATCAGCGCATACAGTTCGCAGGGCATCGTGTCGACATACGAGGCAATGGCGCACTCGATGTCGTCCTTCTGCCAGTCCATGCCCGAATATTCGTACACCCGCTGCTTCTGGTGCAGGAAGCAATAGGCGGTCTCAAGGCTTTCGCGTGAAATCATAACTCTTGTCTTACTTTTTTCCCAAACGGTCGTTGCCTGCCAAACCAGTTTTGCCAGACAAAACGACCTTGCCTTCCAAACCGTTTTTATGGTCAAAGCACTGACTCTCCGGCACGGCAAGCAAGCCGACCGAAGGCGCGGGAAGAGGCTGGAAAGTGTCGGGCAAAATCCGCACCGGCATCCCGACATAAAGGTACGGATAAAGGGTGAGCAAGTCGTCGTTGCGCAGGCGGATGCAGCCTTCCGAGGCACGCAGTCCCATCGAAGCAGGGTCGTGCGTGCCGTGTATGCCGATGCCGTAGCCTGCGTTCAGTCTGACGAACCACGGGCCGTAAGCATGCCGGATGTAGCCCTGGCCGTCGCCGAAGTCGTGCCCCCAGCTGCGGCTATCAGTCACCGAGACGATGCGGTAGTCGCCCTCGGGCGTTCGCATGTCGCCGTCCTGCTGCTTCGGTCCCCAGCCCCGTCCGCATGAGATGGGGCAATGCATCAGCGTGTCGCCGTCCTGCGTCATGGTGAGCGTCATACGGTCTTTGTCGATGACAATGCTGCCGCGGGCCTGGACGTCGAAGACGAGGCCTGACAACAACGCTATGGGCAGCAAATATCTCCACATCATGACAATGGTCAAAAGACTGCAATCCGTATCACATTCAAAAATATAACGGTCAAAAAAACGGCGGACAATAACATGAACTGATGCAAATATCCGTGGCGCAAATATAAAGCAAAATATCCGAATGGCGGACAGAGCAGGTGAAAAAATCATTTTTTCGGTCCATTTGTACTGCGGTTTCGGCAAAAAGGCGTATCTTTGCGCCATGAATCTGAATGATTTAAAGGAAAAGGCGGTCGGGGCTTTAGGTTTCGAACGCCTCAATGCAATGCAAGAAGAAATGCTCGAAACGGTTGTTTCGGGTCAAAACGTGCTGCTCCTGTCGCCCACAGGAAGCGGCAAGACGGTGGCTTTTCTGCTGCCTCTCATGGCTCTGGGCGGCAAGACACTGGTCATCGTTCCCTCCCGCGAACTGGCCCAGCAGATTGGCGAGGTGGCGCGCAAGCTGGGTTTGCCCAGCACCGTGTGCTATGGTGGTCACGACGCCCGCATCGAGGTGCAGCGGCTTGAGTCGCTTCAGTCCAACCCCAACTGCATCGTCATCGGCACACCCGGCCGACTCAAAGACCACATTGAGCGGCAGCGCATCGTCCCCAAAGACTTTTCGCAACTCGTGCTCGACGAGTACGACAAAAGCCTCGAACTTGGTTTCGAGGAAGAGATGCAGGCCATCATCAGCCGCTGCATCGGGCTCAAACTCCGCATCCTGACCTCTGCCACACACGCCACACCCATTGCCCCGTGGATTAACTTCAAGCCATACCGCCAGCTCGACTACACCGCCCAGCCTGACGAAGAAGGCCGGCTGCGCCTATACCGTGTGGCCTCGCCCATTGCCGACAAGCTCGAGACGCTTCGCAACCTGCTGCTCAGCCTGCCCGACGATGGACCGGCCATCGTGTTCAGCAACTACCGCGAGAGCGCCGAGCGCATCGCACATTACCTCGCCGACCAGGGCATCGGCTGCGCCCTCTACCACGGCGGCATGGAACAGGACATTCGCGACAAAGCCCTCATCCGGCTGCGTGCCGGCTGCGTGCGCGTTCTTTCTGCCACCGACCTGGCGGCCCGCGGACTTGACATTCCCGAGGTGCGGCACATCATCCACTATCATCTGCCAGCCAACGAAGAGGCCATCACGCACCGCAACGGCCGCACAGCGCGCGCCGGCGCCGACGGCACGGCCTATCTGATAGTCGGGCCGGGCGAGTTTCTGCCCGAGTTTGTCGACGACAACCTCCCCTACTTCTCGGCGCGCAAGCGTCCTGAAGGCAAGGTAGCCACGCCTCCGGCCTTCACGCTCGTCTACATCGGCCGCGGCAAGAAAGAGAAAATCTCGAAGGGCGACATCGTCGGTTTCTTCACCCACAGCGGCGGCATAGACGGCACCCAACTGGGCAAAATCTACGTCATGGACCACTGCAGCTATTGCGCCATCCGCAGCGAGGTGGCCGGCGAGGTGCTCGAGCGGGTCAAAGGACTGAAGATCAAAGGCGAAAAGACGATTTACAAAGCCGTCGACGGAAACTGAAAAGGCAGAGATATTGGACATAGAGGCAATATATATATGACTTATGGAATTATCCGAAGAAGAGATTAACGGTTTTGTAGGGTAGGAAACTCATAGAAAAGAAGATGGAAATCAAAGACCTGGTGCTGCAGAAGCCCCGCTTCAATGCACTCGTCAAGCGGCTTGCCCGCCTGCAGAAACAATCCGACACGGCAGAGGTCATACAGCTCAAGGGACTGAAAGGTTCGGCGGCCTCGACATTTTTGGCGCCTCTCAAGAACGCCTGCCCAGGCGTGTACCTTTTTGTACTCGACGACGAAGAGCAAGCCGGCTATTTCTACCACGACATCTGCCAAATAGCGGGCAGCGAGGGCGTGTCGTTCTTTCCCTCCAGCTACAAGCGCAGCATCAAGTACGGGCAGCTCGACAGTGCCAATGCCGTGCTCCGCAACGAGTCGCTGACGGCGCTCGACAAGGGCAACGTGGCCATCGTCACCTACCCGGAGGCGCTGGCCGAAAAGGTAGCCACCACCGAACGCGTGCAGCACAACATCCTGCACCTGCACAAAGGCGAAAAAGTCGACAGCAAGTTTGTTGTCGACATGCTCAACGAGACGGGCTTCCAGCGCGTCGACTATGTCTACGAGCCCGGGCAGTTTGCCGTGCGCGGTTCGCTCATCGACGTCTTCAGCTATTCCAACGAATACCCTTACCGTCTTGACTTTTTCGGCAACGAAATAGACTCGCTGCGCAGTTTCGAGGTCGACACGCAGCTCAGTCGCGAGCAGCTCGACGAAGTCACCCTTTCCCCTTCGTTCGAAGACGCCGAGGTGCAGGGCATTTCGCTGCCCGAGTTCATGCACGACGGTGCCATTGTCATCTCGAGCGACCCGCTTTGGGTCAAAGACCGCGTGGCCGACATCTGTTCGCAGCAACTCTCGGAGCAGCTCATCAAGAGCGAAGAGGGCGATGTCAAAGCCCTGCAGAAGCTGGTCGACGCCGGGCGCTTCAGGACGGCCTTCGACCGCTTCTCCTCCATCATCATCAACGACAAAGTCACGCCTTTGGCCGACGGCGGGCATGCCGACACGGTCATCGAGTTCCACACGTCGCCGCAGCCCGAGTGGCACAAGAACTTCGATCTCATCGCCCAGGACTTTCTGCGCTACCAGTCGGAAGGCTACACGCTTCACATCCTGAGTGACTCGCCCAAGCAGCTCGACCGCATCGAGGCCATCTTCGAAGACCGCGGCGACCATTTCACACTGGTGCGCATACCACGCACCGTCCACATGGGCTTCGTCGACGACGACACCAAAAACTGCTACTTCACCGACCATCAGATCTTCGACCGTTACCACCGCTACAGCCTCAAGTCCGACCGCGCCCGCAGCGGCAAGATAGCGCTCAGCATCAAAGAGTTGCGCGAGTTTATGATAGGCGACTACATCGTGCACGTCGACCACGGCATCGCGCAGTTCGGCGGCCTCGTCAACATGCCTATGGGCAAAGACCCTGCCACGGGCGAAGAGCGCTTCCAGGAGATGGTCAAGCTCATCTACAAGAACAACGACCTGCTCTTCGTCTCCATCCACCAGCTCGACAAGCTCTCCAAATATCGCGGGCGCGATGCCGAACCGCCTTCGCTTTCCCGCCTGGGCAGCGGCAGCTGGGAACACATGCGCGAGCGCACGAAAGAGAAGATGAAAGACATGGCGCGCGAACTCATCGGCCTCTACGCCGCCCGACGCGAGGAAAAAGGCTTCCGCTACAGCCCCGACAGCCAGATGCAGCACGAACTGGAGGCTTCGTTCATGTACGAAGACACGCCCGACCAGCTCAAAGCCACACAAGACGTGAAGCGCGACATGGAGAGCGACAAGCCGATGGACCGCCTCGTGTGCGGCGATGTCGGGTTCGGCAAGACCGAGGTGGCCGTACGCGCCGCGCTCAAGGCCTGCAACGACTGCAAGCAGGTGGCCGTGCTCGTACCCACCACCGTGCTGGCCTTCCAGCACTACAAAACCTTCTCCGAGCGGCTCAAGGAATTTCCCGTCCGCGTCGACTACCTGACCCGAGCACGCACGGCCAAACAGACCGCTGCCATACTCGACGACCTGCGCGAAGGCCGCATCAACATCGTCATCGGCACACACAAACTGCTGGGCAAGACTGTGCGCTTTCAGGACCTCGGCCTGCTTATCATCGACGAAGAGCAGAAGTTCGGCGTCAAGGCCAAAGAGACGCTCAAGCGTCTGCGGCTCAATGTCGACACGCTGACCATGACGGCCACGCCCATACCGCGCACGCTGCAGTTCTCGCTGATGGGTGCGCGCGACCTCTCGGTCATCGCCACGCCGCCTGCCAACCGCTACCCCATCCAGACCGAGGTGCACCGCGACGAAGACGACATCATACGCGAAGCCATCAACTTCGAGCTGTCGCGCAACGGGCAGGTCTTCTTCCTCCACAACAAAGTGTCGCAGTTGCCCGACATCGTGAGCCGCATCACGAAGCTCGTGCCCGACGCCCGCGTGGCCTTTGCCCACGGCAAGATGGAACCCGACATCGTCGAGCAACTCATCCTCGACTTCGCCAACCACGAGTACGACGTGCTGGTCTGCACCACCATCATCGAGGCCGGGCTCGACATACCCAATGCCAACACCATCATCATCAACCAGGCGCAGAACTACGGCCTGAGCGAACTGCACCAGTTGCGCGGACGTGTGGGCCGCACCAACAAGAAGGCGTTCTGCTACCTGCTCACCCCGCCCTACACCGCCATCAGCAGCGACGCGCGGCGCAGACTGCAGGCCATCGAGAACTTCTCCGGACTGGGCAGCGGCATTCACCTGGCCATGCAAGACCTCGACATACGCGGTGCCGGCAACCTGCTGGGCGGCGAGCAGTCGGGCTTCATTGCCGACCTGGGCTACGAAGCCTACCTCAAGATACTCAAGCAGGCCGTGCGCGAACTGAAGACGCAGGAGTTCAGCCAGCTTTATGCCGAAGAGCAAAAGACGGCCGACACCGTCACCGAAGAGTGTACGCTCGACACCGACCTCAACGTGTGCTTCGGCGAGAAGTACGTGCCTGAAAGCTCAGAGCGCATCGCCCTCTACCAAGAACTCGACAACCTCACCACGCCCGACGAGGTTGAAGCCTACCGCCAGCGCATCATCGACCGCTTCGGCAAAATACCCAAGGAAGGCGAAGAACTCATCCGGGTGGTCCGCCTGCGCCGCCTGGGCCGCGAGCTGGGCTTCGAGCGCCTGATACTCAAGCAGAACCGGCTGAAGTGCTACTTTACCACCACTTCGCCCGACTATTACACGGGCGATGTCTGCGACCGCGTCATCCAGTACGTCTGCGCCCATCCGCGCCGCTGCCGGCTCGAGGACAAGGGCGGTGTCCGTGCCGTGACCATCGACCAGGTCGACAGCATACACGAGGCCATCCGCGTGCTGGAAAAAATCTGAGCCATTCGTGTAAAAAATGGCGTTCAAAACCCGCCGCAATGAAAAACCAGGCCGTTTTACTGACAAAATCGTACAATTTTTGGGCGCATTTGTTCACTTTTCTGCAGAAATCCATATATTTGCGCCTAAATCCCTATAGCACGATGACTAAAATTTCACAATATGTTCAGTCAGTTCTGCTGACGTTGCTCTGTTGCACCGCCCCGAGTGTGGCGGCTCCCGTTGCGGACGACGATGTCGTAATCCTTTTTGACAATGATGTGCACGGCAGCATGGTCGGCTACCCCAAGATGGCAGCCCTCAAGCAGGAGATGCAGCGCATCACACCTTACGTCGACCTCATTTCGCTCGGCGACTTCGCGCAAGGCGGGCCGTTGTGTTCCGTTTCCCACGGCAAGTACGCCATCGACGTGATGAACCTTGTCGGCTATGACTACGTGACGCTCGGCAACCATGAGTACGACTACGGCCTCGAGCAGCTCAAGATGCTGACCGACAGCCTTCACGCCGAGACGCTGCTCTGCAACTTCCGCGACCTGCACACCGATTCGCTTCTCTACAAACCCTATGTGGTCCGCAAGTTCGGCAACCTCAAAGTCGGCCTTATCGGTGCCGTAGCACCCGTCACCAAGACCAACAACTCGCCCGAAATCTTCGTCGACAGCCTGGGCAACGACATCTTCACCTTCGGTCGTCCGCATTTCTACGACATTATACAGCACTACATCGACGAGACGCGCCGCCTGGGTGCCGACGTCGTCATCCTGCTCGGTCATCTGGGCGACCTCGAGATTACCATCGAGACCTCTGAAGAAACCATACGGCGCACACGCGGCCTCAATGCCGTGCTCGACGGCCACGCCCATCACGTCATCAACCAGCAGATGACCAATGCCGACGGCGACTCTGTGCTGCTCGTCTCTACGGGTTCCAACTTCCAGCACATAGGCCGTCTCGTCATCACGCAGGGCGGTCAGTGCACGGCCGATCTCATCGCCGTGCCGAGCTACAACAACCAGGTCAAGGCCGTCAGCGAGCTCATCCAGCGCTTTGAGGGCTCGTTCGACAACCTGCCGGCCATCGCCCACGCCGACTTCGACCTGTGTGGCTTTGACCGCGCTCACGACACCTACGACCGCAACTGTCAGACCAACCTTGGCCTGCTCACGGTCGATGCCTACCGCGTCATGACGAAGGCCGATATCGGCTGGATTAACGCCGGTGGCATCCGTGCCGGCATACCTGCAGGCAAGATTACGTTCAAAGAGTTGCTTGGCGCCTTCCCCTTCGAAAACCAGGTCTGCGTGGCAGAGTTCACGGGTCAGCAGATACTCGATGCCCTCGAGTTCGGCTTCTACCGCGCCCCTGCCGACAACGGCAGCTATCCGCAGCTGTCGGGCATCCGCTTTGACGTCGACCTCAGCGCCACGCCAGTAGTAGAGTGCCGGGCTGAAGACGGCGAGTTTATGGGCATCGGCGACGGTCCACGGCGCATCCACGGTGCCGAGGTGCTTGACCGGCAGACGCAACAGTGGCTCAAACTCGACCCGCAGAAGGCCTACACCGTAGCCTCCATCGACTTTATCCTCCTCCGCGGCGGTTGCAACGGCATGCTGCGTAATGGCCGCATCGTGCAGGACAATCAGATGAAAGACACGCAGATTCTCGAAGACTACCTTGTCAAGGTTCTTCACCGCACCGTGCCAGAGCGCTACCAAGACATACGCGTCAAACTGTGAGGAAACGGGTTTCTCAGGCGTTGAGGAAGACCAGACTTAAAGAGAGAAAGTCTTTCAGTTCTGGCGAAACAAACTGCCGGCAAAACAAGCTATAAAAGTAAAAACCTAATCCGGTTATTGTTTAGTACTGAAATAGAAACATCCCAAACTCTATTTTGCAGAGTTTGGGATGTTTCTTTATAATCAAAGGCTTTTAGACTGTGCCTCATGCACGGCGGCCTGGATAAGCCGGTAGGCGATGCTGCCACGCGACGGCGTGACAGGAGGCAAGTCGAGCGGGTCGCACCAGCGGGCGTCGGCAATTTCGTCGGCCTGCAGGGTCAGTTCGCCGCTCTCGTATTCCGCCGTGTAGGCCATCATCAGCTGGGCAGGGAAAGGCCAGCTCTGCGAACCGAAGTAGCGCAGATTCCTGATGCGCAGTCCCGTCTCCTCCATTACCTCACGTGCCACAGCGTGTTCGGCCGTCTCGCCCGCCTCGATAAAACCGGCCAGGCAGGCATAGAGTCCGTTCTGCGCATTCACATTACGGGCCAGCAAAATCTTCCCCTCGCGGTGCACGAGCACGATTACGCACGGATTGATGCGCGGGAAGATGACGTTGCCGCAGCCTGGGCACACGCGCGCCGTGAGCTTAGGATGCTGCTCGAGCCGCCCGCCACAGTGGCCGCAGTAGCGCGTCAGGCCTTGCCACTCCAGCAGCGCCTTGGCGCGCGAAGCCAGCAGCACATCATCGTCAGCGTGGTCGGCGCAGTAGAAGCGCAGCGGCATGGTCCGGTAGCCTTCCGGCAGCCCCTCCTCCGTAGCGAGTGCCAAGGCCACGATGCCGCTCTCCGCCTCATTGCAGCGCTCCTTGCAGCCGCAGCTTTGCTCCAGCCGCTCCAGGTCACATGCCGCGAGGTCGCCCCCGTCGCTTCTGACCACAATCTCCTTTTTGCCGCACATGGCGAAAAACCTCGCCTCCGGCTTCTCAGCAGTTTTCATATGCTCAGAACTTGTTTTTTAGAGTTCGGACAAAGATAGGCAGAAAATCCGATTACGCCAACATTTTCCCCCTAAAATTTGGCTGTCTCGTCAAAAAGGCGTACATTTGCGCCCGCAGCGGATAACGCAACACGTTTATAGCCCAACACTTTTTTATCCGTGACGCTAACGCAAAACATAACACATCACTGATATGCTCAGGCATCTACAGGCCATCAGCCGCTTTTTGGCCAACTACACATCGGCGTTCATCATCGCCATCGCCGTAATAGCGTTTTTCATGCCCCACGCCTTCGACTGGGTGCGCGGCACCACACAGACCGTCATACTCGGCATCATCATGCTCACCATGGGTCTGACGCTCACCACTGACGACTTCCGCATCCTGGCGCGCCGTCCGCTCGATGTCTTCATCGGCACGTGTGCGCAGTTCATTATTATGCCCGGCGTGGCCTATCTGCTCGTGCGCGTTTGGCACCTCGACCCCGCCCTTGCGCTCGGCATCCTGCTCGTGGGCTGCTGTCCAGGCGGCGTGTCGAGCAACATCATGAGCTACCTCTGCCACGGCGACGTAGCCTTCTCCGTCGGTATGACCTGTGCCTCGACGCTGCTGGCGCCCGTCATGACACCGCTGCTCATGCAAATCACCGCCGGCGAAATCATCGAAATCGACGCGGCCGGCATGTTCCTCAACATCCTCATCGTCACCATCATCCCCGTCGGCATCGGCTGCGGACTCAACTACGTCTACGGCCGCCGCGCCTACTTCCCCACCCTGCAGAGCCTCATGCCCGGCGTCAGCGTCACGGCCCTTGCCTGCATTGTGGGCGGCGTCATCTCGACCGTTCACGACGACCTGCTCGAGCGCGGCCTCTTCCTGTTCCTATGGACGTTTATGGTCGTCTTCTGCCACAATTCGCTGGGCTACCTGCTCGGCTGGGTTGCCGGCCGCTTGGCAGGCTTCAACACCGCCAAGAAGCGCACCGTCTCCATCGAAGTCGGTATGCAGAACGCCGGTCTCGCCACCGTCCTGGCCGGTCATTTCTTCGCAGCCCAACCCCTTGCCGTACTTCCCTGCGCCATCAGCTGCGCCTGGCACAGCATCTCGGGCACCATACTCGCCGGCATCTTCCTCTGGTGGGACAAGCGCAAGGCGTAGGCGGGCTCTACCAAAGCGCAATGATACGGCAATTATCCGAACTGCCGCACGAAAGGCAGCGCTTCGTCCTTATCTCTTCGTTTTCCGGTTTGTGCGCAAAGATACGCTAACGCAAAGTCCTACACTCAGCACCTAAAACGTTTCTGTCCGGCACAGCGGCTATTTCTTTTTGACATTCCAAACGAATTCGTATCTTGCGCCATTTATATCAATGACGACGTCCAAAGTCGCGCCTTTCGAATGTTTGACATTGACGTAGCCGGAGATAGCTTCACCCGGATAGACCGTAGTCTTTTTCAGATAGCCCTCTTGCCTTACTTGTTTTTCCTGCTGAAGGGCATTGCCGAGGCTGGCGATGCGGTTGCTGGCCAGCACCTGCGCCTGATAAGCGGCAGCGGCATCGTAGGTAACAGTGGTCGATGTGGTATGGGTGCTTCCGTGGTAAGAGCTGTTGCCGCTGTAGCCGCCGAAAGCATATCCTCCGCTGCCATAGGCATAGGCGCTTCCGTAGGAATTCGAGTGGCCGCCATACCTTGAGTTGGTGTGCGTCGTAGAGGTGGAATATCCCGCTCCGGCGGCAGCCAAACCTTCTGCCACACCGGTCAAGGCCATCGTCCAAGTCTGGGAGCGGTTAACCTTCTTCATATACTGCTCTGCCGAGTATACTTCCAGCGCCATTTCCTGCCCGTCAGCCTTCATCAGACTCGACGTTATTCCGACCGGGTCAAAAACTATCGGCACCACCGAGTTGTTATACACCTCGACAGAAATTCTGTACCACTTGCCGTAGTCTCTGGTTTGGTTATTGTTCGCCATCACGACCAGACCGTTTTTCACATAGTATGGCCACGGCTCACCGTCCCTGTATTCAGTCTTCTGCTCTTCATACGAAGGAGATTCCCAAATTGGAGCATCGTCGCCTATGCGGAATTTACTGCAGTAACCGTCCTTGTCTGAAAGCACATAATAATCATAGCAAGGCTTTCCGTCTGACATTTCCGTCTGACAGCATTTTTCTCCGGTTTCGTCGAATTCGGTAAGGATGCCATCACAAAGTCCGTTCTTCAGCGTGCAGTGAGTCCTTACCAGGCCATTCTCGTAATAGGCGGTGTATTCGCCTTCCCTCACCCCATTGATTCTGACGCCCTTCTCCGCGACCTGTCCGGACTTATAGTAGGTGGCATACTCTCCGTCGAAGACGCTTTTCGAATCGTCGTATTTATCAATAGAAATATAACGGCTCTCCCCTTGCAGTTCGCCAGTCACATAAAAATCCCTTATCCGCCTGCCGAAATTGGCGTCGTCGCTTTCGCTCACCACCCGATAGTAGGTCGCGAACGTCACCGACTCGACACCCTTCCAGTTGTTGTCATAGAAAAGCGTATCTTGCTTGGGCTGTGCAATGCTTTGGCCAACAGCGCACAAGCAAACTAAAAAGGCAAAACCATTCCGTTTCATCTCAGTCACTATATTTTTGCTTTTTCATTCAGCAGTTTACAATCAAAGTCAAACTCACGTTGCAAAGATAACGATTTTCTTCGAGACTGGCAATAGGAAGCACCGTTTTTTTTACTTTTCCTGGGGCATTACGCAATGTGGAGTGTCGGATTTGGAGCTAAAGCTGCATGCTGCTATATGCTCCGCCGGCACCGGGCACAAGGCCGCAAGCTCTAAGCACACCGCACGCTCTGCAGTGGCCTTTGAGGGAAAAGCGGAGGGGCGTGAATCGGGCCCCGTCAGACTCCTCTGCCCATACCTCAGGTCAGACACATTGTTAACAGTTAACAGTTAACAGTAAGAAAAACGAGGTACCCCATACACTCTGATTTCTCTCTTTATATATATTATAT
>CAVFPF010000004.1:0-35560 GCA_963624265.1 bacterium | reverse complement strand
GCGCTCCAAGATGGGCTTGAACCAACGACCCCATGATTAACAGTCATGTGCTCTAACCAACTGAGCTATTGGAGCTCTTCACACTACTGCCGCGACTCTGTCGACTTTAGCGGGTGCAAAGATATGGATTTTGTCAATATTCGACAAACTTCTGCAAGGGAAACGTCTTGTTTTGAACTGCATTCGGTCAAAAAACGCTCGTTTTGGAATCTAAATATTGCAGTAAGGCGGTTCTCATCTGGACAATGTGAAGCAAAGACGGTTTCGGTCTATGACCAATTGCCCGGGTTGGCTGCCGGAGATTCGTTGCCCCGACAGATTGTAACATACGCTCTCTGTCTCAACGCAGTCGGCAGCCGGCATCTCTTCGATGCCGGAGCCGCTGTCATAGGGTTCGAACTCCCACGACTCGACTTGACAGTCGGCGGGATTGGAAAAGACAAGATACAATGTCACTGTGCCACGAACCTTGGTATGGCTAAGGTCAATGCTGACGTCTGTAAAATCCTTTAGACCAGAGAAGGTAACCGTGCCCAACGTATTTGTCGCAGACGGCGTGGTACTGTTTTTCAGCAGACTGACAGACCCAGTCCCTTTGACGCGTAGCGTAAAGCGTGAAGCGCCATTGGTTGTGAACGCAACATTCTTCAAGGCGACCCATGCCCCATCCTGCACATCTGTAAGGACGGCGCGGAGCGTATCTTTCTTGACGGCATAGTCGGGATGGTTGGCAAATGACACGCCAACACCAGTACGCATCTCAGTAGCCGAATGACGGCGATAGGGATCAAGATCCTGCAACTTCGACGGTCCGTTGCTGTTCATCGTGGCCGAGTAGAGCTTCTGGTTGTTCTCCGAGACAGACATCGTGTTGATGCCGAGCGAACGGAATCCGGTTGCATCACTGTTGCCGCTGGCATTAATCAGCTTCAGATTGTGGTAGATAATATACCAGTTGCCACGATACTTGTGCAGGTGAGTGTGGTTGTTGCCATAACCGAAGCCGAAGGTGCCTGGATTCTTGACATAGTTGCCAACATACCGCCATGAGGCCGAATCAAGCGGATTGGACGTTCCCTGGTCACATACCATATAGTTCATCGAGCAGGAGGCGCTTGGGTCGCTCCACCGCGAGCAGTAGGTGTAGACCAGCTTGCCGCCGATTACATTCAACTCGCTGGCCTCGAACTGGTATGGAGCACGTATCTCAGAGGCCTTGGAGGCCAACGACTTCATATTGCTGCCGAGCTTGACGATGCGAGCATTGCCGGGTTGGGCATCGGTACCGGTCTTGTTGATAGAGCCGCCGCCAAAGGCAAGCCACCCCGTTCCTTCGTCGTCGATGCAGACTCCTGGGTCAAAGGGATTGCTGCAATCGCCCACACCGGGCGTGCTGCTGTTGACAAACGACTTGCCGAGAGGGTCTTTCCAAGGTCCGAGAGGATGTGTGGCAGTCAAAAGCCCGACCGACCCGCCATTGCTGAAATACATATAGAAATGCGTCAATCCGTCGCTCTCCTCTCTGCTTACTATCGAAGGCGCCCACGACACGCCGAACCACGACCCGGTCGCAATCTGGTCTACGTTAATCTGTCCGTGATAGGTCCAATTCTGCATATCGTCGGTCGAAAGCACCACGAGACTCTTGATGCGCCCGTAGTTGTTGTCGCCCTTGCCGCCCATCGCATCATACTGCTGCTGGTCGTTGGTGCCGTACACGTAGAGACGGCCCTGATATTCGACGGCGGTCGGGTCAGCGCAGTAGACGATTGGGGTGATTGGATTGCCTTCAGAAACGGACTTTAGTGCCGTCAGCGCGGAGGTAGATGCCTCCGTCAGTGATGCGGGAAGCATCAACACGGCGACCAAGGATATCGTAATAAGTCTCATTTTGCTGTGTTGTAATGTCTGTATCTTCTGTTATCTGCCGGATGGCACTGGTCTCAGGTTTCTTGTCGAGGGTAATACCACCGACGACAGCCATGCAAGCACCACTGACGGCATTGGCCGACACATATGTCACCTTGAAGTTGATTTCGTAGTTGCCGACTGCACTTACCGTAAAGTCGAGCGTGTCGGCCACTGCGCCCAGACAGTCCCGACCTGAGCCCCACGCACTTCCCACACTCTCGGAAGCCTTGACACCGGAGTGATATGCGATATTGGCGGTACTACCAGCTTTTGTAATATAAGTGTAGAGCGTCTGCGGACCATTATAGCCTACTGCATGCCAGATCATCCGATACTCGCCAGGCTCGAGCGTAAGGCGATGGCCACTCTTGCTGCCATAGTTGGCAATACCGCTCTTGCTTGAAGAGGTTGCGTGGAGCAAAATACCAGCAGGAATAGGGCTCTCCGGCGAGTAGGGCATCAGTCGGGTCTGCGAACCGTTCCAGAAGCTGTTGCCGCTCGTTGCGGTGCGCACAGTGCCATTGACCGTCACCTTCCAACCGTCGGGATGTACACACTGGCCGTTATAGTTCTGCAGACTGTCTGCCCATAGCGGCTGATGAACAGGTTCCTGAGCGACAGTGCGTTCGCCACTCTTGCGGAGCAGGTAGGTGCAGACGCTCATAGCCGGCACGGTAAGCGTAGGTTCGCTGCTTTCATCGAAGGAAAGTGCTGTGGAAACCAGATTGGTACTGGAGGAAGTGCGAACACGCTTTCCCCCTTTGCTGACGAAGGGGAGCGAACAGTCAAGCACGATGGACGAGGAAGTCGGATTGAGCACGACTACGACACAAGTATCACCGGTTGAGGTCAGATAGGCCGACGTGCTCAAACCTGTATAGTTAGGATCATTGAGTACGGTGTGCACACGGGTCGTGCCGGTCACGTACTTGGCGAAGTGGGCAAAGACATAGCCGCGCTTTGTGATGGCATCTTGCGTGGTGCCGTGCGTGCCGTCGCCGATGAGGCCGTACGACGACTTGAGGGCGTAGTGCACCCAGGCATTGTAGTTGGCGAGCATCGAGGTGTTGACCACACGGCCAAAGGCGATGGCATCAGCCCAGGTGTAGACGTGGGTGTCCTTATCGTCATAACCCATATCGTCGGCCTTGAGCAGATACTCGGTCATCCACTTCTCCTTGCCCACCTTGCGGATGAGCGGGTAGTCGAAGTTGCCGCTGCCGTATATGTGCCCGGCCACGATGGCGAGGCCCTTCATTGCGGACGGGCTGTTGAGGATGGAGTCTGTACGGTTCTTTTGGAATCCGAGATATTCAGGGCCGATAAGCGGACGGTTGACAGAATCTGCAAAGTTGCTATAGAACTTAATAAACGACGAGGCAGGCCAAACGCACCCTTCATAGTCCGGTTCCCAATCAGGCTCGTTCTGCAAGGAGATATAGTCGACCGTCGTGCCGAGCCGTTCGCAACGTGCTATAAAGCAGTTAAGGTAACGCGCATAATCGCCGAAACACGATTCCAGGATATGACCTTTCGTGTTCTCGCCATTGGAGGTATACTTTCCCGGAGGTGTCCAGGCCGAAGCGAAGCTGTAGTGGCGACGACCGCTGGCTTTGGTATACTGGCGGGCCAGTTTCATACGCTCGATGGTGCCCTTCCAGGTGTCAGCGCCCCACGAGGCGACACTGTCGGGCGCGATACGGGCACGGAGTATGTTGAGGCCCAGCGTCTTGTTGGTGTTGTCGCAACTGAACAGGGCCTTGGTGCTGGCGTCAGTCAAGTTGTCGCCCCACGTGGCTGAGAAGGCAAAGCCTCCGAAGCCGGTCACCTTCTGGCACTTCTGGTCGCCATCGATATGCAGCGAGGCAGTTTTGGTGTCTGCCAAAGCCGCAGATGTTGTCAGTGCCAACAAGGCCAAGGTTAAAGTCTTTTTCATTCTTCTATAATTTAAAGTTGTAATAACCGATTTTATTGAGGATTTTCTGACAAAACTCCCGGACGTTTTCTGGCAAATTTGTCTGGCATTTCAGACAAATCTTTATCACCGGCCAAAACAGCCTTTTTTGCTACCCAGTTAGAAAAAATGTGTTACCCAGTTAGGAAAATTTTATTTCCCAGTTAGACACGTTTTTCGGAGGGGTAATCAGGCGATTGTTTTTTGCCCGTCAAACCATGCTTAAAAGTAGAGTAAGCGAGTCTTGTCGGAATCCATCACTTAACTTGTCAAGATACATCTCTTGCCGCAACTCCTCACTTGACGGCACAGAGTCCGACCACACTGCCTGTGAAGCCGCCCGAATAGTTGGTGGTAAGGATGTCGGCACTCTGCGGCTCGCCGATGTTGACATATTCGTCCTTGTCCCCTATTGAGTAGCAGAACTGCACACGGTGCTCGGCCACCTCGGCACGCAGATTTATACAAGCACCATTCTCCTTACCGGACAAAACGGCAGCAGCTACGACCTGATCAGCAGCATCCTTGTCCGTACGGATGAGAACGACCTCTGCTTGACCCTTACGGTTGAGGCGCTTGCCCAAGATGTAGTGACTCTGCTCACTCTGAAAAAGGGTCAAACCTGCCAGCGAGGCACTATCCTGCGGGGTGTAGAGCATCTGAGTCTCGACCGTGTAAGTGGCATTCTTTACCCAACGACACACCATCGAAGGCTGACCCTTGCTGCTCAGCGGCACGGGTCGCGGGTCAAGACACAAAGAGCCATTCTGCAGCTTGCACCAAGCGGCAGGCGTACCTTGCTTGGCGGCAAGTGCCTCCTGCGGGGTGCGGAGCACGAACCAAAGCGGATAGAGGCTGTCACCGTCAAAGTCGTCCTGGTAAGTGCCGTTGCCGGTGAGGAGGTTACGCTTGTCTGCACGGTTACCGATGAGACCCGTGGCTTTGGTTGCTTTCAGCCCTGCCTCTATCTGCCATTTGCTCTTGGCGTTGACCACAGGAATGACAGAATCGGGGTCGAGTATCATCGGCTGAATGCCGCCGCTGACAGCATCGCGCTGCCAAGAAGCGGGCAAGAGGAAAGTGCTGCGTCCGGTATTGTAGAGCTGGTCTCCGCCATAGGTCGTACAGCCCAGGAAGACGCTCCACCACTCGTTTTGCTCGACCTCGGAGTTGTCGTTGACATTGACCAGATCTGCATGTCCGGCACACGAAACAGGATTGACACGGTCGTGCGGCTGTGTGCGCTGGGTCAAGATGGGATTGGCCTCGCAAGGGGTGAATTTGCCCAAAGCGCTCTTTCCGGCCAACACGACCTCCGAATGCCAGTCGCCGGTTCCGCCCTCTGCATCCATCAGGTAGTATTGGTCATAGCTTCGACCACCCAACTGCTGGACATAGTGATAGAGATGCGGGCCTTCTATCCAAATAGGCTTTTCAGCCGGCCGTATTCCCTTGTCGATGAGCACCACCGGTTTGCCGCACACCTTGTCGGTCTTAAGGTCATACTCGCGCCCCCAGATGGCACGATGGCCGCTGTACTCGGCGGGGTAGGCGGGCTCGTCGTTATTGACAATATAGCATTTGCCGTCAGAGTCGAAGAGCATTGAGGGGTCAATGCCATGTACCTCAGGCACGGCGATGGGTTCGCTCCAACCTTGATAAGGGTCTTTTGTCTTGAAGATCACATTGCCTCCACCTTCGTTGACGAGAGTAACGATAAGGTAGAAGGTCTCGTTCTCAGCGCAGTACTTCATGTCTGGAGCATAGACACCGCCAGAGATGCGCACACCATCTTTAAAATAGGCTTGCGACGGGCGCGTGATGACGTAGCCGCAGAAGTCCCAGTCAACGAGGTCGCGGCTGTGCCACACAGGGATGCCCGGCCAGTAGACAAAGGAGCTGTTGGCCATATAGAAGTCCTCGCCCTTGCGGCAAACGGTCGGGTCGGGGTTGGTGCCCGAAATGATCGGATTGAGATACTGTGTGTCAGGATTATAGTCCTGGGCATAACGGCTGTCATTGCCTGTGTAGACAAACGACTCGAACAAAGGCTGCGGATAGTTTTGACTGCTGCCACAAGACACGGCTGTAGCAGCCAAGGCTAAAACGCCTGTAAGATAACCTATAGTTTTCATATAGTTTTTTGTATTGTATTGTTTTTCTGAATAAATAGCTTTATCTCTCAGTATAAACTACTGTATTTTCTGTAAAAACCGCCTCATCGCGGCCGTTTCTGCACTATTACATATATAATAATGTGTGCCGCAAAGTTACGGCCGAATCTAAAAGCCTCCAAGAGGTTGTATCAAGGTCAAAACACATTGTTTCCAAATTGCAAAAGCCAGGACGGATTTTTCATATTTCGAGCCCGACTTTCAGTTAAATGTCTTTTCCGTGCGCTGAAGTGCACTGCCGACTATTCGACCAATAAAGTTGCAGTCCGGAAACAATGTTTCAAAATCGAAATGTTTTGTTTCCTTTATGTAACGGCGTCACGTAATATGTATATAACTTTGCGCCGTGTTTAACGAGAATCCGCTCCCTGGCAAACACTTTTCTCACCGAAAATCAATCAAAAAACAAAAAAATACCAAAATGAAAACAGATCCGAACAAAACGTCTCTGTCTTGTGGGCTTGGCCGCCAGCGTTGGCTGACCGGCATACTGATGCTCACTGCCACAGCCTGGGGAACCGGCTGCAAGGACACCTACGATCTGGACGAACGGCTGCCCGACAATTTCGGGTCAAACCTGATGACGTATCTCGAAGCCAACAACTTCTCCAACTACAGCCAGCTGGTCAAGGACTTGGGATACGAGGAGGCCTTGTCTGGCGTATCACTCAAAACCCTCTTTGCCGCCGATGACGAAGCTTTCGAACGCTTCTACACCACCAACGACTGGGGTGTCAGGCAGTATGCTGACCTCACGATGGCGCAGAAGAAGATGCTGCTCTACAGTTCGATGCTCGACAACTCGCTGCAGATTATGAACCTCTCCAGCACCACCGGCACGACGGGTGTCACGGAGGGCAACTGCATGCGCCGACTGACCGCAGCATCCGTCTACGACTCTGTACCCGTCATTACGCCCGACATGATGCCCGACAACAGCGAAGCATGGCGCTACTACCGCGAGAACGGGAAGAGCATCGTGTGCATGAAGGACATGAGCACGGCGCCGATGACCATCTTCGTAGAGAAGTTCCTTGCCAACAACAAGATTACCAACGAAGACATCAACTTCATCTTCAACCATACTTTGGACCGTCAGTCAGGCGACGCCCACATCAACGGCATTCAGGTTGTGGAAGGCAACATCCGTTCGGCCAACGGCTTCATACATCAGATGGAAGAGGTTGTCACCCCGCTCGAGAACATGGCCGAAATCTTGCGCAAAAAAGACAACACACGGACCTACAGCCGACTCATCGAGCGCTTCAGTGTGCCTTATTACACAGGTCGCACCGTAACTGATGCCTATAATCTTGAATACGGCACTGCGGTCGACTCAGTCTTCCAGTGGCGCTACCTCAGCAAGCGCAGCCAGGACGGCAAGACGTTCAACACGCTGCTCGACAACACCAACTACGACGAAGACGAACTCCTCAAGTTCGACCCGGGATGGAACGCTTTCTTCAGCGACGACCCGAATGCCATCTCCAACACCGTGGCTCTGCAGAAAAATATGGGCGTAATGCTGGTGCCCAGCGATGCAGCACTCGAAGATTACTGGAACAACGGTTCCGGCAAGGTGCTCAAAGACTACTACGGCGTGTGGGACAGCGTGCCCAACAACGTTGTGGCCGAGCTCATCAACAACAATATGCTCAACTCGTGGGTCAACTCCGTCCCGTCGAAGTTTGAGGGCATCGTCAACTCCAATCAAGACAATATGGGCATCACACCCAACGATGTGGACAGCGTATGGCTGGGATGCAACGGTGCCATCTATCTGACCAACAAGGTATTCTCCCCGACATCGTACGTCAGCGTCAGCTTCCCTGCTCTTGTCGACGAGACCATGAACATCATGCGCTGGGCCATCAGCCAGCTTGAATACCGCTCGTATCTCAACTCGCTCGACAGCTACTACAGCCTCTTCATCCCGACCAACAACGCACTCCTCTCCTACATCGACCCCGTTTCATACGGAGAGACGCAGACTGAGATATGGCGATTTCACTACAAGCAAGACGCAGCCGACGAAAAGCAGCGCGTATGGGCTTCCGTTTGGGCATACGACCTAACCACGGGCACAGTAGGCGACTCGCTGCGCGAGGTAACCTCATCGGGCACGATTCTGGACCGACTGGAGGATGTCCTTGACAACCACATTGTGGTGGGCAGCAAGACCTATGGCGGTGTGGACAACGGACACGAGTTCTACCGCACGAAAAACGGCGGTGTGATACGTGTCAACGATGGCTGCACAGCCGTGCAAGGCACACTCCAGCGCGACCAGGACAAGTGGATTCCTATCGTCAAGGTGTACGACGAAACCGCTGAAGGCAACGGCAAGACCTACATCCTCGATGGCGAACCACTGCTGACCACCAACCGCTCCGTGTTTGACATTCTGGATAACAATCCGGAGTTCAGCTTGTTCTACGAACTGCTCTCCGGCTCCGAACTGATGGAAACTTCGCGCAATGGTGCTTCGGCAGGTTCGCTGGCAGGCAATATCAGTGCTTTCAACAATTACCACTATACCGTCTACGCTCCGACCAACGAAAGTCTCGAAGCCGCCATCAAGGCCGACAAAATCGACACTTGGGAAGAGCTCGACTCTCTTTACAACATTGCTATTATCGACGACTCGACATACGATGCCAAGCGCGAGGCGCTCAACGCTTTCCTGCGCTACCACATTCAGGACAACGCGCTGATGCTCGGCATGGACTACTCTGTCGACGGTGGCTCGGACTCATTCTCGCGCACATACGAGACCGCCAACGGATACTTCACCGACCCCGAAACGAAGAAGAACTACAAGTTCTACACACTGCAGGTAGAAATGTCGCCCGACGCCATCACCGTGAAGGACAACGCCGGCAACGTGCGCCACGTCCTCACAGACAACGATGCGCTCTACAACCAGACAGCGCGCGAGTATCAGTTGCAGTATGGCAACATCTCGGCCTCGTCGTTCGCCGTTGTGCACCGCATCGACGGACCTTTATACTATACAAAATGAATACAAAACATAAAATGACAGCAAAAAGAATATGAAAAAATATATTTTATCTTTTGTATTTACTGTGTCGGCCGGCTTGAGCGCCTGGGCTCAGCAGGCAGGTGATGTGATTTCCGGCACCGTGTCAGACGACTTTGACGTGCTGGCCGGCGTACACGTGGTGGAAATCAACAAGGACGACCGTGTAATGGCCTCAGGCATCACCGACATCAACGGCAATTTCTCATTCGCCATCCGCAATCCTCAAGACCGCTTGAAGATTTCGTATATCGGATTAAAAACAAAGACCTTGCCCATCAAGGGCTTGACCTACAACATTGTGCTTGAGCAAGACAACCGCCAACTCGAAGAGGTAGTCATATCTCAGAAGAAGCGTACGCAGACCTCAGGTCTTGACATTCCGCAGACCGAGGTTTCGGTAGCTTCGCAGAGCATCTCGGCCGCAGAATTTGAGGGAATGCCCATCACAACCATCGACGAGGCTCTGCAGGGCCGTATCTCCGGCTTGGACATCGTCTTTGCAAGCGGCAATCTCGGCGCCGGCACTTCCATGCGTCTGCGTGGTGTAAGCTCCATCAACGGCAACACCGAGCCGCTCATCGTAGTGGACGGCAATGTCTGGGAATCGGACTACAACAAGGACTTTGACTTTGCCAATGCTACGGAAGACAAGTTCGCCGAATTGCTGCAGGTCAACCCCGAGGACATAGAGAGCATATCGGTGCTCAAGGATGCCGCCGCAACGGCCATCTGGGGTTCACAGGGCGCCAACGGTGTAATAGAAATCAAAACCAAGCGCGGTTCTCGCGGGGCCACTAAGGTCAGCTACTCCTACCGTGCCAATATGACCTTCCAGCCACTCGGCACGAACATGATGAACGGCGGGCAGTACACGATGTACCTCAAGGAGGCTTACTTCAACCCCAAGCTCTCTGACGATGCCGCCAACATCCCCGAGATTTCGTACCTTCACTCTGACGCAGAGTTCAGCGAGTGGCGCATGTACGACAACAACACGGATTGGCGCGATGCAGTCACACAGGTCGGCTTGGAGCAGAAGCACTTCCTCAGTCTGACTGGCGGCGGCGAGAAGGCCAACTTCCGCGTGTCGGCCGGCTACGACCACCAAAAAGGTTCGGTCATCGAGCAAAAGCTGGACCGTTTCACCTCACGCACAGCTTTGGACTACTTTATCTCCAACCGCATCAAGGTGACGACCAACTTCAACCTCACCTATACGAACAACAACAAGAACTACTCCAGCCTTCTGTCGATTGCCTACCAGAAGATGCCTAACCTCGCCATCTACGAAGAGGACGAAAACGGGTCGACGGGCGAGTTCTATCATATGAAGAGCACGGCTTCCAGCCAGTTCAACAGCGACCAGAAGACGTATGTCAACCCCGTTGCCCTTGCCAAGGAGGCTAAAAACAACGAGAAGACGTTCAATATCCAGCCTGAGTTTATCATCCAGTACGACCTGCTCGGCACGGACTACGACGAGCAGCGACTGAAGTACGACGGCAAAGTCAACTTCTCTGTCTTCAATAAGTACAACGACACGTTCTACCCCTCAAGCCTTGTGAGCGGCACTTGGTCAAGCACAAAAAACAACAGCTCGTACAACAACTCGTACAAGTCGTTCGCCTTCACCACAACCCACACACTCACCTACATGCCTGTCTTCAGCAACCCCGACCACTCGCTGATGGCCATGGGACGCTTCCAGCTGACCTCGGGCGAATCGCGCAGCCAGACCAACAGTGTGTACGGCCTACCATACGGCAACATACAGTCGCCGACGGCCGACGGTGTGACTGGTTCTAACTTCAACACCTCAGCCTCTGAGTGGAAGAGTGTCTACCTGACTGCCTCGCTGCACTACGCTTACAAGGGCCGCTACGTCGTTGACCTCACTTACCGCCGCGATGGTTCGACCAAGTTCGGCAAAGACAACCGATGGGGTAACTTCCCTGGCGTGTCGTTCCGCTGGAACATCAGCGAAGAGTCGTGGATGGACTGGTCTGACAAGTGGTTGTCCATGCTTTCCATCCGTCCGGGTTGGGGTATCGTAGGCAACCAGCCTTCGGCCGAGAACCTCTTCTTTGCCAAGTATGCCACGACCAATGCCTATATGGGCCACTCGGCCATCTATCCTTCCAACATCGCGCTCAACAGCCTCAAGTGGGAAGAGAAGGAATCATACAACGTCGGTATCGACCTCGGCTTCCTCAACGACCGCATCACGGCCGATGTCAACATGTACAAGCAGATGACCAAAGACCTGCTGATGCTCAACTACCAGATTCCGTCATCGTCAGGCTTCGGCTCTCTGTCGTACAAGAATGCCGGCGATATGAACAACGTGGGCTGGGAGTTCAATATCAACACCAACAAACTGATCAAGTGGGGCAAAGACTGGGGTCTGGACCTCAACGTCACCTTTGCCAACAACAAGAACGAAATCGTCAAGATGGACGAAACCATCCTGGAGAGCATGAACGGCGACTTCAACTACAACAATGGCAGCTATCTGTCGCGCGTGCAACTCAACAATGCGTTCGGCTCTATCTACGGATTCCGCTACAAGGGTGTCTACAGCTACTCTCAGTATTCTGACGAGGAGGTGGCCGGTGTGAGCGGACCTAATGCCCCTGTGGCACGCAACGCCCAAGGTCAGGTCATCCTCGACGAAAACGGCAGTACCCTACCTGTCTACTTCGCCTACGGCACCTCGTCGGAATATAAGTTTACGGGCGGCGACGCCATCTACGACGACGTCAACCACGATGGCAACATCAACGAACTTGACATCGTCTACCTCGGCTCTTCTCTGCCGAAACTGACCGGTGGCTTCGGCTTCAAGATTACATGGGGCCGCCTCTCGTGGAACAACCAGTTCAACTTCCGCTACGGCAACAAGATCATCAACAAGGCCCGTATGCTCGCCGAATCAATGTACGACAACAACAACCAGTCAAAGGCCGTCAACTGGCGCTGGCGCGTAGAGGGCGACAAGACCGAAATCCCGCGTGCCACCTACCAATACGGATACAACTGGTTGGGTTCTGACCGCTTTGTCGAAGACGGCTCTTTCCTCCGTCTCAACTACTCGAGCCTCAACTACTCGCTCGACCCGAAGATCGTCAAGAAGTGGCACCTCAACCAGGTCAGCTTCTTCATCTCAGGTTCAAACATCTTCTGTCTCACCAAGTATTCGGGTGCCGACCCGGAGGTCAACTACGGCAGTTACGGCGTGACTATGGACACCGCCCAGACACCACGTGCCCGCAGTTTTTCCGTCGGCGCAACCGTACAATTCTAAGTTGAAAGATAAAGCATGAAAATGATGAAAAAGACTCTATATTACATTTCATTGGTGGCCGGTCTTTCACTCGGAACCGGCTGCAACGACTTCCTCGACATCGAGTCGCTGAATGAAATCGTCTCCACCAACTACTGGAAGGAGAAGGCCGACGTGCAAAGCGTAGTCTACTCCTGCTATTCGGGCATGGAGCAGACCGACTTCCTGCAGCGTGCGTTTATATGGGGCGAGATACGTTCGGACAATATCACAACGTCCAGTTCGACTGCCTATGCACTCCAGCAGATTATCTCCGAGAATATCCTCGAGACCAACAGCTGGCTCTCCTGGCAAAGCATCTACCAGGTCATCAACCGCTGCAACACCGTCATCTACTACGCTCCTATTATCGTCGAAAAAGACCCCAACTATGCGGAGAGTGAGATGAAGGCCAACATAGCCGAAGCCACGTGGATACGCACCTACTGCTACTTCACGCTGATGCGCACCTTCCGCGATGTGCCATACAGTCGCAAGCCGTCGCTCAACGACAATGACATCGACGGAGATTACCGCCTCGCTGCCACTCCGTTTGACGCGCTGCTCGACAGTCTCATCGTCGATATGGAAGCCGTCAAGGACGATGCTCTCAAGCTCTATCCGGAAGAAAGCGGCTCGGGTGACGCTGCCAGCACCAGCCGTGTGACGACGTGCGCTATGTACGCCCTGCTCGCCGATCTCTACCTCTGGAAACAGGACTATCAGAAGTGCATCGACTACTGCGACCTCGTGCTCGACTACAAGATGGAACGCTACGACGAACTCAAGGAAGAGGAGCCGGAAGAATATGCACTCATCAAGCTCTATGCCGACAAGTATCCGCTCCTGATGGAACAGCCCAGCGGCAACACCGTGGGCGAAGCCTACAATGCCATCTTCGGCACAGGCAACTCGTTTGAGTCAATCATGGAACTCTATTTCCAAAACAACCAGACACAGACCAACCAGCTCGTCAGCTCCTTCTTCGGCACGTCAAGCAACACCGGGTCGCTGGGCGCTTATGCAGAACTGATGACGGGTGTGTACGAGGGCACAGGCACAACGTTCAAAGAGACCGACTACCGCGCTGCCGAGTATATCGAAGAGCGTGGCTCATCCTACACAATACGCAAATACCTGCGCCAGTCTGTCAACATCACCCCGAGCCGCCAGTCCGGTTCTGCTCCGAGCGTATCGAGCGCTCTCCGTTCAACCAACTACGCCAACTGGATTCTGTACCGCCTGACCGACGTGCTGCTGATGAAGGCTGAAGCCGAAGTCGAACTGGGCAGCGACTCGCTGATGGACAATGCCTTCGAGATTGTATCGGCCGTCTACAACCGCGCCAACAATCTCAACGAGACTAGCACAGACTGCCTGCTGCGCGACGACTACCGGGGCAAGCAGCTGATGCGCGAACTCGTCCTGGCCGAGCGTCACCGCGAACTGATGTTTGAGGGCAAGCGCTGGTTCGACCTCGTCCGTTACAGTCTCCGCGTGGGCGACAACACCGCCCTCATCGAGGCCGTCATCGGCAAGCAGAAAGACAAGCAGAGCGCCACACGCGTCAAACTACAAGCCACCGATGCCCTTTTCTGGCCGTACTATGAGAAAGAACTGGATGCCAACCCCAAACTCGTTCAGAACCCTGCTTACATCACATCCGAAACAAGCAAAAAGTAAAGATACACTATGAAAAAGTTATTATATATACTGTTGTCTTTGTCAATGGCCCTTCCCTTTGCCGGATGTGTGGACGACGACCCGACAGGCGACTCTTACTACACCTTCACCGGCGAGATGGTGACCGACTATCTGCAGAACCGCGAGGAGACGTTCTCCGAATTTATAGGCATACTGCAGCGTGCTGAATTGTGGGATTTCCTCTCGACCTATCGCGACTTTACCTGCTTCGCACCTACCAATGCCGCCATCGACGACTATCTCAAGAAGCAAGGTCTACACTCGGTCGACGACCTGTCGGATGCCGAGTGCGACACTTTGGCCTGGACTCACCTGCTCAAGGCCGCTTACTACACGACCGACCTTGGCGAGGGGTCGCTGCCTTCTACCAACATGAACGACCGTTATCTGACGCTCACCTGCGACACCTCTGCTTCCTCCGGAGGCAATATCGTGTATCGCATCAACGGCGCTCAGATGGTGGTGCGCGACGACTCTGTCGAGAACGGCGTTATGCACGTCGTCGACGAAGTGCTCAGCTCGTCGTCCGTACTGATTGGCGAGCTCGTCTGCAACGACCCGAACTTGAAGCTGTTCAGCCAGGCGCTGGTCGCCACAGGTCTTGCCGACTCGCTTGTAGCCTATATCGACGAGAGTTATAGCGTGTCTGTCGACTCTTCGTCTGTGACCTCGACCTCGCAGCATAAACGCACGTTTGGCGGCAACACCGTCTACTGGCGTTATCCAGCCCAACGCATTCAGAAGTTTACGGTATTTGCCGAGACGGACGACGTCTTTGCCCAAAAAGGTATCACGACCCTCGAAGAACTGACCGCATACGCCAAGAGTGTGTACGACGACACCTATCCCAACGATGCCGGCAAGTATGACGACGACCCGACTAACCGCCGCAACCCGCTCAACCGATTCGTAGCTTACCACATCCTCGACCGCTACGCATCGTACAGCGAACTGACCGTGAGTGAAGCCGTCTTCAACATCCGCCAGTACTTCCAGACCAACCTGCAAGACATTATGGAGTTCTACGAGACCCTTTGTCCGCACACCATCATGAAGGTCTGCGATGCTGTAGGCAACAAGTACATCAACCGCCGCGGCGTAGGTGCTCGCTCCAATGTCATCGGCTCAAAGATTCTTTCTCCGACTGAGTGCAAGGCTCTCAACAAGGACTACAGCGACTCGCCCAACGGCATCTACTTCTACATCGACCGGATTCTGACCTACAACAAGAGCGAAACCATCGACAAGGCGCTCAACATCCGCATGCGTTTCGACGCCACGACGCTGAGTCCTGACTTTATGAACGCAGGTGCCCGCAACATCAACCCCAGCTCGTTCGGCGATGGCATCAGCTACCTGATGACCGGCTTCAAGAAAGGATTTGCCAAAAACTTCATCTTCTCCGACGAGACGTTCTTTGGCGTGCACAACCGCTTCTGGTGCAACTCGTGGGAGAGCGACATGTGCGCTTGTCTCGATAACTTCGACATCAAGTTCCGCATCCCGCCTGTTCCCTCCGGACAAACCTACGAAATTCGTCTGGGCTATGTGTGCGGCACAAACCGTACGGTCGTACAGGTCTATCTGGACGACAACCTGACGGGCGACATCCCGTGCGGCATCCCGGTCGACTTGCGTAAGTACGCCTTCGAGTACGGCTGGGAGTCGGATGCCGACCTCGTGACCGAAGAGGCTATCGAAGCCAACGACAAGGCCCTGCGCAACAACGGATACATGAAGTCTTACGATGCTTGTTCGTTCCCCAACGGAGAGTTCCCGCGCGATGCCGTACAGTGTATGCGCCGTATACTCACAACCAAGTATCTTGAGGACGAGCACGATTACTACATCCGCCTCCGTCAGGTACTCGACAACAATGCCGAGATGAGTCTGGACTATATCGAGATTGTTCCGAAGAGTGTCTACAACGGCAGCACGGCCGAAGACAAACACTGATATAATAAAAAGTAAAAAGTTTTCAACCAATGAAGAAACTTTGCTATTTGACTATATGCCTGACACTGGTTGCTTGTCAGGACGACTGGAATGACCACTACGGCCAGACCGCCGACACACAGTACGGCAACGCCAGCCTCTATGAGGTCATCAGTGCCCAGCCCGAACTGAGCGACTTCCGCGAGGTACTCGACTCCGTACGCGTATTTGCCAACAACCGCATCACACCCATCCACTACAACGAGATGCTCAACGAGGGCCAGTTCTTCACCGTGTGGGCACCCACCAATGGCACATTCGACAAGGACTCGCTGCTGCAGTTGTGCCAAACCAGTGCAGGCGACTCGGTCGTCGAACTGCACTTCCTGAAGAATCACATCGCACGCTATGCCCATTCGGTCAACGGCAAGGAAGAATCCATCATGATGCTCAACGCCAAAACCCTCAGCTTCAACGGCTCTGTGTTCGGCAAAGTCGACATCAAGACGGGCAACATCGCAGCCAACAACGGTGTGCTCCACATTATGCAGACCCCCGTCTCCTACTACTACAACATCTACGAGGCTTTGGGTACGCTCGACAAGTACCGGCACATAGGCTCGTTCCTCCGTTCGTACCAAATAAACGAGTTCGACGAAACGCAGTCTCTGGCCATGGGCGTTGTGGACGGCAAGACCGTCTATGCCGATTCGGTCTTTAAACTCAAGAACGAACTGTTGTACAAGTACGGATTCATCAACTCCGAAGACTCGACCTACTGGATGATTGTGCCCACACGCACGCTTTGGGATTCTCTTTTTGCTGAAGCTGAGACGTACTATAACTACGGCACCATCAACAAGGCCGACTCCATCCACGAGTATTGGAGCCACTACTCGCTGATGCAGGATCTGGTCTACAACCCCCACATCGAGGAGTCTGTGCTCGACTCTATCCGGAGTACGACCTGGAGTAAGGAATGGGCCGGCAAATACCACACCTATTACAAGGCCTTCGAACCCGGCGGGCTCTTTGACCCGTCGCAGTTCTGCGACTCTATGACGTGCGCCAACGGCATCATCTACGAGGTCGACCACTGGCCATTTGTCAAGGAGAAGACCTACTTCATCCCCATCAAGACTGAGGCGGAGGGAAAGTACTATGAGGCCAAGGAAACTGCAACCAAGACGCTCGGCATCGAAATCCGCAGGACTTCGGCCGACAGCATCTCCAACGGCTACATCGTGCTGACACCGCGTACGGGCACAGATCCCTACTATATTACATACGAGGTACCCAACGTGCTGTCTGGAACATATGACGTCTGCGTTGTGATGCTGCCCAAGTCGGTGTACTACACCAGCATCGACCCTACCACTACCGAAGGCAAACGTTTGGTACGTCCGGTCAAGTTCAAGGCTGAAATTACCTATGCAGGTACAGACGGCAAAGAGTACACTGTCGACTCGAACCACCGCTATTCGTTTGACAGCACCCAACCGGGCTACTACACCCAACAGTCGAATAGCGACACGAGCCATAACTTCCTCTTCGAGTGCAACAAAAACCCCAACACGGCCTCAACACGCGCCTTCACCAACGATCCGTACAGCGTGGACACCATCAAGCTCTGCACGATGAGTTTCCCGACCTGCAACTACGACCAGACCAAGGTGACCACTCGTGTGAAGATTACCAACTACATTGGCTCACGTGAGACCAACACCTACAACAACACCATGTACATAGACTGTATTATCTTCCAACCTCACAAGGGAGAGTGAAAAGTCCATATAGATAAAAGATGAAAGCTATGAAAAATCTGTTCAGACATACCCTTTTCACTCTGGCGGCCTGCATGCCGATGGCCGCACAGGCCGATGTAACCGTATCCGGTACCGTCCGTGACGCCAACACCCGGCAACCTCTGGCCGGCGTATATATCCAGGCCTTTACCAGCGACAAAATCTCGGCAATGACCGACTCGACCGGTACATTTCAGCTCAGCATACCCGAGTATGTATCGTCACTCCGCGTGCTCCGTGCCGGCTACAACACACTGCAGTTGCCTGTCAGCGGCCGTACTGCCGGTATCAATGCTGACCTGTATCCGCAGTCGTTCTCCAACAGCGTAGGCATGCAAGAAACCTCTGTGCAAAGCATCTCGGCCAATATCTCGGCCAACACCGCCGATGTCTCGGTCGACGACCAGATTGGAGCTTCGCTGGGCGGACAGATCCGCTCGGTCAGCCGTGGCGGTGTACCCGGCATGGGCGCCTACATGCTGCTGGGCGGCATCAACTCGCTCAATGCCAATGCACAGCCGCTGATTGTGCTCGACGGAATCATCATCGACATGCAGTACAACCGAGAGGCACTGCACGATGGTTTCTATAACAATCTGCTGGCCAATATCTCTGTCGAAGACATCGCCTCCGTCACCGTGCTGCGCAATGGCACGGCCATCTACGGAGCCAAGGGCGCCAATGGTGTGATTCTTATCAACACCAAACGCAACTCTTCGTACAACACCCACATCGATGTCTCTTTGGCCGGCAAGATTGAGCAGTCGCCCAACCTGCCGGAGATGATGAACGCTTCAGAGTACCGCAACTATGTGTCGGAACTGCTGGGCACAACGGGCACAAAACTCAACGAGTTCAAGTTCTTGCGCAACGAGCCGTCATATTACTACTACCGCGTGTACCACAACGACACGGACTGGAGCAAGCAGACCTACGACGAGGCGCTGACCGAAATGGCTTCGGTCAACGTGCAGGGCGGCGATGACATCGCCAACTACAACCTCTCCCTAGGCTTTGCCGATGCCAATGCCACACTCAAGAAGAACGACTACACGCGCTTCAACATACGCCTCAACACGGACGTCAAGCTCTCTAAGCGTATCAATGTCCGTCTGGATGCCAGCTACAGTGACGTGAACCGCAATATGCGCGACGATGGTGTCGCAGCCGATGTGGACGATAACACCATCACGGCCCCGAGTTTCCTATCGCTCATCAAGAGTCCGTTCCTCTCACCCTATTCATACGACACGCAAGGCAACTTGTCATCGTTCCTATCGGGCGCTGACGACTATTTGGACGAGGTCATCGGTACAGATGCATCTCTGGCCAACCCTTCGGCCATTCTCAAGTACGGCGATGCCAAGAACAAGAACCAGTTCGGCAACCGTATGGTCACACTCGGCATTATGCCGACCGTTGACCTCGGCCACGGTCTGCGCCTCTCCGAGGCCTTCAGCTTCGTGATGTTCAATACCGACGAAAGCTACTACCTGCCCGTCACCGGCGTGCCTCGCTATGAGGTAAAGAACGTAGGCTATGTGTCTAACCTAGTCGCTTCCAACTCTGCGCACCAGTATCTGACCACCAGCGACCTCCGGCTCACATGGGACAAGCAGATGGGCGGGCACCAGCTCTCACTGCTCGGAGGTTGGCGCTACAACCTGTCACGCTACCAGATGAACGCTATGCGCGGCTACAACTCCGGCAACGACAAAACACCTAACATGAGCTCCTCTCTCTCGTACAAAGCCACATCGGGCGAAAGCGAGAAGGTCACCACCATAACCGGTTACGTGCAGGCCGATTACAATCTGGCCGGCAAGTACTATGCCAATGTGGCCATGAGCATGGAGGCCAACAGCCGCTTCGGCAAGGATGCCGACGCTCCTATCAAATTGGGCGGCGTAGTCTGGGGACTGTTCCCATCGGTCAGCGCATCCTGGGTCGTGACCAACGAAGATTGGTTTGCAGCCAACGACTGGCTCAACTATCTGCGCCTCAATGTAGGCTGGGACATGTCGGGCAACGATGACATCGACCTCAATGCCTCCAAGACCTACTTCAAGGCGGTCAACATGCTTTCGTCGATTGACGGCACCGTTGTCGGCAACATCGGAAACACTGCACTCAAGTGGGAGACGACCAAACGTCTCACGTGGGGCGCTGACCTCAACTTGCTGAACAATCGGTTGGCACTCTCCACCCATTTCTTCAAGAGCCAAACCGATGACCTGCTCGCCCTCCGTCAGCTATCATACCTGACTGGTGTCGAAGACGGCAACTGGGCCAACGGCGGCAGTCTGGAGAACACCGGCTTTGATGTCAATGCCAGCGTCAAACTCCTCAACACCCGCAACTGGCAGTGGGAACTCGGCCTTAGCGTAGGTCACTACAAGAACGAAGTCACCGCCTTGCCTTCGGGCTCAATCGAGACAACCCTCTATGGCGCTGATATCCTCACCAAGGTAGGCGAATCGGTAGGCGTGTTCTACGGATACCGCGCCCAAGGAGTCTTCAGAACCACGGCCGAGGCAGAGAGTGCCGCACTCTACCAAAAGGACAGGACGGGAGCCAAGCAGTACTTTGCGGCCGGCGATATGCGATTTGCTGACATCGACGGCAACCACGAAATCAACGAGGGCGACCGCGTCGTCATCGGCAATCCCAATCCGGATCTCTACGGCAACATCTCTACCCACCTTCAGTACAAGAAACTTGCCCTCGACATTGCCTTCAACTACTCGCTCGGCAACGATGTCTACAACTACCAGCGCTCGATACTCGAGAGCGGCAGCCGATTCTACAACCAGACGAAAGCCATGCGCGGGCGCTGGAGCAGCGAAGGCCAGAACACCGACATCCCCCGTCTCACCTACGAAGACCCGATGGGCAATGCCCGCTTCTCAGACCGTTGGATAGAGGATGGCTCGTACCTCCGCCTAAAGAATGTGACCCTCAGCTACAAGTGGGACTTCGACTACCGCTTCCTCCAGGGTCTCAGCGTATGGGTGTCTGGTGCCAACCTCGTCACGCTGACCAAATATCTTGGCAGCGACCCCGAGTTCTCTGCCTCCAACAATATACTCTGCCAGGGTATCGACCGCGGCTTGTTGCCTGCGAGCCGTTCATTCAGTGCAGGTCTCAAGATTAATTTGTAATCCACTATGAAAAAGATTCTATACAGTGTCCTGACATTGTCAGTGATGTTCGCAGCCGTCAGCTGCGAGGACATGCTCGATCCGGAATCGGACCGTGTGATGTACGAAAAGGACAACAAGCTCAACAGTGTCAACGATACACTCTACAGCGTGATGGGTGTAGTCAACCTGATGCAGAAGGTAGCCGACCGCACCAATCTGCTCGGCGAAGTGCGAGGTGACTTGGTGTCGGTCACAGCCGATGCCTCGACCGACCTGCAGGCCTTGGCCGACTTCACCGCCGACACCGACAACAGTTACAACAAGCCGCAAGACTACTACGCCATCGTCAACAACTGCAACTATTTCATCCAAACTGCCGACACTAGCTACACGAAGCAAGGAAAGAAAGTCTTTGAACGTGAGATGGCCGTAATGCACACCTTCCGTGCCTGGGCTTACCTGCAGTTGGCCATCAACTATGGCAAGGTGCCGTTCTACACTCATTTCCTCGGCACGGAGATTGCTGCCGACGAGGTGACCAAACAGCCTTACAAAGGCATCGACGAAATCTGCTCCGAACTGATAGAGGACCTCACCCCTTGGGCTACTGTCTTGCCTTTGAACTACGGTTCGATCAACGGCAACGCCAGCCAATCGTTCTTCATCCCGACCCGGCTGATGCTGGGCGAACTCTGCCTGTGGAGCGGCCGTTACCGCGAGGCTGCACAATGGTATCATGATTGGCTGACCGACACGGACAATCCGCACCCAATCTACCGCTCAAATGCCGCTTCGTGGAACACGCACGACAATCCGTCGACCTCGATGTCACTCAGCCATGCCAATGCCTTCTCCAGCCGGAGCGAATGGATTACCTTCATCCCGATGGAGAGCAATGCCTTTGACGGCACGATAAGCAGTCTGCAAGACATATACAACTCGACCGAAGACAACGACTACTACTATGAGCTCACCTATTCGAAGGCTCTCGTCGACCTGTCGGCATCGCAGGCTTACTACTACGTGTACGAGGAGAACAACGTGCGCGACACCGTATGCATGACAGCCGACAGCATCATCGACACCTACATTACCGACCGCAAGCAGATTGGTGACCTCCGCCTTTACAACATCATCCAGGAGCGTGCCAACAACCAAAGCAGTTCGTCCAAGTACAACACGAGCTACCAGAACATCCGCAAGTTCCAGTCGGACAACATCCTTCTGTACCGCTTGCCCATCGTTTACCTCCACTATGCCGAAGCCCTCAACCGCGCCGGCTATCCTACAGCGGCCTTCGCGGTGCTCAAGTATGGCTTGTCGTACGAAACGCTCAACCGCACCACGGGGTATCCGATTGCAGACAGCGAACTTGCGACCATCGGCAACCTGATTACGTTCAACCAATACACCTTCACGTCTGCCAATACATGGGGCATTCACTCGCGCGGTTGTGGCGATGCCGAAGCCAATCCGGAGTATGTCATCCCGACAAGCTGCGCCTCAGCAGCCGACTCCATCAACTGGGTCGAAGACCGCATTGTCGATGAGCTCGCTCTGGAAGGATGCTTCGAGGGTCAGCGTTTTTATGACCTGATACGTGTGGCCTCGCGCCGTGGCGATGCGGGCTATCTGGCCGACCGCGTAGCCTCGCGCAATGGGGCAACTGCCACCGATGAAGCACTGCGCAGCCGCCTGCTCCAGACCTCCAACTGGTATTTGCCGCTCCGCAAATAAAGGAAAGTACACGAAAACATAAGAAACTAGACTGATGTTTCAAATCTGATAGGATGTGTTACGAAATCGGTAGCTCGATTCGTGTACACACCCTATCTTTGCACCGTCGGAAAGAAAAGAAGCATTGATTCGAGGAACCTTAATCGTCCGATATCCTATGCCAAAACGAAACCGACAAATTTGAAACGGAAGACTAAAATAAAATTCAAGAACAAGACTCTCCGACTCAACTAATGAACAAATAAAACAGACAACTGTTTCAAATACTTTTTATTCACAAAACTCTAAAGTCATGAAAAAAGTTTTACTATCGCTTGCCGTACTGACGACAGCTACCTTAACTGCATATGCAAGGGGTGGCTCTTTCTCGTACGGATTTGAGACCGATTATGCCTCCAAAGACACAACCAATTGGGGTGCGTATCCTGAATCTTCCTTCAACTGGCAAGCCACTGACGCCCGTACAGGCAACTATGCATTGAGCGTTACGACGACCGGTACCGCCAACCGCTGGGAACGTGTTATTGCTTTCAAGGACATCGAGATGAGCGAAAACTCTTCCTATCGTGTTCGTTTCTATGCAAAAGGTACAGGCAACATCAACGTAGCCTTGATGCAGGGCGACTGGAACGCTGACATGCCTCTCTTGACGGGAAATGGCGAGAGCTACACGCAGCAGGTTTACGATGCCACTATCAGCGATGCTGGCAATTATCAACCCGTATCGTTTGTCTTCTACCATCCCTCCGAGGAAATTCAGAACAAATTCTATTCCAATTTCCATACGGACACTGAGAAGGCTGCAGGAGAATTTCTCCGTCTTTCCTTCACTGGCGAAGGACAGTATTTGGTAGATAACATCAGTATAACACCTTCTACTGTCGAAAGCATCGTCTACAACGGTGATGCTATCCGTGTCAAGTTCGGCTATCCTACCAATGCTGCCGAATTGGCCAAGAATGCCGGTGGCACACTTGTACTCGACAACTCTTGCATCACGCTCCAAGTAACAACTGAAAATACCACTTCAGATGTTACGCCCGAAAGCGTAGAACTCAAGTCTGACGGTATGCTTTACATCTTCCTTGACGAAAACTATTTTTTGGATGAGACAAGCATCGTTACAGTCATGCAGTTCACCAACCCGGGCAATTTGATTTATTCTTCAACCACAGCTCCCGAATGCTGGACGAACCCCAACTGCAAGGTATACGACTTCTCATACGAAGAGGCTCTGTTCGATGCTGAATTCCAGGCTGAGTCTGTAGTTTACGAGGAAGCTGAGATGATATCAAGCACACCTGAGAACGAGTCGTTCGAGGTAGACAACAGCATCTGTGATTTCTCCTTCACCTTCAACAAACCCGTCTGGGCTAACGCTCCCGAAAACGGCAAGCCCATTGCCAAACTCACAGGCAACGGCATCGAAGAAGATCTCGTACTCGAAGAGTTTGAAGACACAAAGACCACCCTCAACTTCCACCGCACTGAAGGTGCTGCCGCTTTGGCTAAGGGCACATATACCATCACTGTCGACAACGTGGCCAATGAGAAGGATGTCGTCAACACCACTCCTTTCGAGATTACCATCGAGGTCGGCAAGGTATCTGTTTCTGAGACGACCTACACAGAGGTTCTCTCCGTTGTCTTCCCCGATGCAACAGACGGCCAGATTCCTGCCGGTTGGACTGTCAACAATATGGGTGAAATCCGAACAGCAGGAACGGGTTATGGCTCTGGTCCACGTACCTTCTCTTGGACGAATTCTACCGTTGACAAGGCATTTATGTTCCGCACCACAGCAGAAGACGGTATCGGTTATGCAACTTACGGTGACAGTGCCGACTACCAGCTCGTCATTCCTGCAGGCGATGTAGAACTCCGCGCTATACTCGGCGGCTGGGATAACACAGGCTTCAATGTAGAGGTTAGCATCATAGACATTGACACTGCCGATTCAGTAGTCGTTGCAAGCGAGAAATTCGCCATCACCAAAGTGATTGGCAACACCCGTGAAAACCAGGAGTTCCAGCAAGAGAAGATCCGCTTTACATCTGATGGCGGCAAATACATCTTCAAGGTACAAGTAATTGCTACCGGCGGATACCAGCAGGCTGTATGCGGTGGATTCAAGGTCTACACTTATACAGAAACTCAAGGCGAGAAAGCCGACAGCGAGGTTATCTTTGCTGATGATTTCACAACCTACACTAACAACTACTCCCCAGCAGAAGGCTCCGGTTGGACTGCATATTATGGAGGAGCAGCACGTGCCGCTGGCGCAAACTTCAACTACAATGGTTCGCGCGTCTTCACCGGACTTAGCGCCAAGAACCTTACTGCGGGTTACTATGAGAACGGCAATTACGGCGGAAACGGTTCTGACAATCCGTCAAATTATCTCATCTATGGTGAGGGCGATGGCAACACACCTCTTGCACTCGGCAACCAAAAGTATCAGTTTACCTACTATGGCGCAAACTGGAAAAATGATGATTATCGTCTGCTATACTTCCAGCTCATCAATGCAGAAACAAGCGAGGTTGTCTATAGCCGTTGCGACTCGCTCTTTGCCAAGTTGAACAGCCAAAGGACTACCGACGTAGATGCTGACAAGGTTCAGTTTACCTACACTCCCGACGCAGGCAACTACTATTTGAAGTTCTGGACCAACAACGAGGCTATCTTCGGCAACATCAAGATTGAGACTTTGGGCTCACTGGCCGTTAGATATCGCAACCTCTTGAAGGAAGCTGTCGATGAGGCAAAGGCAGAACTCGAAACCGCCAACGCCAACGAGGCCTTCGCAGGTGACACCCGCGATGCACTGGCCGCAGCCATCGAGAAGTACAGCAATCCCGACCTCCACACTGCAGCCGCTTACAATGCAGCCATTGCAGAATTGGAAGCACTCGTGAAGAGCATGGTTGCTCGCCGTGCCAACGTCACAACCTACGCTACGGCACTGACCCAGCTGCAGGAAGTGTTGGGCAACTGCGTAGACACCAAGTACACCGGACTTGCTGCCTATACTGAAGGCGTAAAACTCAACGAAACCTACGAGAACGTGTCAAGCAGTTCTCTTTCCGATGACGAACTGGCTTCAGCCGTAACAGCCATCAGCGACACCTACAACCTGCTCAACAATATGGTTAATACGGGTGTGACTCTGCTTACCCAGCAGGCCGTTGAACTCGCTTCCATCATCATCAACAACGATGAGACACTCTCAGAGAATGAAGTGGTACTTGCTGCCGACAATGCACTGACCGACGACAGCGTGCTCGTAAGCAAACTGAAAGTAGCTGCTTTGGCAAGCATCTACAAGAAGATTGCCGACGGCTACGCATTCACATCATACGATGCTGAGTACGACATGACCATGCCGGATTCAATCGACATCTCTGCATTCATCAACAACCGCCAATTCTACTGCACCTCTACTGACTACACCGCCATTCCTGCCAACTATCCAGGCTGGAACATCTCCCTCATCTCAGGCAACCTCGTATCAGGCTGGTCACCAAGCTGGGACAAGTATGCCGGCACTCCGACCAATCCTATTGTCGATGCCAAAGTGAAGAATGGTTGGGGTGACACAGAAATCGACGTTGCACAGACAGTCACACTCCCCTACGGTGTCTACACCTACACCATCGGCATCTGCGACCGTAGCCGTGCCACTTGGACTGACGGAGCCAACGTATTCTCCGATACGACAATGACTACCGTTTACTTCAACAACGACACCATTCTGGCCAATCTCTCGAACATGGGTCAGTGGTATGGCGAGACCACAACGGTGATGACAGGCAAACAAGGCTACAGCGATGGCAACGGCAATGCTTATACTGCCACTATCGGTGCCCGCCTGAAGACATACCAAGCAACCGGTTCCGTCGACAATGCAACCCTCTACCTGACTGCCAAAGATTCTAAGTTCGACTACGCCGCTGCAGCTTCGGCTCTGAAGACACAGTTCGAGGGTATGACTGGCATTCAGACCGCACGCACCGATGCTCCTGTACAGACACAGTACTACAACTTGAACGGCCAAATTGGCAAGCAAGCCGGTATCAACATCAAGGTTGAGCGCTATGCCGACGGCTACACTGTTGTAAAGAAGGTACTCGTAAAGTAAGCCAGAGTACGCAAAGCGTAATCCACACGTAAAGTACACACGCTCCCTCCTGCGAGGGATGCGACACACCCAATATTAATGATCCGGCGGGCCAAAAGCCGGCCGGATCATTTCTTTTTTCTATCCTAATTTCATCCTTTTAAGGCGATTTTCGCCACAAGCACAATGATACGTAAACTTGCCACAATCCTTACCGCAGTCGTTTGTTTTCACAATCTGCAAGCCGCCGACACATTCGTTTTCTTCCCGTCTACACGCACGCAAAGCGAAAGTACTTATCGCCTCTCAGCAGGAACAATTCGTGTGGATGACAAAGAATATCCGGGCGTAAAACGCGCCGCCGGTCAACTGCGCCAGGACATGCTGGCAGTTTGTGGCATGGAACTGCCCGTCACAGTAGGTTCCATACAACAGAGCCCGACCATCAAGGCTCTCATCCGTGACAAAAAGATAGACGGAAATGCCCTCAAAGGCAAAACCGAGAAATACATCATTGCCGTACTGCCGGAAGCCGGACAGGGCGATGACTCCAAACCAAGCATCATCATAGCCGGCAGCGACAAGCGCGGCACTATATATGGTATCTACGAACTGAGCCGCCAGCTGGGAGTCTCTCCCTGGGCCTGGTGGGCAGACATGCCGGTGAACAGGCAAGACGAAGTCTATGTCCTACCCGGCACATACACAGACGGCGAGCCTGCCGTACGCTATCGTGGCATCTTCCTCAACGACGAGGCCCCTTGCCTCTCTGGTTGGGTCAAGGAAAAGTTCCCGGATAGCGAATGCCCGTCGGCCGACCCACGTCTGGCCCGTGGATTCAACCATCATTTCTACGAGCGCGTCTTCGAACTGCTGCAGCGGCTCAAGGCCAACTATATGTGGCCGGCCATGTGGAGCAACGCCTTCTACGCCGACGATTCGCTCAACTCCGTCTTGGCCGACGAGATGGGCATTATGATGGGCACTTCACACCATGAGCCGATGGCGCGCAACCACCAAGAGTGGGCCCGCCACCGCAAGGAGAACGGACCTTGGGACTATGCCACCAACCAGAAGGTCATCGACCGCTTCTTCCGCGAGGGCATACGCCGCGCTAAAAACAACGAAGATATTATCACGATTGGCATGCGCGGTGACGGTGACGCCGCAATGGGCGGCAAGGAAGGCCATGACGAAGACTTTGTCAGCAACGACGAATACTACCTCCGCCTCTACGAAAAGATATTCCGCAACCAACGTCGCATCATCCGCGAAGAAACGGGGAAAGCGCCAGAAAAGCGCCCACAGCTATGGGCTCTCTATAAAGAAGTACAGCGCTACTACGACCTCGGCCTGACCGTACCCGATGACGTCATTATCCTGCTCTGCGACGACAATTGGGGCAACATTCGCCGTGTGCCGACCACACCGCACAAGGGAGGCTACGGCATGTACTACCACGTCGATTATGTCGGTGCACCACGCTGCTCCAAGTGGGCCAACGTCACTCCATCTGCCCACATGTGGGAACAAATGCAACTTTGCTTGCAATATGGTATTGACAAACTCTGGATACTCAACGTCGGTGACCTCAAGCCGATGGAATATCCCATCCAGTTCTTCCTCGACATGGCTTGGAATCCAGAAGCATTCTCTGACCCGAGCAGCATTCAGCGCCACACGAATGAGTTCTTCCATCCAATAGCCAATGCTATGGAAGCTGATACCTCGGCTATCGAAGTCATAGCCGGCAAGATGGGCGAGATGTACACGCGCTACACCAACTACAACGGACGCGTAACACCCGAGATGCTTTCAGCCAAGACCTACAATCTGCAAACCGGCGAATGGGCACAGGTTGCCAACGAATACCGCGCTCTTGAGGCCGAAGCACTCACACTCTATCATCAGTTGCCTGACGCCGCCAAGGACAGCTACGCACAACTGCTGCTCTACCCTATTCAGTCGATGGCCAACCTCTACGCAATGTACTATGCCCAAGCACTTGGCAACCAGGAAGATGTGGTCAAATACTTCAATCGCGACAAGGAGCTGACCGACTTCTACCACAACATCAACGGTGGCAAGTGGAATCATCTGATGGACCAATCACATATCGGCTACACGAGTTGGAACAGCCCGGCTAAGGACATCATGCCCATCGTGAGCGAAGAACAGCAAAAGGCCAACGCACGCACGGAAGGCTTCACATTTACCGGACCGCAGGGCGGCTATGTCAGCATCGAAGCCGAACACTATTACGAAGCGAAAGCAAACAACGACAGCCATTGGCTCACCATTCCAAACTATGGCCGCACCTTGAGCGGCGTTGCTCTTTGGCCATACACAGCAACCACAGAGGGGGCTAGCCTCAGTTACCGTTTCCAATTGCCGAAGGAAGTGAAGGAGGTCAAAGTCCACGTTATCACCAACTCTACCCTACCCTTCCTGCGTCGCGAAGGACACCGCTATACCCTACAAATGGATGGCGGCGAGACCAAAGAGGTCAACTACAACGGTGACTTGACCGAAGATAATCAGTGGCACATGTACGACGTCGTTGCAACCCGTGTTATCGAGAAGACGGTGACCCTGCAACCTTCTGCCGATGGCTTACACACGCTGACCATTCGTCCCATCGAACCTGGTATGGTACTGGAGAAAATCGTCATCGACTACGGCGGATACGAGCCACAGCACCTGTTCGGTACAGAAAGCGCCGTTTTACGATAAACAAAATGCAATTTTTTGACAAAGAAAGTTACGTTATATCATAAAGAAAACGGCACTTTAAAAGGAACCAGCCACCAGATGAAGACAATACAAACATACTGTTTTGATGCAAAAAAACGCAAGTTTTCATTATTTAGGCAGGACAATGCAAGCAGAAAAGTTTTTGTAACATTTGCACTTGGCTGCAAAGAGGAAAATGTCGAAATTTGTACCGCAGATTGACAAAAAAACAAAAACTATCTCATTCATACAACACAGCTCTTTATGGAAACACAAGAAACAAAAGGATTCTACAAACTCTCATGGCTACAGCGCATCGGCTTCGGCTCGGGCGATATGGCGCAGAACCTTATCTACCAAACGGTATGCATGTACCTGCTATTCTTCTACACCAACATCTACGGACTGTCAGCAGGTGATGCAGCCCTAATGTTCCTCATCGTACGTATCGTCGACGTACTATGGGACCCCTTGGTCGGTACGTATGTAGACAAGCACACACCCAAACTGGGCAAATACCGCAGTTACCTTGTCCTGGCCGGCGTTCCGCTTACTGGCCTTGCCATCCTTTGCTTTTGGAACGGATTCAGCGGTTCGCTGCTATATGCCTACGTGACGTATGTAGGTCTGTCTATGCTCTATACATTGGTCAATGTCCCTTATGGTGCGCTCAACAGTTCTTTGACACGCGACACGAACGAAATCACCATATTGACTTCGACCCGTATGTTTATGGCCAATTGCGGCGGACTGGCAGTAGGCTCGGGCTTACCGCTATTGGTTGCTGCACTTGCTCCTAAGGGAGAAAATGCCAATGGCTCTCTCCCGACAGACCCTGATGCATGGTTTCAGGCCATGGCCATCTTTGCCATTGCCGGACTACTGCTGCTTTTCTTCTGCTTCTCTCAGTGTAAGGAACGCGTCGTAATGGACGAGAAAGAAACTGCCAATGTCAAAGTATCTGACCTTTGGACCGAATTCGCACACAACGGGCCGCTGCGCGTCATCGCTTTCTTCTTCATCACGGCCTTTGCCATGATGAGTGTGGGCAATGCTGCAGGTTCGTATTTTATGACAAGCAACTTGCACAGTTCGGCCATGGAACTCTCCTTCTTTATGGGCCTTGGCTCATTGCCTTCCTTCATTTTTATGCCTCTGGTTCCGGTCATCAAGCGAGCTGTCGGCAAGAAGAATATGTTCTATATCTTCTTGGGTATCGCCATCATCGGCATGCTGTTCCTCTATGCAGTAGCCAAAATGGACGAACCTAATATGACGCTCGTTTACATAGCACAGTTTGTCAAATCGACAGGTGTCATTGTAGCGACAGGCTATATGTGGGCGCTTGTTCCTGAGGTTATCTCCTACGGCGAATTCACAAGCGGCAAGCGCATCGCCGGCATCGTCAATGCCTTGACCGGCATCTTCTACAAAGCCGGCATGGCTTTGGGTGGCGTTGTACCCGGAGCCGTTCTCGCCTATGTGGCCTACAACCCAGAGTCGACCATTCAGACTCCCGAAGCTGAAGAAGGTATTTTGTGGCTCGTCTGCATCATCCCTGCCGCACTTCTGATGCTCGCTATGTTCATAATCAGCAGATATAGTCTAACGGACGAAAAGATAGACGAAATCAACCGCGAAATAGAAAAACGAAATGCTTAAGAATTCATTTAATCTACTCCGGGCCTCGCTCTTGCTGGCCGCAACATTAATGGGAACCACATGCTGCACGTCCGGACAAAAGGCCGAGAAGACTCTAAAGGAGGCCTTCGACGGCAAGTTCCTGATGGGATGTGCCATCAACGTAGACCAAAGTTCTGGTCGTGATGTGGAAGGCGACAGCATTCTCTTCCGCCACTTCAACAGTATCGTAGCCGAAAACTGCATGAAGTGCGAGAAGATACACCCCTACGAAGACACTTATGCTTGGGACGATGCCGACCAGTTTGTGAAGTTGGGCATGGACCATAATATGTATATCATTGGCCACTGCCTGGTATGGCACAGCCAGTGCGCACCTTGGTTCTGCGTTGACGAAAAAGGCAATGACGTGAGCGCTGAAGTGCTCAAGCAGCGCATCAAGGACCATATCTACACTATCGTCGGAAGATACAAAGGCCGCATACAAGCGTGGGATGTAGTCAATGAGGTTCTTATGGACGACGGCAGCTATCGCGAGAGCCCCTTCTACCGCATCATGGGCGAAGAGTTCATCCCGTGGGCTTTCAAGTGCGCTATGGAGGCTGACCCCGATGCCGAACTCTATCTCAACGACTACAGCATGGCAAAACCCGGCAAACGTGAAGCCTATATCAAATTGGCAACCTCACTTCGCGAGCAAGGTTTACGCGTGGATGCCATCGGCATACAGGCACACGCCGGCATGGACTATCCGGACTTGGCAGAGATGGAGAAAACCATTCAAGCCTACATCGGTGCCGGCTTTGACGTGATGTTCACCGAAATGGACATCAACGCCTTGCCCAACGTTTTCGAAGGTGGACACGAGAATGCAGCTGTCGAAGAACACTTTGACTACGTTGCCAAGATGAATCCTTACGTTGACGGTATGCCCGAAGAAGTGCAGAAACTCTGGGACAGCCGCATACAAGGACTGTTCGATTTGGCTCTAAAGTATCACGAGCACTTTCGCCGTGTATGCGTATGGGGCATCTACGACCAGCAGTCGTGGCTGAACGACTGGCCGATGCCAGGCCGCACCAACTACCCGCTCCTCTTCGACCGCAACCTCCAGCTGAAGGATGCTATGAAGAAATACACTCTAGGCAACTGACAAGACGCAGATCAACGGCGTCACAGAGATGAATGAAGCAAATGCCCGTCATCTCTTGACACACAACAAAGGTTAAAAAACCAACAACACACATACTACAAAACACTATGGCAACAAAACGATACCTATGGCCCGAAGATTATATGGCCGATCCTTCTGTACACATCTTCAACGGCAAGATTTACATCTATCCAAGCCACGATTACTACTCAGGCATTCCGGAAGACGATTGGGGCGTGCACTTTGACATGAAGGACTATCATGCATTCTCGATTGATGGTGACCCGATGACAGGCAAAGTAACCGACCACGGAGTAGTACTGAAACGCGAAGATATCGCTTGGGCAAAGAAACAGCTTTGGGACTGCGATGTGCAGGAGAAGGACGGAAAGTACTACATGTACTTCCCCGCCAAAGACAAGACAGGCATCTTCCGTTGTGGCGTGGCCATTGCCGACCGTCCCGAAGGACCTTTCATTCCACAACCTGATCCGATACGCGGCAGCTATAGTATCGACTATGCCATTTTCAAGGACGGAGACGAGTTCTATATGTACTTCGGCGGCATCTGGGGCGGCCAGCTACAACGCTACAACGAGGACAACGAAGCCGTCAATGACATCCGCTTCCCTGAGGGCGACGAACCATGTCTCTCACCACGCATCGTGAAGCTCAGCAAGGACATGCTCCAGTTTGCCGAAGACCCGAAGCCCATACGCATTGTCTACGAAGACGGAACACCGATGAAAGCCGGAGACCCGCATCACTTCTTTGAGGCTTCGTGGATGCACCGCTACAACGGCAAGTACTACTTCAGCTACTCTACTGGCGACACGCACTACTTGTGCTATGCCATTGGCGACAATCCCTATGGTCCGTTCGTCTACCAAGGCGAGATTTTGACTCCTGTATTGGGCTGGACCACACACCACAGTATCATAGAATATGAAGGCAAGTGGTATCTGTTCCACCACGACTGCGGCCCGTCTAAGGGCTACACACCGCTGCGTAGCCTGAAAGTCTGCGAACTCAAATATGACGAAAATGGCAAAATCATCACCATCGATGGCATGGCTGAGTAAAATGCACTTTCTCCTGTCCCCACTCCGGGGCAGGAGATTTCTGCTTCTGACTGCAGCCGTACTCAGCACAGCTACCTTTACCGGATGCAAAACACCGTCCGAAACTCGTCAGGAAGAGTCGGGACAGATGACCTTGCGCATGCTCAACCACTGGGACAATCTTGACGGCACAATAGAGCGCGGCTATGCCGGACGCAGCATCTTTTGGGGACGCGGATACATCGACACGCTTTCCATTCAGCAGTATGGTTTGCGCAACGAGGCAATCGGCATCAACGCAACGGTATTGAACAATGTCAATGCCTCACCACTGATACTCACCGAAGCATATCTCGACACGACTGCCACCTATGCCGACCTGCTGCGTCCATACGGCATCAAAGTGTTCCTGTCTGTCAACTTCGCCACACCTATGGCCCTTCATGCCACTACTACAGCCGACCCCTTGGATGCCAGCGTACAGCAGTGGTGGAAAGACAAGGCGGACGAAATCTACCGGCGCATACCAGACTTCGGCGGCTTCCTGGTCAAGGCCAATAGCGAAGGGCAGCCCGGTCCATGCGACTACCACCGAAGTCACGCAGAAGGTGCCAATATGCTGGCCAAAGCGTTGGCGCAACACAACGGCACAGTCATCTGGCGTTCGTTTGTGTATAGTCCAAGTGACCCGGACCGCGCCAAGCAAGCATACATTGAGTTCGCTAAACTGGATGGACAGTTTGACGACAACGTGATTGTGCAAATCAAGAACGGACCCATAGACTTCCAGCCTCGCGAGCCCATATCACCGCTCTTTTTTGCTATGCCACACACACGGCTAATGGCCGAACTGCAAATTACACAAGAGTATCTCGGCCACTCCAACCACATCGCATTTCTGGCACCGATGTGGACAGAGTTTATGCAGGAATTTTGGGCCGGTAGTGATGGAATGCCTTGCAATTTGGCAGGATATGCAGGAGTGAGCAATATCGGCACACTAGGCTGTGGCAACACTTTTGCCGAAGCCAATTGGTTTGCTTTCGGACGTCTGGCAGCCGACCCCACTCTTTCAGCCAAAGCAATTGCCAGAGAATGGGTCAACGGAGAGTTCTCTGACATGGACGCATCCGACAAGGACAGTCTTGTCCGCATACTTCTGATGAGCCGTGAGTCCGTAGTGGACTATATGATGCCACTGGGCTTACACCACCTTTTTGCATGGGGTCACCATTATGGTCCGGAACCTTGGTGCAATATCCCGGACGCACGACCCGACTGGATGCCTTCGTACTATCACAAGGCCGACACCGAGGGACTGGGCTTTGACCGGACAGCGGCAACAGGCAGTGCGGCCACAATGCAATACCCTGACTCAATGGCAACAGTCTACGAGAACCTGGATTCTTGTCCGGAAAAATATATTCTGTGGTTTCATCACGTCAAGTGGAACTATCAACGCAAATGGGAGTGCTGCGACACCATCGAAACACTTTGGCGACATTTGGGCCGGCACTATGAGCATGGTGTGCAACAGGTGACGGAAATGCAGCAACTGTGGCAGTCGCTGAAAGGCAAACTGCCCGACACACTATGGCAAGATATCTGCCAACGGCTCGAAACTCAGTACAAAGATGCCGTTTGGTGGCATGACGGCTGTCTGCTCTACTTCCAAAGCATAAACGGACTTCCATGGCCCTCTACGGCAAAGAAACCGAGCCACACGCTCCAACAGTTGCAGAACATCCAACTCGGCATCACTAACTATGAGTGCCCCTCTCCTGCTCTTCTTGATGAAGTAAGGTAAGGCTACCGGACAGCAATAAGTGGCAATAGACAGAGGGTACATCGACATAGCACAGCGTCAGCGCATACACGCGGCTCATATGACATCTATATAAGAACTAAGTCCCCCCCGTGTTGGGCCTTGCTTGCGCCGTTAACAACCTGGGCAAATCCCTTCCTACAATGGCATAGAAAATCACGGCTACTGCTTATGGAGGCAATGCTTCAGGCGGGCAAGGAAGGCAATAGTTCGTATCGACCTACACGAACGTTAGTATCGACCTACACGAACGTTAGTATCGGGCCACACGAACGTTAGTATCAAGCGGAACGAATTGT
>CAVFPF010000003.1:0-27367 GCA_963624265.1 bacterium | reverse complement strand
TGTTGACGAAGAGGCGTACGACATGAGAGCCGATGAAGCCGGCACCGCCGGTGATTACAATGTTACGTTTTGCCATGGGGCTTGTTGTTTCAGATTGTTTTTTCTTGTGGTGAAATAGCCTATAGTTCTTCCCAGTCGGGAATTTTAGTATCCCTTGTTAGGGGCTTTAGTTTCCCCTGTTAGGGATTTTAATTTCCCCAGTTGGAAATTTTAATTTTTCCAGTTAGGCAGCAAAATTTTTCCAGTTGGGGAACATGTTATGGTCAAATCTCGTTGCCGTCGCGTCCGAGTTCGTCGACAATTTTCATCAGATACTGGCCGTACTGGTTCTTGAGCATTGGCTTGGCCAGTTCGCGCATCTTGTTGTCGTCTATCCAGCCCTGTCGGTAGGCGATGCCCTCCAGGCAGGCAATCTTCAGACCCTGACGCTTCTCGATAACTTCGATGAAGGTAGAAGCCTCGGAGAGCGAGTCGTGTGTGCCCGTATCGAGCCAGGCGAAGCCGCGGCCGAGAGTCTGTACCAGCAGTTCTTTGTCGTCGAGGAACCACTGGTTGACGGTCGTGATTTCCAGTTCGCCGCGCTGCGAGGGCTTGATGTTCTTGGCGACATGGACTACCTTGTTAGGGTAGAAATAGAGACCTACGACGGCATAGTTGCTCTTGGGACGGGCCGGTTTCTCCTCGATGGAGAGGCAGTTGCCCTCCTTGTCGAACTCGGCGACGCCATAACGCTCGGGGTCGTTGACCCAGTAGCCGAACACCGTGGCCTTACCAGCCTCTTCGGCATCCCTGACGGCCTTCTTGAGCATTCCGGTGAAGCCCACGCCGTGGAAGATGTTGTCGCCCAGAACGAGGCAGACGCTGTCATTGCCTATAAACTTCTCGCCAATCAAGAAAGCCTGGGCCAGACCGTCGGGTGAAGGCTGTTCGGCGTACTCGAAGTGAACCCCGTAGTCGGAGCCGTCGCCCAGCAGGCGCTTGAATCCGGGCAGGTCGTATGGAGTCGAGATAATCAGTATCTCGCGGATGCCGGCCAGCATAAGGACGGAAATCGGATAGTAGACCATCGGCTTGTCGTAGATGGGAATGAGCTGCTTGCTCACTCCTTTGGTGATGGGGTAAAGGCGCGTGCCGCTGCCGCCTGCCAGTACAATTCCTTTCATAGGTTTAGGGGTTGTTTGTTTTTAGTTGTTCTAGATTGTGGAGTGGACTTCTGCTTTTCCGCTCTGTCCGATTCCCTTATTTTGGCACAAATGTAGCGAAAAAACGGATAACTCAGCAAAAAAAGAGGAAAAAATAAACCATAAGTCCAATCTGTCGGGGTAAAATTTGCTTTTTTGCTTATTGTTCCTTACTTTTGCAGCACACAAAAATATATTTCTTTAATTAGGTTTTTTATTTTATTCAGTTATGAAACAGATTTTTCTTTCGGCTCTCTTGGCCGTTGCCGGGGTTTTCTCGGTTTCTACTACCGCATCAGCACAGACGGTGATGGAGTCATTGCCTCCCTATAAATTCGGTTTTGTAGCGGGCGTCAATGCTTCTTCGTTCACAGACAACCTATACGACGGAAAGTTCGGTTTCCATGTCGGTGTGAATGCCATGTTCGATGCTTCCGAGCTTCTGAAGAATACCTACTTGCGCACCGAACTCCTGGTGCAGCGTAAGGGTGCGCGGTATGAGGATGGTGACTTCGAGCTCAAGTACCGCAATTTCTATCTTGAACTTCCCATCCACTATGGTTATGCCTTCGCGCTCAACTCCGACTGGACGCTCTTCGGCGAGACCGGTCCGTATTTGGCTGTCGGTATCGGAGGAAGAGTGCGCAGGGAGTTTGAAGGCGTCAAAGAAAACCATAAGTTCTTTAGCTATGAAGACGCTAACGGCGACGATCCGAACAACTTCGACCTCGGTTGGGGCGTACACGTGGGCGGTATGTTCCAGCAGAAGCACGAACTGAAGATCGGTTGGGACTGGGGCTTCATCGACTTGATTGACTACCTCGGCAAGAACCGCAACTTTATGGTCAGCTACAGCTACTATATCCGTTAAGCATCGCTTACAGTAGAAAATTCACACACAAACAAACCAACACACTTCCCGCCCCATAATGGCAGCATTGCAAAGTTACCTGCAGATAACAGGCCTCACCAAGTCGTTCGGAGATCTTGTCCTCTTTGACAATATCTCTCTCGGCATCAGCGAAGGCGACCGTGTGGGGCTCATAGCCAGAAATGGGGCGGGCAAGACAACCCTGCTGAATGTTATCACAGGGGAAGAGGGCGCAGACCGTGGCGAAATTATCTTTCGAAGCGGCCTGCGCGTCTCTTATTTAAGCCAAAGTCCCACTTTTCCTGTCGGGGCAACCGTCGGACAAGTCTGTGGCGACAACGCAGAGATGCTCCGCATCCTGACGCAGCTGAAGGTCACGGACGTGAATCAGCCCGTAGACTTGCTGTCGGGCGGGCAACGCAAGCGCCTGGCTTTGGCCCAAGTGCTGGCCAGCGACCCGCAGTTTATGATTCTGGACGAGCCGACCAACCACCTCGACCTCGAGATGGTGGAGTGGCTGGAAGACTACCTGTCGCACACCCGCACCACGCTGCTGATGGTGACTCACGACCGCTACTTCCTCGACCGCGTCTGCAACCGCATCGTCGAACTCTCTGACCGGACGCTCTACACCTACAAGGGCAACTACGCCTACTATCTGGAGAAGCGGCAGGAGCGTATCGACTCGCAGAACGCCATGGTTGTCCGCGCCAACAACTTGCTCCGCACCGAACTCGACTGGATGCGCCGACAGCCTCAGGCACGCGGCCATAAGAGCCGTAGCCGTATCGAGGCCTTCTACGAACTGGAGGAACGGGCCAAGCGCCGCCGCGAACAGCAAGCCGTGCGTCTGCAGATGAAGTCGAGCTATATCGGCAACAAAATCTTCGAGGCAAGGCACGTCAGCAAGAGCTTCCCGGGCAAGACTCCCGGCGCCCCCGAGCGTGTCATCGTCAAAGACTACGACTACACTTTTGCCCGCTATGAGAAGATGGGCATTATCGGGCCTAACGGCGTCGGCAAGACGACTTTCCTCAAGATGCTGCTCGGCGAGGTAGCGCCCGACCGTGGCCGTTTTGATATCGGCGACACCGTACGCTTCGGCTACTACAGCCAGGAGGGTTTGCAGTTCGACGAGAGCAAGCAGGTCATCGACATCGTCCGCGACATCGCTGAGTATGTCCAGCTCAGTGACGGCAGCCGCCTGTCGGCCACGCAGTTTCTGCAGAACTTCCTCTTCCCGCCCGAGAAGCAGCATAGCTTCGTCTACAAACTCAGCGGCGGCGAGCGGCGCAGGCTTTATCTCTGCACCGTGCTGATGCGGTCGCCCAACTTCCTGATTTTGGACGAGCCGACCAACGATCTGGATATCGTCACACTCAATGTGCTTGAGGAATACTTGCAGGACTTCGGCGGCTGCGTAATCGTGGTCAGTCACGACCGCTACTTTATGGATAAAGTGGTGGACCACTTGCTCGTCTTCCGCGGAAACGGCGAACTGCAAGACTATCCGGGCAACTACAGCGACTATCGGGAGTGGAAGCGGCTGAAGGAGCAGGAACAGGCCGAAGCAGCCGCAGGCATCTCAGCCGGCAAGGGTTCGTCAGCCACAACCGATGCCCCGCAAAACGTAAAGCCCAAGTCGCCCAAAGCCCCCAAACTCTCGTTCAAGGAGAAACAGGAGTTTGCTGCCCTCGAGGAGGAACTGCCCCGGCTCGAGGCTGAAAAGAAAGAACTTGAGGCCCTTATGTCGAGCGGGACACTGACGGGCCCCGAGATTGTGGCCAAAGGACAGCGCATGCAAGCCCTCATCGACGAGATAGACGAGAAAGAGATGCGTTGGCTCGAACTGTCGGAAAAAGCTTGATTCCCGACTGGCCAAGACTCGACAAAAGACCAAGATTCGACAAAAGATTAAGATTCGACAAAAGATTAAGATTCGACAAAAGATTAAGATTCGACAAAAGATAGACTCAATATTAGGAAATGAGATGAAAAGACTTCTGGCCATACTGCTCTGTGCTGTCGCCCTTGCCCCCGTTTGGGCAAGGCGGGCCAAACTTGTCCCTACGCCTGTGGACAAGGCAAAATATGAGTTCCGGGGAACATGGATACAGACTTCGTTCCAGGAGCGCTACCAACACATGACGCCGGAGCAGTGCCAGGTGTATTTGGACAATCTGATTGACGATTTGGCCTCGACGGGGTTCAATGCCGTCATCTTCCAGATCCGTCCGGAGGGGGACGCATTCTACAAGAGCAGTTACGAGCCGTGGAGCCGTTTCCTGACAGGCACACAAGGAGTGGCACCTGATCCCGAGTGGGACCCTATGGCCTATCTCATCGACTTGTGCCACCGGAGGCAGATGGAGTTCCACGCCTGGATCAATCCCTATCGGATGACGGCCAGCAAGTGGACAAAAATGGCGCCCGGGCATCTCTATGAGCAGCATCCGGAGTGGTTCGTGCGCTATGACGGCAAGCTCTACCTCAATCCAGCCATGCCCGAATGCCGCAGTTATGTGCGCGAGGTGGTCAAGGACATCGTGTCGCGCTATGACGTCGACGCCATCCACATGGACGACTACTTCTACCCTTATCCCGTAGGCGGGCAGCCGTTTGACGACCATGCCGCATTCGAGACTTATGCCCCGATAATGGGATTTGACGTGCAAGACCCTTCGGCCTTGGGTGACTTCCGCCGCCGTTGTGTCAGCATTCTGATCAAGAGCATACACGAAGACATCCGCGCCCTGAAGCCCTGGGTGCGCTTCGGTGTCAGTCCTTTCGGCATCTACCGCAATGCCTCCGATGCCTGTCCCGAGGGTTCGCAGACCTCCGGCACGCAGTGTTACAGCGACCTCTATGCCGACATCCTGCTTTGGGCCAGGAGCGGCTGGATAGATTACGTCATTCCACAGCTCTATTGGGAGATAGGTCATCCGCAGGCAGACTACACGACTCTCGTGCGGTGGTGGAATAGCCACGTGCCACGGTCCTGCAAGTTGTATGTCGGCCAAAGCATCGAGCGTTCGTTGGACCATCCGAAGGAGTACAAGCCCGTTCCGGACCTCCGACGGGAGCACGCGGTGCTGGACCGCAAGTTGTCTCAGGCCGCTGAGGGCAATAACATCGCCGGCAATTGCTTCTGGTATGCCTATCAGATAGCGGGCAACGATTTCCATGTGCGTGATTACCTGCGGGACAATGTCTATGTGCAGTCTGTTTTGCCTCCGGCCTACACGAATATCGACAGCAAGATTCCGGAGAAGGTGCAGAAACTCGAACTGGAGATGACTGAGCAGGGATTGCATCTCTCATGGCGACAGAGTGAGAACGCCGTTCCTATGCAGAAGCCGCGCTACTACTGCATCTACAAGTTCTGCAAGGGCGATAAGGTAAGTACGGCCGACTGCTCGCATCTGTTTGCCCGTACTTCCGCCACCGAAATCTATGATGCCGATGTGACCCATTCGGCCAAATATACCTATGTCGTGACGGCTGTCGATGCCGTGGGCAATGAGTCGCGTGCGGTCAAGAAATCCTTGAAAATAAAACCCAAAACCTAATACAAAATGAAAAAACTGATTGCTGACAGCGGTTCGACGCGGACCTCGTGGTGTCTGGTAGATTCTGACAAGGATATGCCGACACTGGTGCAGCCGGTCTATACCCAAGGCTTGAACCCATTATATGCTACAGCAGATGAAATAGCCGATACGGCACTGCAAGTTATGGCACAGACGGGAGACTCCTATCCCGACCTGATACAGTTCTATGGCGCCGGCTGCAGCGGAGAGCGCGTGCAGATGGTAGAGGACGCCTTGCGGCGTGTCGTCACACCGGCCACCCGCATAGAGGTGGCTTCCGACTTGCTGTGCGCGTGTCGCGCCTTGTATCCTGATCCGAGGAGTGAAGCTTGGGACAGGCACTTCCCATATGGCAAGGGCATTGCCTGTATCATGGGTACGGGGTCTATTGCAGCCCGCTATGATGCCATGACCGATAAGATGGAGGCTGCCCCGAGTCTGGGGTACATTCTGGGCGATGAGGGCAGCGGTGCCTGGCTTGGTCGCCAGGTGTTGAGCGACTACCTGAAGCAACAGATGCCGCGCTCAATACGCAACCTCTTCGATGAGGATTACGGGGTCGGGGCTATCACGGCCGAGTCGGTCATTCAGCATGTCTACAAGAGTCCGTTCCCGAACCGATACCTGGCTTCGTTTGCTGTATTCGTCGGCCAGCATCTCGAGTACGGTTATTGCAAGAACCTGGCCTACAATGGGGTCGATGCCTTCTTCCGTCGCAATATCCTGGCCCTCAATCCCGCTCCCGCCGAACCGATTTCGTTTGTCGGCAGCGTGGCTTATTATTTGCGCAACATCCTTGAGATGGTGTCGTCTATGCACGACCTGCAGTTCGGACAGATTCTGAAAGAACCTATGGAAGGACTGATTAGGGTCAAGGAGTGAGAACCCGGTATTGGACAAAGAAAGAACCTGGATAAAGAAACCTGAGAAAGGGGGCGTAGCAGATACAGGACAAAAAGTAGATACGAGACAAAAGAAAGAGAGTGATGAGTCCGATGTTTTGGAAAGGGGCAGGCACAGTCCTGATGTTGGTTGTGTCCAATGTCTTTATGACGTTTGCGTGGTACGGCAACTTCAAGTTGCGGGAGATGTTTCCGTCCTTCAGGAACTGGCCGCTGATAGCCGTTATCCTCATCTCGTGGGGCATGGCGTTCTTCGAGTATATGATTGCCGTTCCGGCCAACAGGTTGGGATTCCATGAGACGGGAGGCCCGTACAGCCTGATTCAACTGAAGGTCATTCAAGAGACGGTGTCGCTCATCGTGTTTACCTTGATAGTCAGGGCCGTCTTCCAAAATGAGCCTCTGCACTGGAATCACCTCGCGGCCTTCTTCTGCATCATTATGGCAGTGTTTTTCTCATTCCTCAAATAGAAAACTTTGACCGTGACAGGAATAAGAATCTTTGACCGCGAACCTTTCGATAACCATTGACAACAACCAATAACCATTGACAACAACCAATAACCATTGACAACAACTACTATAAACAACAAACCGAAATTGAAACTGATGAAAAAGAATCTTCTTCTCCTCTCTCTTGCACTGGGCCTCGTAGCCTGTGCTTCGGGCAGGAAAGCCGTGACGCCCGGCAATCTGCAGAAGGGCGACTACGGTTACCTCTTCTGCCACATGAGCGACCGCGGACAGTGGACGGCCTATGCCTTGAGCCGCGATGGTCTGCATTACCACGACCTGCTAAATGGCGACAGCATATTCAGCGCCGTCGAGCTGGCACAGATAGAGGGCGGTACACGCGATGCTTACATCTGTCGCAAGCACGACGGGAGCGGGTATTTGATGGTGACGACCGACATGAACAACAGCATGACCAAGCGTCTCGGCAAGGGCGGAACGTGGGAGAACTTCGGCATCAACCTGCTGACTTCCGATGACTTGATTCACTGGGAGAGCACTACCTTCGACTTCCGCAAAGGTCCCGCTATCTTCAGCGACGGTGATACGGCTCCTGACATCTACAAAGACTGGAGTAAGGTGTGCCGTGTCTGGGCTCCTCAGATTTTCTGGGACCCGACGTACCGATGGCCGAATGGTAAAAAAGGCGGATATTTTGTCTACTATAGCCTTCTCAATCGGGAGGAGGACCAGTATGACCGGATGTTCTACAGCTATGCCGACGAGTCGTTCACGCAACTCACCAAGCCGCAGCTGTTGTTCGACTGGGGCTACGCCACCATTGACGCAGACATCAACTACCTGACCACCGACAGCCTTTTCCATTTGATGATCAAGAAGGAAGGCGGACATCCCGGATTGTACACGGCTACGTCTCCGTCATTGACCGGCCCGTGGAGCGAACCTCTGGAAGACGATTATGTAGACTTCGAGGGTAAGAAAAAGTGCGAGGGCGTTTCGGCCTTCCAGCTGGTGGGCGAAGAGGGTTGGCGTATCGGCTACATCGAGTATTCCTCTCGTCCGCGTCGCTACCGGATTTGCAAGGCCGATGCCTATATGCGCAACTTCTCTGACCCTCAGGACATACAGGGAGTCAATGGCCCGCAGCACGGGTCGTTTCTGCGCCTTACCAAAGAAGAGTATGACCGTCTTGAGGCGTGGGGCAACAAGCAGTGAAATCCGGCAAATGTTAATGAGGTTAGTCTCAGTAAGCCATGAAACTAGTCTCGATCGGCGATGAAACTAGTTCTGTTGCCTGATGAAGCAAGTCTCGTTGCCTGATGAAGCAAGTCTCGTTGTCAGATAGGGTAAATACAACTTGAATTTGAAGAAAATACAGTAAAAACAGAGATGAAGAAAATATTGCTATTGTGTACACTCCTGGTGAGTGCGATGACGGGTGTGGCCCAAAACGACTGGGCCGGCAAGCGTGTTGGCGTTTTGGGCGACAGTATGACTGATCCCCGCAACAAGTCGGCCAACTATCACTATTACGACTACCTGCGTGACAGTCTGGGCATCGTCCCCTACATCTTTGCCCGTAGCGGCAACCAGTGGCATCAGATTTACACTTATGCCAATAAGATGATTGAAGAACGTGGCGACAGTCTCGACGCCATCCTCATTTGGGCCGGCACCAACGACTATATGCATTCTACCCCCATGGGACAGTTCTATACCGAGCGCGACACCCTCGTCAACTACAACGGCAAGATGGTGCCTCGCAAGGCACGTGACTTTGTTATGGCCGACTCCACCTTCTGCGGACGTATCAACAAGGTGATGAGCCTGCTCAAGCACCGCTATCCGCGTCAGCAGATTGTCATCATGACACCTCCGCACAGGGGTATTGCCAATCTCTCCGAACGCAATGTACAGCCGCATGAGAACATTGCCAATGGCCAGGACCTTTATATCGAGGACTACGTACACGCCTTGTGCCGAGCAGGCGAGTTGTGGAGTGTGCCCGTGATAGACGTCTTCAGTCTCTGCGGAATCTATCCCATGGACGACAGTTACAATCAGTATATCAACCGTCCGGAATCCGACCGGCTGCATCCCAACAACGAGGGTCACATCCGAATCGGGAAGACAATATTGGGCCAACTGCGTAATTTGCCGTCCGGGTTTTAAACCTTTCGGGAGAATGCCATTCTTAAAATCGGAAAATATTTATAAAGATGGCAAGGACATTAAAACTCTCCTTTTTCTCTAAAAGCCGTCGTGTGGCGGCTTTTTTCTTGTTTGCTATAGGCACAGTAACCCTATCATTGGCCCAGCCACGTGGCCGGGATTTTACCATTACGGCCTCGGGAACCATCGTCGATTCCAAGACGTCAGACCCGCTCTTTGCCGCAGCTGTCAAGGTGACGAGTGCGGATGGTGGAACGGGCACCTTCGGTATCTCCGATACGTTGGGTGTTTTTTCGTTTGACGTGCAGCGTCCGGGTAAGTACTCGCTCGAAATCAGTTTCTTGGGCTATAAGACGCTCAACAAAGACGTGCAGATTTGGCCTGGCCGTGGAGCCAACTTGGGTACGTTCAAGCTTGAGGAAGATGCTACATATCTGAAGGAGGTCGAGACTGTGGCTCGCAACCAGCGTGTTAAACAAGTGGGAGATACGATTGTCTACAATGCCGATGCCTATAAGGTTCACGATGGAGCCACTGCCGAGGAACTGGTGTCCAAGATGCCCGGTATCGAGGTGACCGACGAAGGCGTAAAGGCCCAGGGAGAAACGGTTCAGAAGGTGTTGGTAGACGGCAAGTCATTCTTTGAGAACGACCCCAAACTGGCGCTCAAGACCCTCCCGGCAGAGGTTGTGCAGTCGGTGGCTGTGTTCGACAAGAAATCCGATCAGGCAGAGTTTACGGGCTTCGACGACGGCAATACGGTCAAGGCCATGGACCTCGCGACCAAATCCTATCGACGCAACGGTGTGTTCGGCAAGGTGTATGGTGGCATCGGTTCGAACTTTGACCTTGACGATATCTACTACAAGGCCGGTTTCAATCTGAATTTCTTTAACGGCAACCGAAGAATTTCCCTGTTGGGCATGTCCAACAATGTCAACCAGCAGAACTTCACCTTCGATGACCTGCAGTCGTCAGGCGGCATGGGTGGAGGTCCCGGCGGATTCCGTGGCAACCGTATTGGCTATCGTGCCGGTGTGAGCCGTGCCAACGCATTCGGATTGAACTTCAACAACTCTTATCTTGATGAAAAGCTGGATGTACAGGGCTCGTATTTTTTCAACCATCTGCGCACGGTCTATGACAACGAGTCCGAGCAGGACTATATCAATACCGACCGGTCGTCCATCTCCGAGACGAATCAGTTGAGTCACAACTACTCACATTCGGTTGACATGCGTATCCGCTACAAGCCGAGCGACAACAATGAGTTCGTGTTCCGGCCTTCGTTCAATCTGCAGCTCTCTGACCAGAATGGAGCCAGTCTGACCAGCACGTGGCGCAGTCCGCTGGATACGATCATGGGCTGGAATGATCTCATGCGGCAGGATACGACACGGATGCAGAATTACGCCCGCAACTCGAGCCGTTCGGACAATACCTCCTGGAATGTTGGTGGCACCTTGGTGTGGCGCCATCGGTTTGACAAAGAGGGCCGTACGCTCAGTGCCGAGATGAACGGCACTTTGTCGGGCTCTGACAACGAGTCGAACACCGTAAAACTGGGCAAGTCGGTTGCTGTGGGTGAGAACTTCCAGAACTCCACTTCCAACCGCAATAACTGGCGCACGGGCGGCAACCTGCAGTACACGGAGGCTTTGGGCGAATCCTCACAACTCTCTGTGCGCTACAATGTCAACTACACACGTTCGGACAACGATACCAAGCGCGGTTATGACCAGGACGGGTATTCGGTCGAGAATTCTATCTTGAACCGCTACAACTACCATACGGACATCGACTCGGTCGATGCTGCCAACTCGTCCAACTACATCTCCAAGAACTTGCGGCAAGGCGGAGAGATAAGCTACCGTCTGCACAACGACTATGTCAACTTTATGGCAGGGGTCAATTTCGAGGCCTCAAAACTGGACGGTGAGCAGAAATATCTGTACTGGACTACTGCCAATGGCATGGACGAATCCAAGCGTCCGGATTTCAAGACCACCAAACACTACTTCTCGGCCTTGCCCAACGTACGGTTTGAGTGGAATCCCGTTCAGGGTACTTCGGTCAATGTCGACTACCGGGCCCGCTCGTCCGCTCCCAGCATATCCAACTTGCAGCAGACCGTCAATACATCCAACGAACTGAGTTACTCGACAGGCAACAAAGAGCTTGACCAAAGCGTGTTGCACGACATCCACATCCGCTTTATCCGTTCTAACATGGAGAAAGCCACCAACCTTATGTTCTTTGGCGGCTTCGGCTTCCGCAAGAACGACATCGGCACTCAGTATATCACCAACAACTCCGATGCCGACATACCGTTGGCTGAACTGGGGTGGGTAAAGAACCTGTCGGACAAAGACCGCGAGCAGTATGAAAACCTTGTTCTGCATACGGGCGCACGCATCAGCCGTCCTGTCAATATCGACGGTTCGCGCTATGCCAACGGCAGTGTGACCTATGGCTTTCCCTGGGATTTGATTTACTCCAACGTCAATCTGTCTATGAATGTCAACTATTCGGTCTCCCCTTCGCAACAGGTTTACTATAACAATGCTGCCGACCTGACCGATGTGCAGGACCTGACAACCAAGGTGCGCAACTTCTCTATGTCGCCCCGTATGCATATCACCTCCAATATTTCGCAGGACCTGGACTTCTCCATCTCCTATAGTCCGACATTCCAGAAGGTGAAGGATGCTGCCAATGTCTCCAACAACTACAACTATCTGACGCACAACGCCGATGTACGGTTGCAGTGGACGTTTTGGAATAACTTTACGACCGAGCAGCAGTTGTCGTACAATTACTATGGCGGTTCGTCGATGACCAAATCCGAATCCGAATGGGTCTGGAACCTGTCCTTTGGCCGTAAGTTCATGAAGCAGAATCGTGCCGAACTGATGCTGCAGGTCTATGACGTGCTCAATACGCGCAGTGGATATTCCCGTGGCGTCAGCGACAGCTATGTATCGCAGAGCTATACCAACTTTATGCCCCGGTACTTTCTCCTGACCTTCAGCTACAAGATAGCCAACTATAAGGGCTCATCGGAACTGAAAGAACGTCGGCGTGGGCCCATGGGCGGTGGCCCGAGACCATGATGCGAGCGGGATAGCCCGTCGCGACAGGCCTGGCTTATAGCATAGACAACGGAATTTAATCAGTAATTTTTAAGGGTGTGCCTTCGGGACTTTATGGTTTCGGAGGCACATTCCTCATGTGTGTGAATGCCGTTGATTCCAGAGCTTCACGTGCGTCGGATATGTAACATAGGCACATTCCGCATATGTGTGTATGCCGTTGATTTGTATGTGCGTATGCCGTAGGTGCATGCCCGCACCAAGCCTTTGGCATCTCTATACTCCACTTGACAAAATACCCTAAAATATAGTGCTGCAGGTCAAAAAGTGAAATGGATGTTTTGTAAAGTCGTGATAAATCTATAAATTTGCGCGGGTTTATAGTAGGGGTAACTATGCCCGCCCCATAGGAAAGTAAATAAATAAAACGATACAAGGATATGAATATTTCTTACAAATGGCTGAAAGATTATCTGAAGTTCGACCTCTCACCGGAGGAGACTTCGGCAGCCTTGACCTCCATCGGACTTGAGACAGAAGGCGTAGAGGAAATCGAGACCATCAAAGGCGGTTTGAAGGGACTTGTCGTAGGACATGTCTTGACGTGCGAACCGCATCCGGATTCCGACCACATGCATGTGACCACTGTCGACTTGGGCGATGCCCAGTGGGTCAAGGACGCCTATGGCCAGAACTGCGAGATTACTGCTGCCGGCCATGTGGTGGCTCAGATTGTTTGCGGTGCGCCTAACGTAGCTGCCGGACAGAAGGTGGTAGTTGCCACATTGGGCACGGTGCTGTACGATGGCGAGCAGACCTTCACTATCAAGAAAGCCAAGTTGCGTGGCGTCAACTCCAACGGTATGCTTTGCGCTGAAGACGAAATCGGTGTCGGCGCCAGCCATGACGGCATCATCGTCCTGCCGGCAGAGACCGCAGTCGGGACATTGGTTGCTGATTACTACCATGTGGAGAGCGACTATCGCATTGCTGTCGATATTACGCCTAACCGCATCGATGCCGCCAGCCATTTCGGTGTAGCACGTGACCTGAATGCTTACCTGGGGGCACATGACATGCAGCATGAGTTAACGCAGCCGTCTGTCGCCGATTTCGACAAGGTGCTGGCTGCCGACAAGGCTGTGCCTGCCGGTATCAAGCCTGTTACGCTGAGGGTCGAGAACCGGGAGGCTTGTCCGCGTTATTCCGGCATCACTATCGAGGGCGTTACGGTTCGGGAGTCGCCCGAATGGCTGAAGACACGTCTGCAGTCCATCGGTTTGCGCCCAATCAACAATATCGTCGACATCACCAACTTCATCCTGCATGAGACTTGCGTGCCGATGCATACCTTCGATTACGACAAGATAAAGGGTGCCCAGATTGTTGTGAAGACTTGCGCCGAGGGTACGGGATTTGTCACCCTCGATGGTGTGGAGCACAAACTCAGCGACCGCGACCTGATGATCTGCAACGCCGAGGAGCCGATGTGCATCGCTGGTGTGTTCGGCGGATTGCAGAGCGGAACGACCGTCGAGACCCACAACGTGTTCCTGGAGTGTGCTTGCTTCCATCCGAAGTGGGTGCGCAAGACCGCACGCCGTCAGCAACTATCGACCGACGCCTCGTTCCGTTACGAGCGCGGTGTGGACATCAACGGCATCCCTTACGCTTTGCGTCGTGCCGCCTTGTTGGTCAAGGAACTGGCCGGAGGCCATATCGTCGGAGACATTGTCGAGGAATATCCCGTCAAGGCTCAGTTGGCTGAGGTTGAGTTGACCTACAAGCGTGTCAATGACCTGACCGGCATCGAGATTCCCGCTGACCGCGTCAAGCAGATTCTGGGCTTGCTCGAGATGGAGATTGTCAGCGAGAATGCCGAGGGTGTGACCATCCGTATCCCGTCTTACCGTGTCGATGTGACCCGCGACTGCGATGTTATCGAGGATATACTCCGCATCTACGGCTACGACCGCGTAGTATTGCCCACCAGCGTGCACAGTTGTATGCAGGAAAAGACCCAAGCAGACATCGACAACGACCTCCAGTGGCTCATCTCCGAGCAGTTGACAGGCGCCGGATATAGCGAGATACTTTGCAACTCCCTTACGGCAGAAGCCTTCTATAAGAACCTGGAGAGTTTTCCTGCCGACCGTCTTGTGCATGTGATGAACCCCTTGTCTGCCGACTTGAACGTATTGCGACAGACCATGCTCTTCGGCGGTTTGCAGAGCATCATCCGCAACATCAACTTCAAGAACGACAACCTCCGTTTTTACGAGTTCGGCAACACGCAGTTCTACAACGCTGCCAAGCAGAATGCCGTCAACGAAGAGGTGGCTTCGGGTGCCAAGACAGCCCTGCAGGTACAGCAGGAGGGCCGTGCGCTAGCCGGCTATAGGGAGGAGAAGCATCTGGCTCTTTGGCTTACAGGTTTTAGAGCCAGCAACTCCTGGGCACACGCCGACCAGAAGTCGAGCGTATTCGAACTGAAGGCTATGGTAATGAACATCCTCCGCCGTCTGGGTCTGGCCGACAATATCCGTCAGCGTCAGTACACCAACGACATCTTCTCGGTCGGTCTCGAGATTTCGTCGGCCAATGGCAAGGTCTATGGCAACCTCGGTGTTGTGTCGAACAAGATACTGAAAGGCTTCGACATCGAACAGCCCGTCTATTATGCCGACATGAACTGGAATGATTTGATGAAGGAAACGGCCAAGGTCAAAGTGCAGCAGGAGGAGATATCCAAGTTCCCGCCTGTGAAGCGCGACTTGGCGTTGTTGGTCGACAACTCAGTCCATTTCTCCGACATCGAGAAGGTCGCCTACGATACCGAGCGCCGTCTGCTGCGTAACGTCAGCCTGTTTGATGTCTACGAAGGGAAGAACTTGCCGGAGGGCAAGAAGTCGTATGCCGTCTCCCTAATCATCCAGGATACGGAAAAGACACTCGTAGACAAGCAGATAGACAACCTGATGCAGAAGTTCATCAAAGCCTTCGAGACCAAACTCGGCGCTACATTGCGTTGATGGGTCCGAATGAAGAACGAACCGAAGGACGTTTGTCTGCGACACTACTCTTAGGTCACGCAACCGCCTCGCCCGGTTCAAAACAAAGAAAACAAAACAATACAAGAATAAAGTAAACAGAAATTTATGGGAAGAGCATTTGAATACCGTAAGGCTCGTATTATGGCTCGTAACAGCAAGAACAGCAAGATGTTCTCTAAGCTGAGCAAGGAAATCACAATGTGTGTAAAGGCATCCGGACCGGACCCGGAAAACAACAGCCGTCTGCGTACGCTGATTGCAACCGCCAAGTCCGCCAGTATGCCAAAGGACACCATCGACCGCGCTATCAAGAAGGGTAGTGAAGCCGGAACGGGTGACTACAAGGAATTGACCTACGAAGGATACGGACCTTTCGGTATCGCCATCTTGGTCGAGGCTGCTACCGACAACAATACCCGCACCGTAGCCAATGTGCGTTCGTATTTCACCAAGTTCGGAGGCACTCTGGGCACAACTGGCTCGCTGAGTTTCCTGTTCGCCCACAAGGCCGTGTTTACGGTCAAGGCCAAGGACGGCGTTGATATGGAAGAACTCGAACTCGAACTCATCGACTTCGGAGTCGACGAGGTTTATTACGATCAGGAGGAGAACACCATCACCGCCTACGGAGAGTATGAGTCGTATGCACAAATGCAGACCTACTTCGAGGACAATGGCTATGAGATCGTCAGCGCAGAGTTTGTGCGCATCCCCAACGATACCAAGGAGGTTAATGCCGAGCAGCGTGCTACCCTGCAGAAACTCCTCGACAAGTTTGATGAGGACGACGATGTGACCAACGTCTTCACCAACATGAAGGAGGACGACGAAGAAGAGTAAGCCTCAGTGCACGATTGTGTGCATGGAATTTGCTGCCGTGTGACCGGCCTCTCCGAAGAGACAGGTGTCGACATGGTTGCCGGGAACAAGACGGATACAGGAAACAAGACGTGAGAATAAAACGCATATATACATTCATGCTGCAGACCTTCCTTCCGGTCTTCGTCATGACGTTTGCAATCTGCCTCTTCATATTTTTGATGCAGTTTCTGTGGCGTCAGGTCGATGATATCGTAGGCAAGGGTCTGGGTTTGGATGTCATTGCAGAGCTTTTCGTCTATGCTTCCATGACCATCGTCCCGATGGCACTGCCTTTGGCGGTCCTGTTGGCTTCGTTGATGACGTTCGGCAATCTAGGCGACTCCCTCGAACTGCTTGCCATGAAGGCCTCGGGCATCTCCTTGATGAAGATTATGCGGCCTTTGATTATCTTCGTCGTGATTCTTGCCATAGGGGCATTCCTCTTTCAGGATAATGTCCTGCCGATGGCCAATACGAAGATGTATAGTCTCCTGATAGGCATCCGCAACAAGTCGCCGGAGATGGAAATCCCGGAGGGCGTGTTCTACAAGATGGACAATGGGTCTGGTGACACCTATAATATATACGTGCGCGACAAGGACTCGAAGACTGGCCTCCTCAAGGATGTGACCATCTACATCTTTTCGGGCAGCAATATCGAGGATGCGACCGTGACCGTGGCCGATTCCGCCCGACTGCAAAGTCTGGCTGGTGGCGGACACATGAAGCTGACACTTTGGAGCGGCGAGCAGGTGGGCACTTTCAAGAGCGACAAGAAGCGGCGCGCCAGTCAGAAACACCCCCAGTACAGGCGGGAGAGTTTTGAGGAGAAAGAGGTCTTTATCCCCTACAACAGCGACTTGCAGCGTACCGACGAGTCGGCCATCTCTTCGCGTCATGTGGGCAAGAACCTGAAACAATTGGTAGCCTCGGTCGACAGCCTGGACGGCAGAATCGATTCCATCAACAACGTCTATAGTACGCAACTCGTCCATCGGACATATTTCAACAATGTCCGTGAAGACAAACGCAACGATACGGTCTTCTTCGAAACGGTGTCGCACGGCGGAATCTCACCTATCAATCTCGATTCCGTCTATGCGTCTCTCCAGCCCAGTCAGATGGTGAAGGTCTCGCAGGAAGCCGCAAAGCGGAGCCGGTCAGTAGTGCGGAGTTTCGATGTGCGCAACGAACTTCAGGCCATCGAGTATAAGAACCGCTCTTTCCACGAGATCTCCATCCACCGCAAGTTTACGCTCTCGATAGCCTGTCTGCTGTTCTTCTTCATCGGGGCTCCTTTGGGGGCCATCATCCGAAAAGGCGGATTGGGCGTGCCTGTGATAGTCAGTGTCATTTTCTTTATCATCTATTACGTCATCGACAACACGGGTTACAAACTGGCACGCGATGGAGCTTGGGCTCCCTGGGCGGGCGTATGGCTGTCGAGTCTCGTACTGGCTCCCGTCGGTGTATTCCTTACCTGGCGTGCCATCAACGATTCGGTGCTCTTCGACTGGGATGCCTACAAGATTTTCTTCACGCGCCTGGTGCGCCGCATATTCGGATTCCTGAAGAGGCATGGCATCATCACACGTGCCGTTTACCAGCATGTACAGGAGTCTATGGAGCAGAAACGAGGTGAGGAAGAGGCCGTAGGAGAGGAGGCCAATCCTTTCAGGACTCACCTTCGGGAGCGGATCCTCAAACGTAAGGGACAGGATTCGGGCGACTCCGGACAATCAGCGGATTCACGCAGTCAGTAAATATTCACGCAATCAACAAAAAACAATAGAACCAACCTGTTTTAAGCTTAATTAATACACTAAACAAATGGAACAATTATCATCGCGTCTTTTGGCACTTTCTCCGTCTGCCACCTTGGCAATGTCACAGAAGAGTCAGGATCTCAAGGCCCAAGGGCTTGACATCATCAGTCTTTCTGTAGGTGAGCCGGACTTCTTTACTCCCGACCATATCAAGGAGGCTGCGAAACAGGCTGTTGACGACAACTTCTCGTTTTATACTCCGGTGCCTGGCTATCTGTCACTCCGCCAGGCTATCAGCGACAAGCTCAAGCGGGAGAATGGAGTTGACTTCACTCCAGCCCAAATCGTTGTCGGCAATGGTGCCAAGCACGAGATTTGCAATGTCATCATGTCTGTTGTCGACAAGGGTGATGAGGTCATTATCCCGACGCCGGCATGGGTGAGTTATTTCGAGATGGTCAAGTTGGCCGAGGGTACCAACGTGCCTTTCCTCTGTGGCCAGGACCAGAATTTCAAGATCAAGGCAGACCAGCTCGAGAACCTCATCACGGAGCGGACTAAAGTCCTCCTGCTCTGTTCGCCGTCCAATCCGACAGGTGCCATCTACAGCAAAGACGAACTTGCTGCTTTGGTCAAAGTGCTGGCCAAGCATCCGCGCATCATTGTCATCTCTGATGAAATCTACGAGCACATCTCGTATGCCGGCGAGTTGACATCTATAGCTACCTTCCCCGAGATGAAAGACCGCGTCGTCATCATCAACGGTGTCTCCAAGGCCTATGCCATGACAGGCTGGCGTGTCGGTTTCTGTGCCGCCCCGCTTTGGATTGCCAAGGCCGTTTCCAAACTGCAGGGTCAGTACACTTCGGGCTGTTCAAGCATCGCTCAGAAGGCAGCCGAGGCAGCCTATCGTGGACCCCAGGACTGTGTGGAGACCATGCGCCAGGCTTTCGAGCGTCGTCGTGACCTCATCTTCGATCTCGTGCAGCAGATTCCCGGCTTTGTCCTGACCAACAAACCGCAGGGTGCATTCTATGTCTTCCCCCAGGTCAACACCCTGTTCGGCAAGACCGCGCCTTCGGGCAAGGTCATCGCCAATGCCGATGATCTCGCCATGTATCTGCTCGAGGAGGGACATGTGGCAGGCGTGACCGGCGAGGCCTTTGGTGCGCCCGACTGCATACGATTCAGTTATGCGACAAGCGAGGAGAAGATCACAGAGGCCATGCGCCGTGTGAAAGTCGCTGTCGAAAACCTTAAATAATCTGTCATGTCACATCTTACCCGAAACATCATCATTGCCCTTTGGGTTCTTTTCCTGGTCGGAGGTATAGCTGTCTGCCTGATTTTTGCGGGCATTGCCAATGGCATCATCGGCTACATGCCCGACATTGAGGAACTGGAGAACCCGAAGTCCAAGTACGCGACGATAGTCTACTCGAGCGACTCTGTCGAGTTGGGCCGGTTCAGCCAGGCCAACGAGAATCGTGTGTACGTGGATTACAATTCGCTGTCGCCCAATTTGGTCAATGCCCTGATTGCGACAGAGGACAAGCGCTATGCTGATCACTCGGGTATAGATGTCAAGGCAGTCTATCGTGCCATTATCAAGACGGTTATCTTGCAGCAGTCTTCGGCCGGAGGCGGTTCGACCATCACCCAGCAGCTTGCCAAGCAGCTCTATACGGAGAAGACTTCGTACAGCTTCTGGGGCAGAGTCGTGCAGAAACCTGTAGAGTGGGTTATTGCGGTCAAGTTGGAGACGCTCTATACCAAAGAGGAGATTCTCAACATGTACCTCAACAAGTTCGACTTCTGCTACAATGCCATCGGCATACGTTCGGCAAGCTATGTCTATTTCGGCAAGTTGCCCAAAGAACTCAATGTCGAAGAGGCTGCCTTGCTGGTAGGCATGTTGCAGAACCCGTCGTACTACAATCCCATCCGTCGTCCGGAGAAGACCAAGAAACGCCGCGAGACTGTCCTGTCGCTGATGGTGGAGTCGGATTTTATAACCCAGGCAGAGTGCGATTCCCTCAAGGAGTTGCCGCTCTTGCCCAACCACGATGCTGAGGGAAACCTCAAGTTGGCGCATTCCGTAGACCACAAGGCCGGTCTTGCTCCCTATCTGCGCGAGTATCTGCGCAAGGTGATGCGTGCCAAGAAGCCCGACCGGAGTCGTTATGCCTCGTGGCAGGCGCAGCAGTATAGGGAGGACAGTCTGGCTTGGGAGACCGACCCTCTGTATGGCTGGTGCAACAAGAACCACAAGTTCGATGGCTCGACGTACAACCTGACCACCGACGGACTCCGTATCTACACGTCCATCAACAGCCGTATGCAGCAATATGCCGAAGATGCCGTAGTTGAGCAGCTTCGCGACAATCTCCAGCCTCAGTTTGACAAGGAGAAAGCCGGACAGAAGAATGCCCCTTACAGCAAGTCGCTCTCTGCCGACGAGGTAGAGCAGTCGTTGCGGCGAGCCATGCGTCAGAGCGAACGCTACAACACTATGTTGTCAGGTGGCTATAGCCGGGAGGAGATAGAGAAGGCGTTTATGACACCGACAGAGATGAAGGTGTTCTCGTGGAAGGGTAAGATAGACACCATCATGACGCCTTACGATTCCTTGCGGTGGCAGAAGCAGTTCCTGCGTGCGGGATTCATGTGCATGGACTCCGTCGGATATGTCAAGGCTTATGTGGGCGGTCCGGACTTTTCGTTCTTCCAGTACGATATGGTCACCTCGGGTCGTCGTCAGGTCGGTTCGACAATCAAGCCGTTCATCTACACCCTGGCCATGGAGGAGGGTCGTACTCCTTGTGACGAGGAACTGAACTCGCAGCCTGTGCTTTACGATGCCAACGGACGTCCGTGGATGCCGAGAGACGGCGGCAAAGAGCGCATCGGAGAGATGGTGACTCTACGTTGGGGACTGATGAAGTCCAACAACTGGATTACAGCCCGTGTGATGTCCCGTCTCTCGCCCGAAGCCGTGGTACGGTTGCTGCATAGCTTGGGACTGCGTAACCATCTGGATCCGGTGTGGTCACTTTGCTTGGGCGTTTGCGACGTATCGGTCGAGGAGATGGTGACCGGATACAGTGCTTTCGTCGGACGTGGCCAAAGGTCTACGCCCCTGTACGTGCAGAGCATCTGCGACAACAACGGTCTCGAGCTGGCCCGTTTCGTACCCCGTCGTCAGGAGGTTTTCTCCTTCGATGCCTATCTGAAGATGTTGCCTATCCTGCGCGACGTCATAGACCATGGTACGGGTGTGCGCATCCGTTATCGCTACAACATCACAGCGCCTATGGGAGGAAAGACTGGTACTACCAACGACAACTCCGACGGATGGTTTATGGCGTTCACGCCGAGTCTTGTAGCAGGCACGTGGGTAGGCGGAGAGGAGCGGAGCATTGCTTTCGACCGAATGGCTTATGGACAGGGCGCTTCGATGGCCCTCCCGATTTATGCCAACTTCATCAAAAAGGTGTATGCCGATCCGACGCTGCCTTACAACGAGAACGAGCAGTTCCTTTATCCCGAGGATTACGACCCGTGTTCGGGCGCTGTCAAATCCACGCCTTTGCAGCACGAGCCGGCAGAGGTCGAGTCGGGATTCTTCGACTGACGATATGAGGGACTGGAGTCTGGTGACTGGAGTTTAACCTTGTGACATGTGCTTGGTGTCTAGAACTAAGAGAATGGAGACTGGTTATCTCGTAAGAGAGACAAAGCCATAGGAGTAAGAAACGGAATTATGCTTATAGCACTTCAAAAGAAGCACGACAACATTGCAGAGTATCTGCTCTATATGTGGCAGATTGAGGATTTGCTGCGCAGTTTGGACGGAGATACGGACCGCATCGCTGCCTTGGCCGACAGGTTTAGGGGCATCGAGGGGATGGATGAGACCAAGATAGCCACAATACGGCAGTGGTATCTTGACCTCAATGCCATGCTTTTGGCCGAAGGAAAGAAGGAAAGCGGCCATCTGCAAATCAACGACAACACGCTGTTGGACCTCAACGACTTGCATCTCCAGTTGCTCAAGACCGATATCGACCACATCTATACGGCAGCATTCTACAATACGTTGCCCTATATCGTTGAATTGCGCAGCAAGGAGGGAACCAATCCCGTTGGTGAACTGGAGACTTGCTTCACGGCACTCTATGGTGTCCTTCTGCTCCGCTTGCAGAAGAAAGACATCAGTAAGGAGACCCAGACTGCAGTCCATCAGATAAGCAAGTTCTTGGGATTGCTTAGCGAGAAGTACAAGCAGTGGAAGCGTGGTGAACTGAAGTTCGAGGACGACGAAGCACCAATGTAATATTGCACTTAAAAGAGATTTTTATTGTCAGATGAGCCGACTTATAGACGAAATCAGCAAACGGCGTACCTTTGCCATTATTGCCCATCCGGATGCGGGCAAGACCTCTTTGACCGAGAAACTGCTCCTCATGGGCGGCGCTATCCATGTGGCAGGTGCGGTCAAAAGCAATAAGATTAAGAAGACAGCCACCTCCGATTTTATGGAGATAGAACGGCAGCGCGGCATCTCCGTGGCCACCTCCGTTATGGCTTTTGACTATCAGCTTGACGGAGCTGACTACAAGATCAACATCCTCGATACTCCGGGCCACCAGGACTTTGCCGAAGACACCTACCGGACATTGACGGCCGTCGATAGCGTCATCATTGTGATAGACTGTGCCAAAGGCGTGGAGACGCAGACACGCAAACTGATGGAAGTCTGCCGTATGCGCAATACGCCGGTCATCATCTTCATCAACAAGATGGACCGCGAGGGTAAGAATCCATTCGACCTCCTCGATGAGATAGAAAAGGAACTCAAAATCTCTTGTCGCCCTTTGACTTGGCCTATCAATATCGGAGAGCGTTTCAAGGGTGTCTACAATCTGTACGGCAAGTCACTGGTCCTCTATACGCCGAGCAAGCAGACGGTCTCGGAGGGTGTGGCCATCAATGGCCTGAATGACCCCGAACTCGATGCGCGGGTGGGTGAGAAGGATGCCAATCAGCTTCGTGAGGACGTCGACCTCCTGACGGGCGTCTATCCCGACTTTGACAAAGAGGCATATCTCGATGGCCAGGTGGCTCCCGTGTTCTTCGGTTCTGCGCTCAATAACTTTGGTGTCAAGGAACTTCTCGACTGCTTCTGCCACATTGCGCCTGTGCCGCAGCCTACCAATACGGTAGAACGTGTGGTGCGGCCCGAGGAAGAGAGTTTCTCCGGCTTTGTGTTCAAGATTCATGCCAATATGGATCCCAACCACCGCAGCTGTATCGCTTTCGTCAAGGTCTGCTCCGGCAAGTTCGAGCGCGGTGCCTACTACAAGCACGTGCGCCTTGGGCAAAAAATGCGGTTCTCTGCACCGACCGCGTTTATGGCTGCCAAGAAGGAGATTATCGATGAGTGCTATCCGGGCGACATCGTAGGCTTGCCTGACAGCGGCGGTACATTCAAGATAGGCGATACCATCACTTCGGGTGAGGACCTCCACTTCCGGGGTATTCCGTCGTTTAGTCCCGAGATGTTCAAGTATATTGAGAATGCTGACCCTATGAAGTCCAAGCAGCTCAGCAAGGGTATAGACCAGTTGATGGACGAAGGTGTCGCGCAGGTGTTTACCAACCAGTTCAATGGCCGTAAGGTCATCGGCACAGTAGGCCAGTTGCAGTTTGAGGTCATCCAGTTCCGCCTGGAGCATGAGTACAATGCCAAGTGCCGTTGGGAGCCCATCAAGTTGTACAAAGCCTGTTGGATGGAGACCGATGACGAGCAGCAGCTCAAGGACTTCAAGCACCGCAAGATGCAGTTTATTGCATCTGACCACGAGGGGCGTGATGTCTTTATGGCCGAATCGGCCTATGTGCTTCAGATGGCCCAGCAGGACTTTCCGCACATCAAGTTCCACTTTACTTCCGAATTCTGACATTCTCCCTTGCCGGCTGTCCTGGCTTTGTTCGGGAGTCGGTGACAGTATGTTTGTCACGTTCGGGAATCTATGACCAAGAAAGATGTATGCCGAACTGATACTTCCCGTTCCGTTGCCGCGCACGTTTACCTACCGTCTGCCTGTCGGTATGGCCGAACGGGCGCGTGTCGGTATGCGCGTATCCGTCCCGTTCGGCAAGAACCATACCTACACGGGCATCATCGTGCGGCTCTTGTCTGTAGCTCCCGAGGGGTATGACATCAAGGAGGTGGCAGCCCTGCCCGATGAGCAGCCCATCGTACGTCAGATACAGCTGGACCTTTGGCAATGGATAGCCGACTATTACCTCTGTGCCATAGGCGACGTGATGAAAGCCGCCTTGCCTTCCGAATTGAAACCCGAGTCCGGCAAGAAAGGCATCGTTCGCGAGGATTTCAAACCCCGTATGCGCAACCTTGTCCGTGTCAACTCCTCCCTTAAGTTGTCCGAGGCCTTTGCCCTATTGAAGCGGTCTCCCAAACAGCAAGCTCTCTTCATGCGTTTGCTCGAACTCTCGCAAGCCATGCAGACCCACAACCCAGAGCTCGTGCCGCAGGAAGTATTGCTACAGTCGCCAGACGCCTCGCCGGTACAGCTTCGCGAGCTCGTCAAGAAAGGCTTTTGCGCGATAGTCCAGCAGGAGGTGAGCCGTCTCGATACGGGGCAGACCGCAACTGCCGTCAGCCCCGAACCCGCCTATCCGCTGACTGAGATGCAGCAGGTGGCATATCGCGATATCTGCCGTCAGTTTCATGACCATTCCGTTGTCTTGCTCCATGGCGTTACCTCGAGCGGCAAGACGGAAATCTACATGCACTTGATGCAACTCGTCATCGGTCAGGGACGGCAGGTGCTGATGATGGTGCCCGAGATAGCCTTGACCACGCAGCTGTGCCAGCGCTTGCGCCGGGTGTTCGGGGTCAGAATGCTGGTCTATCACTCCAAACTGTCCGAGACGGAACGCGTCGAAATCTGGAAGCGGTTGCTGTCCGACGACAGTGACGTCGATGTCGTCTTGGGTGTGCGGAGCGCAGTGTTTTTGCCATTCCGTCAGTTGGGCTTGGTCATTGTGGACGAGGAGCACGAACCTTCGTACAAGCAGCAAGACCCCGCACCTCGCTATCAGGGCCGTGATTTGGCCATTGTTCTCGCCACGCGCCATGGCGCGAAGACCGTGTTGGGCAGCGCTACCCCCAGCCTGGAGAGCTGGTATCTAGCCAAACAGGGCAAATACGGTCTCGTGCAGCTCACCGAGCGGCATGCCGGCGTGTCGATGCCGTCCATCCGGCTTGTCAGCCTGACTGCGGCCAAGAAGAACGGGGGTATGCAGGGCCCGTTTTCCCCCGAACTGCTGTCGACATTGCGCAAGACCCTCGATGGCGGTCGGCAGGCTATATTGTTTCAGAACCGGCGCGGTTTTGCCCCCATTATCGAGTGCACTAATTGTGGCTGGACGCCCCATTGCCCCCGGTGTGATGTGTCGCTCTCCTATCACAAGCGCACGCGCCAGCTGGTCTGCCACTATTGCGGCTATCGGATGCCATGGCCTTCGCAGTGCCCTTTGTGCGGCAATCCCAGACTGGATATCCTGGGCTTCGGCACAGAACGCATCGAAGAGACATTGGCCCAACTCCTGCCACAGTCCAAGCCCGTCCGTATGGACACCGATACGACAGGTTCGCGGCAGAGTTACGAACGCATACTGACCGACTTCGGAGCGCACAAGACCAATGTCCTGATCGGTACGCAGATGGTATCCAAAGGATTGGATTTCAATGGCGTGCAGACGGTGGGCGTGCTTAATGCCGACAGCCTTATGAACTATCCTGACTTCCGGGCCCACGAACGGGCCTTCCAGCTTATGGAACAGGTGGCTGGACGAGCAGGCCGACGGGCCGGACAAGAGGGACAGGTGCTCATTCAGTGTTCCGATCCGCAGTCGCGTCTGCTCCGGCAGGTGCTGCACCACGACTACGAAGGGATGGCCGAGACGCAACTGCAGGACCGACAGACCTATGGCTTCCCGCCTTACACACGTCTTATAATGATCTTTATCAAAGGACGGTATGAGGACCGCACCCGTCATCTGGCCGAGCAGTATGCTGCCGTATTGCGACAGGTGTATGGCCAGCGGGTGCTCGGACCGGATGCGCCTGCAGTGTCCAGGCTCAAGGGGTTCTATGTCCAGCAGATTATGCTCAAAGTGGAACGGGAGGCTAGCACCGCACAGGTCCGGCAAGGACTGAAGGCTATTCACCAGAAGTTTGTGGAGAGCGATTCGGAGATGCAGCGGGTAGTTTTCTACTATAATGTAGACCCTATGTAAGCAGCCGCCTTGTCTCCGTCCCCCTCAGAGATACCCGCGAATGCTTACAATGAAAAGAAAAATATTTTGCAATATGAAGTATACCTTATCTCTATTGATTGCCATGACGATGCTGTCGGTCGTCAGCATATCATCCGCATGGGCGCAAGAATCTCTGCAGACGGAGTTCGTGATGCAGCTGAAGGTCACTCTCGGCGATGCATACAGCATCGGCCAGACTGAGCACGGACGTCGTACGGCCATTCCCATCACGGGAGGAACATTCGAGGGACCGCTCCTCAAGGGCACTATTCTGCAGGGTGGCGCTGACTGGCAATTGACACAAGGCGCGCGTACGGAGCTAGAGGCCATCTACAGCATCAAGACCGACGATGGCGTGTATATCCATATCCGCAACCGCGGGCTCATCTACAACGGCCCCGATGAACACGGGCAAACCGTGTCCTACTTCAAGGCTGCTCCGCAATTTGAAGCGCCCAATGACAGCCGCTATGCCTGGCTCAACCACGCCCTCTTCCTCTGTACGCCTGATAAGCGGCAGGAGAAAGGTTGCATTATACTGAATGTATGGAAAGTAAAATAATAACAATAACGAAGATATGAAGACAATTACAAACCAAGACATGAAGAAAATTACTACTTTCATCCTCTCTTTCATGATGATGGGTGTGTCTGCCTTTGCTCAGCAGACAGCTCCGTCTGTCGACCGGCCTCTACAGCGTGTCATCGAGGACGGTGGAACTGGCGCTTACAAGGCTGTTATGCGTGAAGAACCGACACTCAAGGAGCATACAGTGTTTGTGCCGCAGGACCTCACTGCCTTCGGTGCAGAGAAGCAGCTTCCCATTCTTGTGTGGGGAAATGGCGCTTGTGCCAATTCTCCCTGGGAACATGTGAACTTCCTCAACGAGATTGCCTCTCATGGCTATATCGTCCTTGCTACAGGTAATATCCCTATGACTGACGAGCGGTACAATGGGCCTATGTCGCGCCCCCAGCAGCAGATAGAGAGCATCGACTGGATCATTGCACAGAACAGTGACCCCGCCTCTCCTTATTATAATAAGGTGGATG
>CAVFPF010000002.1:0-5412 GCA_963624265.1 bacterium | reverse complement strand
AAACGGCCAACCCGAAAGCTTGCCTCGCTCCGGCCAAGCGAGAGCAGCCGATGAAGAGAAACTGACGCACACGGTCTTTGACATAGCGAAACAAAAATCCTACCGCTGCTCACGCAGAAGTAGGACCTCAAATATTAAACTTTTAAACTTGAAAATCAATTAGCATATCATGTGTTTTCAGAATTTATCGCCCATGACAATCTTGCGGAAAGTGCGCCACAGCACCTTGCAGTCGAAGCGGAAAGAGCGGTGCTGCAGATAGTACAGGTCGTAATGCAACCGGCGCAGCATCTTGTCCATCGTGTCAGTATAGCCGTTGTAGAGCGTAGCGTAGCTCGTGACTCCCGGCCTTATCTGGTAGAGATACTCATAGCGCGGGTCTTCCTTGAGTATCATGTCGATAAAGTACTTGCGCTCGGGTCGTGGGCCGACAAAGGCCATATCGCCAATGAGGACGTTCCAGAGCTGGGGAAGTTCGTCGAGATGACGGGCTCTGAGCACCTTGCCCACGCGCGTCAGGTGAACGTTGTCGTTAGGGTCGGCCAGCAGCGGCGTGTCGGTCTCCGTGTTGGGGTGCATGGTCCGGAACTTGTATATCTGGAAGGGGCGGCCGCCCAGCCCGATGCGCTCCTGCTTGTAGATGGCCGGTCCGCCGTCCTCCTTGCGGATGATGATGTAGCAGTAGGCGAAGAGCGGAGAGAACACAATCAGGCAACAGGCCGCGAGCACCATGTCGAAAGCCCGTTTGGTGAAGTGTTCGAATCCGTTCATGCTATCCTTGATGAAACCTTCCTGCAGCGGTAGGTCTTCTGCTTGTTTCATTGTCTATGAGTGGTGTATGAGTAGAGTCGTTTTATGATGTGGTGTGCGTGTGGACCGCCCGTGTGGTAGCACCGGTCCTCCCGCTCGGTGGCCATTCGGGGTGCTACCGCTTCTCGAAGTAAAGCCGCAGCGTGCGGTCGGCCACCTGCATCCGGTGACGCGACAGCCGCTCGATGCAGAAGGTGTCGGGCACGGCGTTGATGCCGTACTGGGCCATCCGCCAGCAAGAGTCGGCTTTTATGGGCCGGTCACCCGCCATGCGGTCGTATACGAAGGGGTTGTGCACCGTGAGGAGGCCGTCGGCATGAACGTAGCGCGCCATCACGATTTCCTTTTGCGTGTTGGGGTCGCAGTAGTCGACCATCTGCATGAGGTCCGTCTGGAAGGCCCAGCTGACGCGGGTGCTGTCCATGTCGCGCCGGCCGCCTGAGGCGAGGGTGTCGAGCCGCGTCAAGTACCAGAAGCCCTCGAGGTCGCCGGCACCCGACACCTCGCATCCTGACCACGTGAGGAGGGCCAGGACCGAGAGCATGAGGCAGGCCAGTTGGGTCAGGGCGCTGCGCCTGGCCGAGTGCGACCTCCCCGCTGCGACTTGGGGCTGAGCGGGTGCCGTGAGCGGCAGGCGATGCCGGGAGTGTGTGGTGATCGGTGTCATGCGAGTGGGTGTGTCATAGTTTGTAGCGCAGTGTCAGCTGCAGGCCCGAGCCGGTGCCCAGCACATGGCCGAAGTCGGCTCCGTAGCCCAATCGGGCGCTCATGCCGCGAAAGGCCGAAAGGGGGCCGCGGTCGGGCATGGTGTAGGTCAGCTCAACGAGCAGGCTCGTGCTTTCGTACGAGTGGGCAAAGGGCTTTCGGTAGGTGCCCAAAGCCTCCTGCCAGGTGTAGAGCACGCGGTAGTCGAGGTGGGAGAGGGCCTCGCCCTCGATGCCGAAATGCCAGGCCGTGAAGCGATTGCACGACGTGCCGACATAGCCGTCGCTGTTGTAGAGCGGAGAGCGGTAGAGCGGGTTGCCCATCACCTGACCCCAGTGCTGCCAGCCGGAGAGCGAGGAGTGGTTGTAGTAGTCGTCGATGCCGCCCACGTGATCGGAGTTGCCGCTGTTGTGGTCGTGATAGACGGGTCCGCTCTGGTATTTGGACGTAATCATTTCGACCACGGCGCCCTTCAGATAACGGCACGAGTGCAACTTGATGTCGGCGCCCAGCATTATGTCCTTGAGTCCGTAGACGAGGTAGCGCCAGCGCTCCTTGTCGTTCCAGTTCTCGCCAGAACCGTAGCCGTCGTAGTCGAGCAGGAACATCGACGAGTGGTCTTCGAAGTAGTGGTCGGCATAGAGGCCCGCGGTCCACTTTGGGGTAGTCCAGTCGAAGCGCAGTATCCAGCTGCCCACCTGGTTGCCTTCGGCATTCTTGAACTGAGTCTCGCCCACGTCTTCGCCTCCGGGCCAAAAGGCATTCCAGTAGCTGTGCAGGTTGCTTCTCAGCTTTACGCGGTGCGACCCGTTGTAGCCGTTCTGGTCAGTGCCGTGCCAATCGTACACGTATCCGCCGAACTGTGCTGCCATCTCGAGTCCGAAGATGCAGGTCAGCGGCCGCCGGTCGGCGTTGCCGAAGCGGATGTAGCCGGCCTTCTCGTGATAGCGCGTGTATTTGTTGTACTTGTTGTTGCTGCCCCGGGCAAAGCTCTCCTGCCACTCTCTGTCGGTCATCACGCCGAAGGCCATGTGGCCCGCCAGCGAGAGCCATCGGTGTGTGCCTGGCACAGCCCACCACCGCTCGGTCTCGATTCTGACCTGGGGCACGGGTCGGGCGTTGATGCCCAGCGTCTGCCCTCCGCTCGAGAGCGTGGCCGACTTGGTGAGCATGGGTTGCTGGCGCGCTCCGAGGGTGAGCGTCAGGTTGTGGTAGCGTATGGACCCGTAGAGTTGCTGCACTATGATATGCGTGGTGTAGGAGTCCTGGTAGCCCACCGACTTGAATCCTGCCGGAACGACGACATCGACTCCGGCCTGCACACCGCACACCATGCTTCGGTCAGTGTCATGGTCGTATTCGACCGTCCCTCTGACGTAGCCGTAGGCCGACGACAGCGAACTGAGTCCGTACCTGTTGGCATTGAGCCAAAGGGGCGTACGGCCGCTCGAGAGTGTGGCCTGAGTCTCGACTGCCCCTGACAGCGTGCCATGGTCGGCCCAGACCTGTCGCCCCGAGCATACGGCGGTGGTCTGGGCGAAAGCCAATAGACAGATTATGGCAGCTTTGTGCGACATAAGAATGTTTGCTCTTGTGACAATGTTTGCTCTTGTGACGACGACGGGCGATGGGGCATCGCTCCGTGCCGGACAGATACCCTCCCGACGGCGGTTGCTCTCCGTGACGAATGCACCCTGCCTTGCGGAAAAGGCGGCGCAAATATAGGCATTTTTTTTCAATCGCTCAACGAAAAGGGACAAAATTTGCTTTTTTGGACACGATATACAATAAAAGGGCCGTAGGTGCGTTACTATTAAATAATAGACTGAGATATCTGACTGACCCATGATAACGGCATCTATAGTAACTTACGACCACCACCTGCTGGACATCGAACCGGTGTTGAGAAGCCTCTTCGCTTCGCCTGTCGACACGGTGTATGTCATCGACCACTCGGAGCACATGATGGACCTCAAGCAGGAGCTGTTGGCCTTTGCCAGCCGTGTGCTACAAGGCGAACCGGAGCTCAAGCAGAAGGTGCAGGCGGGATTCCAGCTGCTCTACTTCCCCCACGACAATGCGGGCTATGGCAGCGGACATAACTTCGCCATCCGCATGGCCATCGAGGCGGGCAGCACCTACCACCTTGTGGTCAACCCCGACATCTGGTTCGGTCCGGAGGTCATCCCGGCCATCGTGGGCTATATGGACACACATCACGACGTGGGCCAGATCATGCCCCGCGTGTTCTATCCCAACGGCAACGAGCAGCGCCTCGTCAAGCTTCTGCCCACGCCCTTCGACTTCTTTGGCCGGTTCTTCCTGCCCGCGCGGATGATATACCGCCGCAATGCGCGCTTTGAGTTGCGCCATTCCAACTACTCGTACATCATCAATGCTCCTTACTTGTCGGGCTGCTTCATGTTCTTCCGGCTCGATGCGCTGCAGGAGGTCGGGCTCTTCGACGAGCACTTCTTCATGTATGCCGAGGACATCGACATCACGCGCCGCATGCATCGCCAGTACAAGACGCTATTCTTCCCGCAGGCCAATGTGTACCACAAGTTCTCGAGGGCCTCACATCGGAGTCTGCACCTCTTGTGCATACACATCACCAACCTCATCATGTACTTCAACAAGTGGGGGTGGTGGAAGGACACGGAGCGCGACGAGTTCAACAAGCGCTGCCTTGAGGAGGTGCAGGACTGCAACTCTCGCCTGATAGACCACGCGGAGTGATTGCCAAGCGAGCCCCGGTTTCTCCGGGCTTTTCTTTACCTATCCCACTCTCTTTTCCCTTATACTCTTTTTTGCCTTTTCTTGTCCTCACTTATTATCCTATTCTTTTCTCTTTGCCAAAACCATATCACCACATGTCTTATCCTACCACGACGGGGTAGTTTTCAACCTCGTGGCCGATGGGCATTCCCATGAGCACGGGGATGCCGTAGGGGTGGCAGGTCCAGCGTATGTTGTCCCAGATTTTGACCGGCATCAGAGGGTCCTCGTCGCAATGGGTGAAGTGCCCGCAGACGAGGGCCTTGATTTGTCGAAACACGCCCATCAGACGCAGCTGCTGCATCATGCGGTCTATCTTGTACGGGCTCTCGGAGATGTCTTCGATGAAGAGGACCTTGCCCGCATAGTCGTAGTCGTAGGGCGTGCCGTGCAGCGCGCTCATCACGCTCAGGTTGCCGCCCACGAAGGGCGGGGGCGTGGGCTGGTCGAAGACCGCAAAGTCAGGCAGGCCCGAGTGGCCCTGGTCGTCGGGGGCAATCCACCCCTGGCGCTCCAGCACGGTGCGGTCGAGGAAGAAGCGGTTGTGGCGGTCTGGGAAGGCGCGGTGCGCCGCATAGTAGTCGACGAGTTCTCTAAGCGTCCGGGTGCTGCGGTGTGTGGGGTCTTCGCCGAGGTGCTTCATCATGGGCGAATGTACGCTCTGCACGCCGGCTTTGGCCCACAGGGCGTGGAGTGCCGTGATGTCGCTATAGCCGAAGATGGGCTTGCGTGCCTCGCGGACCATCTCTACGGGGATGAGATCGAGAATCTGCATGCAGCCGTATCCGCCGCGTGTGGCCCAGATGATGTCGACGTCGGGGTCGCGCAGAGCGTCGATGATGTCCTGCGCCCGCTCTTCGGGTGTGCCGGCAAAGCGCCCGTATGTGCCGAGGGCGTGTGGTGCAATGCTGACGCGATGACCCCACGACTCGAGCGTCCTGCCGCCCGCTTCGACTACTTTCGACTTGATGCTCCCTGCAGGAGACAGAATACGGATGTTCATGAATGTTTTATGTTTTACGTTTTATGTTTTACGTTTTACGTTTTACGTTTTACGTTTTGGGTTTGCATTTTGCATTTTGCATTTTGCATTTTGCATTTTGCATTTTGCGAAAACAT
>CAVFPF010000001.1:0-75555 GCA_963624265.1 bacterium | reverse complement strand
ATATTATATATATATTAAACATTTCCTTCTCAAGGTTTTCGGGGGAAGAATACAACTTGCGGAAAATCTAACTGTAATCGTCATCGTCATCACTTTTATTGTGCGTTTTGAGATGTAAGTGTAAGATATGGTGTTGTTATACAATGTGTTGTGTGGTTCTCTTGTTGTTTGCGCAAACTATCTGCTTGGTGACAATGGGAAGCTTCGGACCATTTGCCGGAGTAGCGGTTGTTGTTCCCGCCAGCGCGAGTACATACTGTTTTTTCGCTCAGCCCACCTACAAAAACATTATGCATATATTGCTTTGTCCAATGGTAGATTTAAAGATTTTTTGCGTGCTTTTGACGGAAAGATGCGATTATTTTGGTGGAGACTGTAAGTTATTCCGAATAATTACGCTATCTTTGCACGACAGTATCCGCGCCATATCGCTTTATGGCAAGCAGTGATTTGCCATGGCGGAGATTTGACTTTACGGGTACGGAGCGACTGAGTCGCGTGATATAAACGGAAAGATTGATTATGCCAAGACGAAGAGATACATCCATTGTAAGGCTGCTGTGCACCGTTTGCTGCATGATTGCAGTAAGCGCGGTGTCGTGCACGCAGAAGGAAGTGGAGTATGTGGAGGAAACGCTTGACGACCTCTCTCGTCCGGCGCTCTACTTCGTCCACCGCGATGGGGCTATGGGCGATTTGGGATATGTAGACAACATATACAGTGCGTTGTCCTCGTGCGCAACCGAAAAAAACATGCTTTTCTCGTCGGTGGAGTACGTGCCCGATACGATGACCGAATATTCCATAGAGTATTTCATCCGCTATGCAAAGAACCTCAGCAACCAGCAGCGGCGCTCGCTAATCGTGGTGCTCAACGACAATATGGAAGAGTTGGTGCGCCGCTACGAATCGCGTTTGGACGAACTGCCGGGGACGGATATCCTGCTTGTGGAAAGTCCGGACTCCACGTTGGCCGTCAATACGCTCTGCGTCTCGACGGTGGGAGTGCTGTATCAGGCAGGCCGGCTCGTGGGGGAGGTGATGGACAGCGTGAACAAGGTGCTCGTTGTCACGGCCGACAGTGTTACCCCCTTGTTGAGCTCCATGCACAACGCATTTCTGGACGGTCTGGACGAGTCTGGACGAAAGGTGGAGGCCGACTGGATGAGCCTCGACGGAGTCAGCGGCTATGAAGCGCTCGACTCCATGTATCGCTTCGCCTATAGCGTGGCCGATACCTACCAGCTCGTGCTGCCGCTCTGCGGAGGCAGTGCCCGCGGCTTTTACAGATACAACAGCGAACACCCCTCGGAGTTCTACACTCTGGGTGTCGATTTGCACATAAAGCAAATAAGCTTCTACGACAAGGATGTGCCTTTCTCCGTGACCAAAGACATCCAGTCGGCCGTGAAGGACTGGGTGGAGGATTGGTACAATGGCAAGAAGCAGGCGCGCCACATACGTTACGGAATGGAGTCTTACTATACGGGGCTTGAACTGACTGAAGAATTCGTTGCTGAGCACGGGGAGGTGATAAACCGGCTGGAGAAAGCAGCAATAAAAAAGGAGAGCGAGTATGAAAACTGACCACAGACATCTCTTTGCTCCGCTGCTCCATCTGCTTGCGCTGCTTTGTGCGGCGGCCGGCATCCAGTCGTGCCAGGACGACGAAATCACTTGTGTGGTGACGCAACCCTACAGCACGAAAGCCTACACGGTGGCCGTGGTCTTGCCCGACGACGAGGACGATAGCTACCGCAAAACGGCTGAGTGGGCTTTGGAGAATTTGTGCAGCGCTCAGAAGGCTATGCTCGGCGAGGACGACAGCGTCGTGGTGACACTCAACCTGGAATGGCACGACGAGAATACGGCAGATATGGCCCGCCTGAGCGACGAGCTGGCCGGGCGTGAGGACGTGCTGGCCATCGTAGGGCCGTTGGACAATGCCAATGTAGACATTATGGCCACTGCCTGCCTGGCCACGAGCAAGGCTCTTATAGTGCCCGGCGCCACAAGCGAACAGCTCATCCGCAAATATGTGGTCTATGGTGAAGGCAACCGGCACTACAGCGTGAAGGAGCCATTCTTGTGGTCGCTCTCCGAGACGGACGTCACACAGTGCCAGGCACTGCTTTCGAAAGTACAGGATAGATCGTTGAAGACCATAGCCCTGCTCACTCCCGACGATGTGTATGGAAGGACATTCGAGGAGTGGATACCCTTTGAGGCAAGCGACATGGGCCTGCAGCTCACATTGCAGTGTGTCTACACCGACACCATGCAGCTCCGTGAGCAGGCTCAAGACGCAATGAAGAGTGGGGTGGACTGCGTGATTGCCACCGTGCACGATGCGAAGGAAGCCAAAATATTGCTGGAAGCAAAAGCACATGCAGAGGGCAGTTCTCCGTTCATCATGTTTTCCGACCGGGTGTACACCGAAGAGTTCCAGCTCATAGCAGAAGGTATTTTGGGCACGGGTGTGGAGGGTATAGCACTCTATGCCGACCCTGCGACGGGATTTGAAGACTCCTACACCAATCGCTTTGCAATCGGTTTGACGGGACTCAATGCCCAGGTGTACGATGCAGTGGCGCTGGCTGGCTTCACTGCCTTTGAGAAATACCGCACGGGCGACAGGATGGACTCCAACCGCAACACCAACGAGCTCATCCGCAAGATGACCTCCGAGGGCACTCAAACGCACGTCGTATGGACGGAACTTGGCATGCGCTCGTTCTTTTCTATGCTGAAGAATGGCATCCGGGCAAAGATGATAGGGGCCTGCGGTACATTGCGCTTCGACAGTCTGGCCTACACGTCACTCCTGGAAAGCACCTACCTGCACTGGATGCTGTATGAAGGCTATGTGTTGCCGGTCGACTACTACTCGCGCAACGGAGGCAGCCACACATCGCCCACGCTGGCTTCGTGGAACTGGAAGGTGAACGTCCTGCAGGAGATCGACAACAACGTGACGGAGTTGGATTACGCTGCGCATGCCGATTCGTGGGCGCTGCTCGTGCAGGGGTCGGACGGGAAATCAAACTACCGGCATCAGGCTGACGTGCTCAACATGTATCAGCTGCTCAAGGAAAACGGATGGGACGACGACCACATCATTCTGGCCATTTCTGACGACTTGGGGGTCGGCAGCGAATTCGATGGTGTGGTCAGAGCCGAACCGGGCGGCAAGAACCTTTATGCCGGGGCGTGCATAGACTACGATACCGACACGCTCTCCCCGGGCGACATAGCCAATATCATGCAGGGAAGAAAGAGCAGCCATCTGCCCATAGTGCTCGACACGGACCGGCATTCCAATGTGGTTGTGCTGTGGAGCGGACACGGGACGCCCGGCGGATTCGTTTGGGGCAGCGACATAAGCAACCTGTTTGATGCCGACCTGTTGGCAGCGACCCTCAGTGACATGTATCAAAACGGCAGGTATCGCAAGATGCTGATGTTCTTCGAGCCGTGCCATTCGGGTTCGGTGATTTCCGCGGTGAGCAGCCCGGGCGTGTTGGCTTATGCCAGTGCGTTGGCAACGGAAAAGTCGTTTTCCGAATATTATGACAGCAAGCATGGTGTAGCCTTGAGCGATCGTTTCTGCAACAATGTCATAGGTCAGATGCGCACCAATGCCGACATTACGCTCTATCAGCTCTATCTCTATGCCGCCACGCACACGTTGGGCTCGCATGTCAGCATATCAGACAATGCGCAGTTCGGCAATCTCTTCTCCGTCACGGCGGCGGAGTTTGTGCTGCCCAAGATGAGATAGCATTCCATTTGTCACGATATAAACATTCATTCAAACATATCAACAATTATTAAAAGAACAATGAAAACAATCAAACAATTTGTCCCGCTCTACCTATTGGCAGCAGGACTGGTCGCCTTCGCCGGTTGTTCGGAAGACGAGAATGAAAATTCGTCTAAAAATCCAAATTTCAAAGGCACGACCGAAGTAAAGTCTTCAGACATCGTCGTGACCGACTCTTGCGACATCGATGTCTATGAAATGCTTGAAGCACAAATCAAGTATCTGGAAAGCGAAAACAGCGAAGCTAACGAGGAGGAACTGAAAGAACTTCATGCCGAACTCAACAAGACCGACTCGATCAACAAAGCCATGCTCGACTCCCTCAAGCAACAGGCCAACGACATTGGAGAAGAGTCTCCCAGTGGAGTGAACCTTAAAGTGTTTATTAGGAAAATTCAGTACAAGTCAAAGTCGGCCGACGGTTCGGACATCACGCTCTCTGCCGTAGTCGGATTCTCAGGGTGGTCAGTTGGCTATTTCTTCGGTGTGGCACACTTCTACGACGAGCCGGATGACCTCATCTTGGGTTGCCATGCCACCATCGCATCCAACTCGGAGTGCCCGTCTGAAAGGATTCAGAAGGGTAAAACAAGTTTGTACGCCGACCAGAGCGAACTGCTCTGCTCGGATGTAGGCATGATGCTGTGGGACGGCAGATCGTCTTCGATGCAGACGCTCACCGTCATTCCTGACTATGAAGGTTATGGCGATACGCAAGACCGTGCTCATCCATACCTCATGCAGAAGGCTACGGCACGCCAGGTGGTAGATGCCGGCCTGCAAGCCTTGTCGTGGTTCAAAAACTATACGGAAGAGGATATGGAAGATGACTGGAACACTGTCATCATCGGCTATTCTCAGGGCGGTGCCGTAGCTATGGCCACGCAGAAGTATATCGAGGAGAATAATCTGGGCAATGCCTTCCACTTGTCGGGTGCCGTTTGCGGTTCCGGCCCTTATAGCCCGATTGTTACCTTGAATAAATATATCGAAGACAACAAGCTGTATCTGCCTGCTGCTTTGGCTCTGATTATAAAGGGCGCCATCGACTATGATACCCGTATGACGGATTATACGCCGAATGACTACTTCACCGACGAATTCGTCAACACCGGCATCTTTAAGGCTATCGATAAGAAAGACAAGAGCACCTCAGGCCTTGAGAATATGCTGAAAGACGGTGGCGTGAAGCCCAACAAAGACAACTACTGGACCGTGGACCAGTGTCTGCGTCAGGAAGTGATTGCCTATTTCAAAGGCGAAAGTGTGGACGAGAAGCACGAGGCTAAACTTAAGGCCCTGTATGAAGCCTTGAATGACAACGACCTGATAGCTTCAGGATGGCAGCCAAGCCACCGGATTCTCCTCTTCCACGGAACGGACGACGAAGTGGTTCCTATTGCCAATTACTGGTATGCTGCTGACGCCTGGAAAAACAATGATAAATTCAGCGGTCTCAGATTTGACAAATGGGACATCAAGAGCCATGGCGCTGTCGGTTCGGAGTTCTATAAGTTTTGGGATACGAAGTTGATGAAGCGTGTGCTGGGCGATGACGATTTCAAAAGCGGTACATGGTGGACCTCAGGAGAAAGATCTGTGTGGAACAATATGATAAACGACATAATAAACAAAGTGAATAGCTAATCTTGTCATACCGCAAGAGTTGGGCGCGGCATGAACAAATCGCCTGCAACATAAATGAATTCCGAAGGGAGAATGTCCGCCAAGGTCAGTCTCCTTTTGGAATATCAAGGAATCAGTGCGTAGATTTCCGAATTTTCGTCCGAATCCTTTGCCGTTTCAGAATTTTTGCCTACTTTTGCAGTGTCGGCTGCGGAGTTTGTGCTGCCCCAGACGAGATAGTATTCTATTTGTCGCGATATAAACATTCATTTAAACTATCAGCACTTAATTTTAAAGAACAATGAAAACAATCAAACATTTTGTCCCGCTCTCCCTATTGGCAGCAGGACTGTTCGCATTCGCCAGTTGTTCGGAGGACGATAATGAAAATTCGTCCAAAAATCCGGATTTCAAAGGCACTACTGAAGTGTCGGCTTCAGACATCGTCACGACCGACTCTTGCGAAATTGATGTCTGTGAAATGCTTGAAGCACAAATCAAGGCTCTTGAAAGCGAAAACAGCGAAGCTAACGAGGAGGAACTGAAAGAACTTCATGCCGAACTCAACAAGACCGACTCGATCAACAAAGCCATGCTCGACTCCCTCAAGCAACAGGCCAACGACATTGGAGAAGAGTCTCCCAGTGGAGTGAACCTTAAAGTGTTTATTAGGAAAATTCAGTACAAGTCAAAGTCGGCCGACGGTTCGGACATCACGCTCTCTGCCGTAGTCGGATTCTCAGGGTGGTCAGTTGGCTATTTCTTCGGTGTGGCACACTTCTACGACGAGCCGGATGACCTCATCTTGGGTTGCCATGCCACCATCGCATCCAACTCGGAGTGCCCGTCTGAAAGGATTCAGAAGGGTAAAACAAGTTTGTACGCCGACCAGAGCGAACTGCTCTGCTCGGATGTAGGCATGATGCTGTGGGACGGCAGATCGTCTTCGATGCAGACGCTCACCGTCATTCCTGACTATGAAGGTTATGGCGATACGCAAGACCGTGCTCATCCATACCTCATGCAGAAGGCTACGGCACGCCAGGTGGTAGATGCCGGCCTGCAAGCCATAAAGTGGTTCAAAAACTATACGAAGGAGGATATGGAAGATGACTGGAACACTGTAATCATCGGCTATTCTCAGGGCGCTGCCGTAGCGATGGCCACGCAGAAGTATATCGAGGAGAATAATTTGGGCAGTGCTTTCCACTTGTCGGGCGCCGTTTGCGGATCCGGCCCTTACAGCCCGCTTGTCACCTTGAAGCAATATATCAAGGATAACAAACTGTATCTGCCCTCTGCTTTGGCTCTGATTGTAAAGGGCACTATCGACTATGATACCCGTATGAAGGATTATACGCCGAGTGACTACTTTACAGATGAGTTCGTCAAAACCGGCATCTTTAGGGCTATCGATATGAAAGATAGGAGCACCTCAGGCCTCGAGAATATGCTGAAAGACGGTGGCGTGAAGCCCAACAAAGACAACTACTGGACCGTGGACCAGTGTCTGCGTCAGGAAGTGATTGACTATATGAATGGCGAAAAGGTGGACGAGAAGTACGAGGCTAAACTTAAGGCCTTGTATGATGCTATGTATGACAACGACCTGATAGCTTCAGGATGGCAGCCAAGCCATAGGATTATACTCTTCCACGGTGCGGAAGATGAAGTGGTCCCCATTGCCAATTACTGGCTTGCTGCGCATTCTTGGCTCGAAAATGATAAATTCTGTGGCATCAGATTCAACAAATGGGACATCAAGAGCCATGGCGATGTCGGTTCGGAGTTCTACAAGTACTGGGATACGAAGTTGATGAGGCGTGTGTTGGGTGATGACGACTTCAAGAGCGGCACAGAGTTTAACGATGGAGAAAGATCCGTATTTGATAATATAACAGACGCTATAATAGGTTGGTTCAACTAATCTTTTCATGCCGCAAGCGTTAGTTGCAGCATAAACAAATCGCTTGCAACATAAATGAATTCCAAAGGGAGAATGTCCGTTTAGGATGTTCTCCTTTTTTTTGTTAGAGTTTGATTTGCACGCAATACCGGCTGCCGGAATTGTGCCAAAAGGCTTGCCCAGACCGTCACCTTTATGTCCGGCACGTAATCCTGGTTTCGGGCAAAACCGTTGGCTGTACATAGTTTTGTGGCTTGCACATTTGGGGTGCGCCTATATGAGGCAGGGGCCGGTCTGAGTCTGATAGCCTTCGGCAAACCAGCTGTTGGTGTCGAGGGGCTGGGTGGCGAAGAGACCGAACAGTGCGCTTCCCGAACCCGACATCGAGGCATAGACGGCACCGTGGCGGTAGAGTGTGGCCTTGACCTCGGCCAGTTCGGGGTGCAGGGGGAAGACCGAACGCTCGAAGTCGTTGACGATGCAGTCGCGCCATTGCCCGATGGGGCGGCTCAGCAGTTCGGGAAGGCCGACGGCAGGTTCGGCGGGGTGCACATTGGCATAAGCCTCTTTGGTGCTTACGCCGAAAGGCGGTTTGACCACCACGAGCCAATAGCCGCGCAACGAGAGGGGCGAAGGTTCGAGTTCGTGCCCCACACCCTCGCAGTACTGTGCCTGGCAGGCGGTGTCGGGAGCATCGGGCAGCCAGCTGCAGCGGCAGAAGAAGGCGCAGTCGGCACCCAGCGAGGCCGCCATCGAAGCGAGCCGGTCGTCGCTGATGTCGAGGTCGAAGAGCCGGCGCAGCAAGAGAAGCGTGTAGGCGCCGTCGCTGCTGCCTCCGCCCAGGCCTGCACCGAAGGGAATGCACTTCTCGAGGTGGATGGTCACGCCGGGCAAACCGGGAAATTCGCGCTCCAACAGCCTATACGCCTTGACGCAGAGGTTCTGTTCGGCTTCGCCGCCTATGGCAATGCCCGTCTGCATGAGGCGGCATTCGCCGGGGACGCCTTCGGCAATTATCTCGAGTCCGTCGCGCCAGTCGATGGGGTAGAAGAGCGTCTGCAGGATATGGTATCCGTCGGAAGGCCGGCGGCGGCACACCAACAGGCCGATATTGATTTTGGCGTTGGGGAATGCAATCTCTTTGTCTCTGAGCATAGGGCTTTGATTGTGTTAAGACAGAAGTCAGGATAAATAATGTGACAAATGCCGATATTATTATTAAGACAGGAGTCAGAATAAGTAATATGACTGGTGTCTGGATAAGTGTTGCAAAGATAGGGACATTAATCCAAACAAACAAATAATCGGCTGACATTTTGTCAAAGAAGCGAAAAACGCATCGCGTGGCATGATTATTGCTGCAAAAACCAGTGCAAATACAGATTATAATAATACAAAAATATCACTATGGTACAAAACGAAAACATACAGGACGAAGAGTTGGAGCAAAACGGCAAGACGGCATCGGCCGAAACCGCATCGCAATCTACCGACAACGACGACACTGCCGCCACTGACGGCGAGAACCCGGAGATCGCTGCTGCGGAGGACGGGGCTCACGAAGAGTCGGCTGCTGCAGGCGAGGGTGCGGATGCACAGGCCCGGATAGCCGAACTGGAGAGCCAACTGGCAGCGCAAAGGGACCAGTACCTGCGCTTGTCGGCCGACTTCGACAACTACCGCAAGAACCAGCTCAAGAAGACCAACGACCTGCTCAAATACGGCGGCGAGGATGCTTTCCGCAAGTTGCTGCCCATCATCGACGACTTCGAGCGCGCGGTGGCTCATAACGACAAGACCGACGACATCGAGTCGCTTCGCGAGGGCTTCAACCTGATATACAGCAAGTTCAAGACCTACCTGGACCAAAGTGGCGTCACGGTCATCCCGGCCGAACAGGGCGACGCTTTCGACGAGCATCTGCACGAGGCCATCACCATGTTCCCGGCTCCGGCTCCGGAACTCAAGGGCAAGATTGTGGATTGTGCGACGAAGGGCTACAAGTACAACGACAAGGTCATCCGCATTGCGAAGGTCGTGGTCGGAGAGTAACCTGTATGGGAAAGGAGAAAACTGAACTATGGCAGCAAAACGTGACTACTACGAGGTCCTCGGCATTGCCAAAGGGGCTTCGGACGATGATATAAAGAAAGCCTACCGTAAGATGGCTGTCAAGTGGCATCCGGACAAATGGCAACAGGCATCGGAGGCCGAGAAGAAAACGGCCGAAGAGAACTTCAAGGAGGTGGCTGAGGCATACGAGGTGCTGAGCGATGCCAACAAGCGTGCCCGTTACGACCAGTTCGGATTCAATGCCCCAGGCGGCGGCTTCGGCGGAGGTGCGGGCGGCACAGGCTTTGAGGGCTTCGGTGCCGGCTTCGATCCGATGGACATCTTCAACGCCTTCTTCGGCGGAGGTGCGAACGGCACCCGTAGCACGCGCAACGGGCGGACGACCTACTCGTTCCATTTCGGGCCCGATGGCGAACCGTTCTCCTTTTCAACGGGTGGCGGCTTCAGCCGTCGGGACATGAAGGGCTCTGACCGGCGCATCACTATCAAGGTGACGTTGCAGGAGATTGCCAAAGGCGTGACTAAGAAGGGCCGTATACAGGGCGAGGAAATCAGCATTCCACTGCCTGCCGGCGTACGTGAGGGACAGGTATTCAAGCTGGCCGGCAAGGGCTATCCTGCACCTGTGTCAGGCGGTAAGCCAGGCGACCTCCTGGTCAATATCGAGGAGGTGCCCGATGCCAACTTGTTGCGTGACGGCGATGACCTGGTCTACAACCTGGCCGTGCCGTTTGCCACTGCTGCATTGGGCGGACAGGCCGAAGTGCCCACCATCGACGGACGTGTGCGCATCAACATCAAGCCCGGCACGCAATCGGGCAGCATACTGCGGCTCAAAGGTCTCGGTTTGCCCAATCCCGACGAATACGGCTGCGGCGACATCATCGTCAACGTGCTGGTCTATGTGCCTGAGTCGTTGACCGACAACGAACGCAAGGCCATCGAGAGCCTGCGCGATTCGACCAACTGTATGCCTACCGAGGGCAAGCGCCAGTCGCTCTTTGCCAAAATCAAGTACTTGTTCCAGCGTCACAAAGAGTGACGAGGGCTTTTCGAGCAATATAATAATCCCCGGGAATCAGACTGCTAAGGTCTGTATTTCCGGGGATTTTGTTTTGTGGTCACTCCATTTCGTAGTCGTCAGGGTTGTGCGAGAAGTGGTGCCGGTGTACTATCTTGAGGTCAAGCAGTTCGTGGACGATGTCTGTGTCCTTCTGACCATGCACCGAACCGCCGTGAGCGAGTTTGTACACATGTACGGGGGTTGTGCCGAATTTCCAGGCCAAACGGAAATAGATTCCGCGGTGTCTGGACTTGAGCACTTTGAAAATCTTTGGCATAATTGCAATGCGTTTGTGATTTAAATTACAAGGGATTTATATTTTCTTTTTGGTTACAGATTTGGCTTTGTTTTGGTCAAAACTGAATTTTTTGTATTTGCTCATTCCACCATTAGCGAAGCCATGATGTAGGGGCCGACGGCTTTGGGGTCATTGTCGCGCACCGATTCGCTGATATAGTAGCTGAACGACCCGTCGCGGTCGGCGCTCAGCCCGGCTACGGCGCAGACGCGGGTGAGTGAGACGGTGCCGTCGGGTTCCTCGCGCAAGAAATGACGTTGCAACGCATCGAGGGTGGCGCGGCCGTAATCGAGGTATTCCTTGGGCAACCAGCCGTGTTGGGCGCCTTTGATAAACGTGTAGGCAAACATCACGGTGGCCGAAGTCTCGAGGTAGTTGCCGTCCTTTTGTCCCACGTCCATCACTTGATACCAGGCTCCGTAGTCAGGGTCTTGCAGTGCCACGAGACGCTGGCAGAGCGGAGTGAGCACCGAGAGGATAGAGTCCTGGCCCGGATGGCCATCGGGGAGGAAGCCCAGCACATCGACCATAGCCATACAGTACCAGCCGAGGGCTCGTCCCCAGACGTGCTTCGACTGGCCCGTGACAGGATTGGCCCAGGGTTGCGCCTTGGCTTCGTCCCAACCGTGGCGGTAGAGTCCGCAGTCGGGGTCGTAGGTGTGGCGCGAGATGACCATAATCTGGTTGACCACGTCGCTGTAGGCGGCCTCCTGCTCCTCGCCCTTGAGGAAGCGCGTCGCATACTCACAGTAGAACGGCGCCTCCATATAGATGCCGTCGAGCCACATCTGGTGCGGGTAGACCTTCTTGTGCCAGAAGCCGCCCTCGGCAACACGCGGTTGCGACTGCAGTTGGCTATAGAGGGTGTCGAGAGCCGTCTTGTAGCGTGGCTGCGGGTCGCGCAGGTAGGCGGCGATGAGCATCTTGCCGGCATTGATATGGTCGAGCTTGTAGTTAGTCTTGCGGTAGGTGCAGATGCTGCCGTCGGCGTTGATGAGCGAGTCGAGGTACTCCTTCACGTAGCCGTCCACACTGCTGCGCATGGCGGGGTATCGGTCGGCGCACTGCAACATGGATTGCAGGAGCAGCCCGTGCGTGTAATTCCACTTCTTCTTGACATTGAAGTCGATGGTGAGGGGCGAAGGGTTGCGGAGCATTTCGCTCTTGACCATCCGCACGGACATCGGTTCGCCTTTCTCCTGGGCTTGGGCTGTCGTCACGCCGGTCAGACTGGTAGTGGCGGCGAGGCAAGCTATGAAGCAGGCGGCGAGTCGCACCATAGGCAAGCGCGTGAGAGAGGCGTTCCCATTCGGTATTATATTATTTTTCATTTAGTCTTAGCTATTTGTTTCGATTGAACTTTGCTGCCGGTTTTTCTTCCCTTTGCTTGTTTCGTAAGTGAATTTTATTCCATTACTTGTTTACCAAATTGGAATTCTTTTCATTACTTGCTTTGCAAGTTGAGCGTAAACCTTTATTTGCTTTACAAATTGGTTTTTCTTTCCTTTTACTTGTTGTTAACTAAGTTGGAATTTTCGCCATCGCTTGCTTTGCAAAAAAGGTTTAACCCATAAAGTGTTAACCGGTCTGCTGTCGTTTTACTTTTTCTTCTCTGCCTTGGTGATGGTTGGGCACCAATCGTCGTTGCCCTTGAGCACATTTGCGATGTCGTACTTTTGGGCTTCCTTCTTGGTCAGTTGGTGCGTCCAAGGAGCACGGTGCTTGACCGACTTCTTGCCGTAGCCCTTGGTGCGGTACTCGGCGTAGTAGGCCGTCTTTTCGTTGTCCTTCTTGCCCCAGTTGTCCCAACCCGTATCGCGCAGGCCCTCGCCCAAGTCGCAGTTGAGGTACACGACGTGGGCGTAAGGGCGCCACGGGCGCCCCAGGTTGTAGCGCACGTTGTCTTCGGCCGTCACCTTGCAGTTGTGGAAGACGTAGCCAAACTCCTGACCCTCGGGTGTGGCGGCAGCCGTGACGTGGCCGTTGGAGAGGCAATGCATATGGCAGCGGTTGAAGACGGCCGTAGCCCATCCGAAGATGTAGTCGACCGTGCCCTCAATGTAGCAGTCCTCATAGTACTGGCGGCTTTGGCTCGAGTATTTTTGGCCGAAGGCATAGAGCGTGTCCTGATGGCCGAGGAAACGGCAGCGGCGGAACACGGCGCGGTCGCCTTTGACCAGTACGGCCACGGCCTGGCCCATGCCGCCGCGATCCTTCTTCCACTGCTCACATGAAGCCGTGTTCTGGAACGTAATGCCAATGGCCTCAAAGTCGGGTGCGTAGATGTAGACCGAAGCCGAACCGGATGTGCCCTTGCTCTTGCCGAAGGTGTTGAGTTTAGAGGCATAGTCGTCGTAGGTAATAATGCACTCGCCCTCAGTCTTGGCTATCAAGCGGATGTGTTCTTTGCTTTCGGGCACAATGAGCTTCTCGTAGTAACGGCCCGGCTGGAGCAGAATGGTGAGCGTGTCTTTATTGTAGTCGGGGATGGCGTTGATGGCTTCCTGCACCGTAAAGAAATCGCCCGAGCCGTCTTTGGCCACCACCAGGTCGTACTTGCGGATGTAGGGTTTTAGAGCAGGTACGGCCTCACCGATAGCGTCGATGGTGGCGAGGCACATCTGACGGGCGCCCCAGACGCGCAGGTGCGTGTTGTCCTCGCGGCCTTTGGGTGCAGCCAGGTTGGTGTTGGGTTTTATCCAGCAGAAGAGACGTTTCGACTCCTCCACGCCGAGGCCTTCGATGACGGCCTTGCTGATGGTGTTCATGTCAACGAAGGGCACGTTGAGTTCTTGGGCCACGCGGCGCGGAGCCTCCAGGTAGTCGTCGACGGTGCCGTCAGCGCGCGTGATGATGTGCGTCTCGATGAGCGTGTCGCGCTCCTGCTTTTGTGTCGTGCCTTTGCCGAAGAGGTCGTCTTCCTCGGCTGCATTCTCATTGTCGAAGAAATTGCGTCGGGCTATGGAGTTGAAAAGCACCGGGATGCCGCCCTTCTCACGTGTCTGGTTGACGTAGAGTTTGAGCATGAAGTCGAACGAAGCTGTCAGCGTGCCCATGATGGTGTCCTGGCCCCACTGGTCCGGACATACGGCCGGTTCGGGGTTGCCGGGACGCGTGCCGCGGTGAGCGCTTTTGATTTTCTCGTCGTTGTGGCCGAACTGGATGAATACGTAGTCGCCCGGCTGGATGAGGTCATAGACCTTCTGCCACCTGCCCTCGAGGTAGAAGCTGAGTGATGAGCGGCCGTTGAGGGCGTGGTTGTCGACCTTGACGTCGTCGGTCAAGAATCCGCTGAGCATCTGTGCCCAGCCGCGCTCTTGGTTGTCTTTGCCCGTCGGCTTGTTGGCCATCGTGCTGTCGCCGATGGTAAATACCGTCACAGCTTGCAGGCTGCAGGCGGTCAGCAGTGTGAAAATGGAGAAAAGGACTCTTTTCATGAGTGATAAAAATATGAGTTAGTGTGTTGTTCCTTAGCAGTTTGCGTAGATGTGAATCAGCTGCGCAGACGCTAATCAGTTAAGAAGCGTGTTGAGGTTGCCGGCCACGAGCTTGACGGCGATGGCCAACAGAATGATGCCGAAGAACTTGCGCAGCACATAGATGCCCTCGGGCTTGAGCAGGCGCTCGATGAGGTTGACGTATTTGAGCACAAGGTAGATAATGAGGACGTTGGTGGCAAGGCCCAGCAGGATGTTGACGATGGCGAACTCGGCGCGCAGGGACAGAAGTGTTGTGAACGTGCCGGCACCGGCGATGAGCGGGAAGACGACAGGCACAAGCGTGGTCGCGCCCTTCGGTCCGTCGCTGTATTTGAAAATCTCGATGCCCAAAGTCATCTCGACGCCCAGCAGGAAGATGATGAATCCGCCGGCCACGGCAAACGAGTTGATGTCGACGTTGAAGAGCTGCAGGACTGCGTTGCCCGCATATAGGAACGCCACCATGATGAGCAGCGAGTAGATAGCGGCCTTATTCGCGTTGACCGGACCGGACTTCTGCTGCAGGTCGATGACCACGGGAATCAGACCCGTTACGTCGATAATGGCAAACAGTACGATGAACGAAGAGAGGAATTCTTGCAAATCAAACATAGCTGTGTAGTGTATTAAGAAAAATGAGTCGTATGTGTGAGTAAATAATATTTGTCTTAGTGTTTTGTGTCCCGGCGTGACGTCTTTTTTTGTTTTCAGTCACTGGTTTTTAGCCAAAGACTGTTTTCAGCCATAGATACCGTGTTATAGTTCGCGCGCGAGAGACTATTTCGCTGCTTTGCCCGCTCGGCCCTCTTTGGCCTTTCGGGAAGCAGCGCTTGTCTGGCCGTCCTTGGCTGTTTTGGAAGCACTTGCCTGGCCGTCTCTGGTCAGATAGGCTTTGTAGCGCTCGGGGTCGCTGATGATGTCCAAAGCCGTGCGGTAGGCGTCAACCTGCGTGTTCATGATGCGGGCGTAAGCCCCAGTCTCGAAGAGGTCGTTGGCCACCAGCGCCTTGAGCTGCAAGCGGAGGAGGCGGCTACCCATGGCCATTTCTGCGCTGTCTATATGCACGCTGTCGGCTGTGCCCCTGCTGCAGAGGTCGGCCATCATGGCGTCGGTCACCTGGAAGCCGCGTTCGAAGTCCTCAAGCGTCTTGTACTTTCGCTTCAATGCCTTTTGGTTCTCGCTGAAATAGGCGAGCACGTAGCGGTTCACGGTCCCTTTGGCTATCAGGTCGCGGTGCGTCTTGCCCAGCCGCGTGGTGTCGAGGGGCACGAAGACGTCGGGCATAATGCCACCGCCGCCGTACACCGTCCGGCCTCCGTGAGTCGTGTAGCGCAGCGAGTCGACCAGGTGGATAGAGTCGGCCGACAGGTATTCGCCGTTCTTGTAGCGGTTGGCGAGGTCCTGGCTGTAGGCGTCGGCTTTGCCTGGGTCGAATGGTTTCTGTATGCAACGGCCCGAAGGCGTGTAATAGTGGGCGATGGTCAGACGGATCATGGCGCCGCTAGGCAGTTTGATAGGGCGCTGCACGAGGCCTTTGCCGAAGCTGCGACGGCCTACGATGACGGCACGGTCCCAGTCTTGCATGGCGCCCGTAAAGATTTCGCTCGACGAGGCGCTGCGTTCGTCAATCATAACGACCAGCCTGCCCTCGAAGGGGTGGCGCATACTGGCATGGTGCTCCTTGCGTTGCTCGCGGCGGCCTTCGGTGTAGACCACCATATTGCCATAGTCGAGGAAGTGGTTGCACAACTGCACGGCGCTCTCCAGGTAGCCGCCGCCGTTGCCCTGCAGGTCGATGATGAGGTGTTTCATGCCCTGTGCCTTGAGTTGGTCAAGGGCCTTGACAAGTTCGTCGTCGGTGGTTTGGCTGAAGCGCGACACCTTCACGTAACCCACTTCGGGCGAGGCCATATAGCTGGCGTCGAGGCTGTAGACCGGTATGCGGTCACGTTCCACCCGGAAGGCGATGTGCTCGCCGTCTCTCAGCACGGTCAGCCGGGCTATGGTGCCTTTAGGTCCGCGCAAGCGGCGCTGTATCTCGCGTGTGTCCATTTTCATGCCCGCTATCGACGAGTCGTTGACGGCTATAATGCGGTCGCCGGCCATGATGCCGACCTTCTCCGACGGGCCGCCGACCACGGTGCTAATCACAAATAGTGTGTCGCGGTCCATCTGATAGCGCACGCCGATGCCTTCGAAGGTTCCGCCCAGGTTTTCGTCCATGCTCTTCACCTCGTCGGCGGTCAGATAGGTAGAGTGAGGGTCAAGCTCCTTGAGCATGCCGCGTATGGCGCTTTCCGCCAATTTGTCGACCGAGACGGAGTCTACGTAGAAGTAGTCCGTCCACAGGAGGGCATTCTGCAGGTCACCCACGGCGGTGCGCACATCGGCGTAGGCCGATGCGACGAGTGCTCCGAGCAGGCAGCAGACGGTCAGACATTTTATTTTCATCCTGTGTAGTAGTAAGTGTGTATAATGTCAGTTTCCTTGTCAAAGAGCCCGAACTAGGCCGTTCCGGTGCAGCTTAGGCAGGGGGTCAAACCGTGAAATCCGGGTCTTCCGTGTTGCTGGGGTGCAGTGGCGGGAAGCCCTCGGGGAGGAAGTCCGTCACGTCCTTGCCGAAGCTAAGCAGTTCGCGCACCGTCGACGACGTGATGTGGGCCATGGCCGGTTCGTTGAAGAGCAGAATCGTCTCGATGCCCGTCAAGTGGCGGTTCACGTCGGCCAAAGCGCGTTCGTACTCGAAGTCGACCACCGTACGCACGCCACGTAGGATGTGGGTGCAGTGCAACTCGCGGGCGAAGTCGGTCGTGAGGTTCGAGTAGGCCGTCACGCTGATGCGCGGTTCCGAGCGATAGTATTCCGCTATCATGCGCACACGTTCGTCAATGGGGAACATACCGCAGCGTTTGTGTCCGTTGTGGCCCACGGCTATCACTATCGAGTCGGCAAACTCCAGTGCCCTTCTGACCACTGAGGCGTGGCCTTTGGTGAAGGGGTCAAAACTGCCCGGGAAGATTAGTTTCATCTTTACGTTGTTGCGCCTGACTCTTGCGTTGCAGGCATTTTTTTATTCACTCTCGATTTCAAGTTTCGATTCTCGATTTTTGACTTTCGACTCTCAACTTTCTATTTTCAAGTGTCGATTCTCGATTCTCAAATCTTAACTCTCAACGCTTGACTCAGTTGACGGCGTCCTCCTCCACGACGAGATTGTTGATGATAAACTCCTGGCGCTCCATCGTGTTCTTGCCCATAAAGTACTCGAGCATTTCGTGCACGGCGTCTTCTTTTCGGAGCATGACCGTGTCGAGACGCATGTCGTCGCCGATGAAGTACTTGAACTCGTCGGGCGAGATTTCGCCGAGACCCTTGAATCGGGTTATTTCGGCCGTAGCGCCGCACTCAGCGATGGCCTTGACGCGCTCTTCGTCGGTGTAACAGTAGCGGGTCACCTTCTTGTTGCGCACACGGAAGAGCGGTGTCTGCAGGATAAAGACGTGGCCCGTGCGCACCAGTTCGGGGAAGAACTGCAGGAAGTAGGTCATCATCAGCAGCCGGATGTGCATACCGTCCACATCGGCATCGGTGGCTATGATGACGCGGTTGTAGCGCAGACCATCCAGTCCGTCCTCGATGTTGAGGGCCGCCTGCAGGAGGTTGAACTCCTCGTTCTCGTAGCACACCTTCTTGGTCATGCCGAAGCAGTTGAGCGGTTTGCCTCGCAGGGAGAAGACGGCCTGCGTCTCCACGTTGCGGCTCTTGGTGATGGAGCCCGAAGCCGAGTCGCCCTCCGTGATGAAGATGCACGACTCGCCGGCGCGGGCGTTCTTGGCGTCATTGTAGTGTATGTGGCAGTCGCGCAGCTTGCGGTTGTGCATGTTGACCTTCTTGGCCCGCTCCTTTGCCTGCTTGCTCAGTCCGGCCAGTTCCTTGCGTTCCTTTTCGTTCGACTGGATTTTCTGCAGCATGATTTCGGCTGTTTCGGTCTCGCGGTGCAGGTAGTTGTCGAGTTCGCGCTTCATGAAGTCGCCCACAAACTTCTGTATCGTCATCGAGTTGGGGTCGGGCGAGAGGCGCGACGAGCCAAGCTTTGTCTTGGTCTGTGCTTCGAACACGGGTTCCTGCACCTTGATGGCGATGGCTGCCACCATGCCGTTGCGTATGTCGCTGTATTCGAAGTTCTTGGCGATGTAGAACTCCTTAATCACCCTGGCCACGCTCTCCTTGAATGCGGCGAGGTGCGTGCCGCCCAAGCTCGTGTACTGTCCGTTCACGAAGCTGTAGTATTCCTCGCCATACGAGTTGCCGTGCGTGACCACGACCTCGATGTCCGTGCCCGACAGGTGGATGGGCGGGTAGAGCGGCGTCGAGTCCATGCGGGCGTTGAGCAGGTCAGCCAAGCCGTTCTTGCTGATGAAGCGCTTGCCGTTGAGGGTGAGCGTCAGACCCGTGTTGAGGTAGCTGTAGTTGCTGAGCAAAGTCTCGACAAACTCCATCCGGAACTTGTAGTCGGGGAAGATGCTGGTATCTGGCTCGAACTCGATGTAGGTACCGTTCGGTTCGTCGGTCGGCATGATGTCCTGTTCCTCGGTCTTCTTGGCCACGCGGTAGACAATTTCCTTCTTCTCGCCCTCACGGTACGAGCAGGCACGGAAGTAGCATGAGAGGGCGTTGACAGCCTTCAGACCTACACCGTTCAGACCCACCGACTTCTTGAAGACTGAGCTGTCGTACTTGCCGCCGGTGTTGATTTCCGACACGCACACGTCCAATTTGCCCAGCGGAATGCCGCGGCCGTAGTCGCGCACCGACACGCGCCCGTTGTCGTCGATTTTCACATCGATGCGCTTGCCGAATCCCATGGCATATTCGTCGATGCTGTTGTCGATGACCTCCTTGAGCAGTATGTAGATGCCGTCGTCGTCGTGGCTGCCGTCGCCCAGCTTGCCGATATACATGCCTGGGCGGAGTCGCAGGTGCTCCGTCCATTCCAGGTGCTGTATTTTGTCGTCGCTATACTGTGCGATGGCTTCGGCTTGGTTCAATTGGTCTGTCAGTGTCTGTTGTTCTTCTATTGGCATAGTGTCTGTGTGGTTTTGCTCAAATTCTCTTTTTGCCCAAAGCATTTAAAAACTTTCTTCAGAAAAAACTCTTTGTCGGAAGTTTCCTTTGTCCAAAACTTTTTTTCAGAAAAACTCTTTGTCCGAAAGGTTTTTGTCCAAAGAATCTTCTTTGTCCGAAATACCTTACATACGTTCCGGTACCTCGATGCCCAGCAGGGTCATGGCCGTTTTGATGACCTTGGCCACGCTGTCGGAGAGCACCAGTCGGAGGGCGCGTTTTTGCCCGTCCTCCTCCTTGAGGATAGGCGTGTCGTGGTAGAACTGGTTGTACTCTTTGGCCAAGTCGTAGGTGTAGTTGGCGATGAGCGAAGGGCTGTATTCGGCGCCGGCGCGGAGCACAGTGCTCTCGAAGTCAACGAGTTTCTGGATGAGGGTCTGTTCCTTCTCCGTAATCTCAACACCCTGCAGCGCTTCTGCGTCGGCCTTTATGCTGCCCTCTGCACCGGCCTTGCGCAGCACCGACTTGATGCGGGCGTGGGTGTACTGGATGAAGGGGCCTGTGTTGCCGTTGAAGTCGATGCTCTCGGCGGGGTTGAACACCATGTTGTTGACGGGGTTGACCTTGAGCAGGAAGTACTTGAGCGCACCCAGTCCGATGATGCGGTAGATGTCGTCCTTCTCGGCCTCGGTCATGCCGTCCAGGCGGTCGGAGCTCACCTCCTTGGCGTTGCCTATCATGCTGGCCATCAGGTCGTCGGCGTCCACCACCGTACCCTCGCGGCTCTTCATGCGGCCGTTGGGCAGTTCGACCATGCCGTAGCTGAAGTGCACGAGGTCCTTGCCCCACTTGAAGCCCAGACGGTCAAGCAGGATGGAGAGCACCTGGAAGTGGTAGTTCTGCTCGTTGCCCACCACATAGATCATCTTGTCGATGGGGAAATCCTGGTAGCGCAGTTTGGCCGTGCCGATATCCTGCGTCATGTAGACCGAAGTGCCGTCCTTGCGGAGCAGCAGCTTGTGGTCCAGTCCGTCGCCTGTCAGGTCGGCCCATACCGAGCCGTCGTCGCGGCGGTAGAATTTGCCTTCATTCAGGCCTTCCATTACGAGGCCCTTGCCCTCAAGGTAGGTCTGCGACTCGTAGTAGATTTTGTCGAAGCCCACGCCCATCATGCGGTAGGTTTCGTCGAAGCCGGCATACACCCATTCGTTCATTTTAGCCCACAGCGAGCGCACCTCGGGGTCGGCGGCTTCCCACTTGCGGAGCATCTCGCGGGCTTCGAGCATGAGGGGGCTCTTGGCCTCGGCTGCGGCCTTGCGTGCTTCGGCCTGCTTGTCGGGGTCTGGGTCGGTGATTTGCGCTATCTCGGGATCGTGCTCGAGGATGTCCTTGACCTCGGCCTTGAAGTGCTTGTCGAAGGCCACGTAGCAGTCGCCGATCAGGTGGTCGCCCTTCTTGCCCGTCGACTCGGGTGTGGCGCCGTCGAACCACTTCTGCCAGGCCAGCATCGACTTGCAGATGTGTATGCCTCGGTCGTTGACGATGTTGGTTTTTACCACCTTATTGCCGCAGGCCTCCATAATCTGGCTCAGCGACCATCCGAGCAGGATGTTGCGCAGGTGGCCTAGGTGGAGCGGCTTGTTGGTGTTGGGCGAAGAGTATTCAATCATCACCAGGGGCGACTGGTCGGTCACGGGTTGGCGGCCGTAGTTGGGGTTGGCGCTGATGTCGAGCAGTTTGTCGAGCCATGACGAGGCGTTGATGCTCAGGTTGAGGAATCCCTTGACCACGTTGTACTTGCCCACCACGGGTTCGTGAGCCGTGAGCCAGGCGCCGATTTCGTTGCCCAACTCCTCGGGGTTGCGCTTGCCCGTCTGCTTCATGAAGGGGAAGACCATCACGGTCAGGTGGCCCTCAAACTCCTTGCGGGTCGGGGAGATCTGCACCTGCTTGTCGGTGATGGTGACATTGTACAACTCCTGTACGGCCTTGATAACGCCGTTTGCCAATTGCTGCTCGATTTCCATTGCTCTGTGTATGTTGTTTATGCGGTTTTCGCGTACATTAATTTAAAAAACGCTGCAAATATAGCGGTTTTTCGCCAAAAAAACGGGAAATAGGATAAAAAAACGTATCTTTGCGTCCAAAATTGATTGGAAATGACAGAAAACGAAGTTTTAGAGATACAAAAACAAGTGGTCGACGTGTGCCGGCTGGTCTACGACCCCGAGATTCCCGTCAATATTTACGACCTCGGCCTCATCTATGCCGTCGACGTTAAGGAGGGCGGCCACGTGCACATCAAGATGACGCTCACGGCCCCTTCGTGCCCCGAGGGCGACTTCCTGATGGAAGACCTCCGCATGAAGGTCGAAGGCCTGCGCGAGGTTTCTTCGTGCGAGGTCGAACTCGTCTTCGAGCCCGAGTGGAACCAGGACATGATGACCGAAGAGGCCAAACTCGAGTTGGGCTTGCTGTAATTTCTTAAGGACAAAGAGAGATGGGAGAATCGGTCTATTTTATAAGCGACATGCACCTGGGAGCAACCACCTTCGACCATCCGCTTGACTACGAGCGGCGTGTAGTGCGCTTCCTCGACAGCATCAAGCCAGATTGCAAGGCGCTCTATCTGTTGGGCGATGTCATCGACTACTGGTTCGAGTATCGGCAGGTCGTGCCGCGCGGCTTTACGCGCTTCCTGGGCAAGATAGGCGAATTGACCGATGCGGGCATCGAGGTACATTGGTTTACGGGCAATCACGACATCTGGATTTTCGACTACATCGAGCAGGAGACGGGCGCCCATGTGCATCGCCACAGCGAGACGCTCACCCTGCAGGGCCGGCTTTGCTACTTAGCCCACGGCGACGGGTTGGGTCACGACACGATGGCCTTCCGCCTGATGAACGGCTTCTTCCACAGCCGCGTGTGCCAATGGCTCTTCAGCCTCGTGCATCCCGACCTCGCCACGTCGTTTGCCCATCGCTGGTCGGCCCACAGCAGGCGCACGGGTCAGGACATGCCCGACTATCTGGGCGAAGACCGCGAGCACCTCGTCATCTGGACCAAGCGGCGCATGCGCGAGCTCGAGCAGAAAGGCCAGCCCGTGCCCGCCTTCTTCATCTTCGGCCACCGGCACATCATGCTCGACCTGATGCTTTCGCGCGCCACCCGCATCGTCATCCTGGGCGATTGGATTCGCCATTTCAGCTACGGCGTCATGACCCCCGATGGCCAGTTCTCCCTCTGTCAGTTCGAGGAGGGCGACGCCGACGTTTCAGCCGAACCTTCAGGCCGTGTCAGCATCGCCTTTTAGTTGGGCTGTCATCTGCTTGCCTTATCCAATCAAGTTCGAATCCGGCGCTTTGCTTGAGGGGCGCTGCAGCCCTATTGGATTTATTTTGCATTCCAGTTGGAATTTGATTTTTTTCCAACTGGAACGTATTTTTTTCTATCTGGAGCAGATTAGGCTAACCGAAAACTCATCATCAGGCGAAAGCGCTCTGCATTTCTTTCCCTCATGGCCTTTTTAAATTGTGCCGTACAGTAACGCATTCGAGGACTGGGAAAACACCAAAATCCGCAGAAAGGCACTTAGCCCTCCTGCGGATTGCGTCTTGTATCGATTCTATTCTATTCCGATTCCGTGATTTGCTCCAGGCGAGGCGCACATCAGTTGCCTCCGAACTCCATCAGATAGGCTTTGATGAAGCCGTCGATTTTGCCGTCCATGACGCCGTTGACGTCAGAGGTCTGATAGCCGGTGCGGTGGTCCTTTACGCGGCGGTCGTCGAAGACGTATGAGCGGATTTGCGAGCCCCATTCGATCTTCTTCTTGCCGGCCTCGATGGCGGCCTGCTTCTCGCGCTTGTGCTCCATCTCGATGTTGTAGATTTGCGATTTGAGGAGCTGGAGAGCCATCTCGCGGTTCTTGGGTTGGTCGCGCGTCACGGTGCACGCCTGGAGGAGTTCCTTCTCTTCGCCCGTGTAGGGGTCAGTGTACATGTAGCGGGCACGCACACCCGACTCGACCTTGTTGACGTTCTGACCACCGGCACCGCCCGAGCGGAAGGTGTCCCAGGTCAGCTTGCCCGGGTCGATTTGCACCTCGATGCTGTCGTCGATCATCGGGAAGGCAAAGACCGAAGCGAACGAGGTCATGCGCTTGCCCTGTGCGTTGTAGGGGCTGACACGCACCAGGCGGTGCACGCCGTTCTCCGACTTGAGGTAGCCGAAGGCAAAGTCGCCTTCAATCTCGAGCGTGACCGACTTGATGCCGGCATCGTCGCCCTCCACAAGGTCCTGGATGGTGACACGGTAGCCGTGGTCTTCGGCGTAGCGCATATAGAGACGCTGCAGCTGTTCGGCCCAGTCTTGGGCTTCTGTGCCGCCTGCTCCGGCGTTGATCTTGAGCACGCAGTTGAGGTGGTCTTCCTCGCTCTGCAGCATGTTCTTCAGTTCGACGTCTTCAAACAGGTCGGAGACTTTCTTGTACTGCGTGTCGACCTCGGCCTCACTGACCAGTTCCTCCTTGTAGAACTCGAAGGCCGTGGCGAGCTCGTCGACCTCCGTCTTGCAATGGTTGTAGGCTTCGATCCAGCTACGCAGGCCCTTGACGACTTTCATCTGCTTCTCGGCAGCCTTCTGGTCGTCCCAAAATCCGGGCACCTGGGTGCGCAGCTCTTCTTCCTCGAGCTGTATTTTCTTTTCCTCGATGTTGAGGTAGCGGTGTAGGTCTGATAGCCGTTCCTGCACGGCTTTCAGTTGTTCGATGGTAATCACAAATGGTCGGTTTTTAGTGATTAATGCTTCTGTTTCGGAGTATTCCGGCCGCAAAGTTAGGGATTTTTTTTCGGAAAATGCAAAAAATATGGCATAAGATGTTGCTTTTCGTCAAAAAGATGCTATCTTTGCGCCCAAATTTATAGACTTATGGCAACCCATGTGAGCATTTCGGACGCTGCTATCGACCTTTTGAAGCAGATGATTGCGACCCCTTCGGTGAGTCGCGACGAGCAGGCCGTGTCCGACCTCATCGAGGGTTATCTGAAGCAGGCCAGCGCGGTGCCCGTCCACCGCTCGGGCTACAATGTGTGGCTTGTGGCCGATGGTTATGACGAGGCTCGCCCGACGTTGCTGCTCAACGCACACATGGACACCGTGCGCCCCGTTCACTCGTGGACCTTCGACCCCTTTGCCGCCACTGAGGTGGGTGACCGCATCTATGGTCTTGGCGCCAACGACGACGGCGCTTCGCTCGTGTCGCTGATGCATGCCTTCCTGCAACTGGAGCGTGAGCCGCTGCCCTACAACCTCGTCTTCCTGGCTTCGTGCGAGGAGGAGGTGTCGGGCCAAAATGGCATCGCTGCAGCCCTGCCTCTGCTGCCGCATATCGACGTGGCTCTGGTGGGCGAACCGACGGGTATGAACCCCAGTGTGGCCGGTGGCGTGAGGGTGGCTGTGGCTGAAAAGGGCCTGATGGTTATGGACGGCACGGCACACGGCAAGTCAGGTCATACGGCCCGCGGAGAGGGCGTCAATGCCCTCTATATCGCCCTCGATGCCATCGACAAGTTGCGCCGTTACCGCTTCGCCAAAGAGTCGCCCACACTGGGCCAGGTCAAGGTGACTACGACGATGATAAGCTGCGGCGAGGCCCACAACGTAATACCCGATATCTGTACGTTCGTGACCGACGTGCGCACCACCGACATGTACACCAATCACGAGATTGTGGAGCAGTTGCAGGCCCTTGTGTCTCCCGTCGAACTCAAGCCGCGCACGGTGCGCCTGCAGTCGTCGGGCATCGACAGGCAACATCCTCTGCTGCAGGCCATATTGGCTGTGGCCCCCGATGCGACGCTGTTCGGCTCGCCCACGCTGAGCGACCAGGCGCTGCTGCCTTGTCCGAGCCTGAAGATGGGACCTGGCGATTCGGCCCGTTCGCATACGGCCGACGAGTATATCGAGAAGCAAGAGATACGCGAAGCCATCGGTCTCTATACATCCATCCTTAAAACTTTGAGACTGTGAAAAAGATAAGTGCCCGCACAAGACGTAAACTCAAAGATTACATCCGCAAGGGTGTGCGCAAAATCAAGCACCGCAAGGGCTATGGCGTGCATTCGCCCTTTGCCTATGCCGTCATTACCGAGGTCATCGAGGAACGTAACGCCTACTACGCCTACCAGCGCATGCGCCGCCTCTACCCCAAGGGGGGCGTGCTGCCTTTCAAGGTGGCTTGCTTGCTGTTCCGCCTGGCTAACCGCTTCCGCGTGCGCACAGTGCTTGAGATAGGATGCGACGGTGGCTACTCGCTTTTGCCCCTGCTCCTGGTCGACAGCCACAGCCAGGTTACCTCGGTCGCTACTGCCTGCCAGCGCGGCGAGACGGAACGGCACTTGACGGCCTTCCACGGTAGTCTGAACCGCGTGGGCTTTGCCGACAGCCTTTCCGGTTTGCCCGACGACTATGTGGCCGATATGGTGGTGGTGAACGGCTTGCCCGACGGTATGGACCCGCAGGTCTTCCTCGGCTGGATACAGCAGCACACGCACGAACAGAGTCTCTTCTTCGTGCGGGGCATTCAGCCGGGCCACCAGCTCGAGCAGTTCTGGGACGGGGTGTGCGAGTGCGACCGTATCGAGGTCACTATGGACCTCTACGACTACGGCCTGGCCATCCGGCGGCCACACTTCTTCAAGCAGCACTATGTCGTCTCGTTTTGAGCAAAAAGAAGATTATAAAAGCAATATTAAAAAACAACCATAAAAACAACTGACATGTATTGGACACTTGAATTGGCCACGAAACTTGAGGACGCACCATGGCCCGCAACACGTGAGGAACTGCTCGACTATGCCAACCGCAGCGGTTGCCCGTTGGAGGTAATTGAGAATCTTCAGGAGATGGAAGACGAGGGCGAGGTCTATGAAAGCATAGAGGACCTGTGGCCCGACTATCCGAGCAAGGAAGATTTCTTCTTCAACGAGGAAGAGTATTGACGGTATAAGCAACCTTGCCAGGCACATCCTGGTTTCAGGTGCATCTTTGGTTTTAGGTTGCATCCTTGGTTTCAGGTCGCAATCGGCTTATTGCCAATCAGTAAGACGGACTTTGCACGTAAGTATGCGGGTCCGTCTTGCTGATTTTGTGACCTATACGTCAAAATTACGCTGAAACTCCAGTTCTTGCTTGTGCGACAAGTGCCTTTAGCTCTTGCTTATCTCAAGGCCTTTGTGCGAAAGGGTCATGTCGACGAAGCGGGCCTTGTCGTTGAGCGGGTTGCCGTTGAGGATGTTCTTGATGCGAGCGGCAGCCTCCTCGTCTTTGGCTATCATGTAGAGGTAGCCTCCGCCGCCGGCGCCGGGCAGCTTGTAGCCAAGGCACAGGTCGTCGATCTGGTGGGTGATGGCCTCTACGCCCGCAGGATTGGTGCCGCTGTCGAGGGCCTGGTTCTGCAGCCAGGTCTTGCGCACGAGGGAACCTGCCTGCTGGAAGTCGCCGCGCTGGATGGCGTCGTAGAGGTCCATGGCGTGCTGCTTCATCTCGGCGAGGAGGTCGAGGTGCACGGTCGAGTTGAGGAACATGCCGCGCACGATTTCGGCCAGGATGCCTTTGGCCGTCCGCGTGATGCCCGTGTAGTAGAGCAAATGCAGCTTCTGGTATTCGGGTGCGGTGAATAGCGTGTCGGGCAGCCAACGGATGAGGGGTTGCTGATGCCAGCCCGGTTGGGTCTGCAGCAGTTTGACGCCCTGCACGACGCCGCCATACTGGTCTTGCCAGCCGCCGCCTGTGGTGAGAAGCTGCTCGAGCACCAGCGTGCGGTTGGAAATTTCGTAGCGGTCCCAGCCCAGTCCGCAGAACTCGTTGACGGCGCCAAGCACGGTCGAGGCCAGGATGCTCGAAGTGCCCAACCCCGAACCGGCCGGGATGGCGGAGAGCATGGTCATCTCGATGCCCGAGCCGAAGTCTTTGAGCTGCGCTTCGAGCGACGCGTATTTCTGCTGGCAGAACGATGGGTTGAACCCGGCCAGGAGGAGCGCGGCCTTCGGTATAGAGAACGGCGAACCGACATGATTGACATCGGCCAGTTCCTGATAGGTGGTCACTACCTCCATGGCGCCCAGGTCGATGCTGCGCAGCGTAATCCTGTATTCCTTCGAGGGCTTGACGTACACTTGGAGAGGTGGTTGGCCGTTCAGCTCGATGGCGATGTTGACCACGTTGCCGCCTTCCATAAGGCTATAGGGAGGAGTGTCTGTCCATCCTCCCGCCAGGTCGATGCGCACCGGGCAACGGCTCCACACAATCTGGTCGGCGTAGACGCTTAGGTGTGGGTGCTGCGGCTGGCGTGCCGTGGCGGTCAGGCCTTCGCGCATCATAGAGAAAGCTTTAGCCTCCTGCTCGGCTGCCTCGCGTTTGTTGCCGTTGAGGGCGTGGAGGCGTGCGCGGAACATGGCGTCGCTGATGCGCGTCAGCGGAGCGGCCGTCTCGTCGAGGGGTGCAGGCATAGCCAGCTTCATCTCCGAAAATTCGCGGGCAGCGTCGTCGAGGTTCACCTGGTAGAACACGCTGCGCTCGTGGTTTTTTGCCAAAAGGGGCCAGTTGTGCGCGCGAAAGGCGGTGCGCTGCCGGGTCAGCCGGTGCAGGTTGGCGTAGGCCGAGATTTCGTCGGCCGACATCTTGCGTGCGCTTTCCCAAAGGGCGCGGCCTTGCTTGTACCTTTCGACCGACATCTCACTGCCCTCGTCGTTCGAAATGCGTCCGCCGAGCATCCAGAGCAGCACTTTGGCCATGTCGTCCGTATTGTCGACCACGGGGTAGATGCGGGCTTCCGTCTGCGGACTGGGCACGTCAGAGCATCCGCAGCGGTCGAGCAGCTCGGGCGTGTGGGGCTCGCTGAAGCCGTAGGGGCGCACCGCATACTGCCGTTCGCCGATTGGGATGATATCGACACACTGCCCTTCGCCCAGTTCAATGGTCCAGTCGTTGTCGGGCACACCCGTGATGATGTTGTTGCGGCTCAGCGTCCAGTGTGGGCCGACGCAACTGTTCTCTATCCATAGGTTGGTGTTGTCGGAGGTGAGGCGGACCTTGATGTCGGCATTCTGGACAAAGATGCTGGGGTGCGGCTTCGTGTCGTGGTGCATGATTTCGCGCTGGTCAGTGACGGAGTTCTGTATGGCCAAAGTCGACGAAATCATCTCAGGCGAAGTGCCGTAGTGGTGGAACTCGCCACCGGCCAGGGGAAGGATGGCCACCGAGAGGGCGTTGAGTTCGGGGTCGCTGACGACGGGATGGGCACCGAGAGCCGGGCCGAACTCCGAGTAGAGGTCGTAGGTGGACGGATAGCCGTTGCTTCCGGCCGAAGGCGCAGCGCGCTGCATCAGCAGGTCGAGGGCGCGGTCGGAGAGAAGCCACACGCCGATGTCCATGAGGAAGAAGTTGTCTTTGAGCAACTTGCCCAGGGTTTCGATCGAAGGCTTCTGCAGCATGTGGTCGAGCACGTCGGGGGTTTTGCGGGAGGAGACGAAGACGCCGTGGTTTTTGGCCAGCGAGGGGTCAACCCAAAGTCCGTAGCAGACGACGTCGGCATGGGGTATGTTCTGCAGCGGTTGGCTGGTGCGTATCAGTACGTCGCCGCTCACAATCATCGTCTTCAGCGCCGCGGGGGCTTTCTGCATGATGCGCTCGTAGAGAGGCAGCTGCAGGTCGAGCAGGCTTTGGCTGAGCTTCTGCCCACGCTTCCAGCGGAACACCGGTATCGGGGTGAGGATTTTACCTGACGGAGCGTAGGCCGGCAGACGCCTGCTTTGTCCACCGGCATGGACGATGATGCACCGCTCGCCCTCCTGCAGGAATCCGCTGCGGCGTGCTTCGGATACGGTCCACGCCGTGCCGCCTCCCGAACCCAGCTTTTGTCCAATGGGGTCGTTGGTACAGAACCATTCGTCGCGGCTGTAGCCCGTCACGTCGTGAAAGCACCCTACGAGATTGGGTGGAAGAGAGAGCAGTTTTTTCATTTCGGTGTTTGTTTTTATCTATGGACCAAGGTCCGTCGGTATATGGACAAAGCCCGTGATTTTGTTCGGGCTTTTCTATTTGGACAAAAAAAGGAGAACCGGTTTTTTAGGACGTGATGAAACTCCTATATGTACGATTTGGGGTCCGCTTCGCATCCATAATCTGCCTCTCGACCCAAGGGTCTGTCCTGGACGGTGGTATCCATGCAAATGCGTTTTCCTACTCCAGATGGGGTGGGAGCGTGATTCTTTCCGATGTCGGCCAGGCTGGTAGCCCGCCTTCAGCTAACGGTGTTCCCCGGTTCTTTTTTTAACGATGAGTTTCCCGATCTACATATCCGATTCTCCGGAACCAGTTTCCTGATTCCGATGCAAAGATAGTGTGTTCCGGCAGAATATCCAAATAAAAGCTGGAAAAACTCACTTTTCTTCGCACTTTCCTTGTCGGTTTCAATATTTTTTCTTGCCTTTGCACTACAGAAACAGTTTGGCAATGATATACGTGTTGGCTACAAATATCTAAAACCCGATGCGAACATTCGTGTGACCCGATGCGAACATTCGTGTGACCCGATGCGAACGTTCGTGTGGCTCGATACGAACGTTAGTGTGGCCCGAAGCGAACATTCGTGTGGCTCGATGCGAACGTTCGTGTGGCTCGATGCGAACGTTCGTGTGACCCGATGCGAACATTCGTCTTACGCCCCCCTTGCCAAAGCGAATTTCTATAAGCTGCTGAGCGACCTTTCTCGACTTCCTAGGCTTTCCCTTCCGACCCATCACGCCTCGTTTCATCTTGCTCCGCTTCATCCCGCAACCTGTACTTCTCCCACAGCCTTGGACGCTTCCGGCCTATCTCACCCATTTCATTTTGGCTGCATGGGTTGCCAAGCTCCTCCGCACCCTTCCTTCGACTCCTGCTCTTTCCGGCTGTCCCCCTCTCTCCGTCTTTCTCCCTGTCTCCCCGTCCTTTCCTTTCCCTCCCTCGGACTCCTTCTCTTTCTAAGCTAGCCCCTCTCACCCTCTTCCCTCTTACTCCCTCTCTCCCCGTCGTTCTCGTCATGCCTTTACCTTGAGGCAAAGGCATGACGAGGGGTTGCTTAGGGCGACTTCGTCCTTGGAGGACGAAGGTCGGGTGCACCTCATCGCTCACGGGCGCAAAGATAGGTCAAAAAGGAGGCGATAGCAAGCCCGTTCAAAGATATTCAAAAATATTCAAAGATTTTGAACAAAAATGGGCTCATTCCGGGCCGTTGCTATTGCTTCTTGGATTGCTATAGTCTTGGATTTTGTAGTGTTTTGACTGAAATTGCAGCGAGGCCCAGACGCGCGCTCATCCGAAACTCGCGCGCAAAGATACGAACAAAAGGGTCGAAGATGCAAATCCGTTCAATGCCGTTCAATATCTGTTCAATTATAGAACGAAGCTTTTATTTATGCAAATTGCGATACTTTCTTAACATTAAAAAACCTCAAACCCGCTCAGTTGTTCATGTCATCGAAGATGCGTTCCTTTCCACCACGGAGATTGTAGAATTCACGCTTACACTTGACTCATAGTCATTGGTTAAAATACACCTATAACTATTGATAACCGTAGAATTTACTGCTCTTTTGTCCCAAACAATAGACTCTACCCTGGGGCGGCGCAGCAAATTCTATGGTTATCAATACAGCGAGATACTCCGCTCTTTGATGTGCGTATATTTCTGCGGAGGTTCATGTGTCGAAGATGTGACAACTCACTTGATGAAGCACTTGTCTTTGCACCCGACTCTTCGCACCTGCAGCGCAGATACCATATTGCGAGCTATAGAGGAACTGACCGTTGACAACACAACCTACACATCAGCCTCTGGAAAACAATACGACTTCAATACGGCAGAAACTATGGTTTAGCAGAAACGGAAGGATTGGACTGGATGATGGAAATGATAACACGCTGACGGGCAGAAAGTTTGGTTTCCGACATGTCTCCGACAAGTTTCCGACATTTTCACGTTCTTCTTAGTTTAAGCCATGAAAGATAAATCTCCCTCAAATCCCAAGATCGGAAAATTGCCGTTCATTTCCGTGTTAATTTTTGTTTTCTCTTGCTTTCCTTTTAGTGTTTAGTGCAATACTTGTTTCTCGTTTGTTTCTTTTGTACATTTCTACTTGAAATAGATATTGATAATCAGTCACTTGCAAACAATCAGCAGATTATCAAGAAAAGAATTCACGGCCACCTCACGAGACTAAAAACGGCAATCTGCAGCTCTCCATCATCGTGAGCAAGGCAGAACCCGAAGAGCCGGGCTTGCTTGAGTTATGCCATGGCGAGGAAATGAGCACGTAGTGAATCACACTCGCGAAAAAATCCGTCTAAATTCCGCGGATAAAAAATTCCTTATGTTCGTCTTTAATCTTCAGATAACGGCGTTTCCCAATCCTTTTTAACGATGAGTTTCCGAGTCTACATTCGGCTCTACCCTTAGCACTTTACACTCGGCGGGCGCATTGACCTCCATCTGGGCCTTGCCGTTGCTGTCGAGTTGCCACTGCACCGTAATGCCACCGTAGGGGGTAGGGTAGGTGCATGAGCATGAAGTGACGCCGGGCAGGGTGGTGACGGGGCAGACGATGTAGTCGGTAGGTGAGACTTGCCGGATGCCGCCCACGTAGCCGTACAGCCACTCCATGATGTGACCGAGCATGAGGTGGTTGTTCGACACATTGTCGAGGGCTTGCCACGACTCGGTGAGGGCCGTAGCGTCTTTGGCCAGTTGCATGCCGTAGCCCGGGATGGAGGGGTCGGTGCAGAGCTGCATGAGCAGGGCGTGCTCGCCCATGTCGGCCAGGGCACGCGCCAGGTAAACGAATCCGATGTCGCCGGCGGTGAGAAGCGTGCGCCAGTGTCTGGTTCCCTTTGCGTCGCTCGTGGTGTGTGTGGAGTGCAGGTCCTGCAGTAGCATTTCCTTGGCCCATGAGCGGAGCGAGTCGGGCAGTAGTCCGAGGGTCAGGCCCATCGAGAGGGCCGTCTGGCTTGTGCAAGCGGAGAAATGCTGGCGGTAAGCCTCGCGTATGCTGTCGGCCAAGGCGGCGTAGCGTGTGGCGTCGTCGTCGAAGCCTTGCAAGCGTGCCATTTCGGCCATCGTGCGCACCTCCTCATAGTAGGTGGCCGTGGCGCTCAGTCCGTTGGGCGTCAGCTGCGAATATCCGGGCCCCTTTGGTCCAAGGTCGTACCAGTCGCCCAGGCCGTAAGCCAGGATGTGGCGGGGCTTGGAGACGGCGCCGAGACTGTCTTTCTCCTCACGTGCGCGCGTGCACAAATATCGTATGTAGTGCTGCATGGGGCGGTAGTAACGTTTTATGGCCGATGTGTCGCCATAGTGCCGGTAGAGCATCCAAGGGGCGAGGATAAAGGCGGCGCCCCACTCCGGACTGTCGTCAAAGCCCCAGCCGAACTCCGTGTAGTAAGGGGCGATGGTGGGCATCTGTCCGTTGGGAAGCTGGGCTTCGGCCATCTGCTGCATCTGGCGTTCCATGAGGGCGCGCATGTCGTAGCGGCAGAGGATGGAGGGCAGCATCAGGTAGGCCTGCTCAAGCCAACCCAGTTTCTCGCGCGTCGGGCAGTCGGTCAAGACGCTGGCCAAGTTGCTCCGGATGGCGTTGTCGATGAGCCGGTGTATGCGGTTGAGCGTGTCGTTGGAGCAATGGAAAGAACCCACGGGGCTCAGAGCCGTGACACTTGTGGTGTGCAGCGCCTCGAGATCGATGCTGTCTGGACTCATGCCGCTCACCTCGGCGTAACGGAAGCCGTAGTAGGTGAAGCGGGGCGACCAGCTCTGTCCGTTCCTGTCGTTGGTCGTATATTCGAACCAGTAGGGTGAAGCCACCTTTTGATTCAGCTGCAGGTCGGCGTTGTTTTCCTTTTGATGTTTTTCTTTCTCAGAACTTTGAGCAAAGTTTTGGTCGGCCTTGGACAAGTTCCACCTCTGCTTGTCGATGTTCCCCTTGACCAGTTCGGCGGGGCGAATGCGTATGGTGCGGCCAGCGGGCACACCTCCGGCTTGCGCTTTGACACGGAGTGCAACGATGCCGGAGAGGTTTTCGCCAAAGTCGTAAATCCACGTACCGCGTCCGGTCGGGACAATGCGGACGGCGTCGCGGCGATTGGCCACCTTCAGTTCGGTGCCTTCCTGGCGCACGAGGCGGGGTTCGAAGGCGGGGGTGACGGCCAAAGCCCTTTGCCAATGGCTGTCGTCGAACTTCGGGTCGCGGTCCCATCCGTCCTGTTCCAGACGGGCGTCATAGTCTTCACCTCCGTAGATGCTCGAAAAGGTGACGGGGCTGGGCGAGACGCGCCAGTCGCTGCCGGTGGCCACCTCCTGCACAGAGCCGTCGGCGTAGGTGATGAGCAGCGAAAGCTTCAGTTTCGGTGCGCCATACGAACCCAGGAGCTTGACGTACCTTTCGCGCGGAATGTTGTAGAAGCCGTTGCCCAGCATCACGCCAATTACGTGCGTGCGCTTGGCGGCCGAGGGACTGGTGAGCAGCCCAGTGACGTCGAACTCCACGTATTCGGCCGACTTGCGGTAGTCCGACCAGCCAGGGTCAAGGAAGTGGTCGCTCACCTTTTGCCCGTCCATCGAGCACTCGAAGTGCCCAAGTCCGCACACCTGCAGCCGCGCCTGCGTGACCTGGCAGTGCCGCTTGAGCCGGAAGACCTTGCGGAACTGCGGCAGGGTGTAAAGCCCTGGTTTGCTCGTTCCGAACGTCTTCTTGATGAAAGGGGCGTGAACGAGTGGAACGATGATGGAGTCGTCGGCCTGCATGGCAATCCACGGCGCCGTCACGATGTCGGCATGGAGGGACAGAACCAGGGTCGAGAGGGCCAGCGTGGCCAAAAGCCGTCTGAGCCGGGAGGGACGGGAAGTTCGGTGGCGAAGATACATAAGAACTATAGTTGAGTATAAGAGTGAGAGACGGAGGAAAGCGGGGCCGGAGCCGGAGATGGACAAAGCGCAATTTGCCATTGCCCGTAAGAGTGTGGGATTGTGTCCAGCGAAGCCGTATTCTGACCGCAGCGCAAAGGTAGGGATTTTTGACGGAAAAGCAAAATTCGGGGGGCGAAAAACGGATAAAGGTAGCCTAAAAACCAGGAAAATCAAAATGAAAATATGTTTTTTAGCATAAAAAGGACAAATTTTCGGAATAAGACGCTTGCAGTACTAAAAAAGTGATTACATTTGTACCCTGAAAAGAACACATGGAACGAACACCCGTAAATCGAAATACAAACACAGAACGCAAATATTCAACCTTAATAAACTAAGTACTTATGAAAGTCTATAATTCGAACGAGATTAAGAACATTGCCCTCCTTGGCAATGACGGTTCGGGCAAGACGACCTTGACCGAGACTCTATTGTATGTGTCAGGCCAGATAGCCCGCAAAGGACGTATTACGCAGCAGAGCACAGTAAGTGACTATTTCCCGGTAGAAAAGAATTATGGATATTCCGTATTCAGTACCGTCTTCCACACGGAGTGGAACGGCAAGAAGTTGAATATCATAGACTGTCCGGGCATGGACGACTTCGTGGGACAGGCCATCACGGCCATGTCTGTCACCGACACCACCATCCTGCTCATCAACGGTGCAGTCGGACCAGAGGTCGGCACACAAAACCACTTCCGCTATACGGAGAAACTGAAGAAGCCCGTTATCTTCCTCATCAACCAGCTCGACAGCCCGGAGTGTGATTTCCACACCATCCTGGAGAGTCTGCAGTCTATCTACGGCACGAGAGTCGTGCCCGTGCAGTATCCAGTTCAGACGGGCGAGCACTTCCACCAGCTGATAGACATCATCCTGATGAAGCAGCTGACCTACGATGAGTCGGGCAAGCTCACCGTTGAGGAAATCCCGGCCTCCGAGCACGACAAGGCCCAGGAGATGTACAAGGCCCTCATTGAGGCAGCCGCCGAAAACGACGAGGCGCTGATGGAGAAATATTTCGAGACCGAACACCTCTCGGAGGACGAAATGCGCGAAGGCATCCGCAAGGGCATGGTGACGCGCAGCATCTTCCCCGTCTTCTGCGTTTGTGCAGGCAAGAACATGGGCGTGGACCGCTTGATGGAGTTCCTCGGCAATGTCGTGCCCCGCGTGGACGAAATGCCAGCCGTGCACAACACACGCGGTGAGACCGTGCCGCTCGACGCAGCCGGTCCGACCAACCTCTTCTTCTTCAAGACCGGTGTCGAGCCGCACATCGGCGAGGTGCAGTACTTCAAGGTTATGAGCGGCACCGTGCACGAGGGCGATGACCTCATCAACGCCGACCGCGGCACCAAGGAACACCTCTCGACCCTCTATGTCTGCTCGGGCGCCAACCGCGACAAGGTCGAGGCCATGCAGGCCGGTGACATCGGCTGTACGGTCAAACTCAAGGACGTGCGCACGGGCAATACGCTCAATAGTGAGGACAACGACTGCAAGTTCAACTTCGTCAAGTTCCCGCCATCGAAGTACTGCCGCGCTATCGCTGCCGCCAACCAAGCCGACACCGAGAAGATGATGCAGGCTCTGACGCGCATGCGCCTCGAAGACCCGACGTGGGTAGTGGAGCAGAGCAAGGAGTTGCGTCAGACGCTGGTTTACGGACAGGGAGAGTTCCACTTGCGCACGCTCAAGTGGCGTCTGGAGAATCTGGACAAGATTCAGGTCAATTTCGCGCCGCAGCGCATCCCGTACCGCGAGACCATCACCAAGGCCGCACGTGCCGAGTACCGCCACAAGAAACAGTCGGGCGGTGCAGGCCAGTTTGGCGAAGTGCACCTCATCGTCGAGCCTTATCAGGACGGAATGCCCGATCCGGTGGTTTACAATCTGGAGGGCAAAGAGTATCGTGTCACGATGAAGGGCAAGGAAGAGATAGATCTTCCATGGGGCGGCAAGCTGGTGTTTATCAACTCCGTAGTGGGCGGCGCCATCGACGCACGCTTCATGCCGGCCATCCTCAAGGGCATTCAGCAGTGTCTCGAGCAAGGTCCGTTGACCGGTTCTTATGCCCGCGACGTGCGTGTCGTAGTCTATGACGGCAAGATGCACCCCGTCGACTCCAACGAACTTTCGTTTATGCTCGCTGCACGCAACGCCTTCAGCATGGCCTTCCGTCAGGCAGGACCCAAGATTCTCGAGCCCATCTACGACGTCGAGGTCTTCGTGCCCGCCGACCGCATGGGCGATGTGATGAGCGACCTGCAGAACCACCGCGGCCTCATCGTAGGCATGGAGGCTGAAGCCGGCTACCAGAAGCTCCAGGCCAAAGTTCCTCTGAGCGAGATGTCCGACTACGCCACCACGTTGTCGAGTCTGACGCAAGGTTCGGCTTCGTTCGTGATGAAGTTCTCCAGCTACGAACTCTGTCCGACTGACCTCCAGCAGAAACTCATTGCCCAGTACGACAAGGAGACCGCCGACGAACAGTAATCCAAATTATTATCTTGGCTATGGTCAAAGTTCCGCTTTGGTGAATATTCTTTTGGTGAATCTCTAACTGAAAATTCAACAGGCAAATCCTGAGTCGGAAATTCTTCAGGCGAATCTATAGCCGAAAGTCCTTCAAGTGAATCTTTCACCATAGTCAAGGTAAAAGCATTATGAGAAAAACAACCAAAACAATCCTCTTGCTGCTGGCTGCTTTAGTGGGTGGCCAGTGGCACGTTGAGGCGCAGACCGCGCGTCAGATGGTGCTGCCCAACAGTGCCGACAGCCTTTCGGAAATGCACGTCTTCCTGCCCGAGCAACCTACGGGCAAAGCCATCGTGATGTGTCCGGGGGGCGGCTATTCGCACCTTGCCTTCCAGCACGAAGGCCTTTTGTGGACCTCGTGGTTCAACGCGCAGGGTATGGCCTGCATCGTGGTCAAATACCGCTTGCCCGAAGGCAACCCCGAACTGCCTGTGGGCGATGTCGAACGCGCCATAGTGACAGTGCGCGACAGCGCCGCCTCGTGGCACGTCAATCCGCACGATGTCGGCATCATGGGCTTTTCGGCCGGAGGCCATCTGGCCGCTACGGTGAGCACGATAGCTCCGCCTGAGTCAAGACCCGACTATTCGGTGCTCGTCTATCCCGTGATTTCGATGGACCCGACCAAGGGTCATCGCGGTTCTTCTGAGCACTTGCTCGGCGACAAACTCCAGGATGCTGACACCGTGCGGCGCTATTCTCCGGCCCAGCAGATTAGCCGCGAGACCACGCCGCCCACGCTCCTGATGCTCTCCAGCGACGACCGCACTGTGCCACCGGTCACCAATGCCATCGAGTACTACTCGCAGTTGCAGCTCAAGGGTTGCGATTGTGCCATGCTCATCTACCCGACGGGCGGACACGGATGGGGCTTCAAGGAGAAATTCCGCTTTCACGAGTCGATGCTCGACAATCTGAAAGTCTGGCTTGAGGCGCATCCGGCCAAAACACCTACAGAATAACTATGTTTGTGAAACCGAATTTTTAATATAATATTTCCGGTTAGTGGAACCCAATATTTCCGGCTTTGTGGCCTCAAATATTTAATCCAATATTCCCGACTTTATGAAACCGAACCTATACATTCCGGTCAGTCTTTAAATTTCACGGAGCCACAACTCCAGCTAAGACACCGCAAACCTTAGTCACGCGGCTAATGGCCTTGGAAAATCAAACAAATGTGCAACCATCAATTAGCGCAACAACCAACAACGCACAATAACCGAGAAAGGTGCAACCGTTAATTAGCGAAATAAACAACAAGGTGCAATAATCTTAAGAAATCTTTAAAAGTGCGACGGGAGGCAAACATTACGTTTACCTCCCGTCTTTTGGGTTTTCGCTTGGTCGAAATTTCACTCAAAGGTCTTAATTCCCTTACGAAGTTTCATTCGAAAATTATATAACACTTACGAAGTTTCATTCGAAAGTCTTATAACTCTTATGAAATTTCAGTCAAAGGCCTTATAATTCCTTATGAAGCTTCAGCCAATGGATTTGTTCGCCTGTAATGGCGGAACAATCGAGTGCCTTATTCGCCCTTGATGGCAGCTACGCCAGGGAGAACCTTGCCCTCGATAGCCTCGAGCAGGGCGCCACCGCCGGTAGAGATGTAGCTCACCTTGTCAGCGAGACCGAACTTGTTGACACAAGCTACAGAGTCACCGCCACCGATGAGGGAGAAGGCACCTTCGGCCGTAGCCTCGGCGATAGCGTTGCCGATAGCACGGCTGCCGTCGCAGAAGTTGTCGAACTCGAAGACACCGGCAGGACCGTTCCAAAGGATGGTCTTTGCGCCCTTGATGGCACCAGCGAACTTCTTCTGGGCTTCAGGACCTGCATCGAGGCCTTCCCATCCTTCGGGGATGTCGTTAGAAGGACAAACCTTCTTGTTGGCGTTGTTGTCGAAAGCGTCGGCGCAGATGGCATCGGGAGCCATAACGAGCTCAACGCCATTCTTCTTGGCCAGTTCCTCAACTCCGAGAGCTACGTCGAGCTTGTCGTCCTCGCAGATAGAGTTGCCGATCTTGCCACCGTGAGCCTTGGCGAAAGTATAGGTCATACCGCCACAGAGGATGAGCTTGTCGACCTTGCCGAGGAGGTTCTCGATGATGCCGATCTTTGACGAAACCTTAGAGCCGCCCATGATGGCTACGAACGGGCGCTTGATGTTGCCGAGCACAGCGTCGACGGCAGCCACTTCTTTCTCCATAAGGAGGCCGAGCATCTTGTCGTCTGCGCCGAAGTAGTCGGCGATAACGGCTGTAGAGGCGTGCTTGCGGTGAGCGGTGCCGAAGGCGTCCATAACGTAGCAGTCAGCGTAAGAAGCGAGCTTCTTGGCAAAGTCCTTCTGCTTGGCCTTCATTTCCTTCTTGGCAGCATCGTATGCGGGATCTTCCTTCTCGATTCCGACGGGCTTGCCTTCCTCTTCGGGATAGAAGCGGAGGTTCTCGAGCAGGAGAGCCTCGCCTGGCTTGAGGGCAGCTACCTCGGCGTCAGCGTTGGCGCAGTCCTTGGCAAACTTGACGGGTACACCCAAAGCGGCGCTTACGGCGTCTACAATCTGGCCCAGACTCAACTCAGCCTTGACCTTGCCCTTAGGCTTGCCCATATGGCTCATGATGATGAGAGCACCGCCCTTCTCGAGAATGAGCTTGAGGGTCGGGAGAGCGCCCTTGATACGGGTGTCGTCAGTGATTTTACCATCCTGGATGGGGACATTGAAGTCTACGCGTACGATAGCCTTCTTGCCTTTGAAATCATAATTCTTAATTTCCATAATACTAAAAATATGTTGTTATTGAAAACTTAGAGATGCTTCTCGATTTCGGCCTCGATGGAGGCCTGACTCACGGCGCCCACTATCTTGCCTACCTGCTGACCGCCCTTCCAGAAGATCAGCACGGGGATGTTGCGTATCATGAACTGCGCGGTGAGCTCTTCGCCCTCGTCGACGTTGTACTTGCCGATGATGGCGCGGCCTTCGTACTTTTGGGCCAAAGCCTCGATGGTAGGGGAGAGACTCTGGCACGGACCGCACCAGGTGGCCCAGAAGTCGATGACTACCAACTTGTCGCTGGCCAGTACTTCCGACGCGTTCTGATCTGTAATTTGCATTGCCATAATCTTATACTCGTTGATTTTTGTACCTCGCAAAGATAAGCAAATTTTGGTGGCTTGTTACATCTGTGGCACGGAGATTTCGTTTTTTGTGGAAATATTTGGTCTTTTGTCGGCAAATTGCTATCTTTGCCGCACTAATTTTGACTATAGCAATAAAAATAAAAAAACTCGGGGAAGTGTTGTCACAATCTCCCCGAGCCATACGTATAGATAATGTCGAACGTACAAGACACGGGGTCCCGCACAACCGGCTTCGGGTTACGTACACAAAAACTTAAAGAAAAAGAATGGTTCAGTTAGGCAAATACAATGAGCTGACGGTGGCCCGCGAGGTCGACTTCGGCGTCTATATGAGCGACGGTGAGGGTGTTGACATACTTATGCCTGCCAAGTATGTGCCGTCGTCGGCCCGCGTGGGCGACAAGTTGCGGTGCTTTGTGTACCAGGACAGCGAGGCACGTCTCCTGGCCACGACCGAGCATCCCTACGCCCAGGTCGGAGAGTTCGCGTCGCTCGAGATACGTGCGGTCAGCGAGGTCGGCGCCTTTGCCGATTGGGGCACGTCGAAGGAACTGCTCATCCCGCATCGCGAGCAGCCCCGCGAGATGGAGACCGGCCGCCGTTACATCATTTACATCTATGTGGACCGCATCTCGGGCCGCATTGTCGGTACGGGTCGCCTGGACAAGCATCTCGACAACGTGCCGCCCCCGTACGAACCCAACGAGGAGGTCGAAGTCCTGGTGTGGCGTCCCACGCCGCTGGGCTACAAGGTCATCGTCGACAATGCCCATACCGGCCTCATCTACACCAACCAGATATTCCGCGATGTGCATGTAGGCGAACGGCTCAAGGCGTGGGTCAAAGACGTGCGCGAGGACGGCAAGATAGACCTCTCGCTCCAGCCGCTGGGCTACCGGCAGGTCATTGGCTCGGCTGAGTCGGCCGTGCTCCGTGCCCTGCACCTGCACGGGGGCTTCCTGCCGCTCACCGACAAGAGCGACCCGCAGGACATTGCCGACCAGCTGCAGATGTCGAAGAAGAACTACAAGAAGGCTGTCGGAGCGCTCTACAAGCAGCAGCGCATCACCATCGAGGAGACCGGCATCCGGCTCACGGACAACAATAACGAAGATGATTGAACTCGAGAACATACACAAGACCTACCACTCCGCCTCGCCGCTGCATGTGCTCAAAGGCATCAACCTGCACATCGATGCCGGCGAACTGGTGAGCATCATGGGTGCGTCGGGTTCGGGCAAGTCGACTCTGCTCAACATACTCGGCATTCTCGACGACTACGACGAGGGCACCTATATGCTCGACGGAAACCTCATACACAACCTGAGCGAGACGCGTGCCGCCGAATTACGCAACCGCCTCATCGGCTTCGTCTTCCAGTCGTTCAACCTCATCCCGTTCAAGAACGCCGTCGAGAACGTTGCCCTTCCGCTCTACTACCAGGGCGTGGGACGCAAGCGGCGCAACGCCATGGCCCTCGAGTATCTCGACATGGTGGGACTCAAGGACTGGGGTGACCACTATCCCAACGAGATGTCGGGCGGACAAAAGCAGCGTGTGGCCATCGCCCGTGCTCTGATAGCCCAGCCCCGCATCATCCTGGCCGACGAACCGACCGGTGCCCTCGACAGCAAGACCACGCAGGACGTGATGGAACTGCTCAAGTCGGTGAACCGCGACCAGCACAAGACCGTCATTATCGTGACCCACGACCAGGATATCGCCGACCAGACCGACCGCCTTATCCACATCAAGGACGGCCTTATCGTGGAGTGATTTGTTTTAGCATTGTGCGATTTATTTAACGAGGAGTGATTTGTTTAACAAGTAGGGCAAACCCTGTAAGACAATGATACTGGATTCACTTTCAGAAGTATACGTTTCGATGAGCCGCAACAAGTTGCGCATCGCCTTGACGGGCTTCAGCATCGCGTGGGGCATCTTTATGCTCATCGTGCTGCTGGGCGCCGGCAACGGCCTGCTGCACGGCATGCAGGAGATGTTTGCGTCTGAGGCGGTCAATGTCGTCGACCTCTATCCAGGCTACACTTCGACGGCGAGCAACGGCTTGCCCAAATATCGCACCATTCACCTCGATCAGAACGATTTGGACATGCTCCGGAGGGAATTTCCGGCCACCATCGACGCCCTTCAGCCCTCCTATTGGCTTAGCTTACAGGCTTCGTATGCCGGCGACTATATGTCAGTGCGCCTCTGTGGCGTCTATCCGTCGTATCTGAGCGGATCCCGCTACAAGGTGTGCGAGGGCCGCACGTTCAACGTGATGGACATCCGTGAGCAGCGTAAGGTTTGCATTATGGCCGACCAGGATGCAGCAAAACTGCTGGGCAACGACCCCATCGGCAAGTGGGTCAAGCTGAACGACATCCCGTTCCGCGTCGTGGGTCTCTACCACACCTCGAGCCAGGACTCCGAGTCGGACTTCTTTGCTCCGATCACCACAATGGGCTCTATCTACCGCCCCGAAGGCCATTACAACGAGCTCCGTCTCGTGGTCAAAGACCTCGACACGCCCGAGGCCAACGAAGCCTTCAACGACTCTGTCATTGCGGCCTTGGCGCGCCGTCAGTACTTCGACCCCGACGAGAAGACCGCTGTCTGGATATGGAACACCTACAGCCACTACCTCACCACGCAGAGCATCTTCTCGGGCCTGAAGCTCTTCATCTGGCTGATAGGCATTGCCACGCTGGTGGCCGGTGTGATGGGCATTTCCAACATCATGCTCATTACGGTGCGCGAGCGGACGCATGAGTTCGGCATACGCAAGGCCCTGGGTGCTCGGCCCCGCCAGATTGTCTCGCTCGTGCTGATGGAGTCGGTGGCCATCACCCTGTTCTTCGGCTACGTGGGCATGCTGTGCGGCATCGGACTGACCCAGCTCATCGATACCCTGCTCGCCGCATCGGCCGCCCAGTCGGGCGAGGAGTCTATCTTTTTGCACCCCACCGTCGACATCGCCTCTGTCCTGGCCGCCACGCTCGTCATGGTCGTGGCTGGCATGATAGCGGGCTATGTGCCGGCCAAGAGGGCCGTGAGTATCAACCCCGTTGAAGCATTGGCCGCACTATGAGAGAGTTTTGGACAGAGATATGGCAGACCCTGCGCCGCAACCGCTGGCGTTCGCTGATGACTGCTTTCGGCGTCTTCTGGGGTCTTGTGATTCTGATGCTCCTCGTGGGCTTCGGCCGAGGCATCAGCAACGGCATCATCGGCAATGTCAAGCTCTTCCCGAGCAACACGCTGCTCGTCATTGGCAGCCACACATCGATGAGCTACAAGGGCTTCACCAAAGGGCGCAACATAACGCTCGATGACGCCGATTTGGCCCTTATGCGCGACAACTTTGCACGTCAGCTCCGTTACCTTGTCCCCATCAATGTGGTCTGGTCGCAGGATGCCGTGGCGGGCGACTATAAGTACACCTGCCAGTTGGCCGGTTCGCTGCCCGACTACTGCTACGTCATCCCGCAGGAGCAGCTCTACGGGCGCTACCTCAACGACATCGACGTGCGCGACAGCCGCAAGGTGTGCGTGTTGGGCCAGCGCGTCTACAAGTCGCTCTTCCCCAAGGGCGGTGACCCCAGCGGCCAACAGCTCAAGGTGGGTGGCATCTACTACACCATCGTCGGTGTGGTGCAGAAGTTTACGGACCAGGTTAACATTCAGATAGACATCGACGAGGCCGTCATCATGCCCTTCACGACTATGCAGCAGACCTACAACCAGCACAATGAGGTCGGCGTGATGTGCGTCTCCTTCGACGACCGCTATCCCGTCACCGAGAGCCGCGACCAGATTCTGGCTTTGGTCAAAGAAAACCACTTCGTGCATCCCGACGACCAGATGGCACTCTTCGACCTCGACTGCTCAGAGATACTCAAGCCGGCGTTCGCCCTCCAGACGGGTCTCGACATCCTGATGTGGATAGTCGGGTGCGGTTCGCTGCTGGCAGGTCTGATAGGCATCTCCAACATCATGCTCGTCACGGTCAAAGAGCGCACCCAGGAGATAGGCATACGCCGCGCGCTGGGGGCCAAGCCTCGCGTCATCCTCACGCAGATTGTGTCGGAGAGCATCGTGCTCACCATAGCCGCGGGCTTGTGCGGACTGGTGGCCGGCATCTGGATGTTGCGTGTGGCCGGAGGGGTCATCCAGGCCCGGGCCGCAGCGGGTGGCAACGACGGCTTCAGCATCGAAGACCCGCAGGTGTCGTTTGCCGTGGCCATAGCTGCCTTCGTTATCGTCATCGTCGGCGGCGTGCTGGCCGGCTTGATGCCCGCCTGGCGTGCGATGAAAATCAAGGCCATCGACGCCTTGCGCGACGAGTGATAACCACACGATTAGAATGGGCAAAGAGAGAAAACATCGGGCGGGATTGAAATGACGACCAGCGGAATTGAAATGACATCCCAACTGGGAAAATAATAAAAACCAACTGAGAAAATAAAAAAAACCAACTGAGATATGAAAAAGTATTTGAAGATTGCGCTGTGGTGCGTGGTGGGGCTCTTTGTCCTCTACACCTTCTACTTCCTGTGGCAGCAGTCGCAGCCTGCCGAAGTGGTCTACGAAGTCCTCTCGCCCAGTCGGCGCGACATCGTCAAGAGCACCGTGGCCAGCGGCAAGGTCGAACCCCGCGATGAGGTCAACATCAAGCCCCAAATACAGGGCATCGTGACGGAGCTCTACGTCGAGGCCGGCGACAAGGTCAAGGTGGGCGATGCCATTGCCCGCGTGGCCGTCATCCCCGACATGTCGGCCTTGAGTTCGGCGCAGAGCCAGGTGCGCACTTCGCAGCTCACGCTCGAGGAGACGGAGCGCGAATATGCCCGCGTGGAGGGTCTCTATGCCAAGGGTGTGGTCAGCAAGGAGGAGTACGAGCAGAGCCGCAACATGCTCGACAAGGCGCGCGAGAGCGCCCAAGCTGCACAAGACGCGCTCGACATCGTGACCGACGGCATCAGCAAGCGTTCGGGCAAAATCAACACCACCATCGTGCGCAGCACCATCACCGGTACGGTGCTCGACGTGCCCGTCAAGATAGGCACTTCGGTCATCAACGCCAACTCCTACAACGAGGGCACTACCGTAGCGACCGTGGCCGATATGGGCGACATCGTGTTCCGCGGCAACATCGACGAGACCGAGGTCGGCAAGATGCGTCAGGGTATGCGCCTACAGCTCAGCATCGGTGCCATACAGGGCGTCAAGCTCCCGGCCACGCTCGAGTACATTTCGCCCAAGGGGACGGAGAGTAACGGCGCGGTGATGTTCGAAATCAAAGCCGCCGCCCAAATACCCGACACCATCACGGTGCGTGCAGGCTACAGCGCCAACGGCGAAATAGAACTGGCCCGACGCGACTCCGTGCTGGCCGTGCGCGAGGCTGCCGTCCACTTTGAGGGCGACTCCGTCTTCGTCTATCGGCTCACTTCGGCCCAAGATGCCGTGCCGCAGACCTTCGAGCGCATTCCCATCGGTGTCGGCCTCAGCGACGGCATCTACATCGAGATTACCGAGGGCGTCAGCGATGGCATGTCTCTGCGCGGCAACGAAAAGACCGAAGAGTAACCGCGCTACAGATTAAAGGCAAAAGAGAGAATGACCGGTGTGAAAACCGCCCGCATCAGGCGGGAAGGTCTCTTCCTGTCGGCATCGAAACCACTAAAAGAAATTTGGCCTATAGGTCAGAAATTTTGTGAAAAGTAAAAAGCAATACCTGCAATGAAACGTTCTTCTTCCCCCGTCGGCGCGGCTGCCTTGTCCATAGCCCTGACGATAGTGCCGGCTCCGGTTGCGACTTCGGCCTCGGCCCAAACCATGGGCCTGCAGGAGTGTATCGACTACGCCCTTGGCCACAACACCACGGTGCGCCAGCAGACCATCGCTGCCGAGACGCAGCGCATCTCGCTGAGCACGGCGCGCAGTAGCCGCTTGCCCGATGTGAGCGCATCGCTGGGGCAGGGTTGGGGCTTCGGCCGCAGCACGGGGCGTGACGGCTCAACGGTCGACCAGACGTCGGCGCAGACCAGCTTCAGCATCGGGGCTTCGCTGCCGGTCTTCACCGGATTCCGCATCCCCAACCAGGTGCGTGCCGAGCGTTTCCAGCTCGAAGCCGCTCTCGCCAACCTCGACAAAGCCCGTCTCGACGTGGGCATACAGGTCTCAGGCTGTTATCTCAACGCGCTCTACTACAAGGGTTTGACGGGCGTGCAACGCCGTCAGGTGGAACTCGACTCGGTGGCTCTCGCCAATGCTCGTGCGCTCTACGAGGCAGGCCGCAAGCCGGAGTCGGAGGTCGCTGCCGCCGAGGCGCAGGTGGCCGTGAGTCGTCACTCGCTCACCGAAGCTGAGGGCAACGAGACCCTGGCCCGCCTTGAACTCATGCAGATGCTCAACCTGGAGGGCAGCGTCGAGAACTTCGCCATCCTCGACATCGACACCGCCAGCCTGGCTTCGGGCATTATGCCTGCCGACGAGGTCTTCACGCGGGCATTGGAGACGCATCCCGCCATCCTGGCCGCCCGCTACAACCTCGAGAGCAGCAAGTACTCTCTGCGGGCCACCCGTAGCGGATACATGCCTACCCTGTCGGTCTCCGCTTCTTACAGCAACAGCTACTACCACCTCTACGGAGGCGACAACGCCTCTTTGTCGCGCCAACTCGACCTCAACGGCTCGGAGTATATTGGCCTCTCGCTCAACATCCCCATCTTCGACCGCTTCTCTACGCGCAATGCACTTCGCCAGTCGCGTCTCAGCATTGAGAGTCAGCATGTGGCCCTCGACGAAGCCAAGCAGTCGCTCAACAAGGAGATACAGCAGGCCTACTGGAATGCCGTCAAGGCGCGCGACAACTTCACCTCGGCCCAACTCGCCGCCACCTCGACCTCCCTGGCCTACCGCTACGAGGCCGAATGCTATGCTGCGGGCAAGGGCACCGGCTACGAACTCCAGCAGGCTGCGACCAAGATGCAGCAAGCCAGTCAAGACGCCTTGCAGGCCAAGTACGAGTACTTGATGCGCATCAAGATTCTGGAGTTCTACAACGGCGAGTGAGCGTCATCTTGCCGAAAGAACAAAGTTTTTACTTTCACAGTACATTGTTCGACCCAATAAGCAACAAAGTTCCCCCAATAAGCCCATTTCGTTCAATCAAGCACTTTTACCCCTATGACCTACTATCCCGTCTGCATTCCCACGCTCAACCGCTACGAGCATCTTAAGGCTTGTGTCGAGTCACTCCAGCGGTGCACCCATGCCGACAAGACCGAACTTGTCATCGGCTTCGACGCCTTGCCCTCCGGCCCGAAGGGCGACCCCTATCGCGAGGGCTTTGGCAAGATCAAGGCCTGGCTGCCCACCATCACGGGCTTCGCTAAGGTGACCGTCTTGGAGTGGGAGAGCAACTATGGACCTGAGCGTAACAGCCGTGCTTTGTCCGAGTACTGCCTAGAGCATTACGATGCGTATATCTACACCGAGGATGACAATGTCTTCTCGCCCTGCTTCCTCGACTTCATGGACAAAGCCTTGGAGCGTTACCGCGACGACGGGCGTATCATGTCGGTGTGCGGATACATCAGTCCGGGTTTCTACGGCACGGCCTCGGCTGGCACTTTTCTGACCTACGACTGTGCGGTCTACGGGATGGGGCGTTGGGGGCACAAGGACCGGGAGGTCAATAGCTATGTCGACCGGCAGGACCAGTTCGTGCGCATCGTCCGTTCGCGGAAACTGTCGGGGCAGTTGCTTGCGGCCTATCCCTTCAACTACTTCCAGCTCGTCGAGATGCTGCGCCAAGGCGTCTCGTGGGGCGATGTCAAGTGGACAGCTTACCAGGTCGTGACCGGACATCTGCAGCTCCGTCCTTCCGTGTCGCTGGTGCGCAATCTCGGTTTCGACGGTTCGGGGTTGCATTGTGGCACTCAGTCCGATATGGACCGGCAAGTCATCAGTACGGCCACGGTCTTCGACCTCCCTGAGCATCCCGTCATGCAGCGCACCGACATCGCGGGTCGCGGTCCCCGCTACGTGTGCATGCCTGCCGACCCCGAGGCTTATCGGCGCGAGATGAGCGTCATGCGCCGTCGGGCTCTCCGTATCCGGCTCAGGTATACGCGCCCCTGGTTCTGGATATTCTCGTGGTTGGCGAAACGCTGACAGTGTGAGTGGTGACAGGTGACGGATACAGTTCGATTTTCCGCAACCCTAAAAGTGTTGACAATTGACAGTTCGATATCAAAGCTATTCTACAGATGGGAAAATATTTGAAATCGAAAATTTATATATATAAATTTAAAATCCTTCTTTTACTCCCTTTTTTTCAATCTATTCTCTGCACTCATTTCTTCTTTTCTCTTGAGATTTGTCCATTTGGCCGAATTGGGGGAAATTTACAAAATATGCCTTTGGAATTGAACTGTCAACTGTCAATTGTCAACAGTCGGTGACCTATAGTTTTCGCGATGAAAAAAACATGTTGCGGAAAATCGAACTGTATCCGTCACCTGTCACCACTTGCCATTGTTGTTTCGTTGTTTCGCGAGACCGGGAATCCGTATTTTGCATAGCAAGAAAATATATTTAGCGCTGCGTAAAATTATATTTTGCAAAACAGAGAAGGCAATTTGCCCCTAGGGGCAACCCGGCCCTGGGAGCGGCCGTAACCGCACCTCCGGATTTGGAGATGTGCGGAAATGGCTTATCTTTGACTTGTGAGTGTGAAAGAATCAGCGGTTTTGTGCCTCGCGCAGCACAATCCACCCCTGACGATTGAATTGAAGCCGGCGAATGTAGAGCTTCGCCCGTGCCCCGTACCGGCTGTCGTAGGCATGGCAGACCAGGAGCCAGTGCCCGTCGGGGAGAGCGCAGATGGCATTATGGCCGATGCCGAAATAGCGATCGTCGGGTCCAAGGAGCAAGGTGCCGCCACCATAGGCCATGTCGTAGCCCTGCTGGTCAAGGTACGGCCCTACGATGTTCCGGCTGCGGCCGTACACCGTCCGGTAGGTCGAGTTGCGTCCCCGGCAGCAGTAGTCCTGGCTCACGAAGAGGTAGTAGTAGCCGTCGTGCCAGATGATGTAGGGAGCCTCGATGGCATTGTCGCCCGCCTGGATGGTGTCGCGCCCCTCCACGGTGTAGTGCTCGGGACTGTCGATTTCAGCCAAAGAGCGGTATCGGCCTATGCGCCGCGCGATGGTGGTCGGCGCAGCGGCGGGAGTCTGCAGGTCATCTTTGAGCGGGAGGAGCTGTATGCCGTCCCAGAACGAGCCGAAAGTGAGCCAGGGCTTGTCCTCGCGCGCCTTGCGGCCCCGACCTTGGCGGGAGAAGACGAGATTGGGGTCGATGGCATTCCAGTTGTCGCGGTGGCTGTGCGACACGATGACCGGTCCGCGGTCAGTCCACCCGAAGTCGGGCGAGGTGGGGTCGAGCGTCTTGCTTACGGCCAGACCGATGGCGCTGCCGTTGCGGCCGAAGGTGGAGCAGGAGTAGTAGAGATACCACAGGCCGTCGTGGTAGCTGATGTCCGGAGCCCAGGTGTGCCCGCGGTAGCCCCGCACAGAGTCGGTGGCCCAGGCCGGTATTTCGTCACGGCCGAAGACGGGCCGTTCGGGGCGCCACTCGAGCAGGTTGGCGCTCGACATCACCTGGATGCCCATGCCGGTCGAGAAGACATAGTACCGGCCATCTTCGCCCACGGCCATGACGGGATCGTGTACGTCGGGACAGGCGGCGTCGAAGTGTGGTGGACGGGGTCCGGACTGGGCAGGTGCGACAGAGAGGGACAGCAGACTTGCGGCAAGCGCAAGGAGAAGACGGCGGGTGTGCATAGAGTTGTGTGGTGTATGTGTGTGGTGGATTTGTGATTTCGGATACTTTTGTATTTCTGATATTTCGAGAAAGCGTCTTTTGACGCCCTTTGACCAGAAGAACAATCCCGAAACTTGTTTCTGACAAAGCGCCTTGCAGGACTTTGCCCAAAGAAAAGACCGTCAGCGGTCCGTCGGACTCACCTTGATGGCCCTGCGGGTTTGGTCGGTCACCTTGCACCATTCGGCCACGCGTAGACCCGTGACCCAGAGGATGCGGCCCGAGGCATCGGTGAGGAGCCATGTGGTTAGTTTGCGGACGGGCGTGTAGTGGGCGTTGGTGAAGAGGTCCGAGACCAGTTTGGAGCCCAGCATGCCCAGGGGCTGGATGCGGTCGCCCTCCTGCCAGTGGCGCCAGTGCAGCGGCAGCCGTACGCGGTCGGCGTCGAAGAGTTCGTAGTCGGGATTGAAGGGCGGCAGCGGTGCCTCAATCACCTCCTCTCGGTAGTCGCACGTCTGGCGGGCCAGTTGCTCCGCGTTGGGCTCGGTGTAGAAGAGGTTGCCCTTGATGCGGGCCCGGGGGTGCATCTCTTGCCAGTAGTGGTAGAGGCTGACGTCTGCGGTGCGGTATTCGTACCACTCGACACCGCCCTCACAGCAGCGCGTGGCATCGGCAAAGAGCTCCTGGAGCCGTTCGTCGGCCAGGGCGCAGGTCTGCTGCAGGTGGCCCATCGTCATGGCGATGCCGTGGCGCGCCGAGGGGTTGATGCTCTCCATGAGGGGCAGCAGGAGGTTGCGGATTTTGTTGCGCGTCGCTTCGTTCTCGAGGTTCGTGCTGTCGACGATGTAGTCGTAGCCGTGGCTCTGCAGATAGTCCATGATGTCGCGCCGCGTGAGGCGCAGCAGCGGGCGCACGATACGTCCGTGGGTGGCTGGGATGCCCGTGAGTCCCCGGATGCCCGTGCCACGCATCAGGTTGAAGAGCAGCGTCTCGATGCTGTCGTCCTGGTGGTGGGCCAGGGCGATGTAGGAGGCGGAACCGCTGTAGTCCGTCTGTAGCAGTTCCTGCCACCAGTCGTAGCGCAGGTTGCGTGCGGCCAGTTCGAGGGAGACGTGGTGGGCGGCCATATAGCCGCGCGTGTCGAACTGGCGGACCAGCAGCGTGACACCGAGTTCCTGGCAGAGCCGGCGGCAGAAGGCCTCGTCGCGGTCCGACTCCGCTCCGCGCAGGTGAAAGTTGCAGTGCGTGGCCACCGGCCGGTAGCCCGCTTCGCAGAGCAGGTGCAGCAGCGCCACGCTGTCCGGCCCGCCGCTGAGGCCTACCAGCAGCGTGCCTTGAGCGGCATTGGAGGGGAGACTTCCCAAGAGGCTTTGCGTATCCATTTCTTCATCCTTGTTATGGTCTTCGTCCTTGCGGGTTTCGACCATTGTCCTTGCAGATTTGCTCGCCCACCTTGATAAAACGGCGGCCACGGGCCAAATCTTTTTGGCAAAAGTAACAATTTTTTTCCAAAGTTTGTTTGTTTTGGCCAAAATTCTTATCTTTGCCACTTGAAATATAGGAAAACTTTGTCTATTTAGAAGATATGATTGAGAAAATCCAACAGCTGATGGCCGAAATCGAGGGCCTGAAAGCATCCAATGCCGAAGAGATAGAGGCGCTGCGCATCAAGTACCTGAGCAAGAAGGGCGAGATTAGCGCACTGATGAACGATTTCCGCAACGTGGCAGCCGACCAGAAGCGCGAGTTGGGCCAGCGTCTCAACGCTCTTAAGCAGGCCGCTACCGACAAAATCAACGCCCTTCGCGAGCAGTATCAGAGCGAGGACCACGTGGACGAGGCCATCGACTTGACCCGTCCGGCTTACCCCGAGGAGGTGGGCACACGCCATCCGCTTAGTCTCGTCCGGCAAGAGATTATCGATATCTTCTCGCGCATGGGATTCTCGGTCGCCGAGGGTCCGGAGGTTGAGGACGACTGGCACGTGTATGGCGCGCTCAACTTCGCCGACGACCATCCGGCCCGCGACATGCAGGACACCTTCTTCATCCAGCAAGACCCCATCGTTGTGCTCCGTAGCCACACCTCGAGCGTTCAGGTGCGTGTCATGCAGGCCCAGCAGCCCCCGCTGCGCGTAGTGTGTCCGGGCCGCGTGTACCGCAACGAGGCCATCTCCGCCCGCGCCCACTGCTTCTTCCACCAGGTCGAGGGCCTGTATGTCGACAAGAATGTGTCGTTTGCCGACCTCAAGCTGGTGCTCCTGCAGTTTGCCAAAGAGATGTTCGGACCGGACACGCAGATTCGTCTGCGTCCTTCTTATTTCCCCTTCACCGAGCCTTCGGCCGAAATGGACGTGAGCTGCACGATATGCAAGGGCAAGGGTTGTCCGATGTGCAAGGGTGCCGGCTGGCTCGAGATTTTGGGTTGCGGCATGGTCGACCCTGCCGTGCTCGACTCGTGCGGCATAGACAGCAAGGTATACACGGGCTACGCCTTCGGTATGGGCGTGGAGCGCATTGCCAACCTCAAGTACAGGGTCAAGGATCTGCGTCTCTTCTCGGAGAACGACCAGCGCTTCCTCGACGAGTTTGAGGCCGCTCACTGACGGATGGCCGCTCACTGACAATACGGACATTAGCATCAATCTCCCTCATCCCGCTTCGGGCAGGGCAAACAAGCACGCATCAGCATGGATTTGATACCCAGTTTTACCATCGACCACACCCGTCTTGAGCCGGGCGTATACGTCTCCCGCCAGGATAGGGTAGGGGAGTGCGTGGTTACGACCTACGACATCCGCATGACGCGTCCCAACCGCGAGCCCGCCATTCAGCCCGGTGCGCTCCACACCATCGAGCATCTGGTGGCCACTTACCTCCGCAACCTCGACGGGTGGAAGGACGAGGTCATCTATTGGGGGCCGATGGGATGTCAGACCGGCAATTATCTCATCCTCAAGGGTGCGCCATCGTGCGCCGTCGTGCGCGACCTGATGATAGGGGCGTTCGGCTTCGTGCGCGACTATGAGGGCGAGGTGCCGGGTACGACGCCCGACGCTTGCGGCAACTGCCTGCTGCACGACCTGCCCATGGCACGTTGGGAGGCGGCCCGCTATGTGCAGCGCCTCACCGACCGGTTCTGCAGTGTTTATCCTAGTACCGACGGCCAGTGAGACACGGTCTGACGCGACATAAGGAGATTATCACTACGCTGAGTCTGCTCTTTGCACTGCCTTTGGCAATGTCGGGGCAGACTTTTGAGTCTGATACGGGGGCTCTCGAAGGAAAAAGTGGTATTAAGTCCAGCTGTCTTCAGCCCGAAGATGCCAGTTTGGAACCAAAAAGTGGTATTAAGTCCAGTCACTGGCCTTATGTGCTTGGAGCTGCCGTGACCTCAACGTACGAGAGTCCGGGCTGGCTGCAGATGCTGCTCGGGGGCGGAGGCATAGTCCGCACACACGGGGAGGACGGACGGCGCACGGGAGCCCGCTATCTGGAGGTCGAGCAGGGCGTCGGCAGCCTGCTGGGTATGAACTACGTGGACGGCTACACGGTGGGTCCGGCGCTCACGCTGGGCAAAGTGAACGCTGACCTCAGTCGTTGGGAACTTGATGTGGAGGCCAAGTACGCCTTCTCGCGCGAGCGGATGATGGGCGCCGCAGCCTTGCGCTATGTTTTGGCCCCGCAGTATTGCGGAAGCGTCACGGCCTTTGTGCGCCAGCAGACGGTCGACTACGACGAAGAGTCGCTTATGCCGTCCGGCCTGCAGTCGGTGGCAAGCACTCTGTTTGGCTGGAACGGCTACAAACTGTATCAGTCCACGGCTGCGGGACTCAAAGGTGAGTGGGCGCTGAGCCGCGACTGGCAGGTGGCGGGCAGCGTCAGCTTCGAACGGCGTGACGAGATGCGCAACCACCGCAAGCGCAACCTCTTCCGCATCGTGGGCAGCGACAATGTGCCCGTGGTGCGTGGCCACGACGTCGGCGAGTGGAACAACGACCCCTTGCTCCATTGGCGTGACGACTGCCTGGCCCGCATTGGCCTTACGCTCGGCTATATGCCCGGCCGGTGGGTGTATGTGCGCGATGACTTGCACCACGGGAATGTGACGCCCGGCCCTGTGGTCAGATTGCGGATGTCGGCTGGCCTCGATGCAGAAGCTCCGCACGAGGGCCGACTGCGCTACGTGGGCCTCGACCTCTCGGTGCGGCAGACGCTTCGTGCCGCCGACACGCACAGCGGATGGCGTTATGTCGCTGCGGCAGGCTTCTATCCGGTGCGCGACAAGGTAGGACTCGCTGACATGCACCACTTCGATGCCGCCCACTTCGGATGGCAAATCCGCGACGGCCTCACATGGTTCTCGCTCCTCACCGACTACGAGCTCTCGACCTCACGGTCCTGGGCGGAAGTGCACGGCGAGTGGTCGAGCCACAATATGCTCCTGGGCCGGTTCGCTACCGACTGGTTGGGCGAGTACGTCAGGCTGCATGTGGCTGCCGTGACGGGTTGCCGTAGCCACACCGAGGCGTCGTATGGCGTGAGCGTGCTCGATGATATCCATATCGGGCTGAGCGTCGGTTGGGACGCCTTGCATTACGAAGGCGTGGCTTTCAATCTCGTGTGGGACATTTGGGCAAAGGAATGAGAAAATGCGTGCGGAATATTCGGGAAAGCATAAAGCGGAATATTCAGACAAAGAACAAAAATAACAGGATAATATGGTGCCATTAGCAGAAAGAATGCGTCCTAAGACGCTGGACGGGTACATCGGCCAGCAGCATCTGGTCGGCCCGGGGTGTGTGCTCCGCCGTATGATAGAGTCCGGCCACATTGCCTCGTTTATCTTGTGGGGCCCTCCGGGAGTCGGCAAGACGACTTTGGCCAGGATTATCGCCCAAACCCTCGACTTGCCCTTCTACACGCTGAGCGCCGTGTCGAGCGGCGTCAAGGAGGTGCGCGAAGTGATAGAACGCGCCAAGAAGGACCGCTTCTTCCATCCCGACCATTCGCCCATACTCTTTATCGACGAAATACACCGCTTCAGCAAGAGCCAGCAGGACTCTCTGCTCGAGGCCGTCGAGCGGGGAGTGGTCACACTGATGGGAGCCACGACCGAGAACCCTTCCTTCGAGGTCATCCGTCCGCTTCTGAGCCGTTGTCAGGTCTACACGCTGCACCCCATCGGCGACGACGACCTGCTGGGACTCCTGGACCGTGTGCTGCGTGAGGATCCCGTCATCTCGCGGCGCAACGTGCAGGTCGAGGAGACACAGGCCCTGTTGCGCTATGCGGGCGGTGATTGCCGTAAGTTTCTCAATATCATCGACCTCGTGTGCGGCGAATATGCCGACGTGCCCGATTATGATGAAGACGAAGAGGAGGATGATGCAGACCAGGGTAATGACGCTTTCGCTTCACCTATCGTCATCACCGACGCACTCGTCATCGCCAAGCTGCAGGAGAACCCCATGGCCTACGACAAGGACGGCGAGATGCACTACGACCTCGTTTCGGCCATGATCAAGAGCATAAGGGGCAGCGACCCCGACGCTGCTATATACTATATGGCGCGCATGATAGAGGGCGGCGAGGACCCGGCCTTCATTGCGCGGCGCCTGGTCATCTCGGCCAGCGAGGACATCGGACTGGCCAACCCCAACGCCCTGCTTCTGGCCAATGCCGCCTTCGACGCCGTGCAGAAGATAGGATGGCCTGAGGGCCGCATCCCCCTGGCCGAAGCCTGCGTCTATCTGGCTTCGTCGCCTAAGAGCAATGCCGCATACTGCGCCATCAACACTGCCCTCGAAACCGTGCGCGCGACCGGCAACCTGCCCGTGCCGCTCCACCTGCGCAACGCTCCGACCAAGCTGATGGAGCGCGAGGGTTATGGCAAGGGCTACAAGTATGTACACGATTATCCTGGTCACTTTGCCTACCAGCAGTACCTGCCCGACGCCCTGGTCGAGAAGGGCGGCATGCAACAGAGTCTCTTCTACCATCCGCAGCTCAATGCGCAGGAAGCCAAGCTCAAATCGCAGCTCGATGCACTATGGGGTGACAGATTTAAATAAGGTGACAGAATTAAATAATTTGACGGCATCTAATTGCAAATCTCCAAAAAAACTCGCCCGTTGCAGTTCAAATTGCATGCTGTGCTGACAAAAACAAGCAAAAAAGGTGAAAAAAAGAGGAAAACGGCAAATTGTTGACGCTAAATTTGTGCAATGCGAAAACTTTGACTAAATTTGCAGTCAACTAATCCTCAAACTTTTTATATACGTTTTGAAAATGAAAAAGTACAACTTTTACGCAGGACCTTCCATTTTGAGTCCGTTCGCTATTCAGGAAACAGCCAAGGCTGTGGAGAACTTTGCCGGTACAGGCCTTTCAATCCTTGAGGTCTCGCACAGGTCGAAGGAGTTCCAGGCTGTCATCGACGAGGCCAATGCACTCATCAAGGAGTTGCTCGACGTGCCCGAGGACTATGAGGTGCTCTTCTTGGGCGGCGGCGCAAGTCTGCAGTTCTATATGCTCCCTCTCAACCTCCTCAAGACCAAGGCCAGCTATCTTGACACAGGCACATGGGCACATAACGCCATCGGCCAGGCCAAGTTGGTTGGCGACGTAGAGGTTGTCGCTTCGAGCGCTGACAAGAACTATACATACATCCCCAAGGGTTACACCGTCGACCCGAAGAGCGACTACTTCCACTACACGTCGAACAACACCATCTACGGTACCGAAATGCTCGAGACTCCCGAGGTAGGTGTGCCTCTTTGCTGCGACATGTCGTCTGACTTCATGTCACACCCCGTCGACGTGAGCAAGTACGACTGTATCTATGCCGGTGCGCAGAAGAATGCAGGTCCTGCCGGCGTGACCATCGTCATCGTCAAGAAGGACGTCCTCACCAAGACCGGTCTGCCCACAATGCTCGACTATCAGACCCACGTCAAGAAAGGCTCTATGTTCAACACGCCTCCGTGTCTGCCAATCTTCACCGTGCTCCAGACCATGAAGTGGTACAAGGAGTTGGGCGGCCTCAAGGCCATGGAGCAGCGCGCCATTGAGAAGTCGGCCATCCTCTACGACGAGATTGACCGCAACCGTCTCTTCCGCGGCACTGTCGAGGCAGCTGACCGCAGCCGCATGAACGTCTGCTTCGTCATGAACGACGAGTATGCCGAGCTCAACGACCAGTTCTTCGAGTTTGCCAAGGGCAAGGGAATGGTCGGCATCAAGGGCCACCGCTCAGTGGGCGGATTCCGCGCTTCGCTCTACAATGCCATGCCCAAGGAGGGCGTAGAAGCACTCGTAGCTTGCATGAAGGAGTTCGAGAAGACGGTCTGATAAGTTTTTTCAAAAAAGGCTTTGTCTGAAGAAAACCCGATCTTTGAAGAACGAGAGTTTTGAAGCCCCGAGCTTTGAAGGACGAGAACTTTGAAGAACGAGAGTTTTGAAGGACCGAGTTTTGAAGAACGTGCAGGAGAAGTATTTGGACAAAGTCTGAAAGTTTTACCGGTTTATAACAATCCGTTTTGGTTATGAAGATTTTAATCGCTACTGAAAAGCCTTTTGCAGCTGCCGCCGTGGCTGCCATGGAGCGAATCATCACTGCCGCAGGTATCGAGGTAGTGAAGCTTGAGAAATATACTGAGAAGAAGCAGCTCCTCGACGCTGTGGCTGATGCTGACTGCATCATTATCCGTTCTGACATCGTCGACGCCGAGGTGCTCGACGCCGCCAAGAACCTGAAGATTGTGGTTCGCGCAGGTGCGGGTTACGACAACATCGACCTCGCTGCTGCCACGTCCCACAACGTGGTTGCCATGAACACCCCTGGCCAGAATGCCAATGCCGTGGCCGAACTCGTGTTCGGTATGCTCCTCTTCCAGTGCCGCAACCAGTTTAGCGGCGCCGCTGGTACGGAGCTCAAGGGCAAGACCCTCGGTCTGCACGCATTCGGCAACGTGGCCCGCAACGTGGCCCGTGTCGCTCAGGGCTTCGGCATGGACGTCTACGCCTACGACCCGTTCCTCACCAAGGAGCAGATTGAGTCGGCCGGCGTCAAGGCTGTCGCCTCTATTCCCGAGCTCTACAGCACCTGCCAGTACGTGTCGCTGCACTGCCCCGCCACCAAGGAGACCATCGGTTCCATCAACTACGACCTGCTCAAGTCGATGCCCAAAAACGCTACTTTGGTCAACACCGCCCGCAAGGAAGTGGTCGACGAGGCCGGTCTGCTCAAACTTATGGAGGAGCGCCCTGACTTCAAGTACATTGCCGATGTCAAGCCCGCTACGGCCGACGACTTTGTTGCCAAGTTCGGCACACGCGTGTTCTTCACGCCCAAGAAGAGCGGCGCCCAGACAGCCGAGGCCAACTCCAATGCCGGTATCGCTGCTGCCAAGCAGTCAGTAGGCTTCCTCAAGGAGGGCATCGACAAGTTCCGCGTCAACTGAAACCCATCGATAGCCGGGTGCCGAAAGCCGCTGCACGGGGGAGGGGAAATGTGTCACAACGTCCCCTCCGCGGGTGTCGGATTCGGTTCCTGGCCATTCTAATTCATATAAATGAGACGGCCTTTTAGGGCCAATGCAACGGGACTGAAGCCTTTCAGCGCAGAAGTCCACAGAAATAAGGTTTAGATCAATAGGACTAAGGCCAAATGAACAGGTCAAAGGCCAACAACGAATTCGAACCCTTCCTCAACGAATGCCAGACATACGTGTGGGAATGGTATATCCCGGAGCACAAAGTGCGTTTCGGGATACCTTCGTTAAATGGCCTATGGATAGACGATAAGGACAAGGACATCAAGCTGGCGACCATGCTCGAAAGGGTGCATCCCGACGACGTGGACAAGATTTTCGTGCGCCAGACCTCTCCGCTCTACAGGTCGGACAAGATGTTTGAGGTCGACCTGCGGCTCAATGTGGCTGCCGTGCTCAAGCCCGACGGCAAGAGCTCGGGCGAGTACGAATGGTACGGGTTCCGCGGCAAGACGGTGAGGCGCAGCCCCGACGGACGTCCTGTCTACCTCCGTGGTGTGGCCATCAACATAGACAGGCGCGTGCGAGTGCAGAAGCTCCTCCTCGAGAAGAAGGAACGCCAGCTGCAGGAGAAACGCCAGCAGACGGAGTCGTGCCTGGGCGTGATGCAGGAGTTCTACACCTTCCTTGCTTCGCTGGCCGGACACGCCGGAAGCATCATCAGCGGAGGCGTCGACGAGTCGCGCGAGGAGCACCTGATGCGGGTCAACAAGCTCAAGGAGCAGGGCGCCCACATGATGGAACTCATCGACCGGGCCCGACAGATGGTCGGCACCTCGTACCAAAACCAGGAACAGCACATACAGCGCATCGAGCTTTGGGAACATCTGGCCGAACTGCAGCAGGTCTATTCGCTCAAGTTGTCCGACCGCAACCGCGTCTATTTCTCCAACCTCTACGACAACGTCACCATCGAGGTCAACGTCAAGCTCCTTGACCTCTTGCTCGAGAATGTCGTCAACTGCCAGATGCGCAACACGCAACACGGCTATCTGACCATCCGCTACGAACTCCCCGACCCTGACACCGTGCGCTTCGGCATTTCATGCACGGAGTGTGACGTCAAGTCGGGCGACCTCGATATGGTCATGACGGAGGGCGGCATGGGTCTGAGTTTCTGTCGTCTGCTGGCCAAGCGCCTGCACGGCGACATCCAGGTGCAGCAGACGCAGGACGGACGTCTGCATTACATAATCACGCTGCCCGTCCATGCCGGTCTGTATTCGGATGCCGATGCGTACGATGAGGACACGGACGCCACCGACGACTCCGTGCATACGGACGACGGCAACACCAGCGGACCCGACAAGATGCAAGTGTCCGTGCTGATTGGTACTTCCGCCCCGTCCGCTCTGTTCCACAACCAGAACCTCTTCCGGCTGCAGGTGGCCTCCAATACCGACGACTTCTGGCGACTGTACCGCGAGACCAACCCCGACATCGCCTTCATCGATTACAACATACCCGGACAAATCCAGATAGACGACCTCATCGTGCAGATGCACGAACGCTATGCCGACACGCCTATCATCGTCACGGCCCAATATGCGACCCGACCCCTGCACCGCAGGGTGCAGCACGAGGGAGCGCGCTATTTGCTCAACAATCCGCTCTCTTTGCGCAAAATCAACATGATGATCAAGAAATACCTCAAATAAACAGAACAACAAATATATGGCTAAGATACGTCCCTTCCGCGGGCTGCGCCCGAGTGCAGAGCTCGCCCCGATTGTCTCGTCACGTCCTTACGACGTCCTTTCGTCGGAGGAGGCACTCGAGGAGTGCAAAGGCAACGAGAAGTCGTTGTACCACATCATCAAACCCGAAATCAACTTCACCCCGATAGCCGACGAACACGCTCCTGAGGTCTACGACTCGGCTGTCGAGCAGTTTGCAAAATTTCAGCGCGAGGGTTGGCTCAAGCAGGACGAACGTCCGTGCTACTACCTCTATAGCCAGACGATGGGCACGCGTACGCAGTATGGTCTCGTCGTGGCTGCCAACGTGCAGGACTACGTCAATGGCGTAATCAAAAAACACGAGCTGACACGCGCCGACAAGGAGGAGGACCGCATGAAGCACGTCCGTTGCCTCAATGCCAATATGGAGCCCGTCTTCTTCGCTTTCCCCGACAACGACGTGCTGGGCCGCATCATCCGTCAGGTGGCTTCGACGCCTTCGGCCGAGCGCTTTACGTCGGCTGAGGGCTTCGGCCATGAGTTTTGGGTCATTGACGACGATGCGCTCATCGCTGAGATTACGGGCGCGTTTGCAGCCATTCCCTATCTCTATATTGCCGATGGACACCACCGCACGGCCGCTGCTGCGCGTGTCGGACTGGAGAAGGCAGCCCATAACCCCAACCACACGGGAGAGGAGGAATACAACTTCTTCCTGGCCGTTTGCTTCCCGGCTTCGCAACTCAAGATCATGGACTACAACCGCGTCGTCAGAGACCTCAACGGCCTCACCGACGGGCAGTTCCTCGAGGCTTTGTCCGAGCACTTCGACGTAGAGCCGAAGGGCGCTGGCGAATATCGTCCGAACCGGCTTCACAACTTCGGCCTTTACCTCTCCGGCCAGTGGTACAGCCTTACGGCCAAGCCGGGCACTTACGACGACTCTGACCCCATCGGAGTGCTCGATGTCTCGGTGTCGTCTGACCTGATACTGGATCGCATATTGGGGATCAAGGATCTGCGCCGCGACAAACGCATCGACTTCGTGGGCGGTCTGCGTGGCCTCGGCGAACTGAAGCGGCGTGTGGACAGCGGCGAGATGAAGATGGCCTTGGCCCTGTATCCCGTCTCTATGGACCAGCTGATGCGCATCGCCGACAGCGGCAACATCATGCCTCCCAAGACGACATGGTTCGAGCCGAAACTCCGTTCCGGACTGATTGTGCATAAGCTGGACTGAGGTCGAACATGAGCAAGACTTGAATATAAGCAAGACAGAGGTTGAAAGTAGAGAGTAGAGTATGATTAAACAAGAAAACCACACCTACTCTCTTAAGCAAGAGACAGAGGTTGAGAGTAGAGTATGATAGCATACACGAACACCACACCTACTCTCATGAGCAAGAGATAGAGTGCAAGTAGCAAGTAGAGAGATAGAGTATGATAGAAGAACTGCGCATTATCTTTAGGTATGTCAGGGGTTTCCTGGCGCATACGGAAGAGACCTGGAGACATCTGAGCGAGCCGGACGTGCCGGAAGCCCAGACAGACTATATGCTGCGCAAGTACTATTGGCCTCTGGTGGCTTTCGGTGCGCTGTGCATCTTCCTGCTGCACGGCAATGGCGTCTTGCTCAACTCCAAACTCACCTACGATGCTCCCTTTAGTCTGGAGTACGGCATGAAGGGCGCCGTAGGGTTCGCATTGAAATACGTGGGCGGGCCAACGCTGGCCATGCTGATTATCGGCCAGCTCTTTTGCCGCATAACCGACACCAAAATCGAGAAGAACAATCTGGAGATTTTTGTCTACTACTCCATGAGCATCGTGCTGCTCGTCGACCTGTTCTGCTCGTTTATGCCGACCATGAAGTTCCTTTCGTTCATAAGCCTCTTTGTCGTCTATGTCGTTTGGATTGGGTCGTCCGAGTATCTGAACATCCCTCGTGGACTGAACGGCTTCTTTTGGGTCGTGTCGTCGGCCTCCATTTATTTTTCTCCCATCCTTATCGAACTGCTCCTCTCAAATTTTTGAGCGATGAACAATAGCAAGAATAAAAAGAAATCGGCCGACAATACGGCTGTAGTCCGCAACCGCAAGGCCACGTTCGACTACGAGATTCTCGACACCTACACAGCCGGCATCGTGCTCACTGGTACCGAGGTCAAGTCTTTGCGTGAGGGAAAAGCGGGTCTGACAGACACTTTCTGCATCTTCGACAAAGGCGAACTTTGGGCAAAGAACACCTATATAGCCGAATACTTCTACGGGTCGTACAACAACCACAACAGCCATCGCGACCGCAAGTTGCTGCTCAACCGCAAAGAACTCCGCGCGCTCGAAAACGACTCGAAGGACGTGGGCATGACCATCGTGCCGCTGAAGATGTTCTTCACCGCCAAAGGCCTTGCCAAGATTGAGATTGCCCTTTGCCGCGGCAAGAAGCAATACGACAAGCGCGAGTCTATCAAGGAGAAGGACAGCAAGCGCGAACTGGACCGTGCGCGCCGTGACTACGGCAAGTATAAGTAGTTCTGCCGCACGTCGGGTGCTAATATTGCTGCAAGTCGGGTGCTAATGGAAGCATTGGCAACATTGTCGTAAGTTAAAGCGGCTACGGCAGGTCGAAAACAACAGATAAAAACAGATATTTGAACTTTGGAATACCCCTCACAGCTACTGGCCAATGCGATTGACGAGTTTGCCAATCTGCCGGGCGTGGGACGCAAGACGGCCCTGCGCCTCGTGCTGCATTTGCTGCGGCAAGAGCCAGCCCGTGCCATCCGGCTCGGGGAGAGCCTGATACGTCTGCGCAATGAGGTGAAGTATTGCAAAGTCTGCCACAATATCAGCGACACGGAGGTTTGCTCTATCTGTTCCAACACGCAGCGCGATGCTTCGACGATATGTGTGGTGGAGAATGTCAAGGAGGTGATGGTGGTCGAGGCCACGCGCCAGTTCGGAGGTCTCTATCATGTGTTGGGCGGCTTGATTTCGCCGATGGACGGCATCGGTCCGCAACAACTGCAGATAGATAGCCTGGTGGAGAGGGTGCGTCAGAGTGCCGGTCCCTCCGGACACGCCATCCGCGAGGTGATTTTGGCCCTAAGTACGACGATGGAGGGGGATACGACCAACTTCTATATATTCCGTCGGCTTGCCGAATTCGCCGACGTCAAGGTCACCACGCTCGCCCGTGGGGTGTCGGTGGGCGACGAAATCGAATACGCCGACGAGATTACTTTGGGCAAGTCCATCCAAAACCGGACGCTCTTTACAGACAGTTTCGCCAAGCGATAATGTTGTAAAGCGAAGATTTTGAGAAGCGGATGACTTTGTAAAGCGAAGATTTTTGTAAAGCGATGTTTTCTTTGTATGTCTTTGACCAAAGAAATATAATTTCTTAAACGATAATTCAATACGCGGTCTTTCTGACCGGAGAGTAATAAAAATATAAGGTTCTATGAGACACATAGTTTCTATCAGATCAGCGGCGCTGCTTGCGACATTTATGTCGTCGGTGGCATTGTCAAGTGCGCAGGAGGTGCAGAAAGTGCTGCCCATGATGGCCGACGGCGTCGAAGGCATCGTCTACAATCTGCCGTCGACGGCAGTCCAGATGCAAGCCGTCGCCACCTGCACAGTGACGAAGCCCGGTATATATGCCCAGTATGCCGAGAAGTATTTGGGCATTACCGACGCACCCCTTGAGGAGAAGACGGAATGGGAAATCAAGTCGGTGACATTCAATCCTGTGGTCGTTAAGGACACAGCACGGTGGTATAGGGTTACGTTTGCTTCGCGCGCCTCTCTGCCGACGTTCTATCTGACGGGCGACGGATTCCTGTGGGGCATTAACCGAGAACCCTCCACGCAAGCCGACACCCTAACGGAAGCGCCCGTTGCCCCGAAGGACAAAAAGGCGCTGAGCGCCGTCAGCGTGATGAGTGAAGAACTGCTCAAAGCCGGTTCGCGCGCCAAGCAGGCCGAGATTGCCGCACGCGCCATCTTCCGCATCCGCGAGAGTCGTCTCAACCTCCTTACGGGCGAGGTTGACAATCTGCCGGCCGACGGGGCTTCGTTCCAGTTGGTGCTGGACAACCTTGAGGCCCAGGAAGCCGCCTATATGGAGATGTTTACGGGCGTGTCGGTTGTCAAAGAGGAAACACATTGCATCACGAGTTTGCCTGCCGGTGCGGTCAAGGACCAGATTTTGTTCCGCTTCTCGACCCACTACGGTTTTGTCGATGCCGACGACCTCTCCGGCGAGCCGTTCCGCTTGTCCGTCTCTTTGCTCGAAGACAATAGGACCAAAGCTTCGGCTGCCGATGCCTCCGATGCCAAGAGCCGTAAGAAGGAGTCGCCCAAGGGAGTTGCCTACTGCATTCCGGGCAGGGCCCGCGTGAGCCTTTCGTCAAAGGGCCAGGTCCTGGCTCAAGGCGACTGGCAGATGGCCCAGTTTGGCCGTGTAGAGTACTTGCCGAGCACGTTCTTCACCAACAAGAAGGCTCCGGCCTCGGCTCTCTTCAGTCCGCAGACGGGTGCTTTGGTCTATCTGCAGGGCGAATAACCAAAATAATCTGCGGGGAGAGTAAACCAATGCAATCCGTAAGGAGAATAACCTCGGGCGGAGTGTATTTTTGCCCAAGTGCGGATTGATTCTTTGCCAAAACGCGGATTGGATTTTTGACAAAACCAAGAAACAAGCAAGACGTAAGTTATCGTTATGAAAGACAGGATATGGTGGCCTTTGGCCGTTTCGTTGGTACTGGCAGTAGCCTTGGGCGCCGGTATTTTGATAGGAGAACACCGCGCGGTGACGGGCGGCAGTGCGCTTTATTCGTCCCAGACGGACAAGGGTGACGACTTCGGCAACACTGACGACGATATGTCGTCCTACGAGGCAACGTCCAAGATGTCGTACTTCTTCACCCTGCTCCACGACCGGTATGTCGACACAATCAGCCTTCGCCAACTCGTCGAGGACGCTTTGCCCGTCATTGTCGAGGAACTGGACCCGCACAGCAACTACATTCCCGCCTCCGAATTGGAAGAGACCAACGAGCAGTTGGAAGGGTCGTTCTCCGGCGTCGGTATTCAGTTTAATATCCAGCGCGATACGGTGATGGTGATTCAGGTCATTGCCGGTGGTCCGTCGGAGAAGGCCGGCATCATAGCGGGCGACCGCATCGTAACGGTCAACGACACGACATTCTGCGGCAAGGACATCACCAACGACCGGGTGCTGAAGACGCTGCGTGGCGAAAGGGGGTCGCACGTCAAGCTCGGCATCCATCGCGCCACGTCGCCAGAGGTGCTGTATTTCGACATCACGCGTGGCGACATTCCCGTCAATAGCGTCGTGGCTTCTTACCTCACCGACGGCATTGGCTACATACGGGTCGACAACTTCGGCCGCAACACTTATCAGGAGTTCTTCACCTCGTTGATTACCTTGCGCAGCAAGGGTGCTGAGGGCTTCCTCATCGACCTGCGCGGCAATGGCGGCGGCTACCTGGAGGTTTGCATTCAGATGGTCAACGAGTTTTTGCCGAAAGGCAGTCTGATTGTCTACACCGAGGGCAGAACGCAACCGCGTTCGGACGTCTATGCCGACGGGCGCGGCAACTTCCAGCAGGTGCCTGTGGTCGTCCTCGTCGACGATTGGTCGGCATCGGCCAGCGAGATTTTCTCGGGAGCCATGCAGGACAATGACCGCGCCACCATCATAGGCCGCCGTTCGTTTGGCAAGGGTCTTGTGCAGCAGCAGATTCCCTTGGCCGATGGTTCAGCACTGCGCCTCACTGTGTCGCGCTACTACACGCCCGCAGGCCGTTGCATTCAGAAACCTTACGAGATGGGCGATCGCGACAAGTACTTGATGGAGCTTGTCAACCGCTACAACCATGGCGAGTTCTACAACCAGGACAGCATCCGTCTGGCCGACTCTCTGCGCTTCGAGACGGTGGGTGGCCGTTCGGTGTATGCGGGCGGCGGCATTATGCCCGACATCTTTGTCCCTGTCGACACGGGCTACATCTCAGCCTATTACAACAAGTGTGTCAACTCGGGTGTCATCTACGCCTACTCGTTCCAGTACAGCGACTCGCGCCGCGAACAGCTGGCAGGCTTCAACGACTACTCCGAGATGGCGTCTTATCTGCGCCGGCAGAACCTTCTCGACAATTTCGTGCAATATGCCGAAACCAAGAACATCAAACGCGACGCACGAGGGCTTGCCCGAAGCGGTGTCGAAATCGAACGGCTCATCATAGCCTACATTATGCGGCAGAGCGGACACGAAAACTTCTTCTACGAGATGTTCAACAGTTCGGACAAGACTTACCTCAAGGGTCTTGAGGTGCTCCGTAGCGGAAAAGCCTGGCCCGAAGTCAAAAACGCCGGGGAGCAATAAAGTCTTTGCCGAAGAGCAACAAAGGCCCTTGCCGAAGAGCAATAACGGTCCTTTCGGGGAGCAATAAAGGAGCGTTGACCTCCGACACCAACATTCAGAAACAAAGCCTATGGACAAACAAGAAAAACTCGACGAACGCTATCTCCGTATGGCCCGCATCTGGGCGGAGAACAGTTACTGCAAGCGCCGCCAGGTCGGTGCTCTGCTGGTCAAAGACCGGATGATAATCAGCGACGGATACAACGGCACGCCTACGGGATTCGAAAACGACTGCGAGACGCCCGAAAACACGTCGAAGGCCTATGTGCTCCATGCCGAGGCCAATGCCATCACCAAAGTTGCCAAGTCGTCAAACAGCAGCGACGGTTCCACGCTCTACGTCACCGCTTCGCCTTGCATCGAGTGCGCCAAACTCATTATCCAGGCGGGCATCAAGCGCGTCGTCTATGCCGAGGAGTATCGGATTACCGACGGCATCGACCTGCTGCGCCGTGCGGGCATAGAGCTCGTCTATAAACCCGTGCCCGAAGAGAAAAAATAACCAATACCTATATATAAAGTATGACATTGATAGATGGAAAGGCGACTGCTGCCGCCATTAAGCAGGAGATTGCAGCCGAGGTCCGGCAGATGTTGGCCGAGGGCAAACGCGCACCGCACCTTGCAGCCGTCCTTGTGGGACATGACGGAGGTAGCGAGACCTACGTTGCAGCCAAAGTGAAGGCTTGCGAGGAGTGTGGATTTACGTCGTCGCTGATTCGCTATGAGAGCGATGTGACCGAAGCCGAACTCCTTGCCAAGGTCGACGAACTGAACCGCAATCCGGAGGTGGACGGATTTATCGTGCAGCTTCCTCTCCCCAAGCACATCGACAGCCAGAAGGTGATTGAAGCCATCGACTACCGCAAGGATGTCGACGGATTCCATCCCGTCAATGTGGGCCGGCTTTCCATCGGATTGCCGTGCTTCGTCAGCGCCACGCCCATGGGCATTATGGACCTGCTCGAGCGCTATCATGTCGAGACCAAAGGCAAGCACTGCGTAGTCCTGGGTCGCAGCAATATCGTTGGCAAGCCCGTTGCCACCCTTATGATGCAGAAAGCCTACCCCGGCAATGCCACCGTGACCGTGTGCCACTCAGCCTCAGAGAACCTCAAGGAAATCTGCGCCTCGGCCGACATTCTGATTGCCGCCATCGGCAAGCCGGAGTTCGTGACGGCCGATATGGTCAAAGAGGGCGCAACCGTGATCGACGTCGGAACGACCCGCGTGCCCGACGCAACGCGCAAGAGCGGCTTCAAGCTCAAGGGCGACGTCAAGTTTGACGAGGTCGCACCCAAGTGCTCGTTTATCACTCCTGTGCCGGGCGGTGTCGGTCCGATGACGATTTGTTCGCTGATGAAGAACACGCTCAAGGCCGGCAAAGGCATTGACTGGTAAGTTGTCGACTGACAAAAAATCGGAAGGGAAACAACCGGAAGGGAACACCCGGAAGAAAAGCAACAGGAAGAGAAGCAACAGGAAGAGAAGCAACCGGAAGGCAACAATCGGTTGGATTACAAAACATTGCAGCACAAGATGAAACTACATGTGGTCTTTACGGGTCGGACGACCGGAAAGCTCTTTCAGGAAGCCATTTCTGACTACCAGAGACGTCTGGGCCACTACTTGCCGTTCACTATCGAGGAGTTGCCCGACCTCAAGAATGTCTCCAGTCTGAGCGAAGAGCAACAGAAGGAGCGCGAGGCCGACCAGCTCTTCGACCGGCTTCAACCCGGCGATGTCCTGGTGCTTCTCGACGAGAAGGGCAGGGAGTTTACATCGCGGCAGTTCAGTGCGTTTGTCGAGCAGAAGATGCAGACCGTGTCCAAGCGCCTGGTCTTTCTCATTGGCGGCCCCTACGGCTTTTCGCCCCGCGTGTACGCTGCCGCCCACGACAAGATTTCGCTCTCCAAAATGACGTTTTCCCACCAGATGGTCCGGCTTTTCCTGGTCGAGCAAATCTATCGGGCGTGCACCATCATCCACGGTGAGCCTTATCATCACGACTGAGTCATGACAACGGTAAGTCCATATTTGCGCCCGTTCTCCCTGATGCTGAAGCCCGTCGGGGCGCGGTGCAATTTGGCTTGCCGGTATTGCTATTATCTTGACAAAGCGGAGCTTTATCCTGGTGGCGGCCAGCTTCAGATGAGCGACGAGGTGCTCGAAACGGCCATCCGGCAGTACATTGACTCACAGCCTACGCGCGAGGTCGTCTTTGTCTGGCATGGCGGCGAACCGACCTTGTTGCCTTTGGCTTTCTACCGCAAGGCGGTGCGCCTTCAGCAGCGTTTTGCACAGGGGCACCTCATCAGCAATTGCCTGCAGACCAACGGCACGCTGCTGACCGACGAATGGTGCCGCTTCCTTGCCGGCGAAGATTGGCTTGTGGGCATTTCGGTCGACGGTCCCGAACCGCAGCACGATGCTCTGCGGCGCACCCGGGGCGGCAGTCCGACCTTCGCACAAGTCGCGCGAAGCATAGAATGTCTGCAGCGGAGTGGGGCGAAGTGGAACGCTATGGCCACGGTCAACAGCGTCAATGCCGACTTCCCGTCAGCCTTCTACGGCTTCTTCCGGCAGATAGGATGCAAGTACCTGCAGTTCGCGCCGATTGTGGAGCGGGACCCACGGTCCGGAGCCGTGACCCCAGAGTCCGTAACTCCGGCGCAATGGGGCAGATTCTGCATCGGAGTCTTCGACGAATGGGTGCGGCTGGACGATATCGGCCAGGTGTTTGTCCAGCTCTTCGACGCCACGCTGGCCAATTGGACCGGCTACGTGCCCGGCGTCTGCACCTTGGGTCGGGAGTGTGGCGATGCGCTTGTGATGGAGTGGAATGGCGACGTGTACGGTTGTGACCATTTTGTCGGCCCAAGCTCCCTCCTGGGCAACGTGACCCGCACGCATCTCGCCCGGCTGGCTTCACTGCCCGCCCAGCGCGACTTCGGCCGGCAGAAGTCCGCGGCTTTGCCGCAGCAGTGCCGGGAGTGCCGATGGCTGCAACTGTGCCATGGCGAATGTCCAAAGAACCGCATCGCAGCCGACCGTTATGGCCAGCCTGGCCTCAACTATTTGTGCGAGGGCTACAAGATGTTCTTCGAGCACAGCTCGGCCGTTATGAACCAACTAAAAGACGAAATATGCAACACAAGAAAACCGAATCAATGAAACCCGTAGCACCCATCCGGTGTGCCGGATGTGTGGTCGGGGCAGCCGTTGCCTTGACAGGGTGCGCGTCCAGACAAGCGAGCAAGACCCCGGAACCGCTGCGTCCTAACGTGATTTTCATCCTGGCCGACGACCTCGGCATCGGCGATATCGAGCCTTATGGCCAGGAGCAGATTCACACCCCACACCTCAAGCAGATGCAGCAGCAGGGCATGCGCTTCACGCAGTGCTACTCGGGCACGGCGGTTTCGGCTCCGTCGCGCTGCTCGCTTCTCACGGGCCTGCACACCGGCCATGCGTCGGTGCGTGGCAACAAGGGCGTCGACCCCGAGGGTCAGGTGCCGATGCCCGACGGCACGTTCACGATGGCCGCCATGTTCAAGGAGCAAGGCTACGCCACCGGGTGTTTTGGCAAGTGGGGCTTGGGCTATCCCGGTTCTGTGTCCGACCCGACCAAGGTGGGCTTTGACCGGTTCTTCGGCTACAATTGCCAGACGCTTGCCCACGACTACTATCCCGACCACATGTGGGATGGGCAGACCCGTGTCGAACTGCCCCAAAACTACAGCCAGCGCGAGGTTACCTATTCCGCCGACACTATCCATCAGACGGCTTTGCAGTTCATTCGCGACCATGCCGACGGGCGTTTCTTCGCCTTCCTGTCCTACACTTTGCCCCACGCCGAGCTCATCCTGCCCCACGACTCCACTTACCGGTCATATTGTGAGCAGATACCGGCGGCCGACGAGAAGCCTTTCGTCACGCCCAATCCTGCCAAGAAGGGGGCGTACGGTTCCACCGAGCGTCCGTTGGCCTCGTTTGCCTCGATGGTCACACGCCTCGACCGTTATGTGGGCGACGTGATGCACCTGCTCGACTCGCTGGGCATAGCCGGGCAGACACTGCTTGTCTTCACTTCCGACAACGGCCCGCACCACGAGGGCGGAGCCAATCCCGATTACTTCAAGAGCTACGGCGAGTATCGCGGCGTCAAGAGGGACCTTTATGAGGGCGGCATCCGCATGCCCATGCTGATGGTTTATCCCGGTCACGTCAAGGCCGGCGCTGACAACAGCCATGTGATGGCGTTTTGGGACATGCTCCCCACCTTTGCCGAGCTGGCGGGCTACACCCGACCCCTGCAGACCGACGGACTCTCTGCCGTCCCGACGCTGTTGGGCAGGGACGGACAGCAGGAACATCCCTATCTCTACTGGGAGCTCCATGAGCAAGGCGGCAAGCAGGCCGTGCGGCAAGGGCGTTGGAAGGGCGTCCGCCTGCAGGTGGGCACCGACAGTCCCGTCTTCCAACTTTATGACCTCGATACCGACCTGCACGAAGACCACGACGTGGCCGCTGACCGTCCCGACATAGCCCGCCGCTTGCAGCAAGTCATGGACAGCTGCCACACCGAGTCCGATTTGTTCCAGTTCGGCAGGGAGAAGAAGGGCGGACAAAAGTAGAAACGGCGTCGCCTCCCGGGAGTGCTGACGGCTCGATAGGGGAGTGAACGGAAATCAAAAATGTAAAGTCAAGATAGTAAAATCAATACGCAAGACGAAAAAAAGCATTTTTACCGTCAAAGTCTTTATGCAAAAGTTTGCCGACTTCGAGAAAATAAATACCTTTGCACGCTGAATCCGAGTTGAGGCACATAAAAAGCAGCGTCCAAGGTTTGGACACTCGCCTCGCGGAGAAACTATTAAAGTATAAAAGGACAAATGTTCGCAATTGTTGAGATTCAGGGCCAGCAGTTTGCTGTAGAGCCGAATCAGAAGATCTGCGTTTTGAACATCGCAGACGCAAAAGTAGGTGACGAGCTCACTTTCGAAAAAGTGCTTCTCGTAGACAACGACGGTGCTGTCAAGGTAGGCGCACCCGTTGTAGAAGGCGCTAAAGTAGTAGCCGAGGTAGCTCAGGTTGAGGTGCGCGGCAAGAAGATTAAGGTGTTCCACAAGATCCGTCGCAAGGGCTTCGACAAGCTCGTCGGTTCACGTCAGCACTTTACAGAGATTTTGATTAAGTCTATCGTTGCATAACCAAGCGGTTTCGCTTATAAAAAAGAAAGGAAACAAGCACTATGGCACACAAGAAAGGTGTAGGTAGTTCGAAGAACGGCCGTGAGTCACATAGCAAACGACTCGGTGTGAAGAAGTTCGGCGGCGAAATCGTTAAGGCTGGTAACATCCTCGTTCGTCAGCGCGGCACAAAGCACAATCCTGGTCTCAACGTAGGTTTGGGCAAGGACGACACACTCTATGCTCTCATCGACGGCAAGGTCGTTTTCACACGCAAGCGTGAGAACAAGTCGTATGTGTCAGTTGAACCTCTGAACTGAGTTCAATTGATAGAATGAACTAAGGACAATTGGACTTCGGTTTGATTGTCCTTTTCTCTTTTATAGTCAGACAAATACGTAAATTACAGTCAGACAAATCCATAAATCTCAGATATTATGCTTACCCTTAAACTGATCAACGAGCAGTACGACCGCGTCATAGCCGGTCTGGAAAAAAAGCATTTCGATGGAGCAAAGGCTGCCATTGACGCAGTCATCGCCAAGGACCAGGAGCGCCGTTCCACCCAAAAGACCCTCGACGAGAACCTGGCCAAGAGCAACCAGCTGGCCAAGAGCATCGGAGCCCTGATGAAAGAGGGCAACAAGGCCGCTGCCGACGAGGCCAAGGCCGAGGTGGCTGCACTCAAGAATACCAACAAAGAACTCGACGACAAGAAAGCCGCCCTTGAGAAGGACATCACCACGATGCTCTGCCAGATACCCAACATCCCGTACGACGAGGTGCCTGAGGGCACTTGCGCCGACGACAACTGGGTGGTCAAGTCAAGCCTCAAGGAGTGTGTGGTCGGACAGGACACGGTCGGCAACTGGAATGTCAACCCCGACTATCCCAATGCCAAGCTGCCCCATTGGGAGGTGGCCAAGAACCTCAACCTGATTGACTTCGACCTCGGTGTGAAGATTACGGGTGCAGGTTTCCCCGTTTACCGTGGTCTCGGTGCCCGCCTGCAGCGTGCGCTCATCAATTTCTTCCTGACCGAGGCAGGCAAGTCGGGCTACGAAGAGGTTATGCCGCCCACAGTAGTCAACCAGGCTTCCGGCTACGGCACCGGACAGCTGCCCGACAAGGAGGGTCAGATGTATCATTGCGAGGTCGACGACTTCTATCTTATCCCCACCGCCGAGGTGCCTGTGACCAACATCTATCGCGACGTCATTCTCGACGAGAAGGACCTTCCGGTCAAGAACTGCGCCTACACCGAGTGCTTCCGCCGCGAGGCAGGCAGCTACGGCAAGGACGTGCGTGGCTTGAACCGTCTGCACGAATTCTCCAAAATCGAAATCGTCCGCATCGACACTCCCGAACATTCGGCCGAGAGCCACAAGGAGATGTTGGCCCATGTCGAGGGCTTGCTCCAGAAGCTCGGACTGCCCTACCGCATCCTCCGTCTCTGCGGCGGCGACCAGTCGTTCACTTCTGCCGTCTGCTACGACTTTGAGGTTTATTCAGCCGCACAGAAGCGCTGGCTCGAGGTCAGCTCCGTCTCCAACTTCGACACCTACCAGGCCAACCGCCTGAAGTGCCGTTACCGTCGTGCCGACAACAAGAAGATCGAGCTCTGCCACACGCTCAACGGTTCGGCTCTTGCCTTGCCCCGCATCGTGGCTGCCATCCTCGAGGACTATCAGCAGGCCGACGGCACCGTGCTCGTGCCCGAAGTGCTCAAGCCCTGGATGGGTGTCGATGTCATCAAGTGATAAGCTCGCTCTCTGTATAGATGATAATGACAAAGGACAAGTTTTTTCGGCTTGTCCTTTATCTTTTGTCCTTTGTTCAGCTTAGCCAGGTTGTCGCCCTTTCATTGATCGGCTATCGTTTTTATTCGGATAAAATATTGAGAATATATGGACACTTCTCGTCTTCGGGGTCATGGAGCTATGTTGCTCGCCAATGTGTCGTGGGGGTTGATGTCGCCTATTGCCAAGACGGTAATGGCGGGCGGCATCATCACACCGCTGGTGCTGACCGATTTGCGTGTGGCGGGGGCTATGGTCCTCTTCTGGCTCACCTCACTCCTTACGGGTCAGGAGCGAGTGTCGCACCGCGACCACCTGCGCCTGCTCGGAGCGTCGTTGCTCGCCATCGTGTTCAACCAGGGGTGCTTCCTCTTCGGCGTGAGCTTGTCGTCGCCTGCCGATGCTTCCATCATCACCACGAGCATGCCGCTTTGGGCCATGGTTTTGGCCGCCGTCTTCCTCAAGGAGCCCATCACGGGCCGGAAGGTCTTGGGCATTGCCCTCGGTGCCGGAGGAGCGCTGTTGCTGATAGTCGGCAGCAGCCGGGTGCCTATGGCGACAGGCGAGGGGGTTCGCCACATTGTGGGCGATGCCTTGGTGCTCACGGCGCAGTTCAGCTACGCTTGCTACCTTGTGCTCTACAAGAACTTCGTGCGCCGCTATTCGCTTGTCACCGTCATGAAGTGGATGTTCACCTATGCCTTTATCTTCATGATTCCATTCAGCTACCGAAGCCTGGTGTCAGTCACATGGACCTCCCTCACGACCCTCGCAGTGTGGAGCATACTCTTTGTCGTGGTCATAGCCACATTTGTGAGCTACATGTTTATCGTGGTCGGACAGAAGAATCTTCGTCCCACGGTTGCCGGCATGTACAACTACATCCAGCCCATCGTGGCTTGCATCGTGACCGTCCTCTTGGGCATGGACCGCTTCAACCTGACCAAAGGCATTGCTGTCGTGATGGTGTTCAGCGGCGTCTGGCTGGTCAATACCAGCAAGAGCCGTCGCGATTTGAAGCGGTGTCCCGAGTCGCGCTGACTATCGTGTATAATACTCCCACTAATTTAGACACCCACATTTTGAGAGTTGCCTAAAAAGACTACCTTTGTGGGTAAATAACCAAATTAACAATGGGACGAATGTCAAAATTTGGCAATAATAGACAACTGGTCTATTATTGCCTACGTAATTGATGGCATCAGAGCCAATATATATCATTTGTTAGGAATGCTTGCGTTGAGTACAGATTCCAAGTCTGCGAGAGCAGCCTTTCGTGCATTGCGTATCTTTTCAATGCTGATGGCATCAATGAAATCCTCTATGGACAGCCCTTTGGTGTAGAATTTGCCACAACGTTTGAAGAGCGCGAGGATTTTTGCATAACCGTTGTTGCCCTTGATGTTTCGTGGCACTTCCTTCAATTTCAAGAAAGAACAGAGTCCTTCAAGGTCATCTAGCAGCCAGTCCTCAATGGTGCTTTTTACATCTACAGTACAGAACTGCTCAATGCCGAGACGAAGTATCGACTTTTTAATCTTCTTCCAGTCGACTATCGGAGATTCTTCGTCCTCAAAGACATCCGTGTCATAACTGCAGCACACAGCATATACCTTCTCGCCCTTCTTCTCTGCCTTTGGAATTATCTCGCCCTGCAGCTTGCCCACAAACTTACTGCTGGCATAGCGGCTTACTCCTTTGAGGTTCTGTATCTCACATGAATGAACAGGTGTGGTTGACACCTTGCGATAGTAGGCAATCAACCGTCCAAACAGAACTATATCGGTGTCGCCTTCAACGAAGATTACCACATGTGGCTTCAAGTCTTTAGTTTTGGCAATGATATACCTGTTGTCATAGGTAAAATGGATAGGTACTCAGCAAAGAAGTACCTATAACCTTATTTTACCGTTTTCTACCCCTTGAGTTAAGACCACCAAGAGTTTATTCTTTACCACACTAAGGTATCTTAATTCTTTAATTGATAGCCTTTACCTTTGATGTAATCATAATTACC